>JAZQOF010000014.1:0-75533 GCA_045627785.1 Bacteroidales bacterium | reverse complement strand
ACAAAGACCAATTTACCAATACAACTATCATTCATATCATATATTGGTAACCAAATACTATCTTGAACGACTTTTTCACAACTAAAGTGATAATAGTTATTGTATTGCCGGTCATTGGAACGTCTTAATTTCCATTGTTGACAATATCCATATGGAATCAAATCACGTAAGTCAGTGAAATACATACACATATCATAAAACTCTTTATTTATAACTAAGTTATCTCTCAATTTTTCAGAATAATTTGCATAGAAACAAGAATATTGAACCCATGCAGAGTAATGATTTTCAAATATACTAGCTGGTAGTGGAGAATCAACTAAATAATAATCTCCCAGGAATAGTCCTTTTTCTATCGATTCTTCTCGATTAATATACTGGTATGGTGTTCCAAGTATAGTGAGAGGAAATAAATAACATACTATAACACAGGCTATATTCACTAGCAGTAATAGTATCATTGCAAAGAATTCTCTTTTCGAATAGAATAAGACAAGGGACTTTACGAGTAATTTTACAATTTTATATACAAAATATAGATATAAGATTGTGATTGGCCAACATATAAGGCCTTCGACCGGAAAGAAAAGAAAACTAAATAAAGCAAGAGTACCTACAAAAAGCAGCTCCTGCACCCATTCGTTCAGATGTATTTTCATAGCTCTCGTCCATTATTTATTGGTGAAAGAGGCATTTTGCCTCGGAATTGCATTACGATATACGCCTATATTACCATCGGCATCAGAATAAACCCATAATCTAGATTCAACAAAAAAATTAAAGCATAACAAATAACGACCAACTACTTCGCCATTATAACCTTTCCCATAATATAGCATTTGTGTATTATTTCTTATGTATAAAGAATCATCAAATACTATATTGTCGCCACATAAAGTACCCTTATTATTAACGTGTTTCCACAAATAGCTTGAAATATAATAGTCACTATTTGAATACAACAGGTCAAAAACAAGAGCTATAATCAAAATGTATAAAAACCTTTTCATCTCTTTTTGACAACATTTTGAACATGTTCCTTCGATCCTAATATAAGTCCCATTCTTTTTGGCAAAGCAAAAAGTTGAGCATTCTCTCGTATTGCCGTACTGCAATCTTTATTATTGTCTATTCTTTCGAGCCAGGTTTGCTCATATAAAGACAATTGCCCTTTATTACTTTGTTTTTGAAGCCAGGTAAATGGTTCTGATCTAGATCATAGAATAGACTTCTTCCTTTGAAAGATACACCAATTATTAGAAGTAATAATAATTTGTACATGACGGTATATTAATCTAAGATCTATTATTTCTTTCTTGCCACAAATATAGCTTTTTATTTTGTCTTTGGCAAGTAAATTTGGATAATATTACACAACTAATGAAGATTTGTCAATTTGCCCAGAGATTAAGACGCAATAGATGAAAATAGTTTGAAGAATATTTTGCAATTCTGGGATATATTCACCGGGTCACAGGGACAGGTACCTGACCCTGTCGAGAATCGCTGCTTTTGTCATAGTTTTGTCAAGTGGGTCAGGGACCTGTCCCCTTGACCCTGTACTCGTTAGCCAAATCAACGATTGACTTAATCCATCTATGTTTTTGCGTAATAGGCATAGAAGAAGACAATATGACATCTATCAATTTAGTAAAAGATTCTGTTGTATAAGAATTCTTGGAATCTTTAGAATATTGTCCACATACATCCTCTAGTGAAAAGATATACTTTTTATCCAAATCCATGAGTAATGCATATGCATATTGTCCCTCATGCTCTGCCCTAATTAGAAAAAAACTAGGGGTAGCCAACTCTGAATCTCTCATGCGAAATAATACGTATGAAGGAGAAAAGCCATATGTAGTCTCTAGCCATGATTCAATTATCCCATTCATGGCCATGTTTGGCATTGCTTCATAATCGCGGCTTACAAGATCCTTTGAATGGAAAAACTGCATTTTTCTATTGGAGACAACCAAAGCTAAAGCATGCATAGAATAATAAGAGCAATACGATGTATTATCGATTGGTGTGCATTGCCATTGGAAGTCTTGGTCTATCATCGCTTTCGTTATAATAGAGATTGAATTGTCGATGTTGTCACATTGCTCTATGACAACCCCTACAAAATCAAAAAAGCTATAGAGCTGTAAACTATCTTCTGATTGTAACCCACATTCCCACCAGAACATATTACCGCTCAAATCATCAACCATTTGGACTGCAAAATATGATTGATTGCAGTCTTCCTTGGATAACAGCACTATTGAATCAACCCTCGAATTATATCGTGATTCAATAATCTCTTTTATTGATGCCTTGTCTATTGAATTATTATGAGATCCACAACTCAATAGAATCTGAAATAGTAACAAAGACAATACTAAACAAATCTGTTTCATTTTCATTATAAATTGAAATTAAGGACGTTGATGATATTCTTTTTCAAATTCTGCAAATCATCTGGGTCAAGGTTTTCGATTTCCAGTTTTATCTCCATGAGGTTCTTTCAAAAGTATTACATCTTATTACATTTTTATCAATATCAAAAAAATTATATCCCAATTTTGATATATACTCAATAAGAATATTCCCATTGAGTCTTTTTTTGATATATTTATTCTTATAATACTCCCCATTTTCAAATGGCAATATATTCCCAGATTCGTAAAACACCCAACGATCTTCTTTGTAAGTCAGAACATTTCTACTTTCTCCTGATGATGAAGTATAACTAAATGAATTACAAGGATACTTATGTGGAGATAAATCCATAGACATTCTACATCTAAATATTTCACAATTTAATGAACGTCTAAAGAAATCACTATAAGAAGACATACCATCTTGAAGATTACAGCAAAGAAATATTGTTAATGTAAAGAAATCAAAGCTTGTATTCATTTTTGATTCAATTATATTTGGAATGTAGAAAACCTAAGAACACATCCAAACCCTTCTCAAATATTGCTCTGTATTATCAGAATGACTACCACTTTGAGACTTCTAATATTGTTCGTGCTGCATCTGGTTATACTCATCGAAGAGAGCCAGACAGGAATCTCTGTCAATCTGCTTGAGCAGGTCACCTAACTTATCTCGTCCGCCGAAAATGGTGTCGAACCTGTCGTCGCGAAAACCTATTCTGCCGTTATCGGCAATCGTACAACCGTAATAAACCTGGTCGATGTTGGACCACAATATGGCACATAGACACATGTGGCAAGGTTCTCCTGTGGTATAGAGTGTGCAGCCAGACAGGTCGAACGTTCCAAGCGTCTCTCCTGCTTTTCGGATTGCCATAATCTCTCCATGAGCCGAAGCGTCATGATTGACCAGAACTCTGTTATGCTCGCGGGCAATCACCTTACCATCTTTCACAATCACAGCGCCAAATGGACCGCCATGCTGTTGTTTAATACCATCACGCGCCTCCTCAATGGCCATTGCCATATAACTATGATGTTCCGAGATTGTTGTATTCATAATATGTTGTTCGATTGTTGTTTAAATCTAAGGGACAAAATCCGAAGTGAATCGTTATGCAAAATTACGACATTTCGGGATTAGAAACAAGAGAATGAAGAAAAAAATCGATTATCTATGGTTGTTCTTTTTAGTACAACTTTTTTCTTCTTGTTTTCAACACAAAAATTATTCGATAAAAACTAAATATAATTGGTTCACTTTACACATTATTTATTAACTTTGCATCGAAAGACGTCTTCGCTTTTTTATTTGAAAAACAAAAAAGAAAACAATGACAGAAAGAGCTCTTGACATAGAACAGACAATGCTGAGTTTGGCGAACGAGAAGAATGCAAAGATTCTGATGCGATTCTTCAAGACCGGCAAAGGTCAATATGGAGAAGGCGATAGTTTTCTTGGTGTTAAGAATCCGCAAACCAGAATGGTGGTGAAAGAGGCATGGAAATCGACTACCATTGAAGACGCGACAGATCTGATCAGAAACAAATGGCATGAGATAAGGCTATGCGGATTGCTGATACTTGTCGAGCATTTTCAGCGTGCAAAGAAGCAGAAAGACGACGCGACAATGACAGAGATCTTCAATAAATACGTATCTTTGCACAAGCATATCAACAACTGGGATTTGGTTGATCTTTCTGTTTATAAGATTGTAGGCGAGTATGAGATCCTCCACCCGGAAATGACTTTGATCAAAGAATGGATCTCTCCTGATTACTCGCTTTGGCAACAGCGCATCTCGATGGTCGCAACCTGGATTCACATCAGATATGATAAATACGACGAACTGATACGCCGAGCTGAAGTGCTTCTCGGATCAAAAGAGGATCTTTTGCATAAAGCAGCAGGATGGATGCTACGCGAAATGTACAAGCACGACATTCTGGGCAAACAGGAACTGAGCTGTTTCCTGGAGAGAAATGCAAGCAGAATTCCATCGACAATGCTGAGCTATGCCTGTGAGAAGATGGGTGAACAAGAACGAATGCATTGGAGGGAACTTAATAAAACAAGAAAGACAAACTCATAGTTTTCACTAAGACGACAGATGTACAAAGATATATTTTTAGATTTCGACGATACTCTCTACGACACAAAAGGCAATGCTATCATTGCCTTGGGAGAGTTGTTCGAAGACATGAATTTCGGCAGATATTTCAAGACACTCGAAGATTTCACAGTGCCCTACTGGAAAACAAATGTTGAACTGTGGGAACAATATGCGCACGGAGAGATCTCGCGTGACTATTTGATGGTCGAACGATTCCGTCGTCCTTTAGCCAACGGATTTGTCTCTGATGGAGTGCACTTTGATCCTTCTAGAGAATATTGCATCGAAGTAAGCGACCACTTTCTGGCACTCTGCTCTGTCAAACCCGGAGTTGTAGAAGGAGCACATGAGCTGATGGATTACTTAAAGTCGAAAGGCTATCGTATCCACATGTGCAGCAACGGATTCAAAGAGGTGCAATACAAGAAACTGAAAGCCTCTAGCCTACTGCAATATTTCGACACTGTTGTGCTTTCGGATGCAGCAGGAGCCAACAAGCCTTCACGACAATTCTTCGATTATGCTTTTGCCCAAACGGGCGCTTCGGTCGAAACAACAATAATGATCGGTGACAATTTCGACACAGACATCTTAGGTGCCAAGGCTGTAGGTCTCGACACAATCTTCTTTAACAGAAAACCAGAGACATTCAAGGCGACAGAGGAAATAACTCATGAAGTACATTCATTACTAGACATAAAGAATATATTATGAAAATTATCAAGACAACAAACGCACCTGCAGCTGTAGGAACTTACAGCCAGGCTGTTATGGCAAACGGATTTCTGTTTGCAAGTGGACAACTCGGCATCAACCCTGCAACAGGCGAACTCCAGCCAGACTTCAAGTCACAGGCAGAACAGGTTATGAAGAATGTAAAGGCTATCCTTGACGAAGCAGGACTTTCATTCTCGAATGTTGTAAAGACAACTGTTTTGCTCTCGGACATCAGCAATTTTGCAGCTCTCAATGAGGTCTATGCTCAGTATTTCAGCGAGCCATATCCTGCTCGTTCGGCATTTGCTGTTCGCGACATTCCAAAGGGCGGACTCATCGAAATGGAAGTAATTGCTGCAGCAGAATAATTGATGAAACGCTACGCCGAATGCATCTTGCCTGTGCCTCTCGCACAGACATTCACATATGCTCTGACAGAAGAACAGTCTGCCAGAGCAAGCATCGGCATGCGTGCTATTGTGCCATTCGGAAAGACACATAAATATACAGGCATCATCATTGGCTTATCGGATAACGCGCCAGAAGGTGTAGAGATAAAGGATGTGGTCGATTTGCCCGATGGTGCTCCAATCATCCGTCAGCAACAATATGCTCTTTGGCAATGGATCTCGGACTATTACATCTGTCCGATTGGCGATGTACTAAAAGCTGCTTTGCCTGCCGAGCTGAAACCCGAAGAGGGAAAAGACGGAGTGATACGAGAAGACTTCAAGCCTAAAACAAAGACTTATATTGAGCTTACATTAGGCGAAGAGAAATCACAAGAGATAGTCGCTGCGCTCAACGCACTGAAACGGGCAGAAAAGCAGCAGGATCTTTTCATGAAACTTGTGGATCTAAGCGGGTATCTGACCAGCAGTACTGAGCCGCAGGATTCCGGCAAGTCTTCTATTGTTCCAGTTGCCCAAGACGAACTGCTACAGAAAGCTGGAAGCAATTGGGCAATACTGAAAGAACTGATAAAGAAAGGTCTCTGCAAACAGACAGAAGTTGTTGTGAGTCGTCTCGGATTTATTGAAAACGAAGACATCAAGACAGAAGCACCTTATGCTTTGACCGAAATGCAGAAGGTTGCCTATCGTGAGATTTGTGCTTCGTTCAATGACAAGTCTGTGACTTTGCTGCACGGTGTGACATCGAGCGGCAAGACAGAAATCTATATGCACTTGATGCAGGAAGTGATATCACAAGGCAAGCAAGTGCTTATGATGGTTCCTGAGATTGCTCTCACGACACAACTTTGCATGCGCCTGCGGAGAGTCTTCGGCAACCGAATGCTGGTTTACCATTCGAAACTCAGCAACACTGAAAGAGTAGAGATCTGGAACAAGATACTGAAAAATGATTCCGTCGATCTCATTGTTGGCGTACGCAGTTCAATCTTCTTGCCCTTCAATGAACTTGGACTTATCATTGTTGATGAGGAGCACGAACCATCGTACAAACAACAAGAACCTTCGCCAAGGTATCATGGAAGGGAAGCAGCTATCATGCTAGCTCAGAAACATGGTACGAAAGTACTATTAGGTAGCGCTACACCAAGTCTTGAGAGCTATTATCTGGCAAAGCAAGGACGTTTCGGATACGTCAAGCTCTCTGAAAGACATGCTGGAGTTTCAATGCCACGCATCTCATTAATATCGTTAAGAGAAGCACGAAAGGAACAGACGATGAATGGTCCTTTCACTCCTGCATTAATCAAATCAATCAATCAGACTCTGCTCGGAGGCAAACAGGTGATCCTATTCCAGAACCGTCGTGGATATTCTCCGAACATTGAATGTAATGTGTGTGGATGGACACCAAAATGTCCTCGTTGTGACGTGTCCTTATCTTATCACAAACGAGGCTATGCCCTGCGTTGTCACTATTGCGGGTATCATCAGGAATGGCCAAGCAATTGTCCGGAATGCGGATTCTCAAAATTCACACAAGTAGGATTCGGCACAGAACGTATTGAAGAAACAATTACAAGACTAATGCCATTGGCAAAACCTTTGCGAATGGATACAGACTCTACAGGTTCGAAGACAAGCTACGAGAGAATAATCGAGGATTTTGACAAAAAGAAAAACAATGTCCTAATCGGCACTCAGATGGTGAGCAAAGGTCTGGACTTTGGTGGTGTTGATACTGTAGGCATCATTAACGCTGATTCGCTGATGAATATGCCGGATTTCCGTTCTCACGAACGTGCTTTCCAACTTATGGAACAGGTTTCTGGTCGTGCGGGACGACGCGCCGGCAAAGAAGGTGACGTGCTGATACAATGCGGTGACATCAAACATCCTTTATTGCGTCAGGTTGTGAAGCATGATTATGAAGCAATGGCAGAGATGGAGCTTGCCGACAGAAAGAAATATTTCTATCCTCCTTTTTCAAGACTCATTATTATATATATAAAGGGACGGTACGAAGAACGCCTGGATGTTCTCGCGAATCAATATGCAACTGTGTTACGACAAGCATTTGGTGACAGGATCCTAGGTCCGGAAGCTCCTGGTGTTTCAAGAGTAAAGAATATGCATATACGCCAGATTATGCTCAAAGTCGAACGAGAAGCATCGACTGCATCTGTGCGTCAATATCTCAATACCATTCAGAAAAAAATGATGCAAGAGAATCAGGAATTCTCTCGCATCGTATTTTACTATGATGTAGATCCAGTGTAATTTGAAATAGCTGTAAGAGTAGCTAATACTTAACCATTCTCGTTAATCCTTGCGAGTTTGTTTTTATCAAGAATCTTAATTCTTCGGCCATCGATATCCACAATTCCCTCTTCTGCAAAAGCTGCGAGTGTGCGAATGGCATTGCTTGTATTCATATTTGAAAGAGAAGCAAGCTCATCGCGGGAAAGCTGTACGTTGAGAGTGTGATCATCACCTTCATATCCATACTTATCTGCCAAGAATGTCAAGCTGTCAGCAATACGGCCACGAATATGTTTCTGTGTAAGATTAACCTGACGCTCCTCACTTTGTCCGAGGTCGAAAGCAAGTGCACGCACGAAGTACATTGCCAATTGAGGATTAGTGTAGCACAAAGTCTCGATAGTCTCCATCGGAACAAGTGCGACATGTGTCTGTTCCATTGCAATTGCCACACTTGTGTGAGGCACACCAATGAAATAACTTCTATATCCGAAGAATTCGCAAGGACGGAACATGCGCACAATCTGCACACGACCACCAACGCCGAACTTCTCCAACTTTACACGACCTCTCAACACGACAACAAGGTATGTTGAGTCGTCGTTAACATTGTAAATAAACTCTCCTCGGCGGAAGCTTTGGTAGCTCGCGCTACGAGTCACTTCCATTTGATCTTGATCAGAGAGCAATCCCCAAATTTCCTGAAGACCTTTTCTCAGGTCAACTTCTACTCTTACCATATTGGCCTTAAATAACGAAAATTATAAATAGTTTCTACCAGACATAATTCAAACCGAACGACAGCATCTCTTTAACCTGAATCTTTTCATCAAGGATATCATCGAAACGAGGATAGAGATAAAGCTGGCAAGTAAAATGTCTGCTCACATTGAAATTAAATGTATTCTCAAACTCTATTAAAATATTGTCATAACTTGTAAATCCGTAAAGTCTGGAATTCCACGAGACATTGTTCGACATCTTCCATGTAAATGTCTGCTGAATAGTAGAACCGAACTTATGAAGTGCATTCTTACCTTCCTCGATACCAAAAGATGTAGGATCAACTCGGTGTGTTGCCACATATTTCATATTATATGCAACAGGCGCCAACATAAGCGAATACTGGAACTTCTTGTCCTTTGTCTCATACTTATATTCCATACCGGCACTGAGGTTTGCTTCAAGTGGAGCAAGGAAAGTCGATTTTGTAATTGCACTATTAGCAGCGTGATAATCGAAAACTGGAGTCTTGGCATAAAGTGCTGTAGAATAATACCAATGATTCCAAGCCCTATAACGATATTTGATATTCGCTGAAAACAGATTGTCGTTGACACGCAAAGCATTGACCGTATCCGACTGTGTATACATAGCGCTCAAACGTAATTCCAACGAAACATCAAACGAAGTCTTCTTGTTTTCGTCATAAGTGGTAAGGTCGAGTTTTTGAACAGTCGCAGCTGTCATATTATTATCTCCACCTTTATACCAATTATCAGAAAGAGCAGTCTGTGTCAACTGAAGAGTGCTTGAACCCTTAATATACCAAACATCAGCCTTTACAGATGACTTGATTCCACCTATCGGAGAAAAAACTACGGTCGATTCATCGACATCAAGGCTCTTTCCTTCAAGACTCTCTTCTGTAGAAACCATTTCCCTGTCAAGAACCGATGGCAACGCCATAGCTCCACGAGAATAGTCGTAGTTCAAAGGATACCTCTTTGCGAAGTTATAAGTTTCAAGATCTCGCAAGTTCTGCTCAGCAAAAAGTCTTGTATATGCCGCATCCGCAGGTTTTACATAGTTCCAAGCATCCTGAGAATTGTCATTGGCTCTGTCCAATAAGAAACTCTGATGGTTTGAAGGTATTGATCCTGCAATAAAGATTGGAGTACGGTAATCTTTTAACTTCTCCGAGAATTTCGAATCAAAAGGAATATACTGTAATGCCGCCAACAATGAATCTGTCTTTAATCTCGACTCGCTATATACATATGGCCATTTCTTGCTTAGAACAGTATCTGCCTCGGCTTCCTGATATGCTGTTTCAGACAATTTACGGAAAGGATATGCCTTACGCCAACTACGTAACAACGCTTCGTTCTGTCCAAAAACAGAACAAGCGTATAATGCAATTAGTATAACGAAAGCAAACCTTCTTATCATATCAAAGTACAACCGATGCTGGGATTTTTCTGCAATTATAGTTGCTGGCCATAATCTGTCCGTATGCTCCAGCTGTACGCAATGCAACAAGATCGCCGCGCTTTGTCTTTGGAAGAACTTCGTCTGTACCAAAACAATCGCTTGACTCGCAAATTGGACCTACAACATCATAAGTGTCAGTCTCACTTGTTGAAGCTGTGATATTCTCAATATTGTGATGTGCCTGATAAAGAGCTGGACGGATGAGATCACTCATACCAGCATCAAGTATCACAAATTTCTTGTTCAAACCATCCTTGACATAAAGTACTCGAGAGATGAGTGAACCACACTGAGCCACCACTGCTCGACCAAGTTCGAAATGCAATTCCTGACCAGGACGAAGCTTAAGATATTTATTATAAGTTGCAAAATATGTTGCGAAGTCTGGAATTGGATTCTCGTCTGGATTAACATAGTCAACACCGAGCCCACCACCAACATTGATTGTCTTGAACTTGACGCCAAGGGCCTCGAACTTATCCTGAAGTTCATTGATACGAGAACAGAGCATCTGGAATGGTTCGAATTCGAGCAACTGGCTTCCGATGTGGAAATGAAGACCAATCAAATTGACATTCTTCAAAGTCTTTGCCTTTGCAACAACTTCTTCGAGCATCTCCATAGAGATACCGAATTTGTTTTCCGAAAGACCTGTTGTGATATACTTGTGAGTATGTGCATCGACATTCGGGTTAACACGCAAAGCTATGTTAGCGACCTTACCTTTTGCACGAGCCAATTCGTCGATAACCTCAAGTTCTGGAACAGACTCCACGTTGAAACATGCAATATTTGCATCGAGAGCAAGATTTATCTCCCAATCAGCCTTACCAACACCAGCAAAAACAATCTTTGATGGGGCAAAACCAGACATAAGGCAACGTTCTACCTCACCTCCACTCACACAGTCACAACCAATACCACTTGCATTAATAACGCCAAGCACAGTCTGGTCAACACAAGCTTTTACTGCGTAATGGACCTTGAAACCCTCATACTTACCAGCCTCGCTTGTAATTGTATCAAGCGTTGCCTGAAGCAGGTTCTGGTCATAATAGTAAAATGGTGTCTCTACCGACTTAAATCTATCTAAAGGAAATTTCATAAATAAAAAAGTAGTCTTAGAACAACTTAGCGCTTAATGCCTTGAGTGCACGGATCTTGTCTTCAGCCTTGACCAAGATAGAGATATTGTAGTTGCTTCCGCCATAAGAAATCATACGTACTGGAACGTTCTCGAGAGCTTCTACAACCTTGCTTTCGAAACCGATATTATCCCACGCCATATCTCCGACAACAGCTATGATAACCATATCTTTGTGAACCTCTACTGTACCGAATTTCTTAAGTTCAGTTACAATCTCATCGAGATGTTTGAGGTTGTCAATTGTAAGGCTTACACCTACTTCGCTTGTTGTTACGAGGTCAACAGAAGTCTTGTAACGATCGAAGATTTCGAATACCTGGCTCATGAAACCATAAGCCATAAGCATACGGCTTGACTTGATGCGAATGCTTGCGATACCATCCTTAGCTGCAACAGCCTTGATCTTACCCTGCTCGGAAACGCTGCTGATCATTGTACCAGGAGCTTCCGGCTGCATTGTATTGAGAAGTCGAACAGGAATATTGTACATACGAGCAGGTGTCACACATGTTGGGTGAAGAATCTTTGCACCGAAATATGCAAGTTCTGCAGCTTCGTCGAAGTTAAGTGTACGAACAGGCTTAGTTCCTTCGACAAAACGAGGATCATTATTGTGCATACCATCAATGTCTGTCCAGATCTGGATTTCCTCAGCACGCATTGCAGCACCGATAATACTTGCGCTATAGTCACTACCGCCACGCTGGAGATTATCGATCTCGCCATAAGCATTGCGGCAAATAAAGCCCTGAGTAACATAAATCAAAGCATCCTTGCAAGCAGCTACCTTCTCGCGAAGATGTTCTTCGATATAGTTAAAGTCTGGTTCTGCGTTCTTGTCAATACGCATAAACTCAAGAGCAGGAAGGAAAGCTACGTTTACTTCAAGTTCCTGAAGATAGATATTCATGAGGTTTGTGCTCATGAGCTCACCTTGTGCAACGATGCAACGCTCCTCAAAAATTGTAAATGCACGATTGCCGAACGAACGGATATAATCGAAGATCTCACGAAGAACTTCGTAAGCCTTTGTCTTTGATTCTTCCTTGCTATAAAGTTCCTGAATAGTGTCTGAATACTTTTGTTCAAGACGATTGATCAAATCTGCAGCTCCTACAGGATTCTGCTGACGATAATAACCCGAGATTTCGAGGAGTGAGTTTGTAGTTCCGGACATTGCAGAAAGAACAACAATCTTCTGCTGACCATCTGCAAGAATAAGAGACGCAACATTCTTAATACGCTGAGCAGAGCCTACCGAAGTACCTCCGAATTTCAATACCTTCATTTTATATCTAAATTTTTAAAAATAATATTCTTCCTGAAAAGATGCGCAAATATAGTTTTTTTCTTCATTTATTCAAAATAAATGGAGACTTTTTTATCTTTTTGAAACAAAAGGTGTTTTTCATTCCGACATTTCGTCACTCATATTAACCAAGAAAAGAGTTTTCCTTGCTCGAGTGAAAGCTGTATATAACCATCGATAAAAGTCAATTCCCAAATGATCCGGATTAATATATCCAAGATCAAGATACACATCATTCCATTGTCCGCCTTGAGATTTATGACAAGTAACGCCATAAGCATATTTCACCTGCAAAGCGTTGAAATATTTGTTTTCTTTGACAGCTTTTATCAAATCGCGTTGGTTTCTGATTTCCGGATAATCCATCATTACTGCCTCAAAAAGTCTCTGTTGGTCTTCTTGTGACAACGATGGGCCATCAGCCATAAGAGTATCGAGCAGAACTATTACCTCTGTCTCAACATCATAATCCGGCAATTCAATTTCCACTTCTGCAAAACGAAATCCATACATTTCTATCTCCGATCGGACACGTTTGACGGTGATTGTATCGCCATTCGCAATAAATGGAAAATTCTCGAATTCCCTACCCCAATAATAGTTATTTTTCACTACAAGCAGACGTTCTCCAGCGCACAGTTCCTCTTCGCGATAAAGTATTTGGTTTCTAACAGCTTGATTAAATTTATTTGCGCGTATATTACTGCGGGTAATAATAATCGTATCATCAAGTCCATTATGGCTGTAACTATTGGATAGCTCTTCCAAAAATTCATATCCGTCGATGCTCCTAACATCAGGAAAATTCCTATGCATAATCTTTGGCAAACTATCGGTCATACCTTGATTGAGCATATTTCTCAACATTGTTGCATTAGCCAGAATTCCTGAGTCAAGTTGCTGACGAGCAACTTCTGTAAGTTCTGCCGACATTACCTCAAGTCCATATTCCTGCAGTTTTCCAATTTCAAGCGCAGGACTGCGTTTTTGGCCGACTGGAGGCAACTGAGCAGAGTCGCCTATCAAAAGCAAACGGCACTGATTTCCGGCATAGACATATTCAATCAAATCATCGAGCAAATTACCTGTACCGAAATGATAGGACTCATTAATCGTAGAAATCATCGATGCTTCATCACATATATATAATGTGTGATTATTGCGATTATCCATCAAATTAAATCCCTCAAATGAGAGATTGAATTTCTGCTGGCGATATATTGATTTATGAATGGTCATAGCTGGTTTTCCGGCCATATTGGACAAGACCTTTGCTGCTCTTCCCGTTGGTGCCATGAGAACCGTATTCATCTTCATTTCATTCATAGTTTTGACTAAGGCTCCCATCAAACTGGTCTTTCCGGTTCCTGCATAGCCTCGAAGAACGAAGATTCTATCGTTCAATGTTGGTTCCAAAATGAATCGAGAAAGCAAATTCAAGGCATTCCATTGCGAATTATTCGGCTGAAAAGTCAAGTTTTTTGCTATTTTATCGACAAAAACATCAAATATCACCATTAATTGCTAATTTTTTTGTGCAAAGATAAACACTTTTGAAAATTATACTTATATTTGCAAGCAGAAAATATTAAAATCAAATAAATTTATAATAACATCATGAAATCTCTAGTCAACATTGTTCTTGTAGCAGCAGCATGTCTTTTGACATATATGTGTTATGAGAGCGTTCAGGTGCCAATCCAGTACAACAATTCAGTGGCAAAACGTGAAGCTGTAATCATTCAGCACCTCAAGGACATTCGTACTCTTCAGGAAAATCACCGCGACAAGTATCAGACTTATTGCGCATCTTGGGACGAACTCATCAACTTCGCTAAGAACGACGTTGTGCCTATCGTTGTCAAGGTTGGTTCTTTGACAGACCAGCAGCTCGCTGACGGTCTTAACGAGCAGAAGGCTTGGATGTATCTCTGCAATCCTACTAAGTTTAAGAAGGAAATTGAAAAGTTCAACCTCAGCAAGGCAACATTCTCTCGTGATACAATGTATGTAAACGTTCTCCAGAACGATTCTGCTATCTCAAGCCGTCCAGATTTCGACATCAACAAGATTAAGTATATTCCAATCGTAAACCTCGAGACTGGTGCTACTGAATACAGCAACGACACAATTGAGCTCAACCTTGGTAGCATCACAACTGCTTCTGGTTATGAAATGGCTCTCTTCGAGGCAAAGATTCCTTACACTGCATATCTCTCAGATCTTAACGAACAGGAAACTATCAACAAGATCGAAGACAAGAAGCAGATGGATAAGTTCCCTGGCCTTCAGGTTGGTGACGCTACACAGGCTAACAACAATGCTGGTAACTGGGAGTAATTCGAAAATTGATGAACAATCATAATAAACTGTCCATCCGGCTGATGCCGGGTGGATTTTGTTTTTCTACCAATCGTTCCGACAATCTTTCCGAATCGACTTTTGTCAATATCGCTCCAGGTGCAGATTACGAAGTGCGTCTTGAGGATGCAATTCTTAATATTGGAATTGATCCTGCCGAAGATGATGTTGAGTGCTATGTAGAAACAGCTCGCATCAGCCTTTCCCCAAGCGAATACGACGAAGCAACGGCAGAAAGCATGTATCTTCTCACATTACGTAATGTGGACAAAGAAGAAAAGATTCTGCACGAGAAGTCGGAAGACGGAGAAGTGCGAATCAGCTTCGGAATCAACAGTGACTTGTACCATTTCCTTATTCGCACCTATCAGTACATTAATTTTCATCATCCAATCATCGAGATCATCAACGACGATCTGACAAAAATCCACAATTCCAAGAACTGGATTACTGCAGCTGTTTCACAAGGTATGCTTTCAATTGTTGCATTCAAAGACAACCGTCTGGAAGCAGCAAACTGCAACGAGACCATGGTAACCCAGAATCGTGCTTACCTTGTGCTTAACACTTGGACAAAATTAGGGTTCGACGCCCTGAACGACACATTATATATTATAGGTAAAGACACAGAAGTCTCAAAACTCAAGAGTGCTGTCTCAAAATTCATTAAGCAATGCGTATAATTTCGGGTAAATATGGAGGGCGAAGATTCAATGCACCTTCCAATCTGCAGGCTCGTCCGACTACTGACATCGCAAAAGAAAGCCTATTCAACATTCTTCAGAACAGAATAGACTTCGAAGGCATTTCCGCACTTGATCTCTTTTCAGGCACTGGATCCATCAGCTTTGAACTGCTGAGTCGAGGTGCCGGACATGTTGTAAGTGTCGAGATGGGTCGAGTTCAGCAGCAATTTATCCAAAAGGTTGCAGGAGAATTGAAGATTGGCAGAGAACACCAGCTAATAAGAGGCGATGTATTCCGTTACCTGAAAGGTGCAACATCTCAATTCGACTTCATCTTTGCAGATCCTC
Source organism: Bacteroidales bacterium (assembly GCA_045627785.1). Taxonomy (GTDB): domain Bacteria; phylum Bacteroidota; class Bacteroidia; order Bacteroidales; family UBA3663; genus Liminaster. The sequence continues at coordinate 59,536 of JAZQOF010000014.1, read as the reverse complement.
CATATGCTTTGCCTGAGTTACCTACTCTTCCAGACCTTGTATTCCAAGGCAATATTTTGAAGGAAGACGGACTCTTCATTCTCGAACACGGCAAAGAGAACGATTTTTCTTCTCATCCGCATTTCAAGGAATTGCGTAAATATGGTGCCGTTCATTTCTCTTTCTTTAGCCTGTAGATATGAAGCAACACGACGAACAGCATAGGTTGCGCACATGTCTTTGGATTATCAACATATTGCAACAGCGAAATGGATTAACCCTCAAAGAACTGAACAACCTATGGCTAGAAAATGATTTAAGTCATGGCTTGGAAATAATTCCGCGAACATTCTTCAACTATCGTTCGGCAATCCAAGACCTTTTTGGTATAATTATCGAATGTGATAAACGAAGTTGCAAATACTACATTGACTACAACGACAATCGCACAACCACGAAATGGCTACTTTCAAGTTTTTCTGTCAGCCAATTGCTTCAGCAGAACAAAGATCTTCATAACCGAATTCTGTTAGAAGATATCCCTTCAGGTGTTCAATATCTTAGTACGATTATCGAAGCGATACGACAGAATAATAGAATTTCTATTTCATATCAACGTTTCGTCGAAGAAGAAGCCCACAGAGTTGAGATTGAGCCTTATTGCACGAAATTGTTTCATCAACGATGGTATGTCATTGGAAAGAACATTGAGAAAGGACATCTTCAGACTTATTCACTAGACAGAATAACTGACATAGAGATTCTTGAAGAGACCTACACTATAGATCCGAACTTCGATGCTGAGTCTTATTTCCTTCATAGTTTCGGAATATATTCAAGCGACAAGGACCTGCCTCAGACCATCAAAATAAAAGCAATGGACACAGAACGCAAGTTCCTACGCACTCTGCCATTGCATCACTCTCAGAAAGAGACTATAGTCAACAATAATACCTCGATATTCGAATATCAACTTGTTCCGACAAAAGATCTTGTCATAGAACTGCTCTCTCGAGGAAGTAATATTGAAATCCTTGAGCCTGAAGCTTTGAGAAAACAAATGCTAGAACAAGCTAAGGCTATGGTTAATTTATATAATAAGTAAAAATGCGCATAGATATAATTACAGTCCTTCCTGAATTACTAGACGGACCACTGAATCAAAGCATCATCAAACGAGCTCAGAAGAAAGGGCTCGCAGAAATACATATACATAATCTAAGAGACTGGTCAACTGACGAGAAACATCATCGTGTCGATGACTATGCTTTTGGCGGATGCGCTGGAATGGTAATGCAATGTGAACCAATTGATCGTTGTATTTCGGAACTCACATCACAGCGTCATTACGATGAAGTGATATTCGTAACTCCAGATGGAGAGACATTCAATCAGCAGATGGCAAACACACTATCTATGTGCGATAATCTCATCATCCTTTGTGGACACTACAAAGGCATCGACTACAGAATCCGAGAACATCTCATTACAAAGGAAATTACCATTGGTGATTATGTATTAACAGGCGGAGAACTGCCTGCTGCTATTATTGCCGATGCTATTATCCGTGTCATTCCTGGTGCAATAGGCGACGAACAATCAGCTCTTTCAGACTCATTCCAGGACAATCTTCTTGCACCACCTGTATATACTCGTCCAGCAGATTACAAAGGATGGAAAGTGCCGGAAATCCTACTTTCCGGTCATGAAAGAAAGATCAGAGAGTGGGAACACGAACAGGCCGTAGAACGCACAAAACGCCTACGACCAGATCTTCTTAACTAAATATACCTTTTATTTAATCCCTTTCATCGAGAGAGACAAACGACCTCGTTTCAAATCCACTTCCTTCACTCTCACTGTCACATGCTGATGCAGTGAGACAACGGAATTCGGATCTTTAACGAACTTATTTGCCATTTCCGAGACATGCACGAGGCCCTGTGTATGGACTCCTACATCGACAAAAGCTCCGAAGTTGGTAATATTTGTTACAATACCAGGAAGAATCATTCCTTCCTGAACATCTTCGAGAGTCTTTACTTCGTTGGAGAATGCAAATTCCTCGAGCTTCTCGCGAGGATCTCTTCCCGGTTTCTCAAGTTCCTTCTTTATATCTTCAAGAGTAAGTGATCCAACCGATCCTCCCTCAGGACGAGAAAGAGTAGATACATATTTGTCGATATCTATCTTAGCTCTCAAATCCTTGCCCTTTTCACCAATCAGATCGTCGATCTTACATTTCAGATCTTTAGCAATAGCCTCAACAACCCAGTATGATTCCGGATGGACGGCGCTGTTGTCAAGAGGATTTGTTCCGCCTGCAACACGCAAGAATCCTGCGGCCTGCTGATAAGCTTTCTCTCCCATTCTCGGAACTTTCAGCAGTTCCTTACGACTCTTGAATGCGCCATTCTTAGCTCGATAGTCCACAATATTCTGTGCGAGAGCAGGGCCAAGACCTGAAATATATGTTAGCAAGTGTTTTGAAGCAGTATTGAGATTGACACCCACCTTATTCACACATGAAATAACGGTCTGGTCAAGCGACTTCTTCAACTCTGTTTGATTAACATCTTTCTGATACTGACCTACGCCTATACTATTAGGATCAATCTTCACCAATTCGGCAAGAGGATCCATCAGCCTTCGTCCGATAGAGACAGCACCTCTTACCGTAACATCCTCATCTGGGAATTCCTCGCGAGCAACCTTTGAGGCACTATAGATAGAAGCGCCATCTTCCGAAACTACAAATACCGGGATTCCAAGTTCAAGGCCTTTGATAAACTCTTCAGTTTCGCGCGATGCAGTTCCGTTTCCTATTGAAATAGCCTCGATATCATATTCCTGTACCAAGTTACCGATCGTATCCATTGCATCAATAAAGGCACTCTTAGGCGGATGTGGATAAATCACATCGTGATGAAGCAGATTTCCTTCTGCATCAAGACAAACTACCTTACAACCTGTACGGAAACCTGGATCGAGCGCCAATACTCGTTTCTGACCGAGAGGTGCAGACATAAGCAACTGCTCAAGGTTTCGCACGAATATCCGTATAGCTTCTTCGTCGGCTTTTTCTTTGCTCGACTGTGCGAATTCCGTTTCAATAGAGGGTTTCAGAAGACGCTTGAAGCTATCTGCAATAGCGTCAGCAACAAGATTACTTGCCTCACCCCTTCCTTTCACGAAACTGCGAGTAAGGCGTTCCATACAAATGCCATCATCTCCATTGATAGACACTTTCAGGAAACCTTCTGCCTCTCCTCGACGCATCGCAAGGAGACGGTGAGAAGCACATTTCGAGAGTTTTTCTGAAAAATCGAAATAATCTCTGAACTTCTGTCCTTCCTCTTCCTTACCCTTAACCACCTTGCTTGAAATCACAGCATCAAAACCGAAATTCTTACGCACGGTATTACGAGCTCGTTCATTCTCGCAAATCTCTTCGGCAAGAATATCCAAAGCACCTTTTATTGCCTCGTCTTCAGATGCTACACCCTTTTCCTTGTTGATATACTGCATTGCCTGATGTCCGACATCATTCGATTGCTGAGCCATAATGAACTTCGCAAGAGGTTCAAGACCTTTCTCACGAGCCACCATAGCTCGAGTACGACGCTTTGGCTTATAAGGCATATAGATATCCTCAAGTTCTGTACTGTTCCAGGTATCTTCGATTCGTTTTTGCAGCTCTGGAGTAAGCTTTCCGAGCTCTTCAATAGTCGAAAGAATTGTGATCTTACGCTTATCTATCTCAATTAGCTTATCCTGTTTGGCACTAATATCCGAGATCTGCACCTCATCCAAACCGCCAGTAGCTTCTTTACGATAACGGGAGATGAATGGTATCGTACAACCATCAGAAAGCAGACCGAGGACTGCCTCGACCTGCTTCTGTGGAATATTTAATTCCTTACTTATCAGTGTTGCAAAGATATCTGTATTTCTCATAATATTTGATTTTCATTACTGAATAGATAACATAAACGTTTCTACTCACAACCTACCCTTAATGCAAAAGGGCTATGATGGTCTTAGAACTTACGGAAGCCCATGTACTGACGCAACTCGTCGAGATTCTTTCTTACCTCGACACGAGCCTTTTCTGCGCCCTGCTCACGTACCTTATTGAGGAAGTCTGCATCGGCATAGATCTCGTTGTAGCGTTCACGGATTGGAGCTGTAACCTTAAGCACATCTTCTGCAATCTGCATCTTAAGATCACCATAACGGATCGAGCAGTCATTCCAAGCTGCGAGGAACTGATCATAAACCTCAGGAGCAGAAACGAGCTTGAGGAAATAGAAGAGATTCTTGATTGGCTCATTCATCTCAGAGTTTGGCTCAGTTGGAGTCATATCTGTAACTGCCTTCTTGAACTTCTTGATTACTGTCTTATCGTCATCGTTGATATAGATACAGTTACCTTCACTCTTACCCATCTTACCACTGCCGTCTAGTCCTGGGATCTTGATTGGTTCGCCCTTTGCTTCATATGGACGAGGAAGAACCATAAAGTCTGCCTTGTAGAAGTGGTTGATACGCTGTGCAAAGTTACGAGCCATCTCAAGGTGCTGCAACTGATCCTTTCCTACAGGAACGAAATTTGCCTTGTGCTGGAGAATGTCGGCAGCCATGAGCACTGGATATGTAAGAAGACCAGCATTCACATTGTTTGGCTGTTTGCGAGCCTTATCCTTGAACGAAACAGTCTTCTCAAGTTCTCCGAGATATGCATGCATGTTGAGCAATGTATAGTATTCACAAGTCTCAGGAACGTCGCTCTGAACATATACTGTACACTTTTCAGGATCCATACCAGCTGCGAGATATTCTGCAAGGATGCTGCGAACATTTGGATTTAGCACCGATGGATCAGGCTGAGTTGTCAATGAATGGTAGTCTGCAATAAAATAACGACAATCGTAGTCGTTCTGCATGTCAACAAAGTTACGGAGAGCTCCGTAATAATTTCCCAAATGGAGGTGACCAGTACTGCGAATACCGCTAAGTACAATAGGTTTCTTGTCTGCCATATATGCGTTTAGTTATAATTTCTTCTTATTAAAATCTGGCAAAAATAATAAATATTCTAAGATAAAAAGAATTTTGATTGCTTTTTTTGAATTTTACTACATTATTAATTATAATTTTTTATCTTTGCATTAAATATCCGCTCAGTTTGCGGCCATAGAATATGACTTATCAAGACAAAACTGTATCATATTACACACTCGGTTGTCGACTTAATTTTGCAGAAAGTTCCACACTTGCTTTCCGCCTTGGGCAAATGGGTTTTCACAAGGTAAAACCTGGCTGCAAGGCAGATCTTGTCGTTGTGAACACTTGCGCTGTGACAGAACAAGCTACAGCCAAATGTCGTCAGCAGATTCGCAAATTAGTACGCGACAACGAAGGCGCATTCGTGGTCGTAACAGGTTGTTATGCCCAGATAGAACCTCAGGCAGTTTCTAATCTCGAAGGCGTCGATCTTGTGATTGGTACAGAATTCAAAGGTGAGAATATCTCGACATTGCTCGGAGACCTTTCGAAGAACGAAAAAGCAGAATTATACCACACGCGTTTCCAAGAGATTCATACATTTCACGGAGGATGTTCGGCTGATGATCGTACACGACATTTCCTGAAAGTACAGGACGGATGCGACTATTTCTGTACCTATTGTACAATTCCTATGGCACGAGGCAGAAGTCGTAACCCATTGATTGCCGACCTTGTTAAGCAGGCAGAAGAAGTAGTTGCCAAGGGCGGAAAGGAAATTGTACTCACAGGTGTGAATATCGGAGATTTCGGCAAATCGACAGGCGAGAACTTCTTCGATCTCTGCAAGGCTTTGGATCAGGTCGAAGGTGTAGAAAGATACCGAATCGGCAGTATTGAACCGAACCTTATCACCGACGAGATGATAGATTGGATTGCTTCTGATGCCAAGCATTTCGCTCCTCACTTCCACATTCCTCTTCAGGCAGGAAGTGACGATGTCTTGAAACTCATGCGACGCAGATACGACACAGCTCTTTTCCGTCACAAGATAGAATACATAAAATCGAAGATGCCCGATGCCTTTATTGGCGTAGATGTTATGGCAGGTATGCGAGGCGAGACTGCAGAACTCTTTGATCAGTCATACGAATTCCTGAAGTCTCTTCCTATCTCACAGCTTCATCCGTTCACCTATTCCGAACGCTCAGGCACTAAGGCATTGGAGATAAAGCCTATCGTTCCTGTTCCTGAGAGGCACGAACGAACAGCCCGACTTGTTTCATTAAGCGAGGAGAAACTCATCTCATTCTACGAGACCCAAAAAGGTAAGACTCGTAAAGTGCTTTGGGAACAACCGCCGAAAGGCAAGCCGATGCACGGATTCACAGAGAATTATGTACGCGTCGAATATCCTTATGTCGCAGATCTTATCAACGTCGCTCAGGATGTCACACTCGGCACAGAGATTGGAGAGAGTAATCAAGGACCAACACTTAATATTATATGAGAAAGTTTTTTGTTTTATTGTTATTTGTACTTTGCGCAACTCCTGGTTTTGCACAACTCTATGACTTTGTTGTAGCAAAAGACGGCAGTGGTGATTTCAAGACCATTCAGGAAGCTGTGATGGCTGTTAAAGACTATAATCCTGAAGGCCGTCAGCGTATCTTAGTCAAGAACGGATTCTACGAAGAGAAAGTACAGATCCCAAGCTATAAGACCAATGTGTCTCTCATTGGAGAAAATCGCGATAAGACAGTCCTGATTTTCGAAGACCAGATACTTGAAGGCAGTAAGAGAAGCATCTACGAGACATACACAATGCGTGTTGACGGTGTTGGTTTTGAGTGCGAGAACATGTCTATCGCCAACAATGGCAAAGGCGGAACTGGTCTTGCTGTAATTACAGAAACCGATAAGGTTGTTTTCCGCAACTGTAACATCACAAGCGCAAAGTATGCGCTCTTTGTCGGCAACGAGGAGAACCGACAGGTTTATTACAAGTGTAACATAAAGGGCAATACTATCGGTAAGAACAAGTCTGTTGTTCAAACATATAAGCGCCCTTTACAGCGCAAGAATGACGCTTGGAAGCCAAACGCTTTGCCTGTCGATTTCAACCGCATCCACTTTGCATTCTGCGACGAATACAGCGGAAAGGGAAGTGCTTACAAGGCAGGAACCCTTGAACCGAAACATATTCCTGCCGATCCTGTCAATGCACGCGAAGAATTGGTCATGAACCTCAGCGAAGTTGACTGCACAACATTCGTCGAATATCTTTCGGCAGCACTTCTCAGCAGAACAGAGAACCCGGATGCCAACGACTCCATCATGCAGCGTTTCGTTCAGGCTATCCGATATTATGGAGGTGTGAGAGGTAACTACGCAACCCGTAAACATTACTTCACCGATTGGATTCGCGACAATGTGAAGCAAGGTATGATGATCGATGTCACTGAGACTTGTGCCGATGCTGTACGCAGAAAGAAAGTTCTCAACTTCATGAGTACGCATGCAAGTTCATACCCTATGCTCAAATCGAGTCCTGAACTAGTCGAACAGATCAAGAAGATTGAGACAGAGATTTCGGCAAAAGAGATTTCATACATTCCGACATCAAAGATCATTAAGAACTACTCACTTCTTCAGGAAGGCGATATCGTAGCATTCGTTACAAGCACAGCAGGACTTGATGTTCAGCATGTAGGCTTCGTATGGCGTCCAGATCCTAATGTTCGTCCTCAACTCTTCCATGCGTCATCCGACAAGGGCAAAGTCATAATCACAAATGCGACAGTTGGCGATTACGCATACGAGGCTAAGAATTGTATAGGAATTAAGATTGTCAGATTAAAGCAATGACACTTGAAGAATTCAACAAACGAGATATAAACGACCAGAAAAGTCTGACCGAAGCTCTAGCTTGGGCAAGCTACAAATACTATATCGAAAACGATCCTCCGATGAGCGACTTCGAATTCGATATGGAATTCAAGCAGCTGCAGAAGCTTGAGCAGGAAAGTGGTGTGGTCTTGGACGGAAGTCCTACACAGCGTGTCGGAAGCGATATTCAGGGTGCTTTCCAGAAGCGCAAGCATATCATTCCGATGCAGTCGATCGAGAATGTTTACAACGACGAAGAACTGCAAGCTTGGCTCAATACCATATCCTCGCAACTCAAGGAGGCATTCCCGAAAGACAAGATCTCTTTCACCTACGAGCCGAAATATGACGGTCTTTCAATCTCGCTCATCTACACAGATGGTGTTTTGACCGATGCTGTGACTCGAGGCAACCAGCTTGAAGGCGAGTCGGTATTTGAGAATGTCAAGACAATTCAGAATGTGCCTTTGCGCATTTCCACCGACAGCGAACCGAGTCTCGAAGGAGACCTTTTTGCACAACCGGAACTCCCTCATTACTTCGAAGTACGAGGAGAGGTTCTTATGCCTCAAGGCGCTTTTGACCGTCTCAATGCCGAGAAGGAAAAGAACGGCGAGAAGCCATTTGCCAACAAGCGCAATGCCGCAAGCGGTTCGTTGAAGCAGCTTGACCCAAAGATCACAGCCAAGAGAGGTCTGTTGGTCAATGTCTATGCTGCATATTCTACCGACGAGGATTACCAACGTGAAATGATGTCATCACAGGAAGAGACAATGCATCTTTTACGCGATCTTGGATTCTCAATGTATCAGCCGGATATCCGTTCGTATTCCGATCTCAACGAACTCCTAAGCGCGATCAACGACTTTAACGAGATTCGCACATCACATAAGCTTCCATACGACTGCGACGGCGTTGTAATCAAGATCAACGAACGTAAGCATCAGGAATTCATGGGTCTCAATACCACCTTCCCAAACTGGTGCAAAGCCCGCAAGTTCCCACAGGAAGCACAATCGACCAAGATACGTGACGTCTCGTTCCAGGTCGGAATGACAGGACACATCACACCTGTTGCCGAACTCGACCCGACAGCAATCAGCGGTTCGATTGTCTCTCGTGCGACATTGAATAATGAGAGTTACATCCGCTCGCTCGACCTCAGCATAGGCAGTTATGTCTTCGTGCAGAAAGCTGGAGAAGTCATTCCTCAGGTTTCAGGTCTTGACACCGTGCGCAACGAAGCAGAGGCTGTTGAGACAAAAGAGATTGTCTTCCCAGACGTTTGTCCGTCATGCGGCACTCCACTTGAAAAGAAAGGCGAATACTGGGTTTGTCCGAACCACCATTGTCGCGAACAGGTCATCCAGCGTCTTGAGTTCTGGTGCGGAAAGGATTGTGCCAACATCAAAGGTCTCGGACCAAGCGTTCTTGCCGACTTCTTCGACAAACTTAATATACGTTCTGTCAACGATCTCTATCGTGTGTTCGTACTCGACGACGACGATTTCTTCCAGCGAGCTACCGTTATGGGAGATCTTGGTGAAGGCTATGCCGACAAGTCGGTCAATCAGATGTTCGAAGGTATCAGGCAGAGTATCTCTACCCTAACCTTGGATAAGATTATCGGAGGTCTGGGCATCGATGGCATCGGAAAGATCACAGGCAAACAGCTTGCGTCGCATTTCCTCACACTCGAAGCATTCAAGGCAGCTACATTCGAAGATCTCGTTGCTGTAGAGAATATCGGCGAGATTACAGCCAACAATATTCTTGAGTTCCTTGGACCGGAAGGACACATGTCCGACTATTCAATTCTTGACCACAACAGCGGATTGGAGTTCAACACAACCTATCAGGCAGCCGAAAAGCTTGGCGATGCGCTCGAAGGAATGACTGTGATCTTTACTGGCACAAGCTACCGTTTCAAACGAGACGAGATCAAGACATTCTTTACCGGACATGGAGCAAAATATGTAGGTTCAGTGTCAGGAAAAGTCAATTATGTTGTCATTGGCGACGCTCCTGGGCAGAACAAGGTTGACAAGGCTCGTCAGCTCGGAATAGAAGTTATTGCGGAACGCGATTTCTATGAAAAGTTCTCGTTGTAAATAATATTAATATGTACGAATATTTCAACACAAATACTATTAAAACAATAACGATTATGAAAAAAATTACAGCGTTAGTGATGACTGCTATGCTTGGTCTATCAGCGTTTGCACAGCAGGCATTGTGGGGTGGCGCACAGATTGTCTCTCCACAGGTTAATCCTGACCAGACTGTTACCTTCCGCTTCAGCGGAAAGAAGGCGAAATCGGTCAAAGTAATGGCAGACTTCATCCCAGGCAATGTTGCCGACATGAAGGAAGGCAAGGATGGTGTGTGGGAATACACAACAGCACCACTTGAGCCAAACTACTATTGCTACAACTTCGTCATCGACGGAAACAAGACTATCGACCCTGCAAACGTCTATATCAACCGTGACGTTGCAACTATCACCAACTGCTTCATCGTAAGCAAGGAGAAGGGCGACCAGGGCGATTACTACAGCGTGAACAATGTTCCTCACGGCACAGTTCGCAAGATGTGGTATCACAGCAACGTCCTCAACATGGATCGTCGTATCACTGTCTATACTCCTGCTGGTTATGAGTCTTCAAACGAGAAGTACCCTGTATTCTACCTCCTTCATGGCGCAGGTGGCGACGAAGAGGCTTGGTACACTCAAGGTCGTGTAACTCAGCAGCTTGACAACCTCATTGCAGAAGGCAAGGCAAAGCCTATGATTCTCGTTATGACCAACGGTAACGCTTGGGAAAGCGCAACTAAGGGCGAGTCAGCTGAAGGTTATGTTCAGCCAGACATGCGTGCTAAGCACGACAATGTGCTCGAAGGTGGTTTCGAACTTCATTTCCCTGAAGTCATCAAGTTCATCGAGAAGAACTTCCGTTGCAAGACAGACAAGAAGAACCGCGCAATCGCAGGTCTCTCAATGGGTAGCTTCCACTCAGAGAATATCTCAAAGTACTATCCTACAAAGTTCCACTATGTAGGTCTCTTCTCTGGCGCAAGCGTAGGTGACGGCCGTCGTGGTGAAGGTGCAAGCACTTGCCCTGTTTACATGAACTTCGACAAGCAGATGGCAGCACAGTTCTCAAAGGCTAACTGCCCGGCTCTCTATTTCATCGCTTGTGGTAAGACAGACTTCGTAATGAAGGGTGTTACAGATCTCCGCGCATATCTCGACGCTCACAACTATCCTTATGAGTATCGCGAGACTGAAGGCGGTCACATCTGGAATAACTGGCGTATCTATTTCACAGAGTTCTCACAGAAGATTTTCAAGTAAAAAATAAAATATACAATGAAGAAATATATCTTAGCAGCAGCTGCACTTTTCATGGGTGTTTCTGCATTTGCACAGCAGGCATTGTGGGGATTTGCCGATGTCACATCTCCTGAGATCAACGCCGACAAGACTGTCACTTTCCGTATCAAGGCACCAAAGGCTGTTTCCGTTCAGGTAACAGGCGATATGCTCCCAAGTCGCGAAATCCAGACACCTCAGGGCGTATGGGCTATGCCAGGCGTTGCTGACCTTAAGGAAGGTAAGGATGGCGTTTGGGAATACACTACCGAAGCTCCAGTAGCTCCAGAGTTCTATAACTATAACTTCATCGTTGACGGACAGAGCATGGTTGACCCTAACAATGTGTTCATCAACCGCGACGTTAAGACACTCACTAGCATTCTCTATGTCGAGGGCGATCCTATCATCGACCTCTTCAAGGTAGATGCTGTTCCTCACGGCACTGTATCAAAGATGTGGTATCACAGCGAACAGGAAGGTTATGACCGTCGTCTCACTGTTTATACTCCAGCAGGCTATGAGACATCCGGCAAGAAGTATCCTGTATTCTATCTCCTTCACGGTATGGGTGGTGACGAAGAGGCTTGGTACACTCAGGGACGTGCTTCTCAGATCCTCGATAACCTCATCGCACAGGGTAAGGCAGAGCCAATGATCGTTGTCATGACCAACGGCAACATCGCACAGCAGGCAGCTCCAGGCGAAGGTCCAGAAGGTTTCAAGGCTCCTGACATGGCACTTCCAAAAACTATGGAAGGCTCGTTCGAATCAGCATTCCCAGAGGTTGTCAAGTTCGTTGAGAAGAACTTCCGCGTCAAGGCAGACAAGAAGAGCCGCGCTATCGCAGGTCTCTCGATGGGTGGTTTCCACAGCCTCCACATCTCAAAGCAGTATCCTGATATGTTCGGCTATGTAGGTCTCTTCTCTGCAGCTATCATCAACAGTGCCAACTCTCCTATCTACGAGGATTTCGACGGCAAGCTCGCTACACAGTTCGCCAAGAAGCCTGCGCTCTACTACATCGCAATCGGTAAGACCGACTTCCTCTATCAGGCAAACACAGAGTATCGTCAGAAGCTCGATGCTGCTGGTTATCCTTATGTTTATGTTGAGACTGAGGGCGGTCACATCTGGCGCAACTGGCGACACTATCTCGCCGACTTTGCACCACGTTTGTTTAAGTAAATATCATTACGTTTTATAATAAGGAACAAACTAAACAAGTTATTTTAAGATTATGAAGAAATTTTTTGCAACAATTTTGATGTCAACGGTGTTGTTCACATCGTTTGCACAGGACGAGGCAGAAGCACCAGCAAGCAACTGGACCCGCAAGGCTAATGCTTCCCTCCAGTTCACTCAGGGTTTCGTGTCAAAGAACTGGTATAAAGGTGGTGAAAGCAACTTCGCTCTTCTCGCTACACTCGATTATACATTCAACTGGCAGAAAGAAAAATGGGCTTGGGACAATGCCATCGAGGCAAAGTTGGGCTTTATCACAACTCCTTCTGACTTGTGCCACAGCTTCATGACCAACAACGATATCTTCAAGTGGACCTCTAAGCTCGGTCTTCAGGCATCCAAGAACTGGTACTATACTCTCCAGGGTATCGCACAGACACAGTTTGCTACAGGTTACAAGGCCAACGATCCTGCAATGTATTCCAAGGCTTTCAACCCAGCATTCTTCAACCTCGCACTCGGTATGGACTACAAGAAGAAGACAGAGAAGGTTGACTTCGCCCTCTTCCTCGGTCCTATCGCCTACAACCTCAAGTTCGTCGGTGACCCATTGCGCAACTTCAACAAGGATGGCATTCCTATGGCAGGTCGTATCGACGGTACTCAGTTTGGTCTCAAGCCAGGTGACTACAACCTCTACGACTTCGGTGCTACAGCAAAGGCTACTTTGAGCTACCAGATCTGCAAGTATCTCACTTGGAACTCAAATGCAACATACTTCTCACCTCTCTATGGTTGGGGTAAGTATGACAAGAATGGCTATACTACATTTGAGTGGGAGAACACATTCGACATGCCTCTCAACAAGTATTTCTCGACTAAGATCTTCACACACCTCCGTTTCGACGACTCTGTGGGTCCTGACAACAAGGGTGCTGGTTGGGGTTACTTCCAGTTCACAGAACTCCTCAGCTTCGGCTTGAGCTATAACTGGTAAAAATGGGTATCATAGAGATAATTGACATTGCCAACGACTACCTCTGGACCTATGTGGTAGTGACTATGCTCGTTGCATGCGCATTGTACTTCACGCTCAAACTGCGTGGAGTGCAATTCAACATGATCGGCGAGATGATGCGCGTCTTGGGCCGAAGCGGCAAGGTGGAAGACCTTGCTGTCGAGGCTGGCGTCATCGACGGCAAGAAGCGTAAGCATATCAATGGGTTCCAGGCATTTGCCGTGTCTCTTTCGAGCCGTGTCGGCACAGGCAATCTCGCAGGCGTTGCGTCAGCGATCTTCATTGGCGGACCAGGTGCAGTGTTCTGGATGTGGATCATGGCATTGCTCGGCTCTGCCACTGCATTTGTCGAAGCCACCCTCGCGCAGCTCTATAAGAAACGCGGTAAGGATGCCTTCTACGGCGGACCAGCCTATTACATGGAACAAGGTCTTCACAAGCGTTGGTTTGGCATTATCTTCGCGATTCTCATCACCATCACATTCGGTCTTGCCAATCAGCTCGTACAGAGCAACACACTCTGCACGGCATTGGCAGACTCTCTTCATTTCGATATTGCGTGGGTGGGCATTGTACTTACCATTGCCACACTCATCATCATCTTCGGTGGCATTCACCGCATTTCCAATTTCGCAGCACTCGTTGTACCGTTCATGGCAATGGGCTATCTCATCATAGCAGTGATTGTCATTGTGATGAACATCACATCGCTTCCAGCAGTCTTCTCGCTCATCATCAAGAGCGCCTTCGGTATCGATCAGTTTGCAGGAGGTATGATAGGCGTCACCGTACTGCAGGGCGTGAAACGTGGACTCTTCAGCAATGAGGCAGGCGAAGGAAGTGCGCCTAATGCAGCTGCCATCGCACACACATCACATCCGGTCAAGCAAGGTTTGCTCCAGGCATTGGGTGTCTTCACCGACACGCTTGTGATCTGTACATGCACAGCATTCATAGTCCTTATCGCCGGACTATACAATGGCGATGCCGACGGTATTGTACTCACTACCCGTTCGCTTGAGAGCGAGATTGGCGTCAGTGGCCGATACTTCATCACAGCCGCTATATTCCTCTTTGCCTATAGCACCATCATCGCCAACTATTTCTATGGCGAGACCAATATCCGTTTCATCACCAAGCGTTCGGAGGCAGTATTCGTCTTCCGCATCCTTTCGGGTATCGTAGTGCTTGCAGGCGCATTCATGACACTCCAGACAGCCTTCTGTATCGTCGATCTCGTGATGGGTCTCATGACCATCTGCAACCTCATTGCCATCACGCTTCTCTCCAACAAGGTAGCCGTTCTGCTCAAAGACTACAAGGCACAGCGCAAGGCTGGCAAGGAGCCATATTTCAACAAGTCGATCCTATCTGCCGACGAACAGAAAGACATCGAGTTCTGGGGCTAATCAAAACACCACATGCAGCGAATCATCTTTGTCGGGATTCTCGTCCTCATTCTCATCATCATCGGTGCTATCATCGATCAGATCTTCTATCGCATCATGCGACTGATCTTTGAGAAGCACACAGCCAACGTGATCCGTCTCTGGACATTCTGTGCCGTGATCACCATCATCGTGGCAAGCACGCTCTATGCCCACTACATCACACGTCTCAGTATCCAGGTCAACAATATTGAAATCGCAAGCACACGCGTTCCGAAGGCATTCGACGGCTTCCGCATTGCACATATCAGCGACTTCCATATCGACAGCTTCGACGACCACAAGGAGTTTGTCGATGAGATAGTGAATCGCATCCTCGACGAGCAGCCCGACATCGTGTGTTTCTCGGGCGACATCGTGACCATGCGCTCGGCACAGCTCATCCCTTACCGCAAGTCATTGGCACGTCTTGCCTCATCAGGTATCCCTGTATATTTCGTCATGGGCAATCACGACTATGCCGACTACGCGTGGAGACTCGACGAGGCTCGTAAGATTCAGGATCGCGACTCGCTGCGACTCATGATCAAAGAGATAGGCTGGCAACAGCTTGACAACACAAAAAATGCCATCTGCAGAGGTGCAGACAGCATTATCATTGCGGGAGTTGAAAACATCGGAGAACCGCCTTTCTCGGTCTATGGCGATCTGTCAAAAGCCATGGAAGGCGATCTCAATCCTAAGACATTCACCGTATTGCTCAGCCATAACCCGACACATTGGCGCAGTGAGGTACTGCCAGCGAGTGGCATCGACCTCATGCTTGCCGGACACACCCACGCCATGCAGTTCCGCTTCTTCGGCTGGAGTCCATCCCAGTGGAAGTATCCTGACTACGAAGGCCTGCACACCGAAGGCAATCAGTATCTTTATGTCAACACCGGTCTCGGCTGCACAGGCTTTCCGTTCCGCTATGGCGTTAAGCCGGAAGTTACTATACTCAGCTTAAAAGCTTCTTAACCACTTCTCGACCTCCTCTGTCCATTGGCGCTTGTACAGGTATCCGTCGCCGAAGGCAAAACCATGTCCGCCCGTCGGGTAGATATGAAGCGAGGCAGAGACACCCTTTTCCAATAGTGCGAGGTAGTAGTTCACGCTGTTCTGCACAGGCACCAGACCATCGTCGGTACAATGGAAGATGAGCGCGCGAGGAGTGTCTTCCTTCACATGTTTCTCGTTGCTGTAATAGTCGATCAGCTCTTGTGGCGCATTGTCTCCTATCAGATGATGTGCCGAACCTGCATGTGTGTACTTCGGGTCGAAGGTGATCACTGGGTAGTAGAGTATCTGAAAGTCCGGACGATGCTCAGGGCAGTCAAAATGGGTTGCAGCAGTCGAAGCGAGATGACCGCCAGCCGAGTTACCCTGAATGCCGAGCATGTTGAATCCTAGTTCAGCCTGACGCTCATGCAGTATGTCCATAGCGCGATGCACATCTTCGAGAGGGATATCCTTGTGACCATTCGGCAAGCGGTATTTGAGCACAGCGTATGTGATACCCTGACTGTTCATCCACTCTGCCATCTGATGACCCTCAGTCAGCGCCCATACATCGACATATCCACCGCCAGGACAAGCCAGGATAGCCTTGCCGTTAGGATTGGCAGCAGGATAGATAGTGAGAGTAGGCACAGTCACGTTCGACACATGAGTCACACGGTCGATCTCAGGACCACGCAGGCCATTGTCCGAAGGAGCACCGTTCGGCCATAGTTCTATCACAACAGGTTTCTGGCCTTGAGCCATCGCTGACAGCGGCATCAGCACCGCAAGTATCAGCAGCATAATGTTTTTCTTCATGTTCAATTATCAATTATGAATTATCACACGGCGATATGATACAAGACCGAAAGGACCATCGTCACGCACTTCACAGATGATGTGTATAGGGTCCGACGCCTCATTCGGCATTGTTACCACAACTACACTTGCAGCAGGATCGGCTATCTCAACCTTGGTACCATGCTCTGCCTGCTGCCACCATAGGAACGAGAGGTTGTCTCCTTCCGGATCATAGGTAGCCGAAGCATCGAGAGTTACCTTCTCGCCAGGCTTTGCAGTCAGCACAAGAGGCTTCACGCTCTGAGTGCCATTCACCACAACCACAGGATTGGTATTTCCAGCGCCGTCGTTAGCCCAAGCCATTCGGGCAGCGAAGTCGTTGAACTCATCCGGATAGAAACGGTGTTCATAGGCATTCGAGATCTCCTTTTCCGGCATGTTCCAGTTAGTCCAGCACGAAGTGATACTGTCGCGCGAGATGCCGAACACATGATATCCGCCCCAACCGACCTGCGTAGGATCCTCCGGATCATTCAAACCGTTAGGCATACAGTTCAGGAACGAAGGAGTGTCGCCCTCAACGCCATAGTGGAACTTCGGATAGGCAGCGCCCATTGCACCATGACCCTGTATCATCTCGGCATAACGATCCCAGTTCTCCACACCCAGCGCATTCTGGTTGAGCCAAGCCGACTCATCCCACACGAACATCAGCTCGTCACGGAACTCATCACGAAGCCACTGGTGCGAGCTGTATGCAAGATTCTCGCGAAGCTGATAGACCATATCCTGATCGGTGATTGTGTATAGGCGGAACTTGCTCACAAACTTCCTGAGTTCCTCGGCACTGCGAGTCTGCTTCACGCGCCAGATAGCCTGCGACAGCGTGTTGGCGCCGCCCCAGGCAGTTACATATATCGGACGAGGATCATCTTCATCGGCAAGCCTGATCAGGAAATCCGAACCAGGAGAATCGTTATCCTCCCCTATCACACCTATACCGGCACGGTGACTTCCTGCCATAGCTCGGCTGCGTATATACTCCACACTCGGCCAGTAGCCCAATTCCTGCTGTCCATTCTCCTCCTCTATGCTCTTGAACCCGCTCTGTCCCGAACGCTTCATCAGATTCTTGACATCGACGCCATAGTTATCTATCACCTTGTATAGGAACTCTGCCGAAGACTCAGGATAAGGATCGCAGTTCCATCCAGTGGTAGTACAGATAGCTTCGATCTCGAAACGATCAGCGTACGACATCAGGCGTATTGCCGACTCATTGTCATCAGGCTCATGATCTGCCGGCCCGATATCGGTCAGCACCACGAGACGAGGCTTGAGTTCAGGCACGCACTCCTCAACCTTGACCTGCTTTGAAGCACAGGAACACAGCGAAAGAGCTATAAAAGAAAAGACTACATTTTTCATAATAGCAAGTTTACAAAACTGCTACAAAGGTAACGATATTTCTGCGTAAAACAAATTTTTCGGAGAAATATGTCCTTATTTGGTGGATTGTGCGTTTATATTTTTCTTTCTCTCGTCAAACTGCTACGATTAGAGTTCCCAGAGTCCGGAAATGTCATCGTAGAGGTTGGATTGGAGCTCCGACGCGTCAGAGTTATCTTCAACGAGCGTGAATGAGTACTCTCGCCGACAAGAGTTGTCGTCGACGCACGAGAATGAGTACGCGAAAAAAAAGCACACTCGTTGGAGTGCGCAGATGAGTTCTCGGGAATTCCGGAGAACCGATCGACGGTCGTCAATCGGACGTCGGGAGTTCCGGAAATGTCTTCGACGATCGTCGACATCAACACTTTGTTACAAGTGTTGATGTCGTATTCCGTGGATTTTACTTATCATCCTGAGGTCTCTTCAGTGTAAGTTCGGCTTTGCCGTAATATTCACCATGGTACCAACCATCATCACCCTTCTTGACATTTTCTAATTTAACTTGAACTGAATCGTTATCATACCCTGATTCATCGAGGGTGACTGCCCTTATTGCCCAAATGCCAGGAAATGTTTCGAATTTATGATTTACTTTGCCTGTTGAGTCAGTGTAAATGGTATCTGCATAATTATAGGTGTATGGGTTGCCCTTCTCGTCACAAGGTCTGAGCAACACTTTCTCGTTCGGAATGCCCTGTCCCCATTCGTTCATCACGCATACATCGATTGAAAATTCGGCATATGGTTGGCCATACATACACAGAATTTCATCATCATTACCATCATTCTTACAGCTCTGGATTCCTAATACCGAGAGTACCAGTGTGAGCAGATAGTTAAAAAATTGAAGTGTCCTGGTTTTCATATCTTTCTAATTGATAATTGATAATTGATAATTATTTGTTTTCAATGCGTTTCAAGTGGCAGACAAGGAGGTTGCCGTCGTCGTCGTGCAGATGCATGCCGTTGCCCTCACAATAGCGGAACGCCTTGCAGTCGGCACATTCGCCCTGCTTCGCCCAATCGCGGTTGCGGTAGTTCTGGAAGCGGTTCTCCCACACATCCCAGAAGTCGTCCTGGTAGATGTTGCCCTGATAGAAATGACTGCGGATGCTCGTACATGCCGAGATGCTGCCATCGATCAGGATCGATGCTACACTGATGCCTGCGCTGCAGCGGTAGAGCCAGTCGCGCACCTCGCCTTCGTATTCGCCAAGGAAGCCTTCGCACGCATAGCTCGCATGGATCCTGCCTTCTTTCCTCGCGTCACGGATAAACTCCATGAGCTGGCGGAACTGAGCATTGGAAAGCTGTAGCTCGGGATTCTGCTTGGCTCTGCCTACAGGGAAGATGGAGAACAGTCGCCAATGTCTTACGCCTGCCTCATAGAGCATGTCCTTGAGTTCAGGGAGATAGCCGATGGTGCGGGCATTGACGCATGTCACGACGTCCCATTTCAGATTGGTGCGGGCGAGCAGTCCGATTGCCCTCATGGCATTGTGGAAGCTGTCGATGTGTCCACGCATCCAGTTGTGCTCGGTCTCGAAGCCGTCGAGGCTGACAGTCACGCTGCGCATGCCTGCCTTGAGCAAGCCACGAAGTCGCTCTTCGGTGAGCATCATGCCGTTGGTGACCATACCCCACGACACTTCGCGCCTGAGCAGTTCGGCACCCACCTGTTCGAGATCTTTTCGCATCAGTGGCTCTCCACCTGACACGATGATCATGAGCTTGTGGCGATCGACGTGAGGAAGAATAGAATCGACAGCACAGAGGAAATCTTCGGCTGGCATGTCGGGCGTCTCGGCTACGACCTTGCAGTCGCTTCCGCAATGCAGACACCTGAGGTTACAGCGTAGTGTCGATTCCCAGAACAACTGTCTGAGCGGGTGAAGCTTCTTCAAGTTGTTACGCTTCAGCCTTTCTGCTTCGAGTGCTATTCTTTGTTTGATCGAGAGTCCCATTTTATCGCCTTTATTGTTATAACACGCAAATATTGGAAATACTGCATGAGATGATAACTTTTTTATGATTTTTCTGCAATTTCTGCAGCAAGTGCCCTATTTATCTTCCCTGTATCGGTCATAGGAATCCTGTCGACGGGCAGGATCGCCTTAGGTCGGGAATATGGAGGGAGAATGTCGGCGCATACTTCCGAATAACTTTCCGAACTGCCTTCGACAAGCAATATGGCAACCTCGCCGAACTTACTGTCCGGACGCTTGGTGACACAGAACGGCTGTCTGATATATGGGCGTAGCCTATCCTCTATCTCCTCGATGTGGAGTTTTATTCCGCCCGAGCAAATCACATTGTCTTTTCGGCCTATGATCCTGAACCGCTTCCGGCTATCGGAAGGGTCGATCTCGACGATGTCGTTGGTGACGAGTGTATCCCGGCAGACATGTGGTGCAGAGATTACCAGCTGTCCGATATTTGGCTTTTGCGGTTCGCTATCGGCAATGTTTATCCCTACGCCCTGGAATGGTGTGTACCAAAGGGATGCACCTTCTCCACTGATGCGCCGTAGCGCAATGTGAGAAAGTGTCTCTGTCATTCCGTAGGTGCTCCACACGGCATTTGGGAAGCTGTGCAGAGTCTTTTCCATTTCAGGCGGAATAAACCCACCGCCGATGATAAGGTGTCTGATCTGCTTCAACAGTGCGCATTCGTCGGGATCTTCAAGAGAACCGAAGACCTGAGAAGGTACCATTGCAGCAAAGTCGATTGTCTTGACTGATGAGTGAGTGCCGGACGCGAGGAAGTCGCGAAGCGGATGATTGGAAGGTCTGACCTCAACAAGATTCAGGCTTCGCTCGATGCTCCTTACCACCATCATCTTGCCTGCTATAAAGTCGAGCGGCATACAGAGGAGTGCGGTGTCGCCCGGTTTCAATCCCAGGAAATCGCAGGTGATACGTGCCGAAGCGAGCATACGAGTTTTTTCGACAAGCAGTTCTTTCGGTTTCCCCGTGCTTCCGCTTGTGTGAACACAGACGCAACTGTCGGCGTTGTTCCACTCTGCCAAAAACTCCTGAAGGCTCATCAATTATCAATTATGAATTATCAATTACGAATATTTCTCCAGAGCGAGTTTCCTCTCAGCTCGATATCCATTTCGAGATTATCGGTGAAGAGTAATCCTGTGCCCAATCCCTGTGCGAATGTGTTCTGCGCGCCATAGACGCGAGCCGCAAGAAGAGCTACATTCCTAAGTCCGACATTACTCTCCAAGGCACTTGTCATCCAGGATCCTATTCCTCGGTCATGAGCTTCCTTCACCCATTCGAGAGAACCAGCCATTCCGCCATGAAGCGTCGGTTTGACCACAATATACTGAGGTCTGATAGTGTCAAGCAGTCTCTTTTTCTCTTCTAGAGTATTCACGCCAATCAGTTCTTCGTCCAACGCGATAGGCAAAGGTGATTTCCGGCACAGCTCTGCCATTGTCTCCCATTGACCTTGCTTGACCGGCTGTTCTATGCTATGGATATCGTAACTGGCAAGCTGCTCGAGTCTGGACATTGCCTCTTCGGGAGAGAATGCACCATTGGCATCGACTCTGAGTTCGAGTCTGTCTTTTCCGAAACGCGAACGGATGAAACCGATCAGCCGGATCTCTTCTTCCCATTCTATCGCGCCGATCTTGAGCTTGATGCAGCGGAAGCCTGCCTTGAGCTTTGCCTTGACCTGCTCGAGCATTTCATCGTACGATGCCATCCACACAAGTCCGTTGGTAGGGATTCCCACTTCGCCACGCGCGAAAGGCGTGTCATAGAGAATCGGGGAATGGCTGATATCGTACATTGCCGATTCGAGAGCAAAGAGAAGTGCCGGATATGGTCGGAGCACATCGGCATAGCTGTCGCTGTTTATTGCCTTGTCGATGAGTCGTGCCACCTCGCCAAGATTGTCATAAGCATGAGCATCGCACGACAAGTCGGGCAATGGAGCACATTCGCCAAGACCGAAACGACCATCATCCTCGGTCATCGTCACAAGAACCATACGGTGTTCGCTGTACGCCCCACGAGACGTACGGGCCGGCTTCTTGAAGTGCAGCGTCTTCTCTATGATATTTATCTTTATCGACATCTTCCCGTAATTAGAATGGCAGTTTTGGGAACTTCGACCAATCTGGAGTGCGTTTCTCAAGGAATGCCTTGCCGCCTTCCTGTGCCTCGTCGAGCATGTAATAGAGTGCTGTAGCATCGCCTGCAAGTTCCTGAATCCCTGCCTGACCATCGAGTTCGGCATTAAGACCTGCCTTTATCATTCTCAGTGCCAAAGGCGAGTGTCGCATCATCTCCTTTGCCCATGCCACACATTCCTCTTCGAGTCTGTCCAAAGGAACGACCTTGTTGACCATTCCCATTTCCTCGGCTTCCTTTGCTGTATATTGACGACAAAGGAACCATATCTCGCGAGCCTTCTTCTGACCCACGATGCGTGCCATATATGATGCTCCGAAACCTGCATCGAACGAGCCGACCTTCGGTCCTGTCTGTCCGAAACGTGCATTCTCGGCAGCGATAGTGAGGTCGCAGATGAGGTGAAGCACATGTCCGCCTCCGATCGCAAAGCCATTGACCATTGCCACTACAGGCTTTGGCAGACGACGGATCTGCATCTGAACATCGAGAACAGACAATCGAGGTGCGCCTTCTGCATCAATATATCCGCCACGACCTTTCACATTCATGTCACCACCCGCACAGAATGCCTGTGTGCGCAGCCATTCCTCGTCGGTCTGACCTTCCTTGCGCGGAGTCTCTGCTCCAGTAAGAAGAACCACATTGACGCTTGGTCGTTCCCTGACAATCGAGAATGCCTGAGACAGCTCCCATGTGGTCAATGGTGTGAACGCATTGCGATATCTTGGTCGGTTGATAGTGATCTTTGCTATTCCCTCACATTCCTCAAGTATTATTTCCTTGAAATCTTTTATCTTTTCCCAATTCATATTCTTTAATTCATAATTGATAATTGATAATTTTTGCTGCGCGCTAAAACCATTCGACAAATTTTATTTGTCTTTACTTCCTTCTTCTCCCTTTAACTGCTTTATCTTCCTTTAAACTCTTATAGTATTCGTTATACACCCGTTGGTCGTCTTCTGCCTTTGTTATTACTTCGAGCACAACAGGGCGTTTGCTTTTTACCGTACACAGCCATTTGATGCCTTCTTCCAGTTCTTCTTTTTTGGTAACTGTCTTGTAGTTGAGTGAGAACTGCTTGCAGATACCTTTTGCGGTGAGATTGTGACTTGCTGCAATCATCGTATCGCGCACAGGAGAAGCCTCCAAGCCTTTCAGGCTACGGAAGATTGCACCTTCATTATTATTCAAAAGCAATATGCGGAAGTTACCCGACAACTGTTGCTGCCAGAGTGCGTTCTCGTCATAGAAGAAACTGAGGTCTCCGATCACGCAGAAGACGTTTTTGTCAGGTTCTGCGAGCGATGCTCCAGCAGCAGTGCTAAGCGAGCCCTCTATGCCATTCAATCCTCGATTGCATTTAATATGATGATCTGCATAGATACTTCCAAGACGTACCGCCATGCTATTGGCATAATAAACGCCATCCTGGTAGTAGTTCCATTCCTCAAAGAGCTTAACAGCAAGCATCGAAGAGTATTCCGGTTCATAGGCAAGATGTGCCTTCTCTACCTTTTTTCGTAAAGCTGCCCATTTCCTGGTATATGCCTTATCGAGGGAGTAAACATGATTTACACTATCATATATTTTCTTTTGCATCTCGTAGTTATCTCCACCATCTCCCAGCACCACAAAATCTGCATGCATAGTTACATCCCGGAGTTCACCATCATTATTTACCATAATAACGCGCACACTCTCGGGCAGTTTGCGTAAGTATTGCCTCAATCTCTTGCTTACGGTATGACCTCCAAAGTACAAAACCAAGTCCGGATGATATGATTTATCTTCACAATCGATCACAGAAATCATCTGATCTGTAAGGCAAACAGGCATTTCATCTATGCCAAGTGGTTCATAAAGTACAGGAACTCTCTCGGCCAAAACCTCAACAATTTCATCTGCAATATCAAAACGGCTGTTCTGCCCAAAGACAACCATTGGACGGTGAGAACTGCAAATCTGATCAATGAGCATTTCCCGAGAATCTTCATCATCCCACTTTACCAATCGAGTACATCTTACCTTAGGAAGTTCTTTGGTCGTAAAGTCAAAGAATGGTTCTGTGACAGGCACATTTATGTGAACAGATTTATATGTTCGACCGAGTGCTATAAAAGCCTCGTTCACAAGACGGGCACAATACCAGCGTTCTTCATCATTATGAGGTTCCGGCAAACTGACACTCTTTGCCACAAAATTGCCTAATGCGCCTTGCTGAGGAAGCGTCTGTCCATCAAGCTGATCTACCCACTGAGCAGGACGATCGGCAGAGATTACCACAATACCACATTTCTGATATGTCGCCTCTGCAACTGCCGGCAGAAGGTTTAGAAGTGCAGAACCACTTGTAACACAAACAGCAACGGGGCTGTTAAATGTCTGCAAAGACATGCCAAGTGCCATAAAGCCAGCCGAACGCTCGTCGGTAACTGGATGACAAATCAAGTCTGGATGCTCGTTGAAATTGTGAACGAGAGCAGAGTTTCTGCTTCCCGGACACACAACCACATGCTTCACATTATGCTGCACCAATAATGCAGTAAGTATGTTGATGTTTTCCTTATTGCTATACACGTCTTATCAGTTTTAACTCAGTTTCTTTCCATTCGTCTTCGACCACACTCTCTTTCATCAGTCCACCTCCGGCATAAACCACAATCCTGTCCGTTTCGATGTTCATACATCTTAAGGAGACATAAAGATGCGTTTCGTCGTTTATGTTGAGCGGACCAGCAAAACCGCTGTAGTACTTTCGCTCTATCGATTCGTTCTGAAGGATAAATGCCTGTGCCTCGTTCTTCGGTAGTCCACATACAGCAGGCGTAGGGTGAAGCCTTGCAATAAGCTGTCCGACGGAATCCTTGTCGATATGGAATCGGAAATCCGTGCGAAGATGCATCAAGTTTCCGGCACGGACGGTACGCGGACCATCTTTTATGATATTAGTACATAAAGGTGTGATTATTCCCTCGATGTATCTTTCTACGATATTCTGTTCGTGTTTGTTCTTTTCGCTCCATTCCGGCAATCCTTCGTCGTAAGGCATCGTTCCGGCAAGAGCCATTGTACGGAACATGGATTTCTGTTTGTCCAGCAAGATCTCCGGCGAAGCCATCAGCCAGATGCTTGATTCGGAATTGGAGAACATCATCACCATCGCTCTCGGATACTCATCGCAGATGCTCAGGAAAAGATCATTCAGGTCGATGTCATCCTTATCCTGTTCGCTTGTTCTTGCCAATACAAGCTTGGCGAACTTTCCGTCTTCAATCGCTTTATGAAACTTCCCGAAATCCTGCTTGTATGATTCGCTGATCGGCTTTACATCAACGCTTTTCCTCTCGATCGGCGATTTCGGCTTCTCGACGTTCTTCTCTGTAATCGAGGAACCGACGGAAGGAATCAGCAGCAACGGTGTCTCTTTTGTGATTCTGAATGGTGCAATCACGAATCCCTCATTATCCTGCAAGTCTTCCAAGGTCTGCAAGACGAGAGGCTCACCTTCGCGGCGAATCTCTGTGTATGTATCTGCATAAGGAAGACGATAGAGGGCAAAAGACATAGTTTACTGACGATAGATGATACAATTGGTTACGGATATAGAGCTGATCAGCACACCTTCTTCATTGCGCACATCGACTTGCCATACATGCGAAGTCTTTCCCTTATGAATGAGGCGAGCCGTTGCAATCACGGTCTCTCCTTCGTGAGCCGGATGAATATGATTACCATGAACATTCTGACCTACACATGCCGTAGCATCAGGACAAATGGAATAAGATGCGACGCCTGCAAGAGTTTCTGCCAATGCTAAAGTTGCTCCACCACTCAGAATCCCATACGGTTGGCGATTCCTTTCATCGACCTTCATTCGGGCAACGCACACACCTGGTTCTGGAGTCGAAACAAGTTCGATTCCGATGTGATTTGAGAGAGTATCGACCTTGTCGAGATCTGCTTTTATTTTTTCGAGATTCATGCTATTTTCCTATTTTATTTGTAATGGAGAATAAGTGGATGTTCACCAGGCATTACGTTGACAAGAACCTCGTCTCCCCGATTGATGACAGGCACGGTTTGTTCGTTCTGTTCTGCCGTTACAGTCATGTCTTTCCAGTCAGAACTCTTGAGCGATACGGTGAGTGGCTCCTTGAAGAGGTTAGCGTCAAGAGTATGTGTAACCTTTATTGTTGCCTGATGTTTGTCTATGTTAACTTCCAACTGTGCCGAGTCGCGCTCCTTGATATAGGCTGCCACTTCAGCGAAAGTACCTACCCACACGCTGTCTTCCTGTGCCTTGACCACATCGTAGAACTTATAAAGCTCAGACGGATCTTCCCACTTGTCCCAACCATAAGTAGTGCCGTGGGTCATAGTCACGCCCCATTCACCTGCATCGAGCAAGCCTTGAAGCCAGACATTCATGCTATCGAGTGTAGTGTGGTTCTCTGCCTGACCATGTCCTTCCCAGAAAGTGCGGGTGCCTACACGATTCTCCTCGCAAAGAGCAACTACCTCAGGACTCATGGCATTATATGGATAGGCCATAGTGATAGGACGAATACCCGTAACAGCCTCAAGGACAGAGTCACAATGCTGCAGTTCCTGTTTCACCTCATCAATAGTGAGGTTTGGCAATGCAGGATGCGTCCACGTATGATTACTCATCTCATGACCACGCTTTGCGAGTTCTGCAACCTGATCCCAAGTCATCCATGGATAATCAGGCACATCCAACCCCATTCTTGCACCTATAATCCAAAATGTGCCACGAAAACCTCGTTTCTCAAGTTCGGGTGCCACATCGGTATATTGGCAAAGCATACCATCGTCATAAGTAAAACTGATGGCACACTGCTTGCCATCGCGATAAGGAGTTATTGCAACTTCGCACTTAATGTCTTTTTCTGAACATGCAACCATAATGAGTGAAATAAGTATAAAAAATAACTTACGCATATATCTTTAGATTCTATATTTGTACAGCAAATATAAACCTATAATCTGCCAATTCCAAATATTTGGCGCAAAAACTGCAATGATTACCTATTTTTCGAGGAAGAGTAACCCAAGTCTAAGATTATGGGCAGGTGATCGGAATATCCGCCTTCGTATTTACTGCCATAACGACTGCGCTTGGGACGAGTGCCGAGATGTTTCCTGTCGTCGGTCAACATGAATGGAAGGGCGAAGGAACGGGTACAGCGCACATGTACATTATTTATAGTATCGGCAATCTCCGGGTTGACAATGAACTGATCAAGAAAACCCCATTCGCCTTCGTGCTTGTGAGTGCCAAAGTCGATGTGTCCCTTGACGAGTGACTTCTGCAAAGGTAACATAAGGTTCTCGTAACCTGGAAAATCGGCGAGCATGGACTTGGAGGTCGGATAGTCGTTCATATCTCCCATGACTATGAGCCTTGGGTTCCGTCGCACAAGACAGATGGAATCCATCAGCGACTTAAGGCGAAGATGTGCAAGATGTCTTGCCCTGTCGGTCGATTTCTTTCCGCTGTAACGGCTCGGCAGATGACAGACGATAACGTCGAGCGTGTCGCCGTTGGGAATCCTGCCCCAAGCGTGCAGCAAGTCTCTAGTCCTGCGAATACCTTTGGGCAAAGGAATGACAACCGACTGATGACCGATAAGGCGGAACTCAGATCTCTGATACATCATAGCAACACGGATGCCTCGTTCGTCGGACGAAGAAGAGATGATATAGTCGTAATGCCACTTGGCTAGAGGCGTGCGTTGCGTCCAACGTCGCATGATGCTATCGCCTTCTACTTCGGCAAGACCAATGACAGCTGGTGGTTCGCCTTCGCCTGCTGCGACAATGACGCGAGTGAGATTGGTGAGCTTCTCGCAGGTATGACCTTGTGAGAACAAGAGGTTCTCGCAGTTATAGAATAAGATACGAAAGGAGAATAACAGTAACAGATGAATTGATAATTGATAATTCATAATTGATAATTGGCTTCGCGTTGGTAAACAATAATAATTAACTGGTAATAATAATTGACAATTAATCTTATGGCTGAACAAAAGTGAGATAAAACAAAAAGAGACGTGACCGGAAGTCACGCCTCTCTGTCTTTCCGAGTCTATATTAATTAACCCGAACGTCTGATTACTCAGCAGCAGCTTCTTCAGCAGGAGCCTCTGCAGCAGCAGCTTCTTCAGCAGCCTTTGCAGCAGCAGCCTCAGCAGCAGCGGCAGCGATTGCAGCCTTCTTTGCAGCGAGAGCCTCAGCCTTTGCATTCTTAACTGCAACCTCAGCATCTGCAGCAGCAACTGCAGCCTTCTTTGCAGCATCAGCAAGACCAGAAACCTTAGCAGCAATCTTAGCAGCCTTAGCAGCCTTCCAAGCATCGAACTTAGCCTGAGCCTGTTCAGCTGTGAGTGCACCCTTCTTTACACCACCATTGAGGTGCTTCTTGAGGAGAACGCCTTCGTATGAAAGGATCTTCTCTGTAGTAAGAGTTGGCTGTGCGCCAGTCTCTACCCAATAAAGAGCGCGTTCGAAGTTAATGTCGATAGTAGCAGGGTTTGTGTTTGGATTGTAAGTACCGATCTTCTCAATATACTTACCATCACGTGGCGCTCTGCTATCTGCAACTACGATAGAATAAACTGCGTAGTCCTTGTGACCATGTCGTGCAAGACGGATCTTTGTAGCCATTTCGCAAATTGATTTTTTAATGTTAATACTTGCAATCAACCTTCTAACTACCTATGTTATGGGTTTTGCGGGTGCAAAGTTAGTAATTTTCTATTAATCACGCAAGTTTTTCATTATTCCTTTTATTGTTTTTCCTCATTTTTTGTTCAATTTTGTTAAATGAACTTTATTTCTGACATCTTCTTTTAAACTTTACGGGACCCCTTTGGTCAAAAAGTTGTGATTTACAAACACTAAAAACTTTATGATTATGAAAACTAAGTATTTCCTTTTAACTCTCGCATTGTGCTGCGGAATGAATGCAATGGCACAACGTCATCACGATCACAACGGCCCAAGAGGCCCACAAGGTGGTGGACATGGTTTTGACATGGTAGTAGATACTGCTATCATCAATCACATGGATCTGGAGCCAGAGGTTATTGCTTCAGTACAGGAACTCCAGCAGAAAAAGAACGAAGAACTGAAGACTGTTCTTATCGAGATGGCAGGCAAGCGTACTCCTGGACAGGCTCCAAGTCAGGAAGAGATTGCTGAGATGCGCGAACAGATCGAGAGCTTCAAGCTCGACTACCGAATGGCTTTGCGCAAGGTGCTCGGCGTTGAAAACTATATAACCTATCTTGAGAAGCAGGTCGATAAGCGTCCTCAGATGGGCGGAAGACCAGGCGCAGGCCCTAACGGCAGACAACGTCGTGGCAATAGAGGCAACTTCGGAGGTGGCAACTTTGGCGGAGGTCAGATGGGCGGCTTCGGTGAAGGTCAGGCAAACTTCGGTGGAAACGAAGGTTTCGGCGGCGAAGAACAATAAGTTGGTGTGTTTATAATAATATGCAAAAAACTCTCCACCCGATTTGGATGGAGAGTTTTTTATTATCTTTTAGGAACTTAAAGAGTATTAAAGGGAAACCTTACGAAACTCTTAAAGCCCAAAATTATGCGATGCCTGAGAATCCCATGAATGCCATTGCGAGGAGACCTGCAGTAACGAGGGCGATTGGTGTGCCTTGCATTCCCTTAGGAACCGATGTGATAGCAAGCTGTTCGCGGATACCTGCGAAGAGTACCATTGCAAGTGTGAAACCAAGAGCTGTAGCAACTGAATAAACTACCGACTGAAGAAGTGTGTAGTTGAAGTTGATTACGTTGATGGCAACACCGAGAATAGTACAGTTGGTTGTGATCAAAGGAAGGAACACACCAAGTGCAGCATAAAGCGAAGGAACGCTCTTCTTAAGGATAATCTCGACCATCTGTACGAGTGCAGCGATAACGAGGATATAGACGATAGTCTGCATGAACTCGAGTCCGTTTGGCACAAGTACATAATAGTATATAGGATAAGTCACGATAGTAGCTATGAGCATTACAAAGGCAACAGCCATACCCATGCCGGCAGCTGTATCAATCTTCTTTGATACGCCGAGGAATGGGCAGATACCCAAGAACTGTGACAAAACGATATTGTTAACGAATATCGCTGCGATAATCATCATTACGTATTCCATAGTTATTCAAAATTAAAAGTTAAAAACTAAAAATAAAAAATTGAATGCGGTATTGACTCAACTGAAAAACTATTAATTTTTAACTTTGCATTTTTAATTTTTAACTTACTTCTTAGCTGTTACTTTATTGAAAATAGCCACGAGGAAACCGAGTGTGATGAATGCACCAGGAGCAAGCACGAATGTGAGTGCGCCATAGTTCTCAGGGAACACACGGAGGTCGAATGCTGTACCTGCACCGAGCAACTCACGGCAGAGACCGATGAGTGTGAGCGCAATAGTAAAGCCGAGACCGATACCGAGACCGTCGCAAGCACTGTCGAGAGGACCGTTCTTTGCAGCAAACGACTCTGCACGACCCAATACGATACAGTTAACAACGATCAATGGGATGAAGAGTCCGAGCTTTGCATCAACCTCAGGAGCATAAGCCTTGAGAAGAAGCTGAACTACGGTTACGAAACCTGCGATGACTACGATGTAGCAAGGGATGTGAACCTTATCTGGGATGAGACTCTTCAAGAGAGAGATTGCGATATTTGAACAGATGAGCACTGCCATAGTAGCAAGACCCATGCTCATACCGTTGATAGCAGAAGAGGTAGTACCGAGTGTTGGGCACATACCGAGGAGAAGTACGAATGTAGGGTTCTCCTTAACAAGACCATTGATAATAATACCAAGTTTACTCATATTAAAAATCTCCTTACATTATTAATTTATACTACCTGCTACTCCAATTTCCTTTGCAGCCTCTTCTTCTGCTTCCTCTACCGGCTCAGCAGCGCTCTGAACAGGTGCATTAACCTGAGTAGAAGCCGAAGTGACTACATCTGTACCAGTAAGGATGCCTGCAGCCTGAGCAATAGCATCACAGAATGCACGTGAAGAGATTGTTGCTGCTGTGATAGCATCAACTTCACCGCCATCCTTTGTTACTGTAAGATTGTTCTTTGATGGGTTCTTGCCGATTACGTCACCCTTAGCACCCTTCTGGAACCAGTCAGGCATCTTAGCGCCAAGACCTGGAGTCTCGTTGCTGCAGTCGAGTACGTTGTAACCTGTGATGTTACCTTCGAGGTCGAAACCGAACATCACAATGACCTTACCACCAAAACCCTTGAGTGTTGTAACCTGAACAGCATGACCAACTACCTGACCGCCCTTGCTTACTGCGAAGACTGTTGCTGTCTCGCCATTAGCCTGAGCAACCATCTCTGGAGCTGCTACAGCATCAAACTCTGGAGCTACAGCTGCAATTGCAGCCTTCTGTGCAGCGTCCTTAGCATCCTGAATAGGCTGCTTGGTAATCGATGCAACAAATCCGAGCAAACCACCCACTACGACACAGATCACTGTCAACGACAGGAACATGTTCAAAAGATTATTTTCTAACTTTGCCATAGTGATTACTTCTTTACAACGCCGAAGCGAACTGGTTTAACATATGTGTTGATGAGTGGCACAAATGCATTCATGATGAAGATTGCGAATGACATACCTTCAGGATATGCACCGAATCGACGGATGATGATTGTGAGCGCACCGATACAAGCACCATAGAGAAGACATCCTCTGCTATTCATCGGCGAAGTAACATAGTCGGTTGCCATAAAGATTGCACCGAGCATGAGACCACCCGAGAGAAGCTGCTTGAATGCGAGCTCTGCATCGAAACCGTAGCAGATGAGTGCCATGATGAATGCTGAGACGAAGATAGCAACTGGTGTGTGCCATGTGATAGTCTTACGGATGAGCATATAGCCGAAACCGAGGAGAAGTGCAATAGCACTAACCTCACCAAGCGAACCACCTGTCTGGCCAATGAGCATATCGACTGCCGCTGGAAGCTCGTTGAACTTACCCTGTGTGAAGAGTGAGAGTGGTGTAGCTGCTGTAGCTGCATCTGTATAGCTCATCTCACCGGAAACTGGCCAAGTGGTCATCTGAACCGGATATGCGATGAGGAGGAAGATACGACCTGTGAGTGCTGGGTTGAAGATGTTCTGTCCGAGACCGCCAAACGCCATCTTACCAATACCGATTGCTACAAGAGCACCGATGATGATGATCCATACAGGAAGGTTTGAAGGAACGTTGAACGCAAGAAGAACACCTGTGAGGATTGCAGACATGTCACAGATTGTTGGAGTCTTCTTAAGAAGGAATTTCGTAATGAGAAATTCAAAAAGCACGCATGATGCAACCGATGTCAATGTCACTACCAATGCGCCCATTCCGAAGAAATAGAACGACAGAAGCAATGCTGGCACCAATGCAATGAGTACATCGAGCATGCAACGCTGAACCGAGTTGCCGCTATGTACGTGCGGTGACAATGATACGTTAAGTTTATTCATAATAAAATATTATTCAAATTAAAAATTAAAAGTTAAAAATTGAATGCAGGAATAACCCATCTATATAAACTGATAATTTTTAATTTTGCATTTTTAATTTTTTAACTCATTTCGCAGCTGCCTTTGCTGCTTCTGCCTTAGCCTTTGCCTCAGCAGCACGATTACGGAGGATACCCATTACTTTTGGCTTACCTTGACGGATCCAGTCGAGCAATGGACGGTTAGCTGGACAAGTGAACTGACAGCTACCGCATTCGATACAATCGTAAACGCGCTCTTCCTCAGCCTTGTCGAGCATGTTGAGCTCGCTGTACTTAGAGAGGAAGTTTGGCTGAAGACCCATAGGACAAGCCTGAACACACTTACCACACTTGATACAAGGAGAAGCCTCCTTACGACGAGCCTCTTCGTTCTTCATGACAAGGATACCTGAACAGCCCTTGACCATATAAGAATTTATATCAGGCATTGCCTTACCCATCATTGGACCACCGCTGATGATCTTACCTGTATCTTCTGGAACGCCACCTGCAGCTTCAATGAGCTGGCTTACAGGAACACCGATACGAGCAAGGAAGTTGCTTGGCTTCTTAACGCTCTTACCTGTTACTGTTACGATACGCTCGAAGAGAGGCTTGTTCTTTTGGATAGCCTCATAGACTGCGAATGCTGTACCTACATTCTGTACCAAAGCACCTGTTGCAATTGGCAGACCACCCGATGGCACTTCCTTGCCGATCACAGCATTGATGAGCTGCTTTTCACCACCCTGTGGATACTTGAGCTGAAGAGGTACGATTTCGATTTCAGGGAAGCCCTTCTTAGCTGTTTCAGTCATGAGCTTGATAGCATCCGGCTTGTTTGCCTCGATGCCGATATAAGCCTTGTTCACGCCGATTGCCTTCTCAAGGATCTGTACACCGATACAGATTTCCTCAGGATGAGCAAGCATGAGTGAATGGTCGCTTGTGAGGTATGGTTCACACTCAACAGCGTTGATGATAACACACTCAGGCTTTGCTGTCGGAGGAGGAGCGAGCTTAACCTGTGTAGGGAAAGTTGCACCACCCATACCAACGATACCCATTGCCTTTACCTTATCGATGATCTCCTGCTTCTCGAGCTTGATTTCACGAACGATGTCCTTCGAACGGTCGATTGTCTCTTCCCATTCGTCGCCCTCAACCTTGATGAAGACAGCAGGAACCTTCTTGCCGGTAGCATCTTCTACGAGATCTACCTTATCGACAGTACCAGATACAGAAGAATGAACAAATGAAGAAAGGAAACCGCCTGGTTCACCAATGACAGTTCCGACCTTAACCTTATCGCCCTTAGCGACAACTGCCTTTGATGGAGCGCCAAGATTCTGTGCCATTGGAATTGCAACGAGCGCAGGAACAGCAGCTACCTCAATAGGAGCTTTGTCTGAGAGCTTATTTGCAGCGGGATGTACACCGCCCAGTTTGAATGTCTTCATTATTTTCAAAGTTAATAATTAAAAGTTAAAAGCTAAAAATTGAATACTCAACTTTAACCAATAATTTTTAATTTTGCATTTTTAATTTTTAATTTCTTAATTATTGCTGTTGTGCATCTGCCTTAGGTGCTGCAGGAACTTCCTGCTGTGCAACTGGAGCTTCAGCAGCCTTTGCAGCAGCTTCTTCCTTTGCCTTTGCAGCATCGGCAGCCTTCTTAGCCTTGAGCTTCTCAACAACCGACATCACAGCGTCTGTGCCATGAATAGCGTTTGTAGGACACTCTGCTACACACATACCGCAAGCCTTACACTTCTCTGAATCGATGTATGCGAGATTGTTCTCGATAGTGATTGCGCCGAACTTACAAGTCTTTTCGCACTTACCGCAACCGATACATGCGCTCTGACAAGCCTTGCGTGCAACAGCACCCTTATCCTTGTTGACACAATCAACCCAGACACGCTTCACAGCTGGTGTCTTGGCAGCGTTCTTCTTGCGAAGCTCGATCACGATCTTTGGACAAGCCTTTACACAAGCACCGCAAGCAACACACTTGTCTTCGTCAACCTCAGGAAGACCTGTAGCAGGATTCATGTGGATGGCATCGAATGTGCAGGCACGAGTACAGTCACCAAGACCGATACAGCCGAAAGCACATCCTGTCTCACCGCCGAATGTAGCAGCAGCGACAGCACAAGACTTTGCTCCGTCATAGTTTGAAGTGCGTGGACGGCAATCGTAGTTACCGTTGCAGCGAACGACAGCGAGCTTTGGATCGCTGGCAGCTGCTTCCATACCAAGAATACTTGCAACCTTTGCCATTGTCTCGGCACCACCTACAGGGCATAGAAGTCCGTCAAGCGATGAAGCCTTGACACAAGCATCAGCCATACCATGACAACCTGGGAAACCGCATCCACCGCAGTTAGCACCAGGAAGCACTTCCTCTACCTGACCCACACGTGGGTCTTCGTAAACGTAGAATTTCTTTGCTACCAGGAAAAGCACCAAAGATCCTACGGCTCCAATCACGCCAAGGACGAGAAGAGCAATCAGAATTAAACTCATAGTGATACTAATGTTTTATATTAATTGATTTTTTATATTACTTTCTTCTGCAAGGTAAAGACAAACTTTGTGGAAAGTCTGTTACGGAATAAGAAAAGCACGAAATAATAAACGGCAAGCATTGCAAGCACTGAAAGGCACGCAGCCGCTTCGCTCACATAGCTTGATACCACAAAAAGAAGCACCATTGCGAGCACCATTGGAATAAGAAAAGCATAAGAGAGTGCCGACCATGCCATACTGTTGCTTCCGATAAGAGTAACTATATCGCCGATGTTATATTCGATGCCTTCGCTTTTAGCCACAATGATCTTATCCTTACTGTCGGATGCTGTACAAGCGCCTCGTGCGTGACAACCGCTACAGGCAGAATGCTGCGTGATCAGAACATGCACGTCGCTTCCTTCAACTTTTACAACTACTCCGTCGTGAGTGATGTTTTTACTCATCATTTATTGGTATTTTTTACGCGCAAAAATAATAAATATTTCACTATGTTACATTTTTAATATATAAAAAGACGCTTTTTATGTTAGGCAACATAGAAAACTATGCGTTTTTGTCGCAAGTTAACCCATTTTTTGTTACCTTTGTGCGAAAATCAAGTTCAAAAAACGAGCTCTGACTCAAACATAATAATATAATTCATGCACAAAATTTATACTATTTTTATAGCCATCTCTACAGCATTTTTATTTATAATGTGTAGTGCTGGCAATGCCCAAAAGCCTGATTCTACGTCTTCGGCCGAGGTTTCGAAAGTACAACAATTCGATGCTGATTCTGCATATCTATACGTAGCCAGACAGCTTGAATTCGGACCTCGTGTTCCTGGTTCAGACGCACAAAAGGCTTGTGCCGAATGGTTGCAGAACGAGCTTGCACGACATGGTGCGAAAGTGTATGTACAGAACACCGAAGCTAAGGCTTACGATGGCACTACGCTTCCTATCATAAACATCATCGGCAGCTACAATCCAGAGGCAAAGACTCGCGTCCTCCTGATGTCTCACTGGGATTGCCGACCTTTGAGTGATGCCGATCCGGATAAGTCAAAATACCACAATCCTGTCGATGGTGCCAATGATGGTGCAAGCGGTGTGGGTGTTCTTCTCGAACTCGCTCGTCAGGCAGGTCTCAAGAACCCTAAAGTGGGTATCGATATCTTCCTTTGCGATGCTGAAGACTATGGTGCGCCAGATGAATTCAAGGGCGAACACAAGGAGGAATGGTGGGCTCTCGGCACACAGGCATGGTGTCGCAAGCCTCATGTCGATGGCTATCGTGCAACTTACGGAATCCTGCTCGATATGGTAGGTGCAAAGGGCGCAACCTTCTATTACGAATACTACTCTAAGCGCTATGCTTCAGACATCCTCAACAGTGTGTGGAACATCGCTCAGAGCCTTGGATACGGCAAGTACTTCATCCCACAGGATGGTGCAGGAATCACCGACGATCACGTGTT
Source organism: Bacteroidales bacterium (assembly GCA_045627785.1). Taxonomy (GTDB): domain Bacteria; phylum Bacteroidota; class Bacteroidia; order Bacteroidales; family UBA3663; genus Liminaster. Next base: position 22,674 of record JAZQOF010000014.1, on the reverse strand, counting down.
TGTCAATCGTCTGACCGGCATTCCGACAATCGACATCATCGACACACGCGAAGACGGCGACGGCACTTTCTATCCTTATTGGCACACTTCGGGCGACACTCTCGACAAGATCGATCCTGAGACACTTAAGGCTGTAGGTTCGGTACTAATGAAGCTCGTTTACTAATACTAAATTAAAAATTAAAAATTAAAAGTTATAGTTTACTTGAGTATTAGGCCAATAATTATCAATTATTAATTATCAATTATCAATTAAGATATGACAATCAACGAAATACAAGACCAGATCATCGAAGATTTCTCTGCGTTCGACGACTGGATGGACAAATATCAGATGCTCATCGAATTGGGCAACAGTCTTGAACCTCTCGACGAGAAATACAAGACACCACAGAACATCATCGAAGGCTGTCAGAGCCGTGTTTGGCTTCAGGCAGATTACAATGACGGAATAGTTCACTTCTCGGGCGAGAGTGATGCTGTGATCGTCAAAGGTCTTGTGAGCCTTCTCATCCAGGTAATGTCAGACCATACACCAGACGAGATACTCAATTCCGATCTCTACTTCATTGAGCAGATCGGTCTTCGCGAACACCTCTCTCCTACTCGCAGCAACGGTCTTTTGAGCATGGTGAAGCAGATGCGCGTCTATGCCCTCGCCTTCAAGGCAATGTAATCCCGAAGGACAACAATCCTGCTTGAATGGCAAACAACGAGGTATTTCAGTACAAACAGTTTACGGTATGTCAGAAGCATGCTGCAATGAAGGTCGGCACCGACGCTGACCTTTTAGGCACTCTTGCAGCTGGCGGCAAGCACATCCTCGACATCGGAACGGGCACTGGCATCATCTCGCTTATGATGGCGCAGCGCTTTCCCGATGCGACAATCGAGGCTATTGACATTGACGACAATGCCATTATCGATGCGACCGAAAACTTTGCAAATTCTCCGTTTGCCTCTCGCCTTTCCCTCGAGAAGATCTCCTTCCAGGATTTTCTGAAAAGGGTTCAAGATTCCGGGTTCAAGGTTCAAGCTCTGAAACATGAAACCTTAACCACTGAACCAATCTTTGATTGCATCGTCTGCAATCCTCCTTATTTCGACAAGAGCACAGAGAGCAACGATCTGAGTCGCACTCGCGCTCGTCACACTTCAAGCCTTCCGTTTTCTGTATTGATCGAAGGTGCCTACAAACTTCTTAAGGACGAAGGCGTATTCTCCGTCTGTATTCCGCCCGAAGTACTTGAGGAATTCTCTGCCGAATGCATCTTCAAAGGCTTCTGGCTCAAGGCAATGTACAAAGTAAAGTCGATACCGGAAAAAGAACCTAAACGATACATCCTGGTACACAAAAAAGGATGCCCGGTAACACCGGACATCCAAACTTATTGTATGCGTAATTCCGATAAGTCTCGTTCAGCGTGGTACAACGACCTGCTAAGAGACTTTCACATCTGACAACAACAATATCACTATCGTTGCTCAGAATTACTTCTGGGCCAAATCAGCCTGCTCCATGAGTGGTGCAAGACCTTTGTTGTTCAATGTGAAATTGAGAACTGACACATAGTCGCGATACTGGTTGCGGTACAAGACGCGACGCGCAACCAAAAGATTTCGACCGACTGCCTTACGAAGCTTGATGCTCTGCTTTAATGCATCATCTTTACGAGCCTTCTTCACTTCGCGTTCAAGACGACGGCTGGCAAATTCCATCTCAGCCTTCTGGTCGTCATCCATCCTAAGAAGACGGTCAAGAGATCTTTGGTTGATACTCAATGAGAAATCTGGAGTCTTTTCCATCTCATCATTCTTCTCTCCCGCCATTGCGGTAGTAGCCATAAGCATTGATGCTACTACCATTACAAATACCTTTTTCATAACCAATTTAACTTAATACCTTAAAAATAATAAATAATAATAAAATTAATAACACACAATAACACTAATAACACAACTAACTATATAAACAATAAGTATTTACACTTGGTTTATTGTCTTTCGACACTGCAAAGATAGAGCAAGAAAAAACAACTTGTGCAACTAATTGCGCAATTTTGACAAATAGTCAATATTTTTGACAAAAATTCACTACATTTGCTAAGCAGCAAAGACAAAAAAGAAGAGACAACAGGATTTGCCGACATAAAAATACTGTAAAAACAATATCTTCCGACAAAAACTATTGTCTCTTCAAAGCTGTTAGGGAACTTTTCAGCCCTAAAAACTTACGAAATATTACTTCACTGTAACGAGGAAGTAGTTCTTTTTACCCTTCTGGAGGATAAGATATTTGCCCTGGAGAAGATCAGCCTTAGTGATCATCTGGTCGAAAGCAGCGAGCTTAGTCTTGTTGAGACTTACGCCACCGCCCTGTGTGAGCTTACGCATCTCGCCCTTGGATGGGAAGATAACCTTAACGTCCTGTGTCTCGCTTGCTGGAGCACATTCTGTAGCAAGAACAACGGCAGGCATACCCTCGCCGAATGCTTCTGCTGAGACTGTGAACGATGGAACTGCCTCGAATACCTCAAGGAGAGTTGCCTCGTCGAGAGCCTTAAGTGCCTCTGCATCAGCATTACCAAAGAGCATGTTTGTTGCAGCGACAGCCTTCTGGAACTCTTCCTCACCATGTACGAGAGTTGTGATCTCCTGAGCAAGACGCTTCTGGAGAGCACGGAGATGTGGAGCTTCTGCCTGTTCCTTTTCGAGACCTTCAATCTCTTCGCGAGTAAGACTTGTGAAGATACGGATGAAACGTGCAGCATCCTCATCCGACACGTTGAGCCAGAACTGATAGAACTTATATGGTGAAGTGCGCTTTGGATCGAGCCATACGTTACCGCTTTCAGTCTTACCGAACTTCTTACCGTCTGCCTTAGTGATGAGTGGACAAGTGAGTGCAAATGCCTCGTTGCCTGTCACCTTACGGATGAGCTCTGTACCTGTTGTGATGTTACCCCACTGATCTGCGCCACCGAGCTGAAGCTTGCAGTTAGCGTGTTCGTTGAGATAGAGGAAGTCGTAGCCCTGAAGAAGCTGATAAGTGAACTCTGTGAACGACATACCGTCGGCACCGTTCTCGCCTGTGAAACGACGCTTTACAGAGTCCTTCGACATCATATAGTTGACAGTAATGAGCTTACCGATGTTGCGGATGAAATCGAGGAATGTGAAGTCCTTCATCCAGTCGTAGTTGTTTACGAGAACAGCTGCGTTTGGTGCATCGCTATCGAAATCGAGGAACTTGGCAAGCTGCTTGCGGATGCATTCCTGATTGTGACGAAGCATTGGCTCATCGATCAGGACACGCTCCTTTGACTTACCTGAAGGGTCACCGATCATACCTGTTGCACCACCGATGAGAGCATATGGCTTGTGACCTGCACGCTGGAAGTGACGGAGCATCATGACACCTACCAAGTGACCAATATGGAGACTGTCGGCAGTTGGATCAATACCGAGGTATGCAGAAGTCATCTCCTTCTGTACCTGCTCTTCTGTGCCTGGCATCATCTGGTGAATCATGCCACGCCATTCAAGTTCTTTAACGAAATTAAAATTCATTGTTGTATCTTGCAAAATAAAAAATACTGAATAATAGCATTATTAATAATACCGAAAGGCAAATTATTAGTAATAAGCGCGCAAAGTTAAATATAAATATTTACAATTCCAAAAATATAGGTTAATATTTAGCAATTGTACCAGGAAAGCTGCACCGTACAAGGGCAAAAGCAGATAAAAAAGAGACTGTGCCAAAAAATTGACACAGTCTCCGGAAATATTTGTTTGTTTCGATTGACAAAAAAGAAACTACCTTTCTTATTATTAGAACCAGCGAGTATAAGCGAAGTCCATACGGTGTGGAAGCTCCTCGTTCTTAGGGAACATACGGAAGCCGTACTTGAATGCACCGCTGTTCTTAGCTACATGATGGAGAGCGAATGTAACAGTTGTACCTTCACGCTTAACAACCTCCATTTCCTGAGCGCTTGAGAACTCAAGACCGTCTGTAGCCTTGTAGACTACGAAGTCAACGCCGAGGCTGTCTGCGATTGCCTTACCATCGATAGTTACTTCGAGATCATATTCCTGACCGATAGCTGGAACGCCACCCTGTGCCTCAGGAACGACTACGCTCTTGATTTCCACTGTATCCCAGTTGTCAGCAACCTTTTCCTTCCAAGCTGCGAGTTCCTTAGCGAGCTGGTAGTTGTTAGCTGCAACCTTAGCACCACGAGCGCCTTCCTTCTGATAGAAGCGATCATAGTAATCGTCGAGCTGACGCTTCATAGTGAAGCATGGAGTGATCTTGTAGAGACAGTCCTTGATTGCCTTAACCCATTCTGGGCTGTAACCCTTAGTGTTCTTAGCGAAGTAGAGAGGAACGATCTCCTGTTCGAGCATAGTGTAGATTGTCTCTGCATCGAGCTGATCCTGGAGAGCCTGGTTCTGGAATGTGCGCTTGTCTGTGAGAGCCCATCCTGCACCTGGCTTGTAACCTTCATACCACCAGCCGTCGAGGACTGAGAGGTTCAATACACCGTTCTGGATAGCCTTTTCGCCTGATGTACCAGATGCCTCGAGTGGACGAGTTGGAGTGTTCATCCAGATATCAACACCTGAAACGAGACGCTTAGCAACATCCATGTCATAGTTCTCAACGAAGATGATCTTGCCCATGAACTGTGGCATACGGCTGATCTCTACGATACGACGGATGAGACCCTGACCACCACCGTCAGCTGGGTGAGCCTTACCTGCGAAGATGAACTGTACTGGGCGCTCTGGGTTGTTCACGATCTTCTCGAGACGCTCAAGGTCTGTAAAGAGAAGGTGTGCACGCTTATATGTAGCGAAACGACGAGCGAAACCGATAGTCAAAGCCTCTGGGTTGAGACCGTTAACAGTCTGGAGGATCTTAGCTGGGTTAGCCTGCTGCTTCTTGAGGTTGAAGGTAACCTGTTCCTTGAGGAAGTTGAAGAGCTTAGTCTTCAATGCCATACGGATGCTCCAGATCTCCTTGTCATCAGCCTCGTAGATCTTCTTCCAAACCTCAGGGTTTGTCTGATCCTTGACATAGTCAGCACCGAAGAGCTTAGTATAGAAGTCCTTCCACTCTGAAGCTGCCCATGTTGGGTGGTGAACACCGTTTGTTACATAGCTTACGTGGAGCTCACTCTGATCGTAACCCTTCCATACTGGCTGGAACATCTTGCGAGAAACAGCACCGTGCAACCAAGATACACCGTTAGCTTCCTGACAAGTGTTGAGTGCGAATACCGACATAGAGAACTTACCTTCACCTGGATTCTCACGACCCATGTTCATGAGATCTGCCCATTCGATGCCGAGCTTGCCAGCGAAGTGGCCCATGTACTTAGCGAAGAGACCTTCCTCGAAGTAGTCGTGACCAGCTGGAACTGGAGTGTGGCAAGTATAGAGAGAGCTTGAACGTACAACCTCGAGAGCCTGCTGGAATGAGAGACCTTCCTTCTCGATGAGGTCAGCCATACGCTGAGCGCTCATGAGGGCTGCGTGACCTTCGTTAGCATGGTAAACATCCTTCTTGATGCCGAGCTTGTTGAGGAGCAATACACCACCGATACCGAGGAGGTATTCCTGCTTGATACGGTACTCCCAGTCGCCACCATAGAGCTGGTGAGTGATGCTGCGATCGTACTCTGAGTTACGATCCATATCTGTGTCGAGAAGGTAAAGCTTAACGCGACCTACGTTAACCTGCCATACGTTAGCATAAACGATGATGTTGTCGTGGTAAGGAACCTCGAGAACCATCTGCTTGCCGTTCTCCACAACTGGCTCGATAGGGAGCTGGTTGAAGTTCTGAGCCTCGTAGTTAGCCTCCTGGTTACCCTCAGAAGAGAGAGTCTGTGTGAAGTAACCGTAACGATAGAGGAAACCAACAGCGCAGAAGTCTACGTTAGAGTCAGAAGCCTCCTTTACATAGTCACCAGCAAGGATACCAAGACCACCTGAGTAGATCTTGAGACATGCAGTCAAACCATATTCCATACAGAAATATGCAACGCTTGCACGATTCTTGTTTACTGGTTCTGCCATGTAAGCCTCGAACTTCTTAACGAGAGCGTTGATACGCTTCATCATTGCCTTGTCTTCAGCAACAGCGTTGAGCTTGTCGAAGCCCAGGTTGTCGAACATAGCCACTGGGTTGTGACCAGAAGCACGCCATGCGTCGAGATCGATATCGCGGAAAACATAGTGAGCCTCAGATTCCCAAGACCACCAGAGGTTGTGAGCTAACTTGTACAAGCCTTCGAGAGAAGCAGGTACGTGCGATTTCACGGTAATATCACGCCAAGCTGGGGCGTTAGTATTACAAACTTTTACCTTCATAATGAATTTCTTATATTAAGTTATTGTTATTTTTTCGCTTTAATTCTACTGTTCTTATTCTTGAGAGCCTCGTCAAATGCCACGTCATAGGCCTTGATGAAGTTCTTCCATGCTGCCTTGTTGGCAATCTTCTTTGCCTCCTGACGTGCAGGCTTGGCATCGACTGCCTGATTTGAAGCATAGGCATAGATGATGTCGCTGATCTCGCTCACCACGCTTTCGTAGTTCGAGTCGTTACGCTCAACGACTGCAACACCCTCGTTGATGTCCGCACCGCGTCCGATAGACTTACACCACATACCGAAGCCCGAGAGGCTTGTAGTGATGGTTGGAACACCGAATGCGCAGCTCTCCATTGGAGTGTAGCCCCAAGGCTCGTAGTACGATGGATATACAGTAAGGTCGAGACCTGCCAACATATTATAATAAGTGCGGTTCAGGAGACCATCGTCACCGTTGAGATAGCAAGGGATGTAGAACACCTTCACCTTGTCGCCCTTCAGGTTCTGGAAACCGAGCTCGTGGATGCGCTTCAAAATCACGTCGTCATAGTAGTTGTTCACAGCATGTGTAAACACTGCGTCGCTCAATGGAGTCTCGAACTTAGCGTTGCTCTGGAAACGGTTCTTGACATCAGCACGAGGCTCTGCCACCCAACCTGGAACCATGATAAACGCAACGATCTCGCGGTTAGGCGTACGCATACGCAGGCGATTCATTGTATCAAGGAATACGTCAAGACCCTTGTTCTTCCACTCGCAGCGACCTGCAGTACCGATAAAGAGAGCGTCATCCTGTGGCTGATAGCCTGTCATGCACTCTACGATACGAGCAAATGCTACACGGCTCTCACGACGAACGCGTGAGAAAGCGGCACCGCTTGGCACAAATCCTGATTCGAAACCGTTTGGAGTAACAACAGGCATGCGTTCGAGCAACTGGTTACATTCAGCAGCTGTGATCTCACTCACAGTTGTGAAGCAGTCAGACTGCAACGCTGCACGCTTCTCGATGCTGTGCTTGCTGGTCATGTTGAGCTCGTCGGCCATCTGGTCTCCGAAGTAACCTGGCAAGTAGTCATAGAGAGGCTTGTTGTTTCCGCAAATACTTCTACCCACACATGTAGCGTGAGTAGTAAACACTGTTGCCACCGAAGGCAACTGATGCTTAAGGTACAAGACGCCCATGCCGGTAGTCCATTCGTTGAAATGAGCTATGACATTGCTGCGCTGTGGACAATTATATTTATAAAGGCTTTCGATAACGAGAGCTGAAGCGTAGGCGAATACACAACCTTCATCATAATCGCCGTAAGCAGCCATGGAGTTCACGCCGTACCACTCCCACATCTGTGCGAACACGGAGTTCTTGACAGCGAAATAAGGGCGGAAGTCAACCAACACCACATTTGGGCGGCTTGGCACGTCCCAGCGGCCTACTCTCACCTTCATTCCTTCCTTGGTAGCTTCCTTAGCCCACTCGTTCAAAGCAGGTGACGAAGCGCCCTCGAGGAAGAACGGAGATTCCGTTTCTTGCCAGATATCAGGTCCTACGAAGACGAGATTATCGTCCAAAGTAGCCTTCAGAGTGGCTGCCTTGGTGGAAAGAACGGCATAGATACCGCCAACCTTATTACAAACTTCCCAGCTTACCTCAAATAAATAATCTGGAGCAATCAAATTCTCTTTCATTATTATTCTCTAATAATTTTGTGCAAAGATAGAGAATATTTGCTCTAAGCGGTAAAAATACACAAAGGCGTAAACACTTTTTAACAAAATGCCTACGCCTTCGTATTTTCATTAACATTTGTTTACACCAAATGCTATTCCTACATACATCTATTGTGATTTTATAACATGAGTTTTAGCGATTTTCGTTGAAACGATTGCCGCGCTTTGCGATCACCAGGCCCTCGTCAGCTCCACCCGAGCGAGTGTATGGGAAGTAATCGTAGTCCCAGTACCAGTCGTCATCGTAGTAATAGCCGTAATCGTAGCCGTTGTAGCATGACCAGTTGTAGTAATCCTCGATCTTACCCAAGCGGAAAGGTGTTGAAGCACCTTCGCACATACCAGAGAAGTAGCAGTTGTTCAGACGATAGTCGTAGATAGCTGTATTGAGCTCTGGAGCCTGAGGATAGTTGAGATAGATCACACCATTGCGGATCTGCCAGTAGAAACGATAGTACATCTTTGTGTATGGACCATGCTTATACCAGTCAACCTGCTGGCCATATCCTCTGGTTGCATAGTCATAATCCGGGTAGAACACAATATCTGTATCGTATGAATCCCATTCACGACCCTTACCATCGACATAATACATACCGAAATCACCATTCCAAGAACCTGACAGCTCGATTGAACGCTGTACATCATCATCGCAAGAAACCATAACGAGCGATGAAAGAACTGAAAGCATAACGCTTAATGACTGATAGAACTTCTTCATAGCTGTATTGATTTTAGTTGTTGTTTTTCTATTGCAAATATACGTTCTGCACCGCCCAAATGCAAGGATTTTACATTTGATAACACATATTTTCCGCATATATTCAACAAAACTGAATTTTGGTTCAACGAACAAATGATGCAGGCTCTGGAATAAATCAGCAAAACTCTTTCTTCACATCAAAGCAAGGACAGGCCTTCTTGGCAAACTCACGATGTCCGTGAATAGTGGCTAAAGGATAACGCCTTTGGAGCTTTTGCACCAGCTCACGCAACGACTCGCATTGGGCTGATGTTCTTGTATCCTTAGGTATGCCGATGGAACTGACACCACCGATGTAGCAAATGCCGATGGAGTTCTCATTGTGACCGAGGCAATGTGCGCCAATCTCCCAGTCCTCGCGACCCTTCTCTACCGTTCCGTCAAGATCTATCACATAGTGATAACCTATCTTACGCCAACCTTGTGCCTTATGCCAGCGATCGATGTCGCTGGCATGAAAATCCTTACCTTCAGGTGTGGCACTGCAATGTATTATGATTTCTGTTATGATTCGCATAATAGTAGTGGCAAAAATACTTACAACTTACAACTTACACCCTGCGCTACTATTTCAAATGAGCCATCAGGTAGACTTATGATAAAGCCGAAACGCTTCCAGTTAGCGATCTGAGATTTCGGATTTGGACTCATTCCTCTCTTGCGACGCAAAGCAATGACATCTGTACGTGTGAATCTCCTAGGCAAAAAACAGAGCATATTTTCAGGCCCTTTAGCCTTTCCAGTAAAGGTCTCTCCATCCATAACCTGATTGGCGCGTTCCGAGAAGAGCTGCATCTTGCACCAAAGGTCATATTGTTCCGACCAGCGCACGAAGTCTGCGAAACTCTCATCCCACACACAGCCGTTGGCGAGGTACAGGATCATAGCTTTCTTGTAGGCAATCACGTTTGCGCGATAGGTAAACGAATCATAGATGTCGTCGCCCGAGAGCGTTACCGTGTTGATATTTTCCTGATTCAGTTCCTCAGCGAGTTTGAAGGCCTCAGGGCAGAACACTTCCAGGCGACCATCCGCGTGTTCGATGATGTATGGCTTTGAAGGATCAACGATCCTGTATTGCCACGCCTCACGTCCCAAGCGATCCTTGCCGACTGAGACTTTCCTGATCACATCCCCGAACTTATGCGTCGGCTTCAGTTCGCGCTGAAGGTTATCGACATACGGACGAAGGGCATCCTCGTAATCCTGTTCGTAGATACCTGTGACAGGCACTTCATGGCGCGGCTGAGGCTCGATGTAAGAGAATGAAATTCGGTTCAGAGTACCGTCGGAAATCATATTCTGGAAGTAGTTCTTCACGTTCTGAACTGTGCTCGAAGCAGTCCAGTTCAGACGTATTGCAGCCTTGCCCGATACAGCCTGAGCACCGAAACGCTCCTGGCCGTAATCGTCACCGTCGAAGGCGAGACGGAAGATCTTGCCGACTTCCTTTCTGCCACCGCTTGCACCCTTTGCGAGGTCGTCGAGCAGTTCAATCTCATTGTATTTACCCAACATACGCTTCATGCCATGACGGGCGCAGTCGATGAGACGTTGCACGAAGATTGCATTTGTCATATTCGGTGAGATCATGCGGATGGCAACATCCGGACGAGCTGGCTTCTTCTTGTTTGCACCCAGCTGACTGCAATCCAAACGCCATTGTTCCTCAGCGTAGCGACCCTCTTCATCAGCCTTCTCTATATCCTTTGCAAGGATCTTGAACGGCTCGTTGATGTAGCCCTTACCCGATGCAGTCTTACCGACCTGAACGTGCATCAGCGAAGGTTCGTGCAATACATTATCTATATAGCGGAAGCACACCTTTGAGATGAGCGCACCGAGCGCAGGGAAGATACACTGCGAAGTCGTAGGCACGATATAATCAGGCACATTGATAGTTGCGAGATTGATAAGGCGAGGCATATTGCCCGGCATCTGCGGAGGCGTAGCCCACGCATCTTCTTTCTCTTCGTCGTGCACACCGTCGCGAGCCGACTTGATGGCATTTGCGAGCAGCTTAGGCATCGTACTTGTCTGATTACGATTGCAGGCACTCATCACGCTCGACCTTACCTTGTCGCGTGACTCACCGAACGTCGGAATAACATGCATTATCCAATCCGGATCATCGTTGCAGATGTGACGGAGCAAACAAGCCATAGCGAAGATGAACTGATTACGCGATCCATGTGCTGGTGCACCGCCCATCTGATCAGTCAGCGACTCTACGATCTTCTTGTACGATACACCTTCGTACTCACTCGGAAAAGAATAGTTATCGTTATGGTTATCGTTTTCGTTTTTGTTTTCGTCTTCGTACGCAGTCCCGTCTTCGTTTTCGTACACAGTCTCAACTGTGTTTTCGTTTTCGTACGCAGTTTTGTTTTCGTTTTCGTGCGAAGCCCCGTTTTCGTCTTTGTCTTCGTTTTCGTTGATGAAGAACATTTCTTCATCTAAAAAGAAGATGTCTTCCGGCAAACACGCATAGCTCAATCTTGAAATATCCTTGCAAGCTGTATCTAGCTTCACTCCAAGCATCTGTGCAACTTTTGCCTGTACCTCTTCTATTGATACTGCATCTGGTTTAGCAACCACAAAACGAACTCCGTGACCTGACGGTGTTCGGTGCGAGAGGAGTAGTCTGAACTCTCCGTTTTCTTTGAATCTTTCATAGATTTCTTCTGGATTTTCAATATCATCGACATCGATCATGGCAAGACCTGTAGGCACAAGATTGCCCTTCACACGACTGCCTGGCAGTGAATCCGCAGTCCTTCCCATAAAGAAGAATGCTGGCAGTTTCTGCTTCAATTTCTGCTTGTCTGCTTTAGTACCGCCAGCTCTTATATCATCTATGATAGTGCGAACCTGCGGAAGGTTAAGCACCGCCAAGAACTCATCACGATTTGTGATAGGTTTCCAGATCTTATCGAAAGCGTGGGTGACGTAACCCACATTAATCACGTGCCTTTCGTTCATTGTACTTAGTCATTTGGTGGTTGATAGTATCAAGCACAAAGCCCTTGTTCTCGTCGAGGAACGACGTGAGATCCTCGAAATGATCCTCTGCCTCGCAGATCTTCTGATCGTAGTTCTGAGCGTTGAGATCAAGCACTACATTGAGGTAGAGCTTGCCTGTCTGAGAGATGCAAGCCCAGAAACCATCTTCGCTGATAAGCCTTACAGAGATGCGCTTGCGGGAACGTGAAGGCACGAACACATAATTACCTTCTTCACTGAGAACGAACTTACCTTTGCGGTTGATGAATGGTAACTCGATAGTCTTGTCATCTGGTATGATAAGAGCTCCTTCTGAAGCCCTATCTATAAGGTTAGTAGATTTGAAAGAGAATACACTCTCTAACTGAATGTTGTTTTTTGTTTCCATAAATTCCTGAATTTTGCGAGTCGAGAGGCTTGGAGTAAATGGCCATTTTGTTCTCGAGAAAACCTCAAAACCGCTTCAACTCAGGGGTTAACTAATTGATAATTGATAATTCAAAATTGAAAATTGAAGATAAATTTTGGAATGTATTGGAAAATGCATATCTTTGCACCATCAACTTAAAAACCATAATTTATAATCAACATTATTGTAACATGAAAGTAGATTTAGAAGACACTCTTGAACTTATAGAAGAGGTCAACACAGAAGAATGGACTGCCGAGGAAGAGCGTGAAGCTTTCCTGCTAACATCAAAACTTAATGCAACAAGAAATTTCTCTCAACAACTCTAAGTATGAAATATCATCAAAGAGATATTGTCGAGGTAAGTTTCTTGTTCCCCGACGGTACCTTTAAGCCCCATCCGGCACTTATTGTTAGTAATGATGAACTACAGGAAGATGAAGGTTTTATATATTTAAGCATGATATCATCAAAAGCCTATAATCCTCAGTATTGTTATCCATTATCTAACGAAATGCTTGTTACCCCGATGTCCAAACAAAGTTATGTCAAATGTCAGTTACTTGTTGGTAACATTGAAAGAGATGTTATCAGGAAGATTACCAGACTGCGACAACCATATTTTGACGAGGTAGTTGAAAAGATAAAAGAATCCATCTTCTGACTTTCCAGAAGTTTTCCTTATTATATAATATGTAGTACTAATTATCTTATATTTAGTGCTTCATAATTCACACCCTGTACGTGCACTGCGTTCGTAGCCCAAAGGCATCAGTAGCACTATAAGTTTTATTATTCTTATTATAATTAGCACTGCGTTCGGAGCCTAAGGGCATCAGCAGCACTATAAGTTTTATTATTCTTATTATAATTAGTACTGCGTTCGGAGCCCAAGGGCATCAGCTTCTGAGCGTGAAGAAAATAATGGAAATTTTGCGTAAAAGCAGGCACCGATCAAACGAAGTGCGTTTGGCTGCTTTAGGAAAATTTACGTTAATTTTAGCTAAGAAGGTTAAGCCTTGATTTTCTTTTCCTTGTTTCTTGCATCAAGGCAAGAAATAAGGCGCTGCCACGCGCAGTGGCATTAGCCGGTAAAGCTGGCAAGCTTTAAAACCGCTTAAGCTCTTCAGCTTAACTTAACGATGTCTCTTGCGACAACCTCATTGTAATAGCGACCTTCAACCTCACGCACACTATGCTGAAGCTTGACAGCTACGATATCGCCTGCATAGAACTTGCACTGTGCGAGATTGCCGAGAGTGTCGGCAACTACAGCATTCTGGAGTTTGTTATCCTTGCGGAACGCATCGAGATCACAGAGCACGATGCTGTTGACTTGGATAGAACCAGCGACGCGAGACTCTCCAGTTTCCTGCGCCACCTTCATGATTTTTGTTTCCATAGATCTAATTGATAATTAATAGTTGATAATTGATAATTGATAATTGACAATTGATAATTAGGCTGACGCGCTAACTATTAATTTTTAACTTTTAATTTTTAATTCTCTAACGCGTTCGGAGCCCAAGGGCATCAGCTGGAGAACGTGAAGAAAAACTATAAAGGTAAGCGTAAATGTAGGCACCGATCAAACGAAGTGCGTTTGGCTGCATTAGCTTAACTTTATTAGTTTTTAGTTCTACAGGTTCAGCCTTGATTTTCTTTTCCTTGTTTCTTGCATCAAGGCAAGAAATAAGGCGCTGCCACGCGCAGTGGCATAAAACGCTTAAGCAGTTATGCTTAAAACTTGAAACTGTTATTGTTTTTTAAGCCAGTTCACAAAGTCCTTACTTGAAGCAAACAAGCCTGCGGAAGCAAGAAAATCCTCAACATTGTTAAGGTCTGCAAAACGAGCAACATACTTGCCAGCTGCACGGTTTGGCAAGAGATATTTATCTGCTACGCCACCTTCCCTGAGCCAAAGACGAGAATCTTCTCTTGAAAGATCGAATATCTTGCGGATATCCTTAAGGCAATACAAGACGTTGCCTTCACGATCTGAAATAGTACGAATGTTACCATAGCGTTCAGATACGATAATTGAAATTGTTGTTCTCATAAAACTAATAATTTTTAATTTTTCAATTTTAACTTTTAATTTATTTAATAATGTACGCATGAGGCAGTACAATAGAAGTGATAGATACACGACGAGAGGCGAAAGTTTCTTCCTTTCGTCTCAATCCCTCCCTGGGATTTTCAATTTCTTTCAGTATTTCAAAGAACGTTTTTTGTTTTGACGATGCAAAGTTACGAACTCTAAAATCTTTAAAACCCTATAGCGCCCTATAGTGAAGGCTCAAAAACCCTATACCTGTACCCAAAGGCACAAAAAAAACCTATAGGGTTTCCGATAAAAAATACCGAAAACCCTATAGGGAAATTTGTAAACTATTAAATTATAATAAATTAGACAGGAGTAAAAATGCGTCTGATTTCTACGAAGTCATTATTATCCAAATCATCATTATTCAGCGCTTCGCTGTAATATTGTGCAAGATTTTTATATTCCGGCCAAAATTTACTTGCCCATTCCCATTGTTTTTCTACTTTCATGGTCTGGCAAAACAGCACTACCCAATACGCAATCATCTTCATCTTTAGTGATTTTGTCTTCTTCCAGGTATAATCTTTGTTCATAAAGCCCATAAGGACCGAGCGGTCGAAATACAGACGCCCCTTCTCGCAAAGCTGTTTTCCGATTACGCTGTTCGGATCGCCCAAACCCAGAGCTGCCGAAGTTTGACACGCACACTGATGACTGCTGTTATAGTCCAGCTCTTCCTCGACAAACGTCTCTAGCTTCTGCGACAGATTCGCAAAGATATCGCGGAAATTCTTATCCTCTGCCTCCTCCTTGCAGTCACACTCCATCGAGTCCTTGATGGCATAATGCATGCTGCGTATATCGCGCATAGTGTATGTGCGCGGACACTTGTCGAGCCACGTAATGTAAACATCATGATAAAGGAACTTCTGACGCTCACAGGCAGTCTTGTCGAATCTCTTTCCAGCCTTTATCACTTCCTTGGTGAACTTCTGAATGAACTGGTTCTTTGCGTTGTAGTTACAACATTCTTGTGTTTCCTGATCCATGCTTGATAGATAATAAATAATGAATAAGAAAAGATATCCAGAGGGCGGAGACCTTACCCACCCCCAAGACACCTACAAGGGCGAACCGTTGTTTCTGCATTCATGCCTGTTTAAAATACACCGAACCGACCAAGAACGACGCATATTAGGGTTACAGAATCACGAACACTTCTTTTTCGCGATTCTATAACTTTCTATGCTTGGTGTCTACTTCTTTGGTCGGTTCGGTAGCTTTAGCAATTTATGTGCTGCAAATATAGACAACTAATACTAATAAACAAAATTTTGTTCGTTTTTTTTCACGAAAAATTTAATTAATCAAAATATATCTTATCTTTGCGATTGTAATTACCATAGTGTAATCACCACATGTTATATAATGTTATTTTATGAAACAAAAAGCAAATGAAGGCAAAGTGCAGAATTCTGCCCTTGAGCTGAACTCAATTGATTTGCAGAGCAAGTTAATCCCACTTCGAGATGAGATGGTATTACTCGACTCTGTAGTAGCCAATGTTTATGGTGTTGAAACAAAACACATAAACCAAGCAGTAAAAAACAATCCCGAAAAGTTTCCTCCTGGCTATATCATAGAGCCTAATTATCAGGAGATTGTAAACTTGAGGTCAAAATTTTTGACTTCAAGTTACAATTATGGTGGTGCTCGTTATACCCCAAAACTCTTCACAGAAAAAGGATTATACATGCTTGCGACAATCTTAAAAGGAGAGAAAGCAATTAAAGCAACAATTGCCATAATCGAGACATACGCTAAGGTCAGGAAAATCCAAACTGGACTAAACGAAATGCATCAAGAAAAAGATCCTGAAGTTCAAAAATCCATGATGAAACAATTTGGAGAAGTACTGTCAGACATCGTTATTCCAGAATTGCAGACATCTGAAACAGAATCGTCTCTTGAACTCAATTTCTTTATTGGCAAACTAAAACATACCGTCAAACGAAAAAGAATTGAAGGAAAAGATGACATTGTTGAATAAACGAAAAATGGGCGATCTTCACAGACCGCCCATTTCAAACATCTATGTAACCAGATTATATATGCATCATAATAATATTCATATCAAGTCCCATTGGATTGATGCCGAACGTGCGCAAACCAACATCTTTAAGTGATGCACCGCAATGCCACACCACATCATCGATAATCATCCAACGGTCATGTTGTTCCACATTCCATGTTCTGATAGATAAAGGCTTGTTAGGGAACTGCACATTATACTGATCTACCAGATCCTGAATGGCACCATTAATTGAATGCGTGATAATCTGAACCCTAACACCATCTGCTCTTGCATCAAGCAGATCTATTGTCCGTGGACCGATATAACCATCAATAAGTATTATATAAGATTTTGCCTTACTTATCAGATCTGCAATAAAAGACCTTGCTTCATAGATCTGACCTGCAGAGAAAATATGAGCCTTCTCCTTCAATGTACCTTCTTCCAGACAGTTCAGCACATGGTCAATCTTCTGATCCGTCTCAATCAACCGCTTTTCTATCGAAACAATACGTTGTTCATGACCAATGTATGAAATAATATTATGGCGCATTTGGACGAATGCTCGAGTAATCCTAATGCTCATTTCTATAGCAATTTCACTTTTTAAGATATTTGCCAATACAACAACGCCATGTTCAGTAAACGCATGAGGGGCAAATCTAGAGCCGCCATGTTTTGGTATTCCATTTTGGAATATCAAGTCTTCATAAGATTTCCATTCTTCATCAGATAAAATAAACATAAAATCATCTGGGAAACGTTTGATATTCCTCATTACCGCCTTATTAAGGTTACTAGTAGTAACCCCATAAAGCACCGCCAGATCCCTGTCAAGCATCACCTGCTTCCCTCGGATATTGAAGATCTTTGATTCGATAGAATCCACAATGCTACCATCTGCAGCATTTACCTGCACTTCCTGTGCATTAATTTCTTTTTCCATAAAATTAAAATTGTTATAGTAATACAAGTGAATCATTCTGCATTAAGTAACTACGAATGATTTTTGTGTGCAAATGAAGACTATAGCACCTGGCTCATTATAAGCTCCTTCGGTAATCCCATAAGGTCAAAAGCGAAGAGTCGCTTCCCAAGATCCTTCAGCGATGCTCCGAAATGATACACATCATCATCTATGATAAGGAACCTGTCGTGAAAATCAGTGCGATAACGCAATACATCGATATGTCTATCCGTTCCATATTCAGCTTCATGATTAGTTTGCAGTGACTGTATTTTAGCACCTACCTTCTCTGTATAAATAGTAGCCTTAACCCCAGAATCACGAACTTCAAGAATATGAAATGTATCTGCCTCCACATATCCATCTATCAAAATCACTTCCCTTTTGGCACTTTTAATCAACGCTTCAGCGACTTCTCTTCCTTCCAGAAGTTTCCCCTGAAACACAACACCTTCATGTGGCGGTTGATTCGTACGCACAAAGAAAGAAATCTGCTCCTCATGTTTCTTCAGCTGATCCTCGATACGGACAAAGCGTTCATCCACATGCTCCTGAACAGCGACTAACTGACGGTTGATTGAATAACCCTGAAGCAGATGTTGACGAAGCACCGTAGTCGCCCATTGGCGGAATTGTGTACCACGCAGACTTTTAACACGATACCCGACAGATATGATCACATCAAGATTGTACAAAAAAACGTCCACGTCTTGTGTCATATCAGGAATAGCTCCGTGTATAGTGGTTGTTCGAGATTTTCGAACAACCACTCGTTCATCCAATTCTCCTTCCTTGAAAATATTGCTAATATGGTAGCTTACTGTCGACTTCACCTTTTGAAAAAGTTCACATATTTGAGCTTGTGTAAGCCATACGGTATCGGCATCAAGTTGAACTTCCAGCTTAGTCCTCTCATCAGGTTGATAAAGCACAACCTCAGCACTTCTTTCTTTTTCCATAAAATTAAAATTGTTATAGTAATACAAGTGAATCATTCTGCATCAAGTAACTACGAATGATTTTCGGTGCAGAGTTAAGAAGTAAAAACTAAAGCAACAACAACAGATTATATGTAAAAAACATCACATTAGTTGTAAGTCGGACCCTATTGACCCATTATTACGCAAGGCTACAGCCTGCTTTTCTCGAACAAGAGCTGAATAGCGATTAAAGGCTAATGTCTGTTCATAGCCCAGGGCAACACCCTGGGAAAAAATCCCGACACCCGACCCAACGGGCTGAAAGCCCAAAAGTCTTACTATTCCTCTTGGAACCTTCGTTTTCTATGGTGTTCATGATCCACTCAATAATCTTTATCTTTGTGACAGATATCCAAGTGGGTCAGTGGACCTGTCCCCTCTGACCCACTAATTTCAAATTTCTGTTACTCAGCCAGCACCGCGCGAACAGAGCAGCCGTCGTTGCGGTAGTACATGTCCACGTACTGGTCGTCCGAAATGAAGAACAGGCCGTACGCGCCGTCGCTGTCACCAGGCGTAGAAGACCAGAAGTTGCCGCCGCTGCCCTGGCCGACGACATCGCTGCAGACGCAGTCGCCAGCAGCAGGAAGGAACACGCTGTTAGATGCGTATTCATCCTTACCAGTGAATCTGCGACCGTTCACGCCATTGACTGTTGTATATTCAGAAGTACAGTTGTCGATGAGAGCCTGAAGTTCTGACATTGTAGGCATGCGCCAATTGTCGCCCCAGAGCTTGGTGGCAGTATCTTTATCGCCTGTGAGAGCATCTGTACCGTTGTAATATGTTTTTTCTGTATCCTTGTCTTTGCTGCCGCCCCATGTATAATAGCCGCCGTAGCTCTCTGCCTTGCCGTCTGTTACACCTACGTTATACTCAGCGAACCTAGGACCATTCTTCCAGAGCTGCACCCAGGTTACGTCGATGTTGCCGGTTCTCTTGGCTTTACCATTTGTAATTGGATTCAAAGTCTTCTTGAACAATTTGGCATTGCCAGGATTAGTCTTGAAAGGAACGATGCTGCACTCATCTTCGTCATCACCCTCTGCTGACACACCAACGGCGAAGCCCGCATAGCCACCTACAAGATTGAAAACAGGGAGGTACACGTAGGTAAGTGCATTCTTGCCCAAAGTGAATGTATGTTTTTGGGAGGAAGCATAATTTGTCATAAAACCGTAGTAGCCATCAGCTTGGATATAGTCGTTTGCGGCACAGTCATAGTAATACGCATAATGAGACATATCATCATTAGTCAATTGATACTTCACACTTGCTGTGATATTGTAATTATTTTCGTTGGTAACAGCAAGGATAGAACCAAAGATTTGCATTGTAAAATGGCCCTCGCCATCATTCTTTGCCACCAGCATGACAACATCTTTCATGTCCTGTGAGGCACGGTTCTTTGGCGAAAAGCATAACCTCTTGTAACTCTGAGCTGCAGCAAAGTCCGTCGCATTATAGAAAGCAAGCTGACAGTCTTTCACACTCACGTCGTTTGGCAATGTTCCCCTGAATGTGCCATTTGCAGCGTCAGTACATGAGAACGTGTAAGTTCCCTTGAGGCTAAAGCTGTACTCTTCCCATTCTTCCTTTTTCTCGTAACCAGTTTGCACCAGCGTCACCTCGTCACCCTCATCCCAGCCGGTGAGCTTATTATCGTTGCCAACACCCACACGAGTCTCCGCCTGGTCGGGGAAGGCGATGGTGAGGGTCTCCACATGGGTATCGGTCTCAGGGGTCACAACTTCAGGAACCACCTCTTCGAGGTCGCTGCTACAAGAGGTCATCATAGGGGCAGACATGGTCATCACCAATGCTGCCAAACTCAAAAATAACTTTTTCATTGTCTTTGCTTTTTAACGGTTTGACACATTGATTTACCAGTCTACCTCTTCATAGCCTGCGCCTTCTTCAATCGAAAACGCAGATACGCCAGGACTCGTGCAGATGATATCTGCCTCATCGATCTCTACAACCTTAAATTTAGGCGCAAAATACTGTTTCTTCATTTTTCTTATGGGGTTATGTATTTATATAAATCGGGCGCAAAAATAAGAATTCTTTTAGAAAAAAAGGGCGCAAAACGTATATTTTTAATTTTCACCCCAATTTCAAGTCGTTTTGCAAGTTTTTCACCTCTTTTTCAAGACGTTTTGCAAATTTTTTCATTTTTTCGTCATAAAAAATGAAATAAAGAGGGTCAGAGGGACATGAAGATCAGAGGGGACAGGTCCATATTGACCCTATTTGGCAGTGCTTTATTAGATTTTATTGCAATTATATCTTCCTGCTTAATTTTTCGCAAATATAAAATTTTATTTTATACTCTCCAAAATTAGATTTGTTTTTCGGTGTTTATCGTTGATTTATTCTTTATTAATCATAAAATCAGCGCGAAAACAACACTTTGATTGTTTTTACAATTCACTTGATGTATTTTTACAACAGATGTGTTGTATGAAACAAATAGTTGATTGTGTAAATATATGATTGCACACTTTAGTCAGTGAACTCAACTAAAGGCGTACAAACTCAACTTTTCCAGTACGGAAATTATGGGATGTGTTAAATATTAATTTTATTGTTAAATCAGACTCAACCATATTCAGGAAAAGACAGTGTTTGTTAAAGACCTGAGACTAATCTTCTATCAACTCAAAATGTTGATAGTCCTTTCGTGTAGTCCAATCACCTCCCCATTCAAAACCATTTTCCGTAAACAGTTTATAGCACAAATCGCCTTTTTCTATTTTGTATGGAAATGATTTGCTACGGTCAAGGTATGGTGCGCCCGTCGCTGGTTCTATGATTTCTGTCCCATCCTCAAGTATTTTGTGGTATGGATTATATAGAGTATTGATGTCTATTGCCACTCCCTTGCCATGCTTAGATACTGTTGTGGTGTGAGATATGAAGCGGAAATTAAAGCTTGATGAATTGTTGTTGCGCATAGCCATTTCGTCATCCGCATCCCAATAATCAATTAGTCGCATTCTCTCAATAGGATAGTTTGCCTTGTATAGTTGTAGGAGAATGTTGAGAACTGTAGATGAAATTTTCTTGTTTACAACCATCTCGCCAACTATTGCACGTCCGTTAATGTCTCGATGCAGACACAAGAGATAGCGCAAATCGCTTCGTGGCAATGTGCAATCCTCCTTAAAAGATTTACCCTGCATAAGAGCAAATATGCTGTCAGGGATCTCTATTTCTTTGAAGAATGACATTTCTCCTTGGGTTGTTATTGATTCTTCCGAAACTATTTGCCCAGGATAGAATACCCCTTTAGGTGTTTCTGTCTCGTTGTCGCTACATGCTCCAACAATAAATGTCAATAACAATAGTAATACAACTTTTATTAAACTATTCATATATTCGATAGTAATTTGTTATTTTTTTAAATAGTCTATTATATCTTTATAATAACGAATAATTACACATATTATTGTGCAACGAAGTGGGGTTGCAGGATTTTTCTTAGGTGGATTCAGATTTTTTCAAACCGATTTATGTTAAATATGGTTTCCCAATGGAAAATTCTCGGGAAACACCTTTCGTAATTCAGCTATTTTTAGTACCTTTGCATTCAGTTAGAAGTGAGTTCTAACATTTCACTTTATGTTGTATTGCCAATCTTACCAGATAGCATTACAATTTTGTTCTTTGAAGATGCGCTTTTGAACGCAAGATACCTCCAAATGACGTTAATAAACCATTATTCGTTAACGTTAAAACCTCGGGAACGAGTTGGGAACATCAGCCATTTTTTGATTTTGTCTAAGCTGATTTTCAATACGTTAGGTATCACCCCAGTTCCACGTTCCGAGGGACAGGTCCATATTGACCCTATTTGGCAGTGCTTTATTAGATTTTATTGCAATTATATCTTCCTGCTTAATTTTTCGCAAATATAAAATTTTATTTTATACCCTCCAAAAATAGATTTGTTTTTCGGTGTTTATCGTTGATTTATCCTTTATTAATCATAAAATCAGCGCGAAAACAACACTTTGATTGTTTTTTACAATTCACTTGATGTATTTTTACAACAGATGTGTTGTATGAAACAAATAGTTGATTGTGTAAATATGATTGCATACTTTTTTTAGTCAGTGAACTCAACTAAAGGCGTACAAACTCAACTTTTCCAGTACGGAAATTTTGGGATGTGTTAAATATTAATTTTATTGTTAAATCAGACTCAACCATATTCAGGAAAAGACAGGTTGTCGAAAAATCAGTAACACTCTTAAATTAGCCGAATAAAGAGAACCTCCACTCTTGTCTTGCAAGACAAGAGTGGAGGTT
>JAZQOF010000013.1:0-187939 GCA_045627785.1 Bacteroidales bacterium | reverse complement strand
GAGCCTCTTGTCGGATTCGAACCAACGACCCCGAGATTACAAATCACGTGCTCTGGCCAACTGAGCTAAAGAGGCAAAGCGCTCCAAGATGGGCTTGAACCAACGACCCCATGATTAACAGTCATGTGCTCTAACCAACTGAGCTATTGGAGCATTTCCGTGACTCCCACAGGATTCAAACCTGTAACCTTCTGATCCGTAGTCAGATGCTCTATTCAGTTGAGCTAGGGAGCCTTTTTTTCGCAAGGCATTTCAAAGATCGTTTCTCTCAGAATTTAAATTTAAGATCAACTTGCTTTCGCTCATCTTTCTTTAATTTGTCGGGGTACAAGGATTCGAACCTTGGACCCCCTGCTCCCAAAGCAGGTGCGCTAACCGGACTGCGCTACACCCCGTTGTTCTGAGTTTGCGGGTGCAAAGGTAGGAGAAAATCAACTTGCATCCAAATTTTTTAATCACTTTTTTTGATTAGCCCCTCATTTTCCTTAAAAAGGCCGGTCAAAACGGGGATATTTGACACATCAAGAAATCAAATATATCATTTTTGACGTTCCATGAAGTAGTCTATAAGGCGCACCAAAGATTCACGATATTCAGAATCTCCAAAGGTCAAAAGTATATTTTTTGCCTTAAAAGCTAAATTTTTCATCTTTGCTTGGGCATAATCTATACCTCCCACAGCCTTTGCATAGTCAACAAGCTGAGAAATTTGTTCGCTTGTAAACTCTTTATTGTTCAAAACGAGTTCTCTCATCCGTGAATTCTCTGCATTTGCAGTCTGATTCAATGCAAAAATAAGAGGTAATGTGATTTTTCCCTCCAAAATATCATGTCCAGTCGGCTTTCCTACTTCATCGTTTGATGGATAATAGTCAAAAATATCATCTCTAATCTGGAAAATCAATCCCATCAACTCGCCAACCTCTCCTAATTTTTCTACATCTTCATCCGATGCATCTACAGAAATAGCGCCTATTTTTAGGCATCCGGCAAAAAGAGACGCAGTTTTTCCGCTAATAACAGAGAAATATGCAGCCTCACTCATCATATGAGATCTTGCATTAGATTGCTGTTCAAGTTCACCTTCCGACAATCTAATCACCATATCAGCTAAAATACGGGAAATTGCCAACGAATTGGTTGCATTGCTACTGACAAGACACTTTGCCAGGAAAAAATCTCCCATCAAAACAGCAATATGGTTATCCCAGACCTTATTAATTGTATCTGTTCCTCTTCGTTGTTCACTATTATCAACCACATCATCATGCATCAACGAAGCATTATGCAGTAATTCCAAAGCAACTGCACCGTTAATTGTTGCATTAGAGACTACCCCTTTTGCGATTTTTGCTGAAAGAATCGCCATAATAGGACGCATCTGTTTTCCTTTTCGATCGAGGAAATACCTGATTATATTATCGGCTAAAGGAATTCTGGTATGAAGAATTGTCTCAAACTCCTCATGATATCTTGCCAATTCATCACTAATACATGATGTAATTTCTGTATACGTACTCATAAATCGGATTTTTCAATGTGCGAAAATAACATTTTTCTCTTAGAAATGCAAAGTTTTAATAACTTTTTACATACCGTTATTATACGCGCGTACATTATTATATAATATACATATAAAAAACTCTAAATAAGTTTTTGTTTATTCGGTAAAAATAGCTACTTTTGTAAATCTAATAAATAGGACAAAGAAAATGGGAAAAAAGATATTCGGCATCGGAGAAACCGTTCTCGATGTAATTTTCAAAAACGACCAGCCAATTGCGGCAGTTCCTGGAGGCAGTACATTCAACGCAATGATTTCTCTTGGCCGTTCAATCTACAAAATCAATCCAGAAGTACCGATAATGATGATTACAGAAACAGGGGATGATCACATTGGAGAGATTGTAGTGAACTTCATGAACGAGAATAATGTTTCCACAAAAGCCGTAACAAGGAATAAATGCACACAGACGCATATCTCTATGGCGTTTTTAAATGAAGATAATGACGCCCAATATGAGTTTTACAAAGATCACGGTAACGCAAAACTCAATATAGACAAAGTGAAAGATATAGAGTTTAGCAAAAATGACATTCTAATCTTTGGCTCTTTCTTCGCCATCAACCCGGTTATACGCGAATACACCCGTTCAATGATTGCCAAAGCGCACGAAGCCGGAACAATAATTTATTATGATATCAACTTCCGAAAAAGCCACATTAAAGACATACCTGAAACCATTGACAATATTATAGAGAACTTTGGTTTTGCCGATGTCGTACGCGGAAGTGCAGAAGATTTTGGTTATCTTTTTGGTACAACTGATCCAAAAGAAGTATACGAGAACCACATAAAACCACATTGCCCTCATTTTATCTGCACAAATGGCGGGCAGCCACTTACTCTCATCACTCCCACTATATCTACACAATTCCCGGCCGAACAAATAAAAACAATCAGCACAATTGGAGCTGGTGACAATTTCAATGCAGGGTTTGTTTTTGGTATAGTAGAAAACGATCTTTGCAAGGATCAGATAAACAAAGCAGACATTCGCATTTGGTCTAAACTAATTGCTTCTGGGCAAAAGTTTTCCGCGAATGTCTGCCAAAGTATATTTAATTATATTGACAAAGACCTGATATAAGGTGGTTACAGATTCACTATCTGACCAGGAACAGTTTCATATTCCGTATCTGTATCCCCAATACGAACCACAAGTTTACCTCCAATTGTTGACTTAATGGAAGCCGAAGTTATGGATCCATTCTGCCAAGCAATTGAAACTTCAAAACCGCCACGTGCTCGGAGACCAGAAACAGAACCTTCTTTCCAAGCATCAGGGAGAGCTGGCAAAAGATGCACCGCTCCATCATGGCTTTGAACAAGCATTTCCGCAATACCTGCTGTCACACCATAATTTCCATCAATCTGGAAAGGCGGATGCGCATCGAAAAGATTTGGATAAGTGCGACCATCTTCATACCCCGGAATTGGCATCCAACTCTCTCGAGGGAGAAGGCGCAACATATTTGAAATAATCGTAAATGCATGATTTCCATCAAGCATACGTGCCCAGAAATTTGTTTTCCAACCGAGACTCCAACCAGTAGCCTGATCTCCTCTTTGTTCCAGCGTCTTGCGCGCAGCTGCAAAAAGTTCTGGAGTTCCTTTGGATGTAATCTGGTCAGAAGGATAAAGTCCATAAAGGTGTGAGATATGACGATGTTCGTCTGTTGGATCATCCATATCCTCAATCCATTCCTGAAGTTGACCATATTGACCGACTTGCATTGGAGGCAGCTGGGCAATTACATTTTTCAATGTATCTCTGTAAGACTCATCCACGCCAAGCACCTCAGCAGCCTCGAGAGCTTGGGAAAGAGCATCATAGGCTATCTGATTATCCATCGTGCAACCTGCCGTGAGGTTTGATTCCTTACCAAGTCCACCATGTTCAGGACTTACAGAAGGAGTTACAACAAGCCATCCATATTTTGGATGAACCTGCATATAATCCAGATAGAAATCGGCTGCACCTTTAATAATAGGATAATACTCCTTGAGGAATTCGACATCTCCGGAATAAAGATAATGTTCCCAAAGATGTGTAGTGAGCCAGGCACCGCCGTTAGGGAACATACCCCACGCAGCAGCATCGACAGGACCAGCAATACGCCAAATGTCAGTATTATGATGAGCCATCCAGCCTCGACAACCATACATCTGACGAGCTGTAACAGCACCAGTTTCACTAAGATCTTTTATCATAGAGAAAAGTGGTTCTGCAGTTTCTGCAATATTACAGATTTCTGCTGGCCAATAATTCATCTCGGCATTGATATTGATTGTATATTTGCTATCCCATGGAGCATCTGCCTTATTATTCCAAATACCCTGAAGATTAGCCGGCTGACCGTCCTTTCCTTGAGAAGCCGAAATAAGAAGATATCTTCCATAGTTGAACATCAAAGATACCATTCCAAGATCAGGTACACTGTCCAGGCTGGCATTAAACTCTGCCAAACGATCATATGTTGTCAGATCATAATTCGGAGTCTTGACGCCGAGCGAAAGGTTTACACGATTGTATAATTCCTGATATCTGGAAACATGACGTTCAAGAAGCTGATTATAAGAATAATTATGTGCAGCTGAAAGAAAACCTTCATTCTTAACGACAGGATTACCTGTAACATCATTATACTTCACAAAATTTGTAGCAGCCGAGATGAGAAGTGTTACATCAGAAGCTTCAGATATCTTCAGTGCCTGACGACCATCCTTCTCTATTACACAAACCGAACCGTCACATTCTAAGTCAGTGCGGCATTCAGCCGTAAGAGCAGAAGGTATTCCTTCATGTTCTACGCCCTTAATTACTGCTGTCAACGAGTTTTCACTTGCTTTTATCTCATTTTCATAATCGACTTGATGGTCTAAGATAAAATTGAGTGCGCCTTTCTTATCAGCATGAAACTTAACAACGACAACGCCGTCTGCCATAGAAGCAAAAATCCTACGCGAGAATCTTACTCCATCAATTTCGTATGAAACCTCTGCTGTTGCATCCTTAAGATTCAGGTCTCGCATATAGTTTGTCGGTACGCCTATACTGTCATTGATGATCTTTAGACTTCCAAGCGTAAGGTATTTCATGCCATGAGGTCCTGGGAAGAACTCACGGTTTATAATATCCTCAGCGTCCTTTTCCTTACCATCAAAGATCAACTGACGAACTTTTGGCAAATACTGCAATGCTGTCTTCGAATTATTATCATGAGGTCCTCCACTCCAGAAAGTCTCCTCGTTAAGTTGTATTTCTTCTTCCAAGATACCGCCATAGACCATCGCTCCCATACGAGAGTTTCCCAAAGGCAATGCCTCCAACCAATGTTCTGCCGGACGGTCATACCAAAGTCGCTGATTATTATCTTTAGCCTCTTTAACTGATTCAACACAAGAAGCCAGGCCGAACACTGCAAATAGTGCAAGTAAAAGTTTCTTCATAATATTATTAGGTAATGGTAATGTATAAAAAACAATCAAAGATCTCCACCAAGCTCCTTAATAGGCTTGTAAACGACCTCAATTCCTGCTCGAGTGAGCAAATCAATTCCATCGGTAAGACGATAAGCACGACCATAAATCACGCGCTTGATACCAGATTGAATAATCAGCTTCGCACATTCAATACAAGGAGAATCTGTCACATAAAGAGTTGAACCTGCGCTACTGTTATTTGACATAGCAACCTTTGTAATAGCATTCGCCTCTGCATGCAAGACGTAAGCTTTCGATGTATTCTCAGGTGTTTCGCATTCATTTTCGAACCCCGTAGGTGTACCATTATAACCATCACTGATTATCATTTTATCTTTGACCAAAAGAGCACCCACCTGGCGACGTTTACAATATGAGTTTTCAGCCCATATTGTTGCCATTCTCAAATAACGTAGATCTAAGGCTTCTGATTTTGTGTTCATCTCTGTTTATTTGTTTAATTGTTCTTTAATGACACTGATTGCTTTAAGATATGCTTCATCATCTGAGTTAAACTCACGATAAAAATAGTTTTCATCCTTACTCTGACGCATTATGTAAGAAATAATCAGTCTTTCAAGCGCTTTTCTTGACACTGCAAGATCAGGAGTTGTTGGTTTTGCCTTTGCTGTAGAGAATGGCACAAACCTATCCATCAATTTCTGAGATTTGAGATAAGATTCCATTTCCTCAAAACTTGTAAAGCTTGTAAGTTTCTCACGATTCTCGTCATTGTACTTGAATGCGAAAGCATAGCAAAGACCAAGATTCACACAACGATTATAATAAGGTGTCATATATGTTGTGTCTTGTGGGATAAATAAGTCTGGCATAATACCACCACCTTCATACACCACACGACCACCTTTTGTATAGAATTTATGGGAATCGTCGAAATGAATACTATCTTGGGAATAGAATTCTCCTCGGTCGTATCGTTTGATGATATCCATCATATAATCATCGCCCTTACCCATATCATACGGTTTCTGGATACAACGTCCGGAAGGTGTATGATATCTTGCTGTTGTGATACGCAAAGCAGAACCGTCATTCAATTCGAACTGTTGCTGAACAAGACCTTTACCAAATGATCTGCGACCAATGATTGTACCTCGGTCATTATCCTGAATTGCTCCGGCAAAAATCTCACTCGCTGATGCCGACCATTCATTGATCAAGACGACAACAGGCTCATTGACCAAGATACCACGTCCATCTGAGCGGAATTCATTTCTGTTTGTACCTACACCCTTACCTTCTGTATATACAATCAGATTATTCTTGCCGAGGAATTCATTGACCATCTGACAGCAAACTTCCATAAATCCGCCGCCATTATTACGAAGATCAATAATGTAACCCTTCGCGCCCATAGTTCCCAAATGAACGAGAGCGGTAAAGAATTCATTATATGTGTTTCGTCCGAAATTATCTACGAGAATATAACCGACATTACCATCGACAAGATATTCGGCAGTGACACTATTCACAGGAATATCTCCGCGTTCAACATCATAATACAATACATCAGGAGAAGTAGCACGACGAACTCCTATCTTCACCATAGTTCCCTTAGGACCTTTGAGTGTCTTTTGTACTTTTGTATTATTAATGCCGGATTCTGATCCGCAGAACACGGAATCATTAACCTCGACAATACGGTCACCAGCCATCATTCCCACTTTTTCTGCAGGACCTCCGGCAATAACCTGAATCACCATTACAGTATCATTCTGGATATTAAACTGTACACCGATTCCTGAAAAAGAGCCATCAAGCTGTTCGTTGACCTCCTTCAACTCATCAGCTGAGAAATAAGCTGAATGAGGATCCAGATCTTCGATAATTGTCGGAATTGCGTCTTCAACAAGCTTCTTCAAGTTCAAAGTATCAACATATCTGTCTCTCAAAAGGTCAAAAAGATATATTAGCTTGCTTGTAGCATCACGTGAAGACATACCTCCTTCTGTTGCGTTTGAAGAAGATAATGGTTTATATAAAGCATTGTCTGCTGCAGGCTGACGCATTGACTGAATGCGCATACCGAACCAAATAAAGAATGCACCTGCACAAGCAATGATAAGCGGAGTCCAAGTCTTATTGCTCATATGTCTTAATTGAACCTGTTACCTGATTGAATGTTGCTGACACAACTTTCTTCTTATCTGTAAACTGAGCGACTGGGAGCTGTTCTACATGTCCGAACTGACCCATAAACATATCTGTCTCCGCAACAATTTCGCCGTCAAAAGACAAAGTGACATGAGCCTTACCCGGAACATTATATGCGATGCCCAAAGCAGGTTTCTTCTTAGGATCGACTTCCGGTTGTTCCATTCTGTTATCTTCTGTAATACGAATAGAAATGTAATAAGGTTCGCCAATCATATCATCGTTATCGACAAGTCCCTCATGCTCCGAGAAGCGGAAATAGACCTTATTGTCAACAGATTTCGAAGGGACGAAATGGACATTCTTCGATACCTGCTTTTCTGTAGTCACGCCGACGAAAAGAGAAAGGAGTGCTTTTTCCTGAGCATCAAGATTATCCAACATAATCTGCAATGAGGCACCATCCTTTGGCATATTTTCAATCTCACCTCTCAAGATATCTCGCTTACTCTCTCTAAGGCTGAAGATTTCCTTTGCAGCGAGTTCGGCCTGCTTTGCCTTGCTTCCTGCCCTAAGGATATCTTCACTCATCACATCAGAAGCCTTGAGAACGAGCTTTTGTTCTTGCTCAGTCTTTTTCTCAACAGCAGCAACTTCGTTTACATCCGGTTCTCTGTTAATGCTAAGCAAAAAGCCATCTTCTGTCAAATAGAATGTTGGCAAAGCACCTTTTTCAGGGAAATTGATATGGAAAGTGCGCTCCTGATCAGGCACAGGCACATCCTCGATTGTAAGTGATACCAACTCCCACTTTGTCTGATCATCCATAGCAACATCTTTCAGTCCAAGATACTTTTCTGCATATTGGGCATAAGGACCTGCTGCAATCTGATAGCAAACCATATTCAATGTTGCACAAACATCTGTCTGAGGCAAAGAATATGTTATTCCGAAATTCTGATTATCACCAATCTCAACCTTCTCGACATTCTGAGCTTGAGCTGTTACACCGAACAAAGCACAAGCCAACATCAAAACCTTATATTTCATATTTATCAACGTATTCAATTATTCTTTTTATTTCTTCTTGTTCGAATTGCTGTGTAAAGACTTCCTTTCCCAATGATGCCAGAAGTTCTTCCATGCTCCAGAACTTGCCTTCATCTACCTCATCATGATCTGGAGTAATCACCCCATCATATCTGACAGCGAAAGCATTTACCACTTCTCTCTCAACCGAAGATTGCCAGATGTAGCTGAACAGAGGTTTCGGATTCATACCAGAGATATCAATTCCGAGTTCTTCGCGAGCTTCTCTCGCTAAAGCATCCTTGACGTATTCGCCATAGTCAATATGACCACCGACTGCAGTATCCCATCGACCTGGAGCTATATCTTTCTTCATCGAACGTTTCTGCAGATACAAGTTACCTTCGTTATCAAAAATATGAAGGTGAACCACTGCATGAAGCGCCATCGACCCACTATGACAGAATTGTCTTGTGGCTCTGCCAATCACATTTCCTGTTTCATCGACAAGAGGGAAATCTTCTTTTCCCTGCTGCGTTGAAGTGTCTGGGTCCGGATATTTAAGTTCAAACATTTTTTCCAAAGTTATCAGAGAATAGAACTCTGTTGGAGATAGACTTTCCGAGTGTGATTTCATCGGCATATTCTATCTCATCTCCCACAGAGACACCTCTTGCGAGAGTCGTAATCTTAATTTGCGGGAACTGTGCCAGCTTTCTGAAAATATAGAAATTGGTAGTATCGCCTTCCATCGTAGTACTCAAAGCAAGAATAACCTCACTTACCTCTCCTTGTTTTACTCTGTCAACAAGACTTTCAATCTGAAGTTGCTGAGGTCCGATGCCCTCCATCGGAGAAATAAGGCCTCCCAAGACATGGTACAATCCATGGAACTGACGAGTTCTTTCAACCACCATTACTTCCTTGATGTTCTCGACCACACAGATTGTCGTAGTATCTCTTCTTGGGTCGGAACAAATCGAGCAAATGTCCGAGTCGCAAATATTATAGCATTTCTGGCAATACTTTACTTCCTGTCTCAAGCGAATTACACTATCGCCCAAGCGCAAAGCCCTTTCCGGCTCCTGACGAAGCAGATGCAATACTAACCTTAGCGCAGTCTTACGACCTACGCCTGGCAGTTTCGCAAATTCCTCAACTGCATTTTCCAGGAGTTGTGATTGGTATTGCATAAATCAATAATTCTTACGAGCTCTATCCATTGCCCTGCGATCCTCTTTGTCTTTCAAAGTTTCACGCTTATCATATTCTTTCTTACCCTTACATAGAGCGATATCCATCTTTGCCAAGCCTTTATCATTAATAAAAACCTTTAATGGAACAATAGTCAAACCCGGCTCTTTACTATCGGCAGCCAAGCCTCGAAGTTCTTTCTTTGTAAGGAGTAGTTTTCGATCCCGATGAGCATTATGGTTATTATATGTGCCATAGAAATATTCAGCAATGTAAACATTCTTTGCCCATAATTCTCCTCGGTCAAATATACAAAAGCTATCGGTCAAGCCTGCTTTTCCAGCACGAAGAGACTTAATCTCTGTGCCGGTCAACACTATACCCGCAGTAAAAGTATCGAGCACCTCATAATCGAAAGTCGCTCGTTTATTGCGGATAGAGACCGAATTAGCTTTAGGTTGTTTTTTCTTATTTGCGTTTGCCATGATTCTCTAATTCCAAATATTACCTGATCATTAATGACATTATGTATTCTATGACTTTTGGGGCGATCCACATGATAAAGAACCCTAAGGCAGAGAACTTCCATCTGTTGTTCTCGGTGATTCCGAAAAACAAATCAGACGCACACCAAACAATATAGAACAGGTACAATGCACTAAATGATATGAACTTGACAGTCGGGAAAGCTGCCGACAATAGCTGAATTATCATTAAGAAACCCATGCAATATGCCACAAAAACCTGCAGCTTATCCTCAGCTAATTCTATCTTAAAGGCTTTTCTATTGACCTGACGAAGAATCGCAGTTGCCAGAAACGGACCAGCAAAATATGCTGCAAGGAAAATGACAACACCCTTCATTGCCTTTTCGATGTTGAAGTCTATTCCCCATCCGACCAATATAAAAATGCCTATTGCAACGCCTCCCATCAAAGGGAGATAGTAATTGGTCTGCACATAATCAGGCTTCGACTCATCTACATCTCCTTCTGACAGGTATTTCCAAGTCTGCTCAGGTTCACTTACCAATGAGAGCAGATATTTTATAATATACTTAACTTGTTGCACGTTTAGTTATTAATCCAATTTATGAACAATCAAGCCAGAACGAAGCTTCGGCTCGAACCAAGTTGTCTTTGGAGGCATGATATTACCAGAATCGGCAATATTGATCAACTGATCCATTGACACCGGATAAAGTGCGAGTGCCACCTTCATCTCTCCGCTGTCAACACGACGCTTCAACTCGCCAAGTCCACGCAAACCGCCGACGAAATCGATTCTCTTATCACGACGAAGGTCCTTAATGCCAAGGATGTTATCGAGAATAAGATTTGAGGAAACAGATACGTCAAGCACACCGATTGGATCGTTGTCATCGTATGTTCCTGGCTTTGCTGTGAGAGAATACCATTCTCCTGAGAGATAAAGTGAGAAATTATGGAGAGCAACTGGACGATATTCATCAGCGCCCTTCTTCTCTACCACAAAGTTTTCAGCAAGCTTTGCAAGGAACTCTTCGTCTGAAAGGCCATTGAGATCACGAACCACACGGTTGTAATCCATAATCTTAAGCTGAGAAGCAGGGAAACAAACTGCAAGGAAGAAGTTGTATTCCTCATTACCAGTATGATTTGGATCGTTCTGTGCCTTCTCAAGACCTACACGGGCAGCAGCTGCTGTACGATGGTGACCGTCTGCAATATAGAGAGCTGGGATTGCATCGAATGCGGCAGTAATCTTTTCAATAAGCTCAGCATCATCAATTACCCAAACCTCATGTCCGAATCCTTCTGCCGAAGTAAACTTATTAACCGATGGCTTTGCAGCTGTCTTCTCGATTACCTCAGCCAAAACAGCATTGTCCGGGAATGCGAAGAAAACTGGCTCCATGTTAGCATTTGTGCAGCGCACATGCTTCATGCGATCTTCTTCCTTATCAGCACGAGTGAGTTCATGCTTCTTGATGGCACCAGAAACATAATCCTGAACGCATGCAGCAACTACCAAACCGTACTGAGTACGACCTTGCATTGTCTGAGAATATAGATAGTAGCAAGGCTTCTCATCCTGAACGAGCCAACCTTCCTTCTGGAACTTCTCAAACTGCTTTACTGCTACATCATATACTTGTGGATCATGCTCATCAACCATAGGCGAGAAATTAATCTCAGGCTTGATGATATGATACAAAGACTTCTCATTACCGAGACATTCGTCGTAAGCTTCCTGCGAAGAAAGCACGTCGTATGGACGAGATGAAACCACAGGAGCCAATTCCGGAGAAGGGCGAAGGCCCTTAAAAGGACGAACTTTTGCCATTTTGTTTTGTTACTTTAATTATTAGATTCTCCTTCTCATCGAAAGAATAGCTTAATATGAGATTTCCCTGCTTCACTTCCTCGATCATAGAGCCGATCATTTCCGAAAGTGTTGCATCAAACTCCTCTACATCAAGACTAACCTTCCTTTCATCATA
This sequence comes from Bacteroidales bacterium, assembly GCA_045627785.1. Lineage (GTDB taxonomy): Bacteria > Bacteroidota > Bacteroidia > Bacteroidales > UBA3663 > Liminaster. The sequence continues at coordinate 176,072 of JAZQOF010000013.1, read as the reverse complement.
CAGATTGCCGAAGTATAGCTTCATTGGCACTGGCATTTTCAAAGAGAAAGCCAGAACGATTTCTGCAAGATGATCCCAAAGGAGAATAGAGTTTTCCATTTTTAACGTTTGTATCCCGAAGCGCATTTTACGCTCCGGGATATAATATATTTACCGCAGAAATTGCAGTTTTTAGTTTACTCTGAATCTGTCAATGCCCTCTTTGAGGAAGCCAACGCTCTGCTTAGCTGCAGCAATACCTGCATTGCTGTTAGCCTCTGCAGTCTGAGCACCGCTCTTCTTTGGAGTAAAGAACACGCGAGTACCGAACTTCTCAACGAACTGATCAGCTGTTGCTGGCTTAACGTCTGCAATATACTTGAAGTCTGCACGTTCTTCCATCAACTGCATAACGCCAGCCTCATCGATAACCTCCTTACGAGCTGTATTGATAAGACATGCATTCTTTGGCATAGTTTTGAGGAGATCGTAGTTGATGCTGCCGATAGTCTCCTTTGTTGCTGGGCAATGCAAAGAAACATACTGGCAAGTGCTATAGAGTTCTGGGATAGAAGCGACAGCTGTAACACCAGCCATGCTCTCGATCTGTTCCTTAGTAAGGAATGGGTCGTAAGCATAAACCTTCATACCGAAACCGAGTGCTACTCGTGCAACGTTGCGTGCAACGTTTCCGAATGCATGAAGACCAAGAGTCTTGCCCATGAGCTCTGTACCAGCTGCGCCAGAGAACTGGTTGCGGCACTGGAACAAAAGCATACCGAATACGAGTTCGGCTACTGCATTAGCATTCTGACCAGGAGTGTTCATTGCTACTACATTGTGAGCTGTAGCTGCAGCGAGGTCGATATTATCGAAACCTGCACCGGCACGAACAACGATCTTCAAGTTCTTAGCAGCATCGAGCACCTCTGCATCGACAATATCTGAACGGATGATGATTCCATCAACCTCAGCTACTGCTTCGAGAAGCTGCTTCTTCTCTGTATATTTCTCGAGCTTCACAACCTCAATACCTGCGGCAGTGATAATCTCTTCCATAGCCTTCACAGCAGCTGCTGCAAATGGCTTTTCTGTTGCAATAAGAATTTTCATTGATTTTGGATAGTTATATTCGAACAACGGAATAGAAGTCTGATCTTCCTTACCGAATTGACCTTTTCCGAAATTCGGATCCTTATAAGAAATAGAGATACCCATAGCCGTTGTCGAATTTATCAATTATGAATTAGTGAGCTGCCTCAAATTCCTTCATGCAAGCAACGAGAGCCTCAACGCCTTCGATTGACATTGCATTGTAGCAAGATGCACGGAATCCACCAACATCGCGGTGACCCTTAACACCAACCATACCCTTTGAAGTAGCGAACTCCATGAATTCTTTCTCGAGTTCCTGATACTCTGGCTTGAGAACGAATGTGATGTTCATCAAAGAACGGCTATCTTCCTCTGCTGTACCTACGAAGAGTTTATTGCGGTCGATTTCACCGTAAACGATCTCTGCACGCTGCTTAGCAAGTTTGTCCATAGCTTCTACACCGCCATGAGCCTTAATATAACGGAGGTTCATGAGAGCTGAGTAGATTGGCACTACAGGAGGAGTGTTGAACATAGAGCCCTTGCTTACATGAGTGCGATAGTCAAGCATTGTTGGGATCTGACGGCTAACCTTACCGAGAGCATCTTCCTTAACGATAACGAAAGTAAGACCTGCCATAGAAAGGTTCTTCTGAGCACCACCGTAGATCATTGCATACTTGCTAACATCTACTGGACGAGAGAGAATATCAGAAGACATATCTGCGATCAATGGCACTGGAGAATCGATATCCTTACGGATTTCAGTACCATAGATAGTATTGTTGCTTGTGATGTGGAAATAATCAGCATCAGTTGGGATAACGAAATCCTTTGGGATATAAGTAAAGTTCTTATCCTTAGAACTTGCAACCTCTACAACTTCACCGAACAACTTAGCCTCTTTCATAGCCTTTGATGCCCAAACACCTGTATTAAGGTAAGCAGCCTTCTTCTCGAGGAAGTTGAATGGAACCATACAGAACTCAAGCGAAGCACCACCTCCAAGGAAAATAGTCTTGTAACCCTCTGGAATGTCGAGGAGTTCCTTCATGAGAGCCTCTGCCTCATCAACAACTGGCTGGAAGTTCTTAGCACGGTGGCTAATTTCCATAAGAGAAAGTCCGGAATTATCAAAATCAAGACAAGCTGCTGCTGTCTGTTCAATGACCTCGCGTGGGAGAATCGATGGACCTGCGTTAAAGTTGTACTTCTTCATTTTGTCAATACTTAAATAACACTTAAAATATAGTTTATTAAAAATTAATTTCTTTTTTCCACGAAATTATTGAAAAACCGAACAACATGCAATCAAATTTCGTTCATCTTTCAACCTTGCAAATATAAATATTATTTATAGTTCAGCAAACTTTTTCTTGGGAAATATCTATATATATTTAAAAATGTATATAAAATTCACACTATATGCAATCTATAATTACACTTTTCATTTATACCTTTCGCCCCAAAGTGTTTGCATGTGCGCTTTTATCCTATCCTCCTGAGCATTTTGCTGTGGCTTATAGAAAGCAGTACCCATCAAAGCATCCGGCAGATATTGCTGATTCACAAAGTGACCTTCATAGTCATGAGCATATTTGTACTCCTTGCCATACCCCATCTGAGCCATCAGTTTTGTCGGAGCATTTCTCAGATGCAAAGGCACAGGGACATTACCAGTTGTTTCAACGCACTGCAAGGCAGAATTGATTGCCATATAAGCCGAGTTACTTTTTGGAGAAGTAGCAAGATAGACACAAGCCTCAGCCAATGGGATTCTTCCTTCAGGCCAACCGATCTTCTGAACTGCATCAAATGCGGCATTAGCCAAAAGCAAAGCATTCGGATTGGCCAAACCAATATCCTCAGAAGCAGAAATCACCAGTCGTCGGGCAATGAACGCAGGATCCTCGCCTCCGGCAATCATTCTAGCCATATAATAAATTGCACCGTCAGGATCACTTCCTCTGATGCTCTTGATCATAGCCGAAACAAGATCGTAATGCATTTCGCCGTCTTTGTCATAAGCCATCGGATTTGCCTGCAATCGGGCAATCACGCGAGCATCATCGATTACGATAGTCGTTGCCTCCGACTCACTTTCAGCGTCATCATCTTCATCCTCCTCATAATCGAATCCATCATCGTCCGAACAAACCAGGTCGATAATATTCAAGAACTTTCTACAATCACCTCCTGCATATCGAAGCATTGCCTGAGTCTCTTTGACCTCAATCTTCTTCTTCGAAATATAAATATCTTCCTTCAGGACCTTATCGAGCAAACCGAGCAAATCGTCCTCTCCCAAAGGCTGTAGAGTATAAACCTGACAACGCGAAAGCAACGGACGGATGATCTCAAAACTTGGATTCTCGGTAGTTGCACCGATAAGTGTAACCGTTCCTTTTTCAACAGCCTCGAGCAAAGAGTCCTGCTGAGATTTCGAGAAACGATGGATTTCATCAATGAACAAAATAGGAGAACGCTTGTCAAAGAACAAGTCTTTCTTAGCTCGCTCGATCACATCGCGCACATCCTTCACACCGCTCGAAACGGCACTCAACGTATAAAAAGGCAAGTCGAGTGTCTGTGCGATGATCTTTGCGAGGGTGGTCTTTCCCACACCTGGAGGCCCCCAAAGAATGAACGAAACAAGGCGTCCTGATTCTATCATTCTGCGCAATACAGCATTTTGTCCGACAAGATGCTTTTGTCCGACATATCCATCCAGGCTTCTTGGCCTCATTCGTTCTGCTAACGGTTCCATCCTATTTTTATTTCTTAGAAAGTGCAAATATAAGGAAAAAGAATGACTTATTCGCCATTAGCATTGTTAAACTATCGAAAAAGCTCGTTGTTTGTTATATATTGGATATCATAGCGTTTGTATTCTCCTACTACTTGTAGGAATTATATGATTCCGAAATGCCCATTTCCGAAATGGGCATTTCGCATTTGGATGTGATTAGTAAAGGCATGGTTGTTTCCAAAATGGAAATAGTCACTCTTCATGGGACTCTAATTGAGTAATTGATTAATGAAACCTTGGACAATTCGATAGTATTTATTAACTTTGCATCGTATTCAGCGATTTACAACAAACACGTTGGATTATTCTACATTAAAACTTTTGATTACCACCATTATGATTCCACGCATCAAAGCATTATCCGCACTGGATGACTATCTATTATCTGTCGAATTCGACGATGGGAAGAAGGTGATATACGATGTGAAAGATGACATCGCAACACTACCTAGTTTCCGAGCATTAGTCGAAGTCGACGGTCTTTTCCGCCAAGTTCAAATGGACAGCAGTCGCACTTGCGTTTTCTGGAATGATGAAATAGATCTCGCTAGCGATAGTATATACGAATACGGTAAAGTTTCATAAAACAAGAGCTGTCAAGGCTCCTTGGCAGCTCTAATTGAATAATTATAGTTGAAATTCTGTGTAGTTATGAAAAAGATTCAAGTAGTCCTCAAAGGAATTAGCGAGACAGATTACATCTTGTCTAATTCAAAAATCATAGATGCAATCAATGACGGTGATAAAATCATAGCTTCAGGGAATTACAAAACGACAAAACTTGAAGACCTATGGAATTAGTATTGTTACCACAAGCCTCTCAAGCATAATCTCCAAGGGAAATGGTCTCGCCGCATCAACAAAGAACATCGCCTCATTTATTCTGTTTCAGATGGCAAGGTCTATGTCTACGTATTCTTATTGAGAGACCATTATCGAAACGAGAGCTGTCAAGGATGCTTGGCTGCTCTAATTGTGTAGCAGATGAATGCCCTCCTACGCTTCACCATAGCAAATATCTCTCCCTTGCTCATCTCCATCTAGATTACAACAAGGAAGACTATCGCCATCTACTGTCGTGTCAACCACACTTAACTTAAGATCTGAGAGCAGTACAGCGGTATATGCCTCATCTACTGGGGCATCTTTAGGTCTCCATGCTACTATAAATTTTGCTACAGCCGACTGTACTTCATAACCTCTTGTCTTCCATTCATCAATGGTCTTTGCCATACTCTGAGAAAGTCGAGCAACAGGCTTGTTTGACGTCTTCTCTATAAGCTTGTAATCTTTATAGTCTAGTTCATCACCACTTCTGAGCATCAAAACATCTCGTTTAATATTCTTGAAAAAGCCCAAGAATACATCACGATGAGACAATGGGATAATTACATCATCAGGAAGCTCAAACTGCTCTTCACATTTATAGAAGAACGTGAACGGACATCCTCTAAAATTATTAGTATTTGTATGAATAAATAATCTTTTCTTTGCTCGAGTGATACCCACATAAAGTCGGCGAAGTTCTTCATCACTTCCGTTTCTCATCTTGCTTGAAACAAGCATATGTACATCGTCAAACTCGCGGCCCTTAGCCTTATGTATAGTCGATACAATGACGTCTGTACCAGAGAAATCATTAAAGTCCTCTAATGAAGATTCGTGGACGAACTCCTTGAAATCAGTATAATACTTAACTCGATTTACTCGTTCAAAACTCTCGACACAACGCTGTACATAGAATAGGCATTCGCTTGTCGCATATGCTGTATTCAACGTAGATTTAGCCTCATTCCAAATCTTTTCTGTTATGACAGGAGTTCCTTCAATTCGTTTATCAATGTACTTGAGAAAATAGCGCATCTCTGCCAGATTAGAGAAATCGAATCCGTCCATTGATTGGATCAGACGGCTGTTTATTCCATTCTTTCTCAGAAGAGCTACCATAATAGCAGCCTCTTCATTTGTCTGGGTCAATACACATTTAGTTCCCTTGCTCTTATTATTCTTTATTTCTTCGCACAAAGGCTGATACATATAAGCTGAACGATGCCAAGTCATACTTACAGATCCAGGCTCTTCACTCATCGAGATGATTGGAGTTGACTTCAATCTGCTTTTAATCTTTTGGACGAAGACATTAGCAAACTTCACAACATTCTGCGAACTTCTGTAATTCTCAGTCATCTCAACAAAACTGCTGTCCTCCTCTTCTGCGAGTTTCTGCATGTAGACTGAATCAGAGTTACGGAACTCATAAATATTCTGGTCATCATCACCAACGGCAATGATTCGCATATCCTCATTATTATCCTTGAGTGCTTTCACTAAAGCATATTCATCTGCACTCATATCCTGCGCCTCATCAATAACAAGCACAGTCTTTCCTATCTTTGACGGCTCGACCTCTCCTTGACTGATCATTGTCGCTGCCTGAGCAACAACATTATCAGACTCTTCAAGGTTTCCAATACGTCCAAGCAAATCGAAGCAATATGAATGGAATGTGCAAATTTCTACATAATGAGCGGCATTTCCCATAAGCGCCATCAAACGCTCTTTGAATTCTGTAGCAGCAGCTCTTGAGAATGTCAGCATTAGCAATTGTTCATGCTTCACATCTTCCAACTGCAACAGCGATGCAAGCTTATGTACAAGCACACGAGTTTTTCCACTACCAGGTCCGGCAGCTACAACAATGCATCGAGACTCTTTGTCGGATATAATCTCCAGCTGTCGTTTAGAAAGCTGTCCAAAAAGTTGATTATATTTCTCTGGAGAGATATTGCGCTCAATCTCTGCAGCTCTTTCTCCTTTGAAATACTTTGCAATGAACTTCTTATAGTCCATCTGGAAGTAATCCTTCACATATAGAAGTGCTGCATTATAATCACGCACCATAAGGTTGGCGTATTGACCCACTATATGCACTTGCTGAATCTTCTGCTTATAGAATTCATTCAGCATCTTGTAGTCGTCAATCTTATAGTGATACTTATTCTCCTTGATACGACGTATGTCCATCGCATTATAAAGCACAAGGAATCCTCCTTCGAGCTTTATTGAACCGATACGAGATAGGTATAGAAGAGCCTCCTCAACATCCTCAAGAGTTGACTTTTCCTGTTGCTGAAAAAGCTGTGACTCTTGATTATTATAATTATTTAGGAGCTGTACAATTGAGAACTGAATCATATGATTCTTAGTTTCCTCCTCAGTTCTCTCATGATGATATACATAGACCCACTTAAGCACAAAACGACATATGCTGATTCGTCTATGGAATCGGCTCATAGTCTTTTCCATGTCAGCATGTCTGAACATCTCAATATTGTGCGACGGATCTTCCGACTTTCTAATATAACTCTTTATTGTAAGGTAATATAGCAATGTTCGAATATCCTTTTCGCTAGTTTGAGTGATACCATCAGTAATAGCATTCTCATTCAGTTGCTTGTATGATATTCTTACTCCATCATCGGAAATATGCTGTAATATATATTGTTCGAGATTTGCAAATCTATCAAGTACTTTTTGAGACTTATTCTGTGTATCTCCATCAAAAACATATGCCGAGATATCTTTTGTATCAGCCAGTATACCTTCCTGTCTCATTCTTTCTACCGAAGAAATCACTTCCTTCTTAGTTAAGCCCAGGATATCGGCTAAATAATCTACACGAGACTCTGCTTCCGAGTCTTGAGCTTTAGCAATATGCTTCTGAGAAATAAGAGACTTTATGATACGCACAGCATTTTCAACCTCATCTTTTTCGAAGAGAAGAGATTGTGATATCTTATTGCGTGCCTCCTCCATATTCTTAACCGTGATTCCTGTAGCGAACACATGAGGCACATTATTTCCTCTTTCTATATATCCACTCTGCTCAAGCGCCGACAAAGCAGTACGTACTCGAGTCTCAATATCAGCTACAGAATCATCCCAACCTGCCTGACGAGCAAGTTCAAGAGCAGAACAGAAGAATCTCTGCTTTTGCTTGCTTAAATCCTTTACAGCCTTCCAGACTTGCTGTATCTCGCTAATACTAAGTTTTGTCTGATTAAGTAATATAAAGTGTTTATCTAGATCTTTGTCACTATACAGTACATAACATTTAGCAGAGAGTCTAGGATCACGACCTGCCCGTCCTGCTTCCTGCACATAATTCTCCAAAGAATCTGAAATATCGTAATGGATTACCAAACCTACATCAGACTTATCAACACCCATTCCAAAAGCAGAAGTTGCCACGATAATTCTAACCTCATCAGACATAAATGCTTCCTGATTGGCAATCTTCTCATCAGAATCCATCCTACCATTAAAAGGAAGAGCCTTAAAGCCATCTTTGGTCAATCTTGCTGCCAAATCCAATGTTCGCTTTGTACGAGAGACATAGATTATCGTCGGACAATTGGAATCAGTAATTAAAGATCTGAGCTTAATATATTTGTCTTCATCCGTATCTGAATGAATTACTTCATACCTTAGATTGGTTCGAGATGCACTCGAAGCAAACAACTCAAGGTTAATTCCTAGACTCTGTCTGAAATAGTCTGTAATATCCTGAATTACCTTCTGCTTTGCAGTTGCAGTAAAACATGACACAGGGACAGGATTTATGCTGTGCTTCTTCTCCTGATATTTCTTTATGAATTTTCCTATATATAGATAATCTACACGGAAGTCTTGTCCCCAAGAAGAGAAACAATGGGCTTCATCTATAACAAATCTGACGACATTTCGAGAAAGAAGTATCTTCTCTATTGTCTTTGATCGCAACATCTCTGGAGCAATGTAGAGCAAAGAAGCATCTCCTTTCTGGACTCTCTGAATAGACAGTGCTCGTGTGATAGGATCCAAAAGACCATTAATAGTAACAGCATCGGTAATACCTTTTTCTGCGAGATTGTCTACCTGGTCCTTCATCAACGACTGAAGAGGAGAAATAACAACTGTGAGGCCATGAACAGAACGTCCCTCCATTAATGCTGGGAGTTGGAATGTAAGAGATTTTCCTCCTCCTGTAGGGAATATTGCAAGTAGAGATTTTCCTTCTACAGCAGCCCTAGCTGCATTTTCCTGAAGAGGTTCTCCCTCATATGTTCTAAATTGAGAAAAACCAAAGAAAGTCTTAAGGTTATTATGTAGATCAAGCTGACTATTGCAGTATGGGCATCCTTGCAGACACCTATTATGACGTAACATCCTTACGACATATTCCACTCTAGGATATGTGCGAAGCACCCATCCTGGAGTCACAGAACGATAGTCCGTTGTATCAACTAAAGCAAGAGCATATGCTAATTCGCATGGGCTCTCTTTAATCAATGTTGCCAGATCGGCATTATTACAGATTTTCTCAGAGTATTCTGAAAGAATTAAGAATGGAAGATTTCCCTTTAGAGGCTTAGCTTTTACCATTCTCAGGAATCCAACAAACTCTGGCTGATTGCACAACAATGTAGCAAATATCTGCTGTTTTCCAGGAGAGAGCTGCTTCCAAGTTGAGACCTCATCCATCAGAAGATCTCTAGCCTTCTCACAATCATTAACCGGATTGTTCATCTGGTCGCATTGAAGTTTGTCATCCTTGACCAGCTTATGATATGGTCTGCCTGGGAATAAGAGTGGAGAAAGGTAAAGAGTATCTACTATATGCCAATTGACAAATGTATCTCCGAAAAGGAATTTTACATCATGGTGATATATATTATGTCCGCATATAAAGCCGACATCCTGAATGAATTGCTTCAAGCCTTCTTTCGAGGAATTATGGAATTTTGAGCCATCATCTTTGATAGCCCCGATATCATGGATCTTGTGATCCTTCATGCCGACCTCAATATCTAAAAATGCGTATCGTTCAGACTCATTTGAAATAGTCTTTCCGTTTCGCTGCATTGTAGGCTCTGGATCTGCTACTCCTAATATCTTGTTCCAAATAGAAGCCATTAATTATTGATTTATTACTTAATTCTGCAAATATAGTGTTTTATTAATTATAATTGTAAAATTAATGGAAAATTATGAAAAAACAAGGCATAGATACTAATATCCAAGTGCAAAACTAAAAGTATTCTGATTTTTCTGTTAATCTTAAGAATGTGATGTTATTCGTTGCAAATATATTTAAATATCAGATTTATCAGATTTTTGTAGTCATAAAACTGAAAAATTGGCAGATAAAAAGAGAGGATATCATAAAAACCACATTACGATAGGTTCATTATTGAGAAAACAATGAGTTATGTACTCTCTACAATAGTAGTACTCATCAATGAGCGTGAATTGGAGTTACCACGGACGGAAGTACTCTCTGTAGGCCTACAATGAGAGTTCGACGGACAAGAATAGTCATTGTAGGAATACAAAGAAACATTTTCTCAACAAAAGGAGTTACAGAAGATATCAAGTTAATTTCTTCTTTATTCAAAGGAATTGACGATATATTTTTCTGAGTTCTAAATAACAAAAGGGACCCGCAAAGGTCCCTTTTATCTTTATTCCTTACTCTTTCTCATACCCCTCATAATAGTAGCTCTGCTCAATACCTTTAATAATCACCTCGCGGTTATCGATATCAGAAGTAAGAGCACCTTGGAGAAGGACACGGAGTTCAAGGTCATTGATTGGACTACGCTCCATGGCATTGAGATAATCTGTGCGGTCGATTTGCCGCCAGTCTACAACCTTTTGGAGAGAACGGCGGAGCATGAGATCGAGCCAGATGCGAGTAGCACGACCATTGCCTTCCATGAATGGGTGGCAGATATTCATCTCAACATATTTGGCAACAATGTGTTCGAATGTGTCTTCTGGCATCTTTTCAACAGCCTCAAGACTCTGTTCGAGATAGACGAGTGACGCAAAGCGGAATCCTCCTTTGGAAATATTCTGCTTGCGAATCTCTCCTGCAAAAGGATATAAACCTTCAAAAAGCGCACGATGAATCTGTTGAAGTCCTTTTGTTGTTCCGACTTCAATTTCAGCTATTGTTCCCGTTTCAAACAAAGCATGTGCTTTCTCAAGACTAAGTCTATCTATCTCTTGTGTAGTCATTTGAAAGTGTGTTTATTATTTTCTTTTGCAAAGATAAATAAAGTTCCGCTCTAGACCAAATATATGAACGAAAAAATGTAAACTTATTTCAATATTTCTGCGACATACAGATAGGAGTTTTCACCTCCACACCAAATAGCTTACATTCTTTGACTTAACGAATCTTACTTCGCCCCATTCTTCAACTTCTCCAGAAGAGTTTTTCATGAATCCGCAGGCGTATGGACTTCCGACAAGATAAACGGCAGTAGAGACTTTGAAATCAACAAGGGCTTGAGAGAAGTCGTGGAAAGATTCTGCAGTTTGGGATTCAACTACAAAGTATTCGCCAGCTCGTTCGCAAAGAGCTCTGCGCACGGATTTGTTCTTAGGATTGTTCTCTATGAGTTTTCCTTCTGCAACTAGTGGGTATTGACGGAAGAATGAACCGCCCTTTTGGATCGCTTCTTCGAAAAGTGGGCTTTGTTCAGCTACTCCAATCGAAAGGGTTCCGTCAATGACTGCAACATATCCTTTCTTGGCAAGTCCTGTACTTACTACTTCACCATTATACACACATGCGCCAACGACTTGTCCATTATCGCGTCTTATATCAGCAGCTTGAAAGGCAAGCACATAATCCTTACTTGGATGTATTGCCTTACCTACATAAAATTCAGGTTTTGCACCGACAGGAATGTATATTTTCAGTGGAATATCATTTACAACGATTTCCTTTACTTCGCAATATGGTTGCTCTAAAGATGAAAGGTCTGGTGTAAGTTTTTCTACAGAAACGTCACTTGTTGTTTCCTGTTCAAAAACGCCTTCCTCAACAATAGGATCGAACATCGCCTCCTGCACATCTTCGATTTCTTCAGCAACAGTTTCATTATCGACTTTCGAACTGCCAAAGAAGGTAAAACATACCAGTGCAATCAAAGCCAAAGCCAACAGGAACAGCCACAAAAGGCGATTCTGCCACCATTTCCTTGAGACAGATTTCGTGACAATCGGCTTGTCTTGTCCAATAATTCTTATTTCGGTTTCTTTGATATTATCTTCCATATATTATCTGTTTTAACCTATTGCCGGCAACTTGCTTTCGATATATTCCTTTACGGCACGAAGCGCTTCCCTCGACGCAGATAAAGTGTGCGTGAAGTTCTGGCTGTCGCTCAACACAAGCTGCTGACGAACAGGATTGATATAATAAATGAAATCCTGATTGATGATAAGCGTACGACCAATGCGGATGAAGCATTCTCCATCCTTTCCTAACTGTTCGCTCATCAACCGTTCGATTTGGCCTAACTGAATCGTCACTACCCGCTTATCTCCATCTGCCATAAAAATGGTAGAGTAATTGCCATCCGACGCAACATAGACAATCTTGTCGCATCGAAGCCGCAACAGCTCTTTATCGGACGAAAATACGAGATAGTTCATTTTTCAGTTTCGTGATTCTTGTTAGACATGTGCAAAGTTAACCAATTCCTGCATATTCGCAAATCTTTGTTGGAAAAACAAATGGTTACTATGTAATTTATTGTCTATTCTATAATATAGTCCCAATGAATACTATATTCGACTGAATCTATGTCCAAGCCTTGATAACACATCTGGTTGACCGCAACACCAGGAAATCCTTTGTGATAGAACATTGCTTCTGTATAAACTATTTCATTATTTTCGATTTCGCCAGTTACAAAGATGGCGTTCTTCGGCTGTTTGCCGAAATAGCCATGTCGTGATAAAAGAATGTCAAGCTTTGGAAGTTCAGTGTAAACTGATTCGAAAGGAATGTCACGTTCCTTGTCATAAAGGAATTCTGTAATATGCTCGCCAGCACCCCAAACTATTCTTTCCAGATTTCCATTTCGCCATAACCAACGACACTGATTATCATATTCATTGAAATATATCAGCGACAGATGATCTTCCATATCATATTGGTATTCTATCTCGCTGGAATAAGTACCGAAGCGCTGACTCAGTTTAACAATGTTTCCTCTGTCATTCAATTCATAAACCGAGTAATACATTTCTTTCTCAATACCATCAATATAAATATGTTTGATAATTGAATCAGGCGAGAATGAATAATCGTAAACAAAGTGAAATATTACCGAATCTGTTATTTCATCATATTGCACAATATCTCCGATTGCATCTTTCTTGAATACCAGAATACGGTCGAAAGTAGAATCTCCTTCCTGATAACTCTCGCCCATTCTGTGCAAATAGATACTGTCAATGTACCAAAGTGTGTCTTTCTCTACTCCATTTTCTGCAATCAGGTTATTCGTTGTCTTGTAGCTGCAAGAGATTCCTATTCCTGCCACTATTGCAACTGCCACCAAAATCAAAAGATTTCTCATATTCCAAATCATCTATTTCGTTTTGTAATTTTCTTGCGCAAAGATAAACGTATTTAAACATATACTGCACATGAAAATTAGCTGTTTGTACGAAATAGCATTTAGAATGTATGAATTGTATGGCTGTGACTTTAGGATTCTTATGCAAACTCAGGACATATTCGAATACCTAGAGCAGAAGCAAGGCGAAAGAAGCTTGACATTTGAATGTCACTTTCTCCACGTTCAACTCTGGAAATATATGTGCGCTTAGCATTAACTCGCTCCGCAAGATCTGCCTGTGTCATATTCAGTTCCTTACGGCGTTCTCTCATCAGTTCTCCAAAATACCATGCTGCACTCTCTGCCTCAAAAGCAGCACGTCGCTGAGTACCGTCCTTACCATATTTTTCGTCAAACAGTTGATCAACCGTCTTCAGATCTTTCAGTTTATCAGGATTAATCTTTACCATAGGTCAAAAAAAATACTCTTTCTCATACCCTTCATAGTAGTAGCTTTGCTCGATACCCTTAATAATAAAAACAAAAAAATTATCTACACTCGATTTTACCCTTCACTCCTCACAGAGGTGCTTAATACACTGAATTTTAAAAGCATATAGCGTGAGGAGTTGGTTCGCAAGTCCTCACATGTCCTCACATATTGACTCTAAATCTGGTTGAACAACGCCAAACAGGGTTAACTCGACAAAACATAGAATGCGTGAGGACATGTGAGGAGTTCGTTTAAACTCCTCACGCATGTAACGATTTGAAATTCAAAGATAAAAAGACGACTGTGAGGAGTGAGGAGAAAATTTGCGTGCGTCGTTTATAGCAGAGCTTCAATGGCAGGAGCCAGAACCTCTTTAGTGGCTGTTGGCTCAAAACGGGCAACAACTTGACCGTTACGATCAACGAGGAACTTTGTAAAATTCCATCGGATGTCATTGTCGGCCTTGTGGTTCTTGTTGAACTTCTCCATGAACATGACCACCAGGCTCATAAATGGATGCTTGCGGTCAAAGCGCTTGATTTCACCTGCATGTCGTTTGAGATAGGTATAGAGAGGCAATTCATTCTCTCCGTTCACCTCAATCTTGCGGAAACGAGGAAACTTGGTGTTGTAGCGGAGTGTGCAGAACTGATGAATCTCCTCGTCTGTCCCTTTAGCCTGAGCACCGAACTGATTGCAAGGGAAGTCGAGAATCTCCAAACCTTTGTCAGCATATTCGTCATAGAGTGAGTCGAGGTCGTTATACTGAGGTGTGAAACCGCAAGCCGTAGCGGTGTTGACAATAAGCAGTACTTTGCCTTTGTACTGATCTAGTTTCACTTCATTTCTCTTGTTGTCAATGACTGTAAAGTCGTAAATTGAATCCTGTTCCATAATCGTAATATTTATTGTCCTACAATCTTAGTCATGAAAGGTGGCAGAATATAATACCTTCATTATGACTTCGTTGTGCAAAAGTATGAAATAAAATTATAACTGCATCATTTTGAGTTTATTTTATATTTATTTAACGTCTCCTACCAAATTGACAGATGGTAATTATATCGCCAGGGTTCTGAAATACTATTCAATTTGGGGCATAATATCTTTCTTTCCCTATTTCTATCGTCAAACTGCTCCGAACGGGCTACCAAGAATCTGGAACTGTCGTCGGAGCAATACGATTGGAGCTCCCGAAATTGGGAACTGTCGTCGTAGAGGTACGATGACAACTCTTGCCGCCAAGAGTTCTGATCGTAGCAGGTTGACGGGAACACGAGAAATGTCGAGAACTCATCGACGCGCGTCGATGAGTTCTCGGGAAAGTCCGAGAGACGATTGCCGAGCGTCGATCAGACGTCGGGAAGTCCGGAGAACAAATTGCCGAGCGTCGATCAGTCCACGGGAGTTCCGGAAATGTCTTCGACGCGCGTCGATGAGAGTGTCGCCTTGATGCTGTCCAGATAAGATCTTGAAACTGGCAGAATCAGATCTGCAGTGTCGAGAATCAAGGTAAGACCTGCGCTTGAGGTCGTTGCATGAGTCACATGATTCAGATTGACCATGAATGCTCGATGGCAGCGCACGATTTCGGTGTATGGCAATAACTGCGACTCGATCTGTTTCATGGTAGTGCGCAAAAGCTTTGTTGAGAAAGTGCGGCTTTTAGTGTCAAGAAAGGTTATCTTTATGTAGTTACCTTCTGATGAAATAGTCAGGATATCAGAAGGTTTCACTTTCAAACTCTCATTTGTCGTTCCTTCGATCAATATCGGTTCGTCATAGTTTATTTCTGGAAGTTCTGTTTTAGCAACAACAGGCACTTCTGGTTGTTCGTCTTTAACTTTGGTTTTAATAGCTCCCGAATTCTTCTCTACCTGAGCAAAAGAAAGCGCCTCGTTGAGCTCGTCTTGCAGGCGAATAAGTTCTTTTCTGTTTCGACTGCTAATCAATACTATGATAGAACTTCCGCACAATATCACTACAAAAAAGATTGCAATAAGCCACCAAAGCCAATGACGGGTCTTGTCGAGAGTTGCTTCGACCTCCTGTTTCTCGATGCGGATTGGAGCAGAGAGCACCTTAGCGTTCTGCTTCTCCCTGTCGAGCGAGTCCTTAAGAGAATTGTAGCGTTGCATGTAGCGCAACGAATTGTCAACATCCTTCAGGACATTCTTATTGATAAGGTATCCTAGTTGGGCAGCGCTTACCTTCTGTGCAGTTTGAATATCACTATTGAGATCGTTCTTCACTATGTCCATTGCCTTTTGTCCCAGTTCCTGAATCTGCTTGAGGAGAGCAGGATTGTGAGTCTTCTCGTATTCCGCTCTCATAGCTGTACCCACTTTGCGATATGCATCGGCCAAAGTAACATGACTGCGCTTATGGCGTGTAGGATTCTGCGATTCGACTACGCTTATCAGGCTATCGGCAATGATGGCATAATGAAGAGCCGAATCGGAATTCTGTTTGCGAGAATGAAATGTTGAAAGTTTATCGTAGGCACGCATCATAGCATCGGGATCGTTAGCCTTCAAGGCAATCTGAAGAGCCTCGTGCGACAATGCTATCGACTCATTATAACCCGAAGCAAGGTCATGATTGGCCTCACAGATAGAGTCGGAATGCCAGCAATGTGCCATTGCCAACTGCAAAAGTGCAATTACTTCTTCACGAGTGTCGCCACACTTTGCTGCTTCTTCGCGATACTTCTCGCCCCATAACAGAGACTCCTGGAACATCTTTCGCAAGTTCATGGCATTGGAAATACGCTGATAGATCTGTGCTGCAAGCACGTGGTCGTCGGTACGTTCGACGGCTTTGGCTGCCGAGAAATAGTCGAGCGCATATTGTTCCTCGTCGCCAAGCTTTAACTGTTCGGTAATGGCAGCATGAAGATAGTAGATTTGAGCACGACGACGGTCGGACTTACTATTCTTTAATGTCAGATAAGCTTGTTCCAAACCATCGATGTCAAATTCTGTATCATAGCGTCGGTATTTCTCCCAAGCAGTAAGCATATTGTAGCGTGCAAGATTCTCCACGTCGGTCGGCACAGGCATTTCGCTAAGGAGATTCAATACCGAATCCGCATTAGCATACATCACCGATTCGATCTCATCGAGACGAATTGACTCCTTATTATTACTGCACGATATTGTCAGGAAAAAGCATCCTATCCAAAAAACAATCAATTTTTTCATAGGGCAAAGATAAAAAATATTTCATCTGCTTTTTCAAGGAAGTAAGGGAATTTGTCGCATTTCGTCACAAAATGCATGTCATTCGTCCCCAAAAACTGCATTTTGTCACATTTCATAGTCGTCTATCCCACTTTTTTGGAAAATTAAGCAACAAAACAGAACTTTGCATCGTCAAACAAAAAAATAAAATTGACGAATAAATAACATATAATAAAATGAATAATATGAAAAAATTAAGAAGAAGCATTTACGGCCGCTGGATTGGTGGTGTATGCGCAGGAGTTGCAGATTATTTTGGAATTGATCCTACAGTGATTCGCCTTATCTGGGCCATCTTGATAATCTTTGGTGGAACTGGACTTATGGCTTATATAATTTGCTGGATAGGTATCCCAAAAGAAATGGAATTACATAATTCATAATTGATAATTGAAAATTGAAAATTGGCTTCGCGCTGATGGGTAACGGAGTCAATATATAATAGGAGAAACTATAAAATGAAAAAGATTTTTACGATGATGATTTCTGCCTTCGCAATTATAAACAGCGTTAGCGGGGCAAATGGAAAAAATCCCGATATCAAGGGAACAGTTATTACACCAGAAGGAGAACCGATGAGTTTCGTCAACGTGGTCCTCCTCAATGCAGACTCGACTTTCGTTCAGGGTGCAACAAGCGATGAGACTGGAAAGTTCAATATTGAGACAGCAGTCAACGATGGTATCCTCAAGATCTCGAGCATCGGCTATAAGACATTGTATATGAAGATGAGCGACTACAAAGGTGAAATCAAGATGCAGGAAGACTCTCAGATGCTAGAAGAAGTGACAGTCAAGGCACAATTGCCAAAGACCAAGCTCACAGGCAACTCGATGGTGACTTCAATCCAGGGCTCAGTTCTCGAGAAGTCGGGAACTGCCAAGGAGATGCTTGCAAAGGTGCCGGGTATGACACAGAAAGGTGATGATCTGGAAGTATTGGGCAAGGGTGCTCCTGTGTTCTATATCAATGGTCGAAAGGTGACAGATAAGGAAGAACTTAAGCGCTTGCGCTCGGAAGAAATAAAGGATGTGGAAGTAATCACAAATCCAGGTGCAATGTATGATGCAACAGTTTCAGCAGTAGTTCGCATCAAGACCATTCGCCGACAGGGTACTGGTTTCGGATATGATTTGGATTTAAGCGATAACAGTGACCTGCGCTATGGCTACAATGATCCGAGTGCGACTCTCAACCTCCGTTACCGTCACAAGAATCTCGACGTTTTCGGAATGGTGAACTACTGGAAGTGGGATAATGTCACTGATGGAGAGCCAAAGCAGAAGAGCTACTTCAATGACAATGGGCAGATACGCACCATCGAACAGAACTCTATATACAGAACTGATTGGCGTGGCGAAGGACTCAACTACAATGCTGGATTTAATTGGCAAATCGCCGAGAATCATTCAATCGGTGCACGATTGCAGTACAATGACAATCATGTTGTACCTATGAAATTCTGGCAAGATACTCAGATGAAGCAATATCTGGCTGACGGAAGCGACTACAGCGAAGAGCACAACTACTCTTATAATGAGGAGCGAGATCATAGTCCTTACAACTGGGAAGGTAACGCTTACTACAACGGTAAAGTGGGTAAGCTCGGAATTGACCTTAATCTGGATTTCCTGACCAACAAGACAACGGAGGAAACCTCGATTGAGGAATCAAGAAACGGTATTGCATCAAACTACGCGACTGAAAATGCTACGTCTAACCGCATGTATGCCGGCAAGTTAGTATTTAACTATCCTGTGTGGAAAGGTCTGTTACAAGCAGGCACTGAGATGACTTTCGTGACTCGCAAGAATTCCTACAGCACTCAGGGACTTTCGTTGCCTGCATCTGATTCAAAGGTGGAGGATAACAACATTGCAGTCTTTTTGGATTATTCTTTCCAGTTGTCAAAGGCAGGTAACTTTAGTGCAGGGTTACGCTATGAGCATGTGGGTTTTGACTACACAGACAATCTCAATGAAAAGAACAGCATGAAGCGTTATACCGATGACTTCTTCCCTTCCCTATCTTGGGCAAACCAATGGGGTAGCTGGCAGACAGCTTTGAGTTACAGCATTAAAACATCGCGACCAAGCTACTGGATGCTCAGTGAGTCATTACAGTACCTTAATCCTTATTCTTTACAGCAAGGTGATCCAAAGCTGAAGAATGCTACTATTCAGGAAGTCAGCGCCAACGTGCGTTGGAAGTGGATTAATCTCTTCATTGCTTACGAACGACGAGATGACGCGCTCACTCAGTGGTCGTACATATACAATGATAAGGGCGTTATTCTTATCAAGAACATCAATATGAAGGATCCTATGCGCAATGTTGCAGCCTTTTTGTCACTGTCTCCAACCTGGGGATGCTACTCGCCTAACTGGACACTCGGCGTACAGAAATTCTTCGACAAGCACACCCTCGCAGATCCACGTGAGACTACTGGCACACGTGAGGTTAGATACACCCAGCCGATCGGTTACTTCGACCTCAATAATGCCTTCCGCTTCAAACATTCTTGGCAGTTGGAATGCAATGCCAACATTATGACTCGTGGCGATGTGATGAACTATCGCATGAAGAATACCAGCTGCAACCTCAGTTTTGTGGTACAGAAGTGTTGGCTCCAGAATGACGCTCTTTGTCTCCGTGCTTCAATCAGTGATGTGTTGCAGCGTTCCACACAAAAGATAGAAATGGATTGCGGTTACTACACGATGAACCAGCACACCATCTACAACCGCCATCGCCTCAACATCTCACTCCGCTATACTTTCAATGCACAGCAAAGCAAATACAAGGGTACAGGTGCCGGAAAGGAGGCAGCAAGCCGAATGAATAACTAATTCATAATTGGTAATTGATAATTCATAATTTATAATTATCTTTGCGACGGCGTTCTATATCAAAACCATTGTTTAGTGTTCTTTGTTAACTATTATATATTAAAAATATGAAATCAAAATTTATATCATCCTCTTTACTCTGTGCAATTGCATGTATGTCGATGCAGAGTTGCCAACAGAAATACGATAGTATCGAATCGCTGCCATCGCAGTATGTAACAATCGACGATAGTATCAAGGTGCACTACAAGCAATGGGGCGAAGGTTCACGCACAGTAATGTTCGTACACGGCTTCGGCTGTGATATGAACACTTGGGAGGAGCAGTACGATGCCTTTCGTGAAGACAAGGATATGAGATTACTCTTTATCGACCTTCCAGGTTTCGGCAATAGCGACAAACCTCATGTTGACTATACACTCACCTTCTTCAGCCAAGCTGTCTTAGCGGTGCTTGATGATGTAAAAAGCGACTATACATTCCTCGTCGGACACAGTTTAGGCACTCCTGTCTGCCGCCAGACGCTGTTCAGCCGACCTTGGAATTTCGCTGCCCTGGTGGACATAGATGGCGTTTACTGCTTCTATCCTCAGATCTCAGACAATTCGACAGAAGAAGAGCAGGCTGCAGCAAAAGCTTATGAAGAGGCAGTACAGGGTTTCGCTGCATCCTTCGACGGTGATGCTTGCAAGGATAATATCACAGGTTTCGTTCAGTCTTTGGCAGGTTCGGAGACGCCTGCTTCGATTATCGAATATGCAATGAGCTGCATGCCAGAGACTCCAGAATATGTTGCATCAAGCACGATGCACAATCTTATCGACCGTCAGTGGTGGGGTCAATTCCAGGCACTGACTCCTACCGAGGTAATCTGCACGCAAAACAGCGGGCTGGAGCCAGATAATAAAGAGAAGATGCAGGCTCTCTATCCAACCATGGAATATACCGAACTTGAGACTTGTGGTCATTTCATCCAGATGGAACAGCCACAGTTGATCAACGACCGTTTGAGCCATCTCATCAGCAAAACTATCAATAATAATTTGGAGTGCTATGAATTCGGTATCAAGGAACTGGAGCAGAACTACGCAGCCTTCGAGTTTAAGGTAACCGACGAGAATCGCGATGAATATGAGCAGATCAAACAGGAATATCGCGACAGCATAGCTATGGGTCTGATGTATGGACCTCAGGGTGTGGCTGAGATGTGCTGTTATATGCAGGATTTCCATTTGGGTTGTTCATACCGCATGTGGTCTAACCGCTTCCCGATGCATTGGCCAACATACAAACAGGATATGAAGGAATACGATCCGAAGCCTGTAGCTCAAAAGATCGACGATATGACATTCCTACTCCGCTTCCCTACTTGTATGGGTGATGATGATTATGTGAAATGGACTTGGGAAGCTGTCGAGCAATATCGCCAATCGGGCTGTACTCATCTGATTGTAGATATCCGTGGTAACGGTGGTGGTGCAGATTGGCAATACACCCCAATACTGAAACTCTTGTATGGACAGCCTGGCAAGACTCATGGAATATCTTTGCGCAATAGCCCAGACAATCGTGAGCGTTGGCGTCAGTATGATCCTGATAGTGAATGGATCAAGGCTCTTCAGGATAGTGCAGCAGCTCATGCCGATGAGCCATGGTTCCAGATTGGCGACGAATACAACGAGATTGAAGATAAAGTAGATCCACATCGCCCTCTGAAGACTGCAGTCATCATTGATCGCGGTGTAGGAAGCAGCGGAGAACAGTTGTTGCTAGACCTTCGCGCTGTAGCTCCTGATGTCAAGTTCTATGGTCGTGATAATTCTCTCGGTTGTATCGATATCTCAAATGTAGTTGGTGTACAGCTACCACACGTACCAAATTCTTTACATATTCCAACTACCATCAGCCGCCGCGTCATCCTTGGCGAAGGTCTCATCGATGGTATCGGCATCGAACCTGATGTACGCTTGGATCTTCCTCTTCCAGAAACCCTCACCGACAATATCGACGAGTGGGTACTCTGGGTGGCAGAAGATTTGAAGAAATAAACTCGTAAAAGATTCTTAGATAAAATAATACAAAATTAAATAAAGATTATCTATGGAAATGAAATTTTGTCAGAGCTGCGGAATGCCGCTCACTGAAGATATTCTCGGCACTAATGCCGATGGAAGCAAGAACGAAGATTATTGCATCTACTGCTATAAGGATGGTGCCTTCGCTGGAGACTTTACAATGGAAGAGATGGCTGAACATTGCTCTATGTTCGTTGAGGAATTTAATAAGAACACAGGTAAAAACCTTTCCGCTTGCGAATACAAGCAGGAGCTGCTCAAATTCTTCCCTACCCTCAAGCGCTGGAAGTAACTGAATAATATAACTTATGAATTACGCCACTATCATTATTGAGACACTTCTGATGACCATCGCCTTTACGGCTATGATCCTTGTCCCACTCATTAAAAATCCTGTGTGGTGGATTCACGACTTTCCTGCAGATATTCAGGAAGAGTATTTCAAGACTCATGAGCGAATCCCGACAGCTTTCTTCTCGAAGACCACACTTCTGAAAAAAGGTTTTGCGATCGTGCTAGTCATAGCGTTCTTCATGTTTCTGATATGGCTTTCGGGCGCGTATAACTTCTTATCGGCCTT
This sequence comes from Bacteroidales bacterium, assembly GCA_045627785.1. GTDB lineage: Bacteria > Bacteroidota > Bacteroidia > Bacteroidales > UBA3663 > Liminaster. Next base: position 153,546 of record JAZQOF010000013.1, on the reverse strand, counting down.
ATCCCAAGTTTGGCAGCTTCGGGGATTTACTGCTGGATTGTATAATATTTGAACATTGTTTCCATTCTCCCGAGTGATAAGAAATATAAGATAATAAGAATAAAACTGCTATCAGATGAAAAAGATCAAAGCCTGGATGCATCGTCATCACAATTCAATCAGCTCATTCATGAGCAACTTCATTGCCACTGTGCTTGGTATCGTATTGACCCTTGGTACAACGGTCTTGTACGATCATCATCAAAAAGAAGAAGCCGCGAAAGTGCTGGTGGAGCAATGTCTGTCGAACATGGAGGAGCGATTGGCAGATCTGGATCAGGTGATTGCTTTCTACGACTTGCAAGACTCCATATTACAGGTGATGAATACTACCCCTATAGACGCATTGAACGAAGAAGAACTGGATGACATTATAAATATTATTGAACCTCAAAAAATTCTGATTGTTACCCAAGCATACGAGAAACTTTTCTCACAAAGCACCAACAGTCTTGAGACCATAGGAAGTTTCTCCCAGGTAATTGGCGAAGGCTTTGAGGGACTGAAGTATACCGAAGAGAATCATGCGGCCATCAATGCACTCAAAAAAGAGTTAACACGAGAAATGTTCTTTAGCGGAAATACCTATATTCACAAAGGATCGATGCTCGATGTAGTCAAAACTTTGGTCTCTGACACACACTACTTTCTTTTCTGCGGTGAATACTCACGACACGTTAATTCGTTACGTAACCTCTATTGGCAACTGAAGGAATACATCCCCGCTGCCCGCAGCCTCTGGCAGGGAGAGATGTCGGAAGAGGAGTTCTGGAAGAGAGACAGGGAAGGATGGAAACATAATAGACAATAAAATAATAAAGTTATGAACAATATTAATACAGTACAAGTCGTTACTGTTATAGTAATGGCAGTTTTCTACATCGCTTATTTCGCAAAGCAGATGAACCAGAAACGCCAGGGTATCAATACTATGATATTGGGCAAAGGCGATAAACCAGAGAGTCAGAAGAACCTTGAGATAATGCTGAAGATAGCCACCTTTGCTATGCCTGCAGTAGAATTATTCAGTATCTGGTGGAGTCTTGTGACGCTCCCTGAGTGGTTGCAATGGACAGGAGTAGGAATTGCTGTGCTCGGAGTCATATTCTTTATCTCCGGCATGATGACAATGAAGGGTAACTGGCGTGCAGGAGTTCCGGAAAAGAAAGAGACCTCTCTCGTGACTACAGGTATCTATGGCATCAGTCGAAATCCAGCTTTCGTAGGCTTCGATCTCATGTATATCGGCATCGTCATCGCTTTCCCAAATGCTTGGCATGCTGTAGCTGCAGCATTTACTGCATGGCTTCTTCATAAGCAGATTAAGGGCGAAGAAGTATTCCTGGAGACTGCTTTTGGCAAAGAATACCTTGAATATAAAAATAAGGTAAGAAGGTATATTTAACAATTGACAATTGATAATTGATAATGATATTATATGCAAACAGATAGAATAATACTACGTCCTTGGCTAGATTCCGATGCCGAGGCACTTTACAAATATGCAAGTGAACCGGAAGTCGGTGAGCGTGCTGGCTGGCCACCACATCAATCCGTAGAGGAAAGTTTGGAGATTATCCGAACCGTCTTCCAAAACAGCACTACATGGGCTATCGAACTGAAAGAAACTGGAGAGGCAATAGGCGCTATGGGTTATATGCCCGATTGTCCATTGAACCTTCCTGCTCGTCCGGGCGAACCTCTTGTAGGGTATTGGGTCGGCAAGCCTTATTGGAATCAAGGTATCTGTACTGAAGCTTTGCAGCTGATGCTGGAGTATATCCGCAAAGAAACCAATTACACTTCCCTCATCTGCAGCCACTTCATCGACAATCCTGCTTCTGGACGAGTCATGGAGAAATGCGGATTTGTGCCAACAGGAGAAACTGCCATCGATGAAATACTTCACGAAGGTAAAGAACATCCGATGCGAGTGCTAAGATTGGAATTATGATTATATCCCAATCAACAACAATAAGACAAAAAAAGAAATATATTAATTATTTATGAATCACGAAATTTTCACATTGCACAACAAGCAGATCATCGGCATGAGCCGAGAAATTGCTTTCAAGGAAGGACCAAAAGAGTGTCCGAAGTTTTGGAATGAATATGTAGAGAAAATTGTCAAGCCTGTATATATAGAAGGTAAGACTCCCAATGAGTTCCAGCAGGCAGCAGTAGATAATAATGTTGGAGAATTCGGACTTTGTACATGCCAGCTGCCAAATCACGATTGCATGACTTGCGCAAATCTCAACTTCGCAACTTGTAGCCTCAAGACCTTCACTTACGTCATTGGTGGCGAATACAAAGGAGGAAAAGTGCCAGAGGGAATGAACCTCTATCCTATCCCTAATGGTCAATGGCTGAAGATTCATTTCGAAGGAGGCATGGCTGAATTCCAGAATCAATATGCATACTTCCATGAGGTATGGCTTCGTCAGCACCCAGAGTTCAAGATTGCCAAGAACGCTTGCACTATAGAGTGGTATGATGGCACAGATATTCAGTCGCCAGACTATCAGTGTGGCGTGATGTTCCTTCTTGAAGATTGAACTATATAATTGTAAGCTCAAAAAACAACAACCATGACAAGGAAATATTATCTTGATAACCTGAAAGTATTCCTGACCGTACTGGTGATCTTCCACCATGCCGGACAGGCGTATTGGGATGGCGCAAATTGGGCCTACACTCCTAGCAATCCTGCTGAGATGATGCCATGGATCTGGCATTTCTTTGCAGTCAATGCAGCATTCTTCATGGGATTGTTCTTCCTTATATCCGGATATTTTGTTCCAACAAGTTACGACAAGCAAGGCTGCAAAGTGTTTGTCATGAAGAAGCTCACACATCTAGGAATCCCACTACTGATTCTCTCCGGCTTGCTTACTACTTTAACTGGACAACTCGAAGTAGCGCACCTATGGTTTGTGGAGAGCCTCCTGTTTTTCTGCTTAGCTTATGCATTGCTCCGACAGTTTATCAAACCCATCAAAGATGACTGTAGTTCAAAACCTACATTTATCGGATTTTTAATCTTAGGACTTGTGATTGGAATCGGCAGTTATTTCATTCGACAGGTAAGTCCTCAGGATCATTGGATCTGGCTTTTCGGTTTTCTTCATATAGAACCTGCACATTATCTCCAATATGTTATGCTGTTTGTTTTGGGCATCTTGGCCAAAAGATTTAACTGGCTGGAGAAATTGAGCAACACCACCGGAGCCATCTCATTGCTAATAGGAGTTCTGCTTGCTATCGGTATTTATGTGCGCAATGGAGGTTGGTGGAATGACTTTGTGACCCAGTGGTTTGGCATTTATGAGTCATTACTTTGTGTCTTCATCTGTTTCGGTTTACTTTGGTTATTCCGTCATGTGTTCAATCATACCTCTGCCTTCATGCAGTGGTGTGCTTCACAAGCTTATGGTGCATACATCGTTCATCTTTTGCTGATGTTAGGTATCCAATACACTACAGACACAATATGGATGGGAGCTTTCGGCAAGTTCATGTTTATTGGCTCTGTCACCACTATAATTTCGTTTGTTCTGACTTGGTTCCTCCGTCTTATTCCAGGGGCAAAAAGAATTCTATAATTATAATGTTGTGTTAAATTCGTATTAAATCTGAAGAATCTCTTGACTCGTCCCTTAGGTCATAGCATATCTTTGCGGCAGAATTAAATATTTAGCGCTAAATGACAAAAAACTAAAAAACAAAACATATGCCGCGTTACATCGAGACTATCAATGCTTTTGGACTTAAATAATTATGAAAAAGAAGATAGTACTACTTGCCATCGTTGCAAGTATATTTAATACAAGCTGTATTGCCACACGCTCATCAGTACAAATCAATAAGGTTGAGATTGGCATGAGCAAAGCAGATATCAAAAAACTATTAGGTACTCCTGAATTCAAAAACGGAGATACAGAAGGAGAGCAATGGGGATATCACAAAATGATAGGTGAGATTGCAGGTCCAGTGCCAGTTCTGTTTCTTGTGACTTTCGACAAAGAAGGAAAAGTTATCGCGTACGATACGATGTAAACTTATAGTCTAAGGAAGAAATTGAGGGCAATACCGTCCCAACACAAATCATTGAAGCCGAGAGAGCAGCCGAGGCGGAATCGATTGGAGAAAGAAAGTCCGCCAGAAAGTTCTTCATGAGCTTGTCTGTCCGGCACTTTAACTAAATGGACCTGTCCGTAGAACCAAGGATTATTCCATTCGGCATGACCTTCGAGCCAACATTTTGAAGTCGAGAGTTCGTAGTTGTCGAGCAACGAGAAAAGTGTTAGGTTGAAACCTCGCTGGAAAACGAAGTTTGATGCATCGAAATGGCGCATATCCATAAGAAGGACTTTATTGCGCACAGCAAAGAAACCTGCTGAAGCCTGATATAGAATCTTCTGATTATCAGACCATCCTTCAGTCATTCCGACGACAGAAAAGTCGAACGAGAGATAACGCAAGCCTCCATTCCAACCAGAAGTAGCACGAACAGAATAGACAGGCTTCTCACTATCCATTGTAGCTGTCATATCGTCGGTTACATAGATTTTCCTGCCAGGAATATAATCAAGCTGAGCGTCAACACGTAATATCTTATCTTCGCCAAAATCTTCCATCGGTTCGTGATAGATATACGGGAGATTACTCTTTGCCTTTTTGCCGAATAGACTCGTCCATCGGGTATTTTCGAGTTGAGTTCGCTTTTCCCATGCAATCAAAGCATTGATCTGGAGATCATTTCCCAATGCGCCATAAAGACTTGCTCCGAAGGTAAGTTGTTCATATAGTTTAGGATGATTCCACGCGAAAAGGCTTGCTGCAAGTGATCGTTGATTAAGCGACATTATGGGATAACGATCATAATCCAAAGTGTTCTTTCCTCCAAAAACCTCAAGGAATCCGAAAAACTGTGGTGGGAAAACATATCTCACAGCAAGTTCCGCATTAAGTGTTTCGCGTGAGAATGCCCACTTCACATTCTCTTCGATCTCGAAACGGGAGTAATCGGGCAAGACCTTACCGAAAGTCAAGTTCGGACCAAGAGAAAAACCATCGACATAATTGAAAGTGGTGAGGCATCCTATTCCGTCATCTATTCGGATGAAATAGTCATCCTTACGCAAGATTCCTCCTTGCTGTATCAATGTAAACCAATCGTCGCTTTTATGTTTAGGCAATTTTTTAGTCTGTCCATGCAATGGAAAATCCATCAACACGAGCAGACTAAATAATATTATATGTACAATTCTGTACGACATCAACCAAATAAGGACAAATGAAAGAATGGCTTAGTGTGCAGCCTCAAACTCGTCGAGGAAACGCTGATCATTCTCAGAGAACAAACGGAGGTCCTTAACGCGATACTTGAGATTTGCAATACGTTCGATACCCATACCGAAAGCATAGCCTGTATATTCCTTACTGTCAATACCGCTTGCTTCGAGCACATTAGGATCGACCATACCACAACCAAGAATCTCGAGCCAACCTGAACCTTTACACATCGAACAACCTTTACCCTTACACAAAGTACAGCTCACATCCATCTCAGCACTTGGCTCAGTGAATGGGAAGTAAGAAGGACGAAGGCGGATCTGAGTTTCAGGGCCGAACATCTCACGAGCGAACTGAAGAAGAACCTGCTTGAGGTCGGCAAAACTTACATTCTTGTCGATATAAAGACCTTCAACCTGATGGAAGAAACAGTGTGCACGAGCAGAAATAGCTTCGTTACGATAAACGCGACCTGGGCAGACTACACGAATTGGTGGCTTCTGCTGACCCATTGTGCGAACCTGAACTGAAGAAGTGTGGCTGCGAAGCACGACAATAGGATTCTGCTGAATGAAGAAGGTATCCTGCATGTCGCGAGCCGGATGATCATCGGCAAAGTTCAATGCGCCATAAACATGCCAGTCGTCCTCAACTTCCGGACCTTCGGCAATAGAGAAACCGAGACGAGAGAAGATATCGAGAATCTCCTGTCGCACAAGGCTTAATGGATGACGAGTGCCGACCTGCTCCGGATAAGCCGGACGAGTCAAGTCAATACTTTCGTCAATATGATCTTCCTGCTGATATTCGTTCTTAAGCGCCTCAATCTTTTCTGTTGCTGCAGTCTTGAGGGCATTGATTTTCTGTCCGATTTCACGCTTGAGTTCTGGAGCGACACTACGGAAATCATTCATAAGTGTTGAAACCTCGCCCTTCTTGCTCAAATACTTGATACGGAGAGCTTCGATCTGCTCTGCGTTTTCAGCATGAAGGCTTTCGATTTCAGCCATCAATTTGTTGATTCTTTCTAACATATTTCTTTGAAATAATCTGTTATCTTTTTACTTAAACGCGCAAATATACAAAATACTTTTGAATATCAGACAAATGATTTGGCTTTTTTTCTTTTTTTGTTCCTTCAAAACCAATTTCAAAGAAATTTATTTGGACTTAAGTAAAAAATGATTATCTTTGCAAAAAGATTGAACCCAGGCTAGCATGAATGAGATCAGTGCGAATATTCAGGAAATTGTAGGTCAGTTTCTGGCCGACAAAAAACTCTTGCAGAAACAAGACTACCTTGTTTTTGTGGGTTTAAGCGGAGGCAGCGATTCGGTTGCTCTACTCCATATTCTCAAAAGCCTCAGCGAGAGATACGGCGACACAATGGAGATTGTTGCAACGCACTGTAACTTCCATCTGAGAGGCGAAGAATCTGACCGGGACATGAATTTCTGCAAGGACCTATGCAAAAGAATGGGATTAAGACTGCTGATTCGACAGTTTGACACATTCAAATACATGGAAGATCATCGTCTGTCGCTTGAAATGGCCTGCCGCGAACTTCGTTACAAATGGTGGGAAGAACTGTTGGAAAGCAAGGAATGGGAGCACAAACGTTTCAAAAGATACATTGCCGTCGGACATCATCAGGACGACAGTATCGAGACAATACTTATGAATCTGATGCGAGGCACAGGAATCAAGGGGCTTACCGGCATCGTTCATTATAACAGACAGACACATGTGATTCGTCCTTTGCTTTGTCTGAACCGCCAGAACATTATTGATTATTGCACGGCAGAAGGTCTGGACTTCGTAACAGATTCGACCAACAGAGAAAACGATACCCAACGTAACAGCATCAGAAACAGATTGCTGCCTTTGATGGATGAGATCAATCCGAATACACGTCGAGGAATCATCAAGACGATGTACAATCTGCAGGATATAGAAAAGATTGCGACAAAAGAAATAGAGGAACAGCTGGGCGAACACGTCGTAAAAGAGTACCGCGACAAATTGCTGATCAAACATCTCATGACACGAGACATGGATGTGAACCGAGAAGATTTTCCTGTATTGATACGTGAATTCCTTCTTTCATGCGGAGTTGTGCTTCATACCAATACTCTTGCTGAAGTGATCGAAGCTGCAAGGCTTGGAATCAGAAAGATCATACAAGGCGACAGTTATTGGGTTTGCTGCAGTGAAGAAGACCTCATTGCCAACAAGAAAGCTTACAACTTTGACAACGAGGAATTCATAATCAACGGTGAGAGAATAGAAACTGAGTCAACTGTAGCAAGTGACATAAATGTATTTGTCACAAATCGTGACAAGATTGAAACGCTGAAAGTTGAGCCGACAATGACTCTTATCGACCCAAGGAAAGTCAAGCTTCCTCTCATCATACGTCATTGGAGGGAAGGTGACAGAATCCAGCCGTTCGGAAGACAACAGACGAAACTCGTATCTGACCTTATGACCGACGCTCATTTCTCCTGGTGGAAGAAAGCGACAAACTGGTTAGTTACCGATTCCAACAATAATGTGCTTTGGGTTTATGGACTTCGCAGTTCGGACATCGCCAAGATTGACGAAAGAACTAAAAATGTAATAGCTATTATTGGACCTGAATAAACTTGTTTTATTCCAACATCACCGAAGCCAATAATTATCAATTATGAATTATAAATTATCAATTAGCATATGGCAACAGTAGACGACAAAAAAATTATCTTCTCTCTTGTGAATTGTACCCACACAATTCCACAGACACAGAAGACAGTATTGAAGAACATATACATAAGTTTCTTCTACGGCGCGAAGATTGGTATCATAGGTCTTAACGGCGCAGGTAAGTCAACTCTCATGAAGATCATCGCAGGTATCATCCAACCTTCTCAGGGCGAAGTGGTTTGGAGTCCTGGATACAGCGTCGGATATCTCGAACAGGATCCGAAACTCGATGAGACAAAAACTGTCAAGGAAAACATTATGGAGGGCGTTCAGTATATATATGACGCACTCAAGGAATATGACGAAGTGAACCTTAAGTTCGCTGAGCCAGAATATCTTGAAGACCCAGACAAGATGGATCAACTCATCAACCGTCAGGCTGAACTTCAGGACATCATCGATTCGACAGACGCTTGGAACATCGACTCGAAGCTCGACCGAGCAATGGCTGCACTTCATTGTCCTCCAGGCGATTGGAGTGTTGAGAACCTTTCTGGTGGTGAAAAACGTCGTGTGGCTCTCTGCCGACTCCTTCTCAAAAAGCCGGATGTGCTTCTTCTCGACGAACCTACCAACCACCTCGACGCAGAAAGCATCGACTGGCTCGAACAGCATCTTCAGCAGTACGAGGGAACGGTAATCGCCGTAACTCACGACCGTTACTTCTTAGACGATGTTTCTGAATGGATTCTCGAACTCGATCGTGGCGAAGGTATTCCTTGGAAGGGTAACTACTCTTCTTGGCTCGACCAGAAGACTAAGCGAATGGCTCAGGAAGAGAAGACTGCAAGCAAGCGTCGCAAGACTCTCGAACGCGAGTTGGAATGGGTGCGAATGGCTCCAAAGGCTCGTCAGGCTAAGGGTAAGGCTCGTTTGAACTCTTATGACAAGATGATCAACGAGGAACAGAAAGAACGTGAAGAGAAACTCGAGATCTTCATTCCTAACGGACCTCGTCTTGGTGCTAAAGTTCTTGAAGCAAAGAATGTTGCTAAGGCATTTGGCGACAAGGTACTCTTCAGCGACCTCAACTTCATGCTTCCACCAAACGGCATTGTTGGTATCATCGGTCCTAACGGTGCTGGTAAGACAACACTCTTCCGTCTTATCATGGGTCTCGAATCTGTTGATGGAGGTACATTTGAGGTCGGCGAGACAGTAAAACTCGCTTACGTTGACCAGCAGCACAAAGACATTGATCCAAACAAGAGTATTTTCGAAGTTGTGAGCGGCGGCAGCGAATTGATGCGAATGGGCGGTAAAGATATAAATGTACGCGCATATCTCTCTCGCTTCAACTTCAACGGTTCGGATCAAGGAAAGCTTTGCGGAGTACTTTCCGGTGGTGAAAGAAACCGTCTCCACCTCGCAATGGCATTGAAGGAAGAAGGTAATGTACTCCTCCTCGATGAGCCAACAAATGATATCGATGTCAATACACTTCGTGCACTCGAGGAAGGTCTCGAACAATTTGCAGGATGCGCAGTTGTCATCTCACACGACCGTTGGTTCCTGGATCGTATCTGTACTCATATCCTCGCATTCGAAGGTGACGGAAACGTATTCTTCTTCGAGGGAAGCTATACTGACTACGAAATCAACAAGGCTAAACGACTCGGCACAGACGAAATCAAGCGTCCTCGCTATCGCAAACTGATGGAATAACAGATTGTTCAAAAACAAGTCAATATGGAAGTTATAAAAACTGATATTGAAGGATTATATATCATTGAGCCTAAAGTGTTCAAGGATGCCAGAGGATATTTCTTCGAATCATTCTCACAGAGAGATTTTGAAGAAAAGATTGGTCCTATAAATTTCGTTCAGGACAACGAATCGATGAGCAGTTACGGAGTTATGCGTGGACTTCATTTCCAGCGTCCTCCTTATACTCAAAGCAAACTCGTACGTTGTGTGAAAGGTGCTGTTCTCGACGTTGCAGTTGACATCAGAAAGGGTTCTCCTACATATGGCAAGCATGTAGCTGTGGAACTGACAGAAGACAACCATCGTCAATTCTTCATTTCCAAAGGATTTGCACACGGATTTGCCGTTTTGAGTGAAACTGCGATATTCCAATACAAATGCGACAATTTCTATGCTCCTCAAGCCGATGGCGGAATAAGCATTCTTGACGATAGTCTTAATATCGATTGGCGCATACCGACAGAAAAGGCTTTGCTGAGCGAAAAAGATACAAAGCACCCACTGCTAAAAGACTTTGATAGTCCGTTCTGAGACGGATTTTAAGACAAAAGTTCTTATTTATTATATTGGCACGCTATTTGCAAGCCAATCTGCACGACTTTGAAGGTTGAAAAACTTACAAAGCCGTGTAGTTTTTGAAATAACTATTAACAAATAAAAAATATAAGACATTATGGCAATCAAACCACTTGCAGACCGCGTGCTCGTAAAACCTGCACCAGCTGAAGAAAAGACAATCGGCGGTATCATCATCCCTGATACTGCAAAAGAGAAACCTTCAAAGGGCGAAGTTATTGCAACAGGCAATGGTACAAAAGACGAAGAGATGGTCGTTAAAGTTGGCGACACAGTTCTCTACGGCAAGTATGCTGGTCAGGAAATCGAGTTCGAAGGTGTTAAGTATATGATCATGCGACAGAGCGATATCCTCGCAGTTCTCGCATAAGTTAATAAACTAATCACTATTAACTAACAACTTGTAAAAAAAGTTTATCATCATGGCAAAAATTATCAAATTCAATACAGAATCACGCGATCTCTTGAAGAGCGGTGTTGACCAGCTCGCAGACGCAGTAAAGGTTACTCTTGGTCCTAAGGGTCGTAACGTAATCATCGAGAAGAAGTTCGGTGCTCCACACATCACAAAAGATGGTGTAAGCGTAGCTAAGGAAGTTGAGCTCGAAGATCCATTCGAAAATATGGGTGCTCAGCTCGTTAAGGAAGTTGCATCAAAGACTGGTGACGATGCTGGTGACGGTACAACAACTGCAACAGTTCTTGCACAGGCAATCATTGGCGTTGGTCTCAAGAACGTTACTGCCGGTGCAAATCCAATGGACCTCAAACGCGGTATCGACAAGGCTGTAGCTAAGGTTGTTGAGAGCATCAAGGCTCAGAGCGAAGAGATTGGTGACGACTACACAAAGATCGAGAACGTTGCTCGTATCTCAGCTAACAACGATGAGGAAATCGGTAAGCTCATCGCTAAGGCTATGGAAACTGTGAAGAAAGAAGGTGTAATCACAGTTGAAGAAGCTAAGGGTACAGACACTACTGTTGATGTAGTTGAAGGTATGCAGTTCGATCGTGGATACATCTCACCATACTTTGTAAACAATGCGGAGAAGATGACTTGCGATATGGATAATCCTGCAATCCTCATCTATGACAAGAAGATCTCAAATCTTCAGGATCTCCTTCCTGTGCTCGAGCCAGTTGCAAAGTCTGGTCGTCCTCTTTTGATCATCGCTGAGGATGTTGATTCACAGGCATTGGCTACTCTCGTATTGAACAGCCTTCGTGGTTCGCTCAAGATCTGTGCAGTTAAGGCTCCAGGTTTCGGTGATCGTCGTAAGGAAATGCTTCAGGATATCGCAACTCTCACAGGCGGTGTAGTAATTTCTGAAGAAGTAGGTCTCAAGCTCGAGAATGCAACTCCAGAGATGCTCGGTACAGCAGACAAGGTTGTTATCGACAAGGAAAAGACAACAATCGTTGATGGTGCAGGTGACAAGGAAGCTATCGCACAGCGTGTAGCAACTATCAAGACTCAGATCGAGAAGACAACTTCTGACTATGACAAGGAGAAACTTCAGGAGCGTCTTGCTAAGCTCGCAGGAGGTGTTGCCGTTCTTCATGTCGGTGCTCCTTCAGAAGTTGAGATGAAGGAAAAGAAGGATCGTGTTGACGATGCTCTTTGCGCTACTCGTGCTGCTATGGCAGAAGGTATCGTTCCTGGTGGTGGTGTTGCTTACATCCGTGCAATTCCTGCTCTCGAAGGTCTTAAGGGCGAAAACGATGATGAGACAGTAGGTATCGAAATCGTTAAGCGTGCTATCGAAGAACCTCTTCGTCAGATTGTTGCCAACGCAGGCAAGGAAGGTGCAGTAGTAGTTCAGAAGGTTAAGGATGGCGAAGGTGATTTCGGCTACAACGCTCGCACAGATTCTTACGAGAACTTCCTCGCTGCAGGCGTTATCGACCCAGCTAAGGTTACTCGTGTTGCTCTCGAAAACGCAGCTTCTATCGCTGGTATGTTCCTCACAACTGAGTGCGTAATTGCAGATAAGAAGGAAGATGCTCCAATGCCAGCAGCTCCAATGGGCGGAGGCATGGGCGGCATGATGTAATTCAGTTCGCAAACATTGAACAAACATATTATAACCCGGGGCGTACAACCTCGGGTTATTTTGTTATACTATATATAATTAATAATGTGAGAATTTGGATTTCTCCGCAATATTTAGTATTTTTGCGCGAATTTATAAGTAATAAGAAATGATCAATAGACTATTAATCCGCATAAAGACTATTCAGTTGGTCTACGCATACATTCAAAGCGAACAGCCGAGAATCACTTGCGATGACGAACTGATGAACTCTCTCGAATCAAGTTATCAGCTCTATAACTATTTACTTGGTCTTATCGTCAAAGTAACAGGATATCGTCACGAAGTACTCGAAGCAGCCCGTAACAAGTATCTTCCTACAAACGAAGAACGTTATCCTAACGAACGTTTTGTAAATAGTGCTGTAGCTAAGATGATTCGCGAGAACAGTTCTGTAATGGACTATTGCGACGAACATTCTCTCTTCAACGATTTCGACACAGATCTCTACAGCACTCTTTTCGAAAAGATTGAGCAGATGCCTCTCTATAAGACTTACATGACTCAACCGAAAGCTCCAACTTTCGAACAGGATCAAGAACTTTGGAAAGAGATCTACAATACAATCATCCCTAATTGCGAGAAGCTTGACGAGATTATCGAAGAAAAGAGCATCTACTGGAATGATGACCTTTCTACAATCACTCAGTTTGTTGTAAAGACTATCGCACACATCAAGCCAAACGACGAGATGATTGAATTGCTTGGCATGTTCCGCGATGACGAAGAGCGCCAGTTCGCCACAAATCTCTTCCATCACTCTGTCGATGAGAGTCACGAATATCTTAAGCTCATCGAAGAAGTTGCAAAGAATTGGGATGCTGCCCGTATTGCAATGATGGAGAAAGTGATTATGATTTGCGCACTCGCAGAAATCCGCAACTTCCCTAACATTCCTTTGAAGATCTCCCTCTACGAATATATCGAACTTGCAAAATATTACTGTAAGAAAGACAGTTCACGATTCATCAACGGTATCCTTGACAGAATCGTATCCGACTGGAAAAAAGAAGGAAAGATTTTTAAATAATTGATAATTAAAATTTCACCACTAAAATATGATTAATATGGTATTACTTCAGGCTGCAGCCGGCAACGGCGCAATGATGTCTTGGATATGGATTATCCTCCTCATCGGTGTTTTCTATTTCTTCATGATTCGTCCACAGCAGCAACAGCAGAAGAAGCTTCGTGAAGAGCGCAACAAGATGCAGAAAGGCGATCACGTCATCACAAGCGGTGGTCTCTATGGTAAGATTGAAGGCATCAAGATGGGTCCTGCAGACAAGAAAGGTAACAGTGAGCCAGAGAGCTTCATCATCAGCCTTAAGCCGGACTACAATGTAAACATCCTCGTAAGCAAGGAATGTGTATTCAAAGACTTGAGCGATGTAGTTGCTTCTGGTCGTGCTTAAAAAATAATGGCAGACAATAAAAAATATAATAAAGGACAGCAACAGTCCACATTTTTCAGGAAAGTCAATATATTCTTAAAGCGAATAAACCGCCAGGAAGTGTTGACTTTCCTGGTATTTGTGCTTATTTCCACTTTCTTCTGGGTGATAAAGAGTGCATCTGAAGAAACAGATGCAACTGTTAGTATGGAATTGGAAATCAAGAATATTCCGTCTGACATCGTATTCACTTCTCCGTTACCGAAACAAATCAACTTGTCAATCAAAGACAAGAACATAAATCTTTTATCCTACTCCTTAGACACACTTACTGTTGATTTCAGCAGTTATCATGACGCTTTAGGTAGTTTCCGTGTTTCGGGTGCCGAACTCCAGGCTATGTTGCTCAACAAGCTCGCGCCTTCGACACAAATCACAGCTATTGCGCCTTCAATTATCGAAGCAAGATTTGCAAAGACTGATGGAAAGGTTGTTCCGGTAGAATTCATTTCCGAAATATCTACAGCAAGCAATTACCGTTGCCACCAGCCTGTTCTTTTCCCAGATTCTGTTGTCGTACACGCTCCAGCAGATCTTCTCGACACAATCAATGTCATAAGAACAGAACTATACAAAGTCAATTCCCTTAAAGACTCAGTAACTGTTACAGTACCGCTCAACGTCGCTGTAGGAGTAAAAAGTACCCCATCAAGCATAAAAGTTCTGATTCCTGTTGCGAACTTCGTAGAGAAGACAATTAGCAATGTGAAGATTAACGTTGTCGATGTTCCAGAAAACGAATCAGTCTCAATCTTCCCGAACAAGACAGATCTTTCCTGTCTCGTCGATGCTTCGTTCTTTGCTGATGTTACCGAGCAGGATTTCAACCTCACAGTATCTTACAAGGATATCAAGTCCAACAAGCAGACGAAATTGCCAGTCAATCTGGTATCTACAGACAAGATAAATATCGTGTCAAATATCAAATTGCACACTACCGAAGTTGAATATATAATCGACGAGAAATAATGCTCATTGCAATTACTGGAGGCATAGGATGCGGAAAATCGGTCGTAAGCCAATTACTTCGCGTTATGGGTTATCCTGTCTACGACTGCGATGCAAATGCAAAGAGACTGATGCTAACCGATCCTTTGTTGCGTCAGGATCTCGTCAAGATCTTCGGACCTTCGACTTACAATGCCGACGGTTCACTTAATAAGCCACATCTATCCCAAGCCATTTTCTCATCACCGGAATTACTTCAGCAGATGAATTCTGCCGTACATCCAGCTGTAGCAAGGGATATCTACAAAGTATCAGGAGAGATAGAGAATCTGTCACCAGATAATAAGTTTATAGGCCGTAAGGTTAATGATAATAAACATTCGAATATACTCTTCTTCGAATCAGCGATTCTTTTTGAAAGCCACTTCAACGAACTGGCTATACCTAATGCAGTAATAAGTGTAACTGCACCGTTGGAAACAAGAATCGCACGCACTATGGCGCGAGACAATGCCACTCGCGAACAAGTCGAGAAACGCATTAACAGCCAGATGTCACAAGAAGAGAAAGACAGACTTGCCGATTATGTAATAAAAAACGACGACAGAAATTCTGTCATCGTTCAGTTGGATCATATTATTCCAAATTTCTTTTGCCAATCCAAATAATATTGTGGCGCTTCAAGTAGCAACTGTTCGTTCTCGTCAATGAAGAGCTGCGTTGTCGTGCCCGTAGCGCAAAGCTTTCCGTCCGATTCCCGAGTCACTTCGTAACTGTAATCTAGCCTTGCTCCCCGCTTATAGACATATCTTGTCTTGATCACTGCGACATCATTAAGCGTCAACGGACCGTAATACTTGATATGCACATCAACGATAGGCGCATAGATTCCGCTGCGCACAATATCTTCGTATCCGATACCTGCATAGTGACGACCGAAAGACTCACGTCCATCCTCGAAATAAATGATATATGAACCATGCCAAACGCGTTTCATCGAGTCTATCTCGTTGAATTTCACACGCACTTTGCAGATATCCTCTAAAACGACCTTCTCTTCCATTTACTTGAACACCTTATCGTCAATCGAACCATTCATAACAAAGTTCGAGAAGTCGTAGTTGGTGTAGTTCTGTCCTTTTTCATTCATACGGATGCTCTTGAGAGCACCTGCCTTCTGATCTACAGTAATCACAAACGATGTGAACATCTGACGACGCTTAGCTTTTGCATCAGCAACGATTGGAGTAACTGTCACAATCATCAGATTGCCTTTCTTTGTAGCATCGACATCTGCAATATCAGAAAGTTCCACATCACTTTCTTCTCCTTCGCTCAAGCTCTTGAAGAATGTAGTGAGGGACTTCAACTGGTCATTACCCTTGCCGTCAGCTGTGTTCTTCTTGCCGTCCTTAACCATGGCAAAAGTCTCTCCGTCCATAATAAGCTTGTCCTTACCTTCATCAAACGAAAGAACCATCTTATTCGGTTTCTTGAAATAGAACTTGCCATTGCTCTTTGCATCCTTTTCAATCATGACATTGTGTACTGTACGCACAACATTTGCCTCTACAGATTTGATATCCTTGAACGAAGCCATAGCCTGAGCCATAACATCATCCTGAGCGAATGAGATGAATGTAAAGAATGAAAGAATGAAAAAAGTAAATAATGAAAGAATATGCTTCATAATTATAGACCCACGCTAAAGTAAACTGTGGGTGTTGTTATTTAGTTTATACCTTTATTATTAATATTGTTTTTAGGTCAATTCTCCTGTAGATAGCTTAAACTATTTATTCCTCTCCCTCGCAGGGAGAGGTTGGGAAAGGGTCTTTTATTAAGTATAAAGACCTCCGTTGATTGAGATCACATTACCTGTGATATAGCCAGCTTCAGGCGAAGCAAGGAAGGCAACAAGAGCTGCAACTTCTTCCGGCTGTCCGAAACGGTTTGCTGGAATAGTCTTCTTCAAAGCAGCTTCGTCAAGACCTTCTACCATATCAGTCTTAATGAAACCAGGTGCAACAGCATTGACTGTGATGTTCTTGCGGGCAACTTCCTTAGCCAAAGCCTTTGTAGCAGCAATAAGACCACCCTTTGCTGCCGAGTAGTTTGTCTGGCCTTGCATACCCATGATACCAGAAACCGATGCCATGTTAATGATACGACCGAACTTGTGGAACTGCATGCTTGAGATAAGCGGAGCAGTAACATTATAGAAACCGTTGAGTGTAGTAGAGATAACTGATGTCCAGTCCTCGTATGGCATCAAAGCCATGAAGTTATCGCGACGGATACCTGCATTGTTTACAACGATCTCGATATATTCGTCAGCATCTGCATGAGCGTCCTGCCAAGACTTAAGAGCTTCCTGTGTCTGCTGAGCATCACCTACGTTGAACTTCAACATCTCGCCATCAGAACCAGCTTCACGCACAAGCTTCAAAGTCTCTTCTGCAGCTGTTGTATTGCTTACATAATTAATAATGATACGGTAGCCCAACTGAGCGAGCTTAACACTCACTGCACGACCTATTCCTCGGCTACCACCTGTTACTAATGCGTATTTCATATCTTTTCTGTTATATTTTATTGTTTAGACTTTTGAATACTTTCTAAGTTTAAAAAATCAAGGATACAGGATCTTCCGAACCTCTTCCTTTCCCAGGATCTCTGCTATCGTAAAGAGCGATGTCATCGACACTCCAAGCAATCCATGCAATGTGAGATTCTGTCCTGTGAGGAACAGATTTGGAATTGGCGTCTTTGGAGAAAGAATAGTCAACATCGGGTTGTTGAAATCCTTGCGAACGCCATAAGCTGAACCATAAGGCGTAAGATTGTAGTCTCGATATGTAAGTGGACTGCTTGTATATTGATGTTCTATCTTACCTGCAAGACCTGGAATGGCACGTTCCGCAAGAGATATACATTCCTCTGCTTTCTTCGCCTTGAATTCAAGATATTCCTCTCCTCTTCGTCCGATTGTTGTCTCACTCCATTTCTCGACCTGCGACCAAGTCATTGGTGTCATAATATCGATAACAGGAGATTCCGAATTCTCTACATACGGACAAGAAACCAGAACACCTGAGACAGGAACAGAAGAGTCTTTCCAGAAATCCCACACATTATTCTCTTTATATATATAATGATTGTGGTTGATGTAGTCCAACGATCCAGGATTGAGTTGACAAGACACAGTAAACATTCCGAAAGAATTGTCAAGACCTTGCATTCTGCGCTTGTAGATCTTCTTCATCTTCGTGCTTTCCTTCACGAGTTCCGAAGTCACAGCCGGATGAGCATTCGATATGAATGTATCTGCCTCGTATGTCTCGCCGTTCGAACAACGTGCGGCATCAAGAAGTCCGTCTTTCTCTATAAGTTCTTCTACCTCACAGTTGCATATCACTTCGCCACCCATACTCTTTATACCTTCAACGAGCTTATCTACAATGAGACTACCGTCGCCCTTCAATCGCCAACTGCTTTGTATAAAGCTATTATTTGGCTGGGCAAAGGTATAGAGAGGAAGAGTCTCTTTATTGAGTTCCATCTTGATCGAAGTACCGGAAAGCACATTGATCAAAGTCTCGTCACTCAAAGTCTCGTTCAGATAGTTATGAGCTCCTACCGAGAATAACGAAGTTGTATAGAAATCTATTTCGTTGCGAGGATTGAAAGCGTCGTAGATATGTTCACCGACCTCTTTCAGCTTATTCGTATAAGTTTTCAGCTGCTCTGCCTGATGAGGGAATTCCTTTACCAGAGTCTCATAGAAAGCCTCATGTCCTTGCGCGAATTTACAGGTCTTCTCTCCTATTGTCACATAGTCGAAACCGTCCTCGTCAAGTCTCTGCCAAGGCAAATCCAAAAGACCCATATACTTGAAAGGAGCATAAAGGCTCTGTCCTTCATCCAATCCTCCGCAATAATGCATTCCTGTGTCGAAAGTCACTCCTCGACGACGATAACTCTGAAGGCATCCGCCAGCTTGAATCTGTCGTTCGAGTATGAGCACGCTCTTTCCTTTGCGGGAAAGCATGTAGCCACACTCAAGTGCACCGAGTCCAGAACCAACTATGATTACATCGTACTTCATCCGAATGACCTTACAACACCGATTTAATTATTCCTGATTGCGCTTTTTGTTCATCAATCTGAAGAGGAATGGCTGAACAACATAAGCGATTACAACAGCTGCAATCATTCCGACTACTGTTGCAAAACCTACGCTCTTGATCGCTGGGTGAAGTGCGAAGCACATCGAAGCAACAGTAACGATGAGCACCATTGCCGAAAGCAGAATTGCCGTCTTGTGATACTGCAGCAATGTATTGATTCGCTTGCTCTCATCCTGTCCGTCAACCAATCCGTTCATCACAAAGATACTATAGTCGACACCGATACCGAAGATGAATGTCGAGATGATGATATTGATCAGATTGAATCTCACATCGAAGATTACCATAGCACCGAGCACTATGAGCCAGCTCAGGATGATTGGCATCAAACCGAGCAATGTATGTTTGATATTGAACTTGAAGCTGACCAGAAGCACTGCGAACACAAAGAGCATCGACACCCACTGAAGGATATTGAAGTCTTCGTTAAGCTGTGTCAAAGTATCCTGAGTGTAATAGTATGTGTCGAGCACAAGGAGATTTGGCTGTGTTGCAATAGCGTCACAGATGCGATGATAGTCGGTCGAATCAGAACGGACTGTATCTACTTCGCACTCGATGGAAGTAAAGACGAGACATCCACCGACATTCTCTTCCATCATAGTCGAAACAAGACCTTGTGGGATGAATTCCATTTCATAGAGATGAGCTGGTTCGTAGTCATACTGCGCTATCTCGTTGAAATACTGGATATACACATCCCGCAATTCCTTATTGTCGCAAGCCTTGGTTACAAGTTCATCGACAAGAGCGACCTTCTCGTCAGTCCAATAGTTCTTCCAGGCGTCGATACGCTCCTGCTGTATCTTCTCCGGCACGAAAAGCTTATTGGTTGGAGTGTATGATCTTACAAGTCCTTCCTTCTTGAGAGAATCGAGCTTCTCTGCCAAAGCCTCGAAGTTGTCAAGAGCTTCTTCCATTGTGTCGCCCGACGAAGCGAAATAAACCTGCTTGTATCCGTTGTATGTCTTTTCTCTGTATATATCTTCCGAATAAACTACATTGTCCGAGTTATATCCGAGATTACGCATATCTGCATCGAAGTTTGTTCCGCCCACGAAATAGAATCCGAGACAAACAGCAACGACGAGCAATATCATAATCACGAAAGGTGTCTTACGATCAAAAGGATATGCGTTGATTCTGTCGATCAAAGCGAACGCATGACGGTTGATCTTATTCTTCTCCGGGTTGAAGAACTGTGGCAGATAGAGCAAACTGAAGGCTGTTGTGCCGACAATGGCAAATGCTGCAAACAGACCGAAATCCTGAAGAAGTTCCGTGTTGATGAAGATCAGGCCCATGAACGAACCGATAGTCGTCAGGCAGCCTAAGAACACAGGCTTAACCTGATCCTTAAGTACCTGTTCCGGATCGCTCACATATTTATAATGTGTCAGCACATGAAGCACATAGCTCAATGCCACACCAAGCACAATAGCGCCAATACCAAGTGCAAGAAGTGAGAACTGACCCTTGATGAAATACATCATCGAAAGTCCGAATACTGTACCGAAACCTACAGGCAAAAGCAGCAACGGAATGGTATTGTAGTTGCGGAAACAGATGAAGATGATGATCAGAACCACGATAAGCGATCCGGCAATAGTGTTGACCAAATCGGATTTTGTAGTCCACGAATTGTATGCACCGCTTGCTGGAGCACCATGATACATTGCCTTCACATTACATCCTTCGTCTTCCAGCTTCTTTATCTCTTCGTTCATCTTGGCAAAGAGCTTTGCGCCCTTTCCAGTGTTGAAAGAAGTGAATGTCGGGGAAAGGAAAGCAATACAAACAGCCGAGTCTCTTGTGAAGAAATGGTTGTCGATAAATGTATAGCTTCCGCCCATTCCTCCGTCCAGAACAGATTTGAATGGAGCTATCAAAGCGTCACGCATTCCGATAGGATCCATCCAGAAGATTTCAGGGTGTGCCTGAAGGATGATGTTCATCGACGAATTGGCAAGTTCTGCTGCATCTTCCTCGTTCTTCTTCAACTGCTGCTTTACATGCTCAAGTGTCAGCATTGTGTCTATCGAAGCATAGACCGAAGTATCGACATAGGTTGCCAACTGATCGTAGATGAAGTCATATCCGTCGGCAAAGAGTGAACCCATCGGCATCACATCAAACACATTGTCGATTACCCTGTCTTCTGGTTCGAGAGTCTCGTTCCAGTCCTTGATCACCGTTATGAACGAGTCGCAGCATGCTATGATGTCATCGGTTGTAGCGCCTTCCTTGCCCTCGAACAAAAGGAATGTCTTGTCCTTAAGCTTCAGGTCCTGGAATGCGAGCTTAGTTGTTCCGTCTTCATTCTTCGACGATGGCAGCATCTTTCCCAAATCCTCTTCGAGGTGGATCTGAGATGCAAAATAGCCGAATATTACAAACAACATAACCATCGAGGTCCAATAGACTACTCGATGGCTACGAAAATAGCGATATACGTTTATGCAAAACTGTGTCATGCTGTCATTTCTCCCTTATATTCCATGTAACTCTTCTCTGCATCGGCAATCTTTGCCACTACAGTATAGCCCTCTTCTGTTGCTGTGGCTGTCACAGTCACATCTACTTCCGGACAGACCTCAGGCGAAGCAACTGCTGTGAGTCGGCATTGCTTGATGCCTTTAATCACAAGTTTCTTTCCAGTGAGCAACATCGCACATTCCTTGATCATTTCGATATTGCAAACGCCCGGGCTTACAGGCTTATGAGGGAAATGTCCACGATAAACGTCACAGTCGGCAAGCAACTGACAGTGATACACTGCGCTGTTCTCATCGACGCGAGTCTCGCTTATTACCTTGAAAAATCTATCTTTTAAGAACATATCTATTATTCTACGAAAATCTTCATTTGTGTGTCGGCAACTACTACACCATCGACCTCAGTCTTTCCGGTGAGCAATGTCACGCCGTTGACTTCTGCACCCATTGTAATCTGTGTGCGAAGCTCTGCTCCCACTGCCGGACGTTGGTAACAGTGGAATTTCTTAACCTCTCCGATATAACCTACAGGCAGAGGCTGTCCTTGCACGAGTGCCTTGTGTCCGGCAAATGCCGAAGCCGACTGTGCAATATGTTCGATGAGTCCAGGCTCACACATCTTTCCGTCTTCCTCGAGGAAGAAGTTCCTGTCGGTGAATGTAAGTCCTGTCTCAGCTGTATCTCCTTCAACGCTATAGAACTTATCGACCATCATGATCGGATCGCGCTGAGGAATGAGTTTCTTTATTTCTTCGCCTTGATAAAGCATGGTTCTGAAAGAGTGGTGAAAAAAAACAGAGAAAGGGCAATAAAAGGATAGTGAAAAGAATTAATACTACCTTTCCGCTACCCTTTCGCTACCCTTATTTACTTAAAGTGATTTAAGCCTGATGAGACTCAATATAAGCGTACAGATCAGCAAAAGTCTTAACTGTTGGGAGCTCTGCTGCTGGAATCTTTACTTTGAAAGTGTGCTCGATTACGGCAACGAGGTCAACAAGGCTAAGGCTGTCAAGTTCGAGTGTATCGTAGATTACAGCATCTGGAGTCATTTCACTTGCTTCTACTTCAAACTCTTCTGCGAGAACTTCTGTTACCTTCTCGATGATTTCTTCTTTTGTCATAATTGTTTTGATTTTAATATGTTTGAATTTTAGTTTTGTTTCTCTTTCTGTAACCGATAATTATCAATTATGAATTATCAATTATCAATTATTTGTAGTCCTTAATGATGAGCGTAGAGTTTGTACCACCGAAACCGAACGAGTTAGAGAGGAACATATCGAAGTGTGCCTCCTGTGTCTTGCCGATTACATTGACACAAGCTGTTTCTTCATCAGGATTCTCAAAGTTGAGCGAACCTGCAATGAAGTTATTCTTCATCATCAGGATCGAATAGATTGCCTCTGAAGCACCTGCCATCCACATCTCGTGACCAGTCTGGCCCTTTGTCGAAGTAACTGGCACCTTATAGTCGCCGAAGATATTAGCAATTGCCATAGCCTCACGACCGTCACCTGCATGTGTCGAAGTAGCGTGTGCATTGACATAACCGATCTGCTCCGGCTTAACACCTGCGTGCTGAAGAGCGAGCTCAAGCGAACGCTGTGGACCAGCTACGTTTGGTGTAGAGATATGGTCACCATTTCCGCTGAAGCCCCATCCGATGATCTCTGCGATTGGCTGTGCACCACGAGCAAGTGCGTGATCAAGACTCTCGATGATCAATGTTGCAGCACCACCACCTGGAACGAGTCCGTTACGGTCACGGTCGAATGGACGGCTTGCCTTCTCTGGCTCATCCTCACGAGTTGAGAATGCCTGGATACCGTCGAACGAACCGACACACTCCGGGTTCACTTCCTGCGCACCACCAGCGATGATACAATCCTGAAGACCGTCCTTGATCAAAAGGTAAGCCAAACCGAGTGCGTGGCTACCAGAAGCACAAGCGCCCGATGTTGTGAGGTTGATACCACGAAGGCGGAAGAGGGTTGCAAGGTTCATTGTCACTGTCGAGTTCATCGACTGGAAGATAGAACCTGAACCGCAAGCCTGTGTGTCCTTATATTCGTAAATCTTGCTTACTGCCTTGTATGTTGCCTGTGCAACCGAGTCATTGCCGAAGAGAAGACCCACCTCGTGCTGATCGATATAATCCTGAGTGAGGTTAGCCTGTTCCAATGCCTGTACAGTCGACATATATGCATACTGTGCCTCTTCCGGCATGAACTGACGCTGATTACGAGGGATGAGCTTCTTCAAATCTGGCTTCTCAACCTTGGATGTGAGTGCCGAACGGAAACCGAGTTCTTTGCGAACCGGGTCAAACACAATACCGCTCTTGCCATTGTACAATGCTTCCTTAACCTCTTCGAGTGAAGTACCAAGGCAAGACCAGATGCCCATACCAGTAATTACAACTCTGTTATTCATATCTGAAATATTCTTAATTTTCTGTGGACAAACCACCATTCATATAATTTTCGTGCGCAAAGATAATAAATAATGTGAAACTTTTCAAGACACCTCCTCCGATTATCAATAATTTTCTAAAATTTATCAACGAAAAAATAAAAAAATGTAAATTTTGCAATATTCAGTCGATAAAGTTTGGTATTACCAAATATATAAAGTACCTTTGCAGCGCAAATCAAATCTCGGGGTTGACTGGCTTTGACAGCGGGATGGGCATTTGTGTAAGCATGCAGTGAGATGTCATCTATCACTATAATCCACGGTGGCGAAAAATTAATTGGCGAGACTAACTACGCTCTTGCTGCTTAATCGAAGTATAGTAGATTAGCTTAATCGGCCGCCCAGGCGCGGCTGACAAGACATCACCCCAAGGTCGTTGTTCCGAGACTGAGGATCAGGTGGTGCAGGTAAATCGGAAATAGTCTTCAGCTGGCCTCGCAGCTTGGATGAAATCTTAGAGGATAAGGCATTGCTTGGTGGTTCGGGTCTTGGCGGTGCACGAAAATCAAAGCCGGAATAAGCATGTAGAAAGCCCAGGTGTCCCCTGTTTGGACGAGGGTTCGAACCCCTCCAGCTCCACTCCTAGCTGTGTTCCTTGACACAGCAAATAATAAATTATAAATATTAAATATCCACCCTCTTTACAGATTTTTGTAGTGAGGGTGCTTATTTTTTATTTAATATTTAATATTTCGTTTCTTTTGACACGTCCCTTTTTGTTTTGTTTTTTCGGCTCCAAAAAGTATTTTTCAACAAAAACTGCCGATAATATCAAGATTTTCCCTTTTACATAATCAAGCTGCCGATTATTATTGTATCTTTGAAGCCGTATGTCCTGCATACTTATACCGTAAACAAAATACAAACAAGATAAACGTCATGAAAAAGAACATCATCACCTTAAGTCTGCTTTTGCTCTCTTCGACTGCATTGGCACAACATCCGCTGCCCGAAATCAGCTATCGGTAATCTTAAGGACATTCACGTGATGTGCGAGTATTGGGCGGTAATGGCTGGCGTCAGTCCTGTGGAATACATGAAGAAATATCCTGGTCGCTTCCCGATGCTTCACATCAAGGACAAATATGAGATTGGTCAAAGTGGCATGGTCGGCTTCGAACCTATCTTCCGCAATATGAAGACTGCCGGCACTGAGTCGTTCACCTGCATCGAGGTCGAAGACCGTTCGTTCGAAAGCAGTCGCGAGAAGGTACTCGACAGCCTACGCCTCTCCAAGCGCTACATGGAGCAGTTTGTAATCTGAAAAAAATACAGTTTCCGGTGCATTCGGGTGTACAGACCGAGGCCGTTACGAACAAGAAGAAAAAAGCAATACAAAAAAGAAAATATAAAAAGAAATATATATACAAAGAAAAAAGAAGGAACAACAACTTTTCGGGAAGCGCTACCTAGTGAAAAAAGCGACAGTACATTACGTAAGTGGCATAGGATCAAAGCACCTGAAGGAGCTCGACGTCGAAGATGAGCGTGGAACAAGCAGGAATCGGACCGTAGTCGTTGGCGCCATATCCGAGATAATATGGAATATAGAAACGGAACTTGGCGCCTTCAGTCATATACTGCAAGCCTTCAGTCCAGCCTTTGATCACGCCAGAAAGTGGAAAAGTGGCTGAATTGTCGCCAGATGTCTGGTCAAAGACTTTTCCGTCGATGAAATAGCCTTTATAGCGGCAACGGACGTAGTCGTTGGCAGTAGGGTGTTTTCCGCCTTCCGTACCTTCGCGCAAGACTTCATACTGAAGACCAGAGGCAGTAGTGACAACGCCTTCGCGCTTGGCGTTTTCAGCGAGATATTCCATTCCTTTCTTCAAGTTCTCCTCGGCAGCAGAACTGCAATTATCGGAACTACAGGAAACGATAGCGAACAAACATGCAGCCAATGCTGCGATTATGATGAGATATTTTTTCATAACAATAACTTTTAAATAAAAAAAGGAGGATAGGCACATACCATAGTTCCATCCTCCTTATCTCTTAAATACGATTCAATTATTTCTATCGTAATTAACTAACTTTCAATCAATATTCTTCTTCATCGAAGAAAAAGTCATCCTTGCTTGGATAGTCAGGCCAGAGGTCCTCGATGCTCTCGTAGATCTCACCTTCGTCTTCCATCTCCTGGAGATTCTCGATCACTTCAAGTGGGCAACCTGAGCGGTTGGCGAAGTCGAGCAATTCGTCTCGTGTACAAGGAAATGGAGCGTCCTCCAAGGATGTAGCAAGTTCAAGTGTCCAGTATCCCATAATAATGTAGAAATAAAGTATTATTTTGTTTCGCGCGCAAAGATATATAATACGTTTTAGAAATAGGCATAGCAATATGAAATTTTAACTTTTTTTAGCACATAAAAATTTTCGCAAATAGTGTGACGGATTTCATTTTTGTCGATGAAAACCGCCCGTTGTTATCAAGCATTGCCTACAAAAAGGCCTAAAGAGTGATAAAAAAGAGCATAATAGTGTTAATAAAAAGACGAGAAATTGACAATAATAAGAATTTTAATTATATTTGCGCGTAATAAAAAATAAGATGAAAAGAATATTTAGATTGATAATTGCATGC
The DNA here is from genome assembly GCA_045627785.1 of Bacteroidales bacterium. GTDB lineage: Bacteria > Bacteroidota > Bacteroidia > Bacteroidales > UBA3663 > Liminaster. Next base: position 126,942 of record JAZQOF010000013.1, on the reverse strand, counting down.
ATTGCGGGTTCTATAATCCTCGCATCGTGCGATGAAAAAGAAAATAATGTTGTCCCATCGGTCGAGAAGTTCCCGGTAGGCAATGTTACCTGGAGCAGTGAAGTTAGCGCACAGGACAAGGAAGTGATTTCGGAGCTTATCAACGATATGGTATGTGTAGAGGCAACAGACTTCTTCATGGGAGCTCAAGGCAGAAATAACGAAAGACCGAACTACGCTACAGGCTATACAGCTGGAAAAGACACTATTTTTGACAGCAGCATTGCAGATCTCCCGGACTCTCTCTACAAAAAGAACTATAGCGGCAAGATTCCTTATTGCCTCGTTTATTACAGCACAGGGTTGGCAGTCGGTCCTGTAGTCAAAGTTTCGATGCCAGACTATTTCATCGGCAAATATGAAGTGACACAGGCACAATGGATGGCTGTGATGGGCAAAAAGCCTTCCGGGACATACTGCAAGGTGGAAGAGCTGAAGGGTACTGATGCATGGTACAAAGAGACCGGAAAGGGCGACAAGGTTGCGGCCTACAACATCTCGTATGACGACGCTGTGGAATTCTGCCAGACACTCAGCCGCAAGACCGGATTGAACTTCCGCCTGCCTACTGAAGCTGAATGGGAATGCGCTGCTCGTGGCGGTAAGGCAACCAAGGGATACAAATTTCCTGGTGGCGATCTCTATACAGAAGTTGCATGGTGTAATATCAATGCCTGCGCAAACGGATTAGGTTCGACAAACTATGGCGTACATGCCGGTGGCGAACTTCTTCCTAACGAACTCGGAATCTATGATATGTCGGGCAATGTGGCAGAATGGGTATCGAACTCATACTACCGTTACAACAAGAACAACGCCATCAACCCACAAGGCGCTGCCCGTACAGACACACTCATATTGAGAGGCGGAAGCTGGACACAGACTCGTCAGATCGACTACTACCCGGCAACAAGAAAGAAGTTTATCGAGAGTTCCTACAGCAAACAGAGCTTCCTCGACGCAATTGCTTATTGCGGTTTGCGTATCGTAATCAGCAAGTAAAAGACACAACACTTTCGGCAATATGAGACTTATCAAGTTAGTACTGATAGCAATCACGATGTTGAGCTGCATTCCGATGCGGGCACAGCATGCATTGTATTCAAATCAGTTTGACCTGAAGGATATCGTATTGCTTCCAAGCGTTTTCAAGACTACACAGGACAAGAACTATCAGCTACTGCTGGAATATGACACAGACCGTTTGCTGACACCTTATATCCGTCAGTCGGGACTGAGCAAGACAAGCAACGAGAAGAGCAGATATTTCCAGTGGGAGTATGAACATCCAGTATTCCCTAACTTCGCTTGGAATCCTACATTGGCGATGGACGGACACCTCACAGGACATTATCTCTCGGCACTCTCATTGGCTTATGCTTCGTGCCAGGATCCTGTGATGAAAGGCAAGCTCAAGGAACGCATCGACTACATAATTGTGGTGTTGAAAGACTGCCAGAACGTATTCAACAAAGACGACAAGGGTTTGAAAGGCTTCCTCGGAGGTATTCCGGACAACGAGATATGGACATCACTCTATTCGGGCGACTACCGTGTATATAACCTCAAGGGTAACTGGGTGCCTCTGTATTGCGCCCATAAGATCATGGCAGGTCTTCGCGATGCTTATATCTATGCCAATGTGGAAGAGGCGAAGGATATGTTCAAGAAGATGTGCGACTGGGCAATCGAGCTCGTTCATCTCTTCTCGGACGATATCATGGAAATGCAGATCCTGCAATGGGAACCAGGCGGAATCAACGAGGTGCTTGCCGACGCATTCCACATCTTCAACGACGCAAAATACATGAAGGCTGCCGAGAAATATTCCCATCAGATTATGATTGAGAATATGAACGGAGACGTGAAGAACGACTTCCTCGACAACAAACATGCCAACGAATCAATTGCCAAGTTTGTGGGCTTTGCACGTATCGACGAAGTGCACAGCGACAGCCGATATGAAAAGGCCAGCCGTGCGTTCTGGAACAATGTCTCGCAGCGACGCTCATCGGTGATTGGCGGTCCAGGCGTAAACAGCTATTTCCAGCCACACGATCAGATGTACCGCTTTGTGGAAGAAGGCGACGGACCTGAGACCTGTTCGGCATACAACATGATGAAGCTCACAGAACGACTCTTCTCGAACAGCCGAAATCCTCGTTATTCAGAATACTACGAGAAAATACTCGTAAACCAGATGTTGGGCAACTATGACCCTCAGACTGGAGGATATTGCTATCACACATCCCTCCGTCCTGAAAGCTACCGTATCTACTCAAAATCGAACGAAGCAATGTGGTGTTGCGTAGGAACAGGCATGGAAACCGCTTCGAAGTTCGGCGAGTTCATCTACACGATGTCGAGCGACACACTCTTTGTCAATCTCTTCATTGCCAGCGAACTCAACGACCGACGTTTCTCGGTTAAGCAGGAGACAGAGTTCCCATACGGCAACAAATCCAAGATTACCGTAAAGCAAGGTGGCAACTACTCTATTGCCGTGCGTCATCCAGGTTGGACCAACACAGGATACAACATCACCGTAAACGGAAAGGCTCCTCGAGGCTTCCATCCGGAAGAACTGAAGAGAGGCACTATGAAGTATATCTCTTGCGGTAAGGCATGGAAAGCAGGCGATGTGATTGAAGTGACATATCCGATGGCAATGGGTATCTCACCTTGTCCAGGAAGCACATATCTCGCGTTCAACTACGGTCCTATCGTACTTGCAGCAATAACGTCGAGCACCGATAAGGCTTCGTCGATGTATGAAGTACTTGCCAACGAATATGCAGGAGAAGGTCGTCGCGACAATTCGCCGGCAGCAAAGATGAAATCAAAGAATCTCGCTTACGCGCCAATGCTGATCTGCGAGAAAGAGGAACTGCCTTCGCGCATCAAGATGAAGGATGCAAGCACATTGACATTCACAATGGATGCTACAGCTCCAGGTTCGCCTTGGACAGACGTCGAGCTACAGCCATTCTTCAAGATACACCATCAGAGATATTCGGTTTACATGAACCATCAGACAAAGAGCGCATTCCTGAGAAGTCCGCTCTATGCCTCTGAGCTCAAGACTCGTCTCACAGACGAAGCTACATTCGATAAGATTGATCTCGGTGTTGATGCAAGCGAGAAGGGTCGTCACTTCACATTCTGCAATGATGTGATCACAGGTGGCGCCGTGAATGACATTCCTTATCGTGACTGCCAGCCAGACCATTGGTTTGAGTTTGATATGAACTGCGAGAAAGCAGCCGCTTCCATCCAGTCGGCTCGCGACAGTATCACTCTGCTCTGCCGTTTCTATGCTCCTGACAGAGGTCGTCAGTGTGAGATCAGCATTGATGGCGAACAGGTAGCGCGTTACATGATTCCAAGCAACAAAGCCATCAGCGGCAAGAATAAATTCTTCGAACAGCCAGTACAGTTACCAGCGTGGGCAATACAAGGCAAAAAGAAAATCCGCGTTCGCTATGCTGCGAGCAACGGATTCTCTCCTAAACTCTTCTATGTCCGTTTGTTGAAGAACGACAGGACGTTGTTCTAGTATCAGTTGTAAATCTTCTTATTCTTCTGATCCTTCCTCTTCTACCTCATAATGCTGGAAGAGAAAATCGTTGTATGGGAATCGCTTAGTGTGGATTTCCTTAACCATCTCGTACAGCTTAGTCTTCAGTTCGTCGATTGCAGTACCGTCTTTGGCAGAGATGAACATACAGTTGTTGCTCATACGGCCCATCCAAGTCTGCTTAAGATCGTCGAGTGAGAGATTCTCTCGCTTAATTGGCGAAAGATCGTCCTCGTCCTTCGGCACATAGCTATAAGCATCAACCTTATTGAATACGAGCAGAACAGGCTTGTCGTGACCTTTCTCTTTCTGTTCGCGCTGATAACGCTTCTTATCCTTTCGGTTATAGCCATTACGGTCGTTCTGTCGCTCGTCATAGCTGTCAGCATCACGACACACGTCGTTGAGAGTCTCTTCAACTACACGGATCTGATCTTCGAATGTAGGATGAGAGATATCGACTACATGAACGAGGATATCGGCTTCACGCACCTCGTCGAGAGTCGATTTGAATGACTCGACAAGATGAGTCGGGAGTTTACGGATGAATCCTACAGTATCGCTCATGAGGAAAGGGAGATTGTCGATAGTCACCTTTCTGACAGTCGTATCAAGAGTAGCAAAGAGCTTATTCTCGGCAAAGACATTGCTCTTTGAGAGAAGATTCATGAGAGTTGACTTACCCACATTGGTATAACCGACGAGAGCTACACGCACCAGTTTTCCTCTATTCTTACGCTGAGTTGCTTTCTGGCGGTCGATTTCCTCAAGCCACTTCTTGCAAAGAGAGATACGGTCGAGCACAATACGACGGTCGGTCTCAATCTGGGTTTCACCAGGACCACGCATACCGATACCACCCTTCTGTCGCTCGAGGTGAGTCCAAAGACCTGTGAGTCGAGGCAAGAGATATTGATACTGAGCTAATTCGACCTGAGTCTTGGCAGTAGCTGTCTGTGCACGGCTTGCAAAGATATCGAGGATAAGGCTTGTACGATCCAGAATCTTTCGTCCAAGTTCCTTTTCGATAACCTGTAACTGCTTCGGGCCAAGATCATCGTCAAAAATCACAATACCAATGCGAGGATCATACACCTCGTTCTCTGGAATGCCATCTTCTTCAGCTGCCTGAAGCTGGTCTTCATATATCTTCTCCTGCTGTTCGCAATAGTCTTTTATCTCGCTCAGCTTACCAGGACCGACATAGGTAACACTATTCGGAGCCTCGAGTTTCTGAGTGAATCGTTTAACAGGCACAGCGCCTGCAGTTTCTGCAAGGAAAGCGAGTTCGTCGAGATATTCATTGGTCTTCTGCTCGTTCTGCTTCGGTGTTATAACACCGACCAATACGGCCTTCTCGCTCTTCTGTTGATTTAAAATAAATTCTTTCATATGCGCAAAGATACACTTTTTTCTCTTAATACTTGACCTTTTGACAGAAATAAGGTAAATATTTATAAAATGTAATGATTGATATGCTCATTTTCGGCAGAATTTATTATTTTTGCACAATATTATATATATATGACACCAGATATCTTTAGGACAAATATTGTTGGCCCGATCAAGAGTCGCAGACTTGGTATTTCGCTTGGCGTTAACCTTCTTCCAGCCAACGGAAAAGTCTGTACTTTCGACTGTGTCTATTGCGAATGCGGATACAATGAGGATCATAGAGGCGGACAGATGCCGGATGCCGACGTCGTGCTCTCCCAGCTCGAAACAAAGCTGAAGGAGATGAAGGCTAACGGTGACGGACTCGATGTGATTACATTTGCAGGCAATGGCGAACCAACAGTGCATCCTCGCTTTGCGGAAGTCATTGACCGCACAATAGAATTGCGAAACACATACTATCCGAATGCCAAGGTTTCGGTTTTGAGCAACGCAACCCGAATGAGTGAGCCTTCTGTTCACGCTGCTCTTCTTAAGGTTGACAACAACATCCTGAAACTCGACGGTGCATTCGACGGGACAGTAAGACTCATCGACCAGCCACAAAGCTCAAGTTATTCGGTCAAGGATATCGTCGAAGGCATGAAGGCGTTTGAAGGTAAGCTCATCGTACAGACCATGTTTGTGAGAGGCGAACACAACGGCAAGGCATTTGACAACACAAAACCCGAAGAAGTATCTGCATGGGCTGATCTGATGCGCGAGATAAAGCCGAAACAGATTATGGTGTACTCGCTTGACCGACCAACTCCGGAAAAGGCTTTGACAAAAGTCTCGAAAGAGGAAATGACAGAACTCGTAAAACCTCTGGTAGAAGAAGGATTTAACATAAGCATTGCGTAATTTCGTGAAAAGATTTTTGCTCTATATACTGATATGCATCGTACCTCTTGCTTCGTTTGCCAAAAAGAAGAAATCGAAGAAAGGGAAGGAAGAAGTACGTCAGGAACGCGTGTTGACATCCGAGCAACAGGCACATTTTGACGCGCTCTATTTCGATGCTATCGCTCGTCAGCAATACGGACGTACAGACGAGGCTGTTGCACTGATGAAACGTGCGTTGGAAATCGACAGCCTTTCTGCACCTGCGCTCTATTACATGAGCGATGCCTATAAGCTTATCGGCAAAGACAATCTCGCTTTGGCATACATCCGTAAGGCTGTAGCTGCCGACAAATCCAACAGCTACTGGTACCGCGACGGAGAAGGCACTTTGCTGCTGCAGATGAGGAAATTCGATGAGGCGGCAGTTTGCTATAAGGATCTTGCCGAACGATTCCCGACCAAAAGCGATCCTTTGTACAACCTCGCGGAAATATACATGCGACTTGACAGCACAGAGCTTTGCCTTGATGTGCTAGACAAGATCGAGGAACTTGATGGCGTAAACTCTCAGCTCACACTTCAGAAGTTCTATCTCATGCAGCGTCAAGGTCGTTCGGAAGAGGCTTTTGAGGAATACGACAAGCTCATCAAACGATTCCCATACGAGATCTCCTACCGTCTTCAGAAGGGAGATCTGCAGATGAAGAACGGACAGATTCCGTTGGCAAAACAGACTTACGACGAAGCAGCAGCAATTGATCCTGACAACGCATATGTATGGGTTGCTCTGTCTAACTACTATAACATTGTCGGAGACTTTGAGACAGGCGACTCCTTAGTGCAGCGCGCCTTGATCAACGCCAATCTGGATATCAACACAAAGATTGAAATCCTTACCGACTTCCTGAAAACTCTTCTCAGAAAAGAATCGAAAGGACAGAACCTTGATTCGCTCAAGATTGAACTGCCTAATGTCGATGCGCTCTTCGTCACAATCGAGAAGATGCATCCTACTGCTCCAGAAGTGTATGATCTTCATGCAGACTATCTCGGAGCTATTGGTAATGACAGTCTTGCAGCCGTACAGCAACGTTTTGCGTGTGACTTGAAACCTTCGGAGAGAAAATACTGGGACAAACTTCTCTCGTTTGCGTCAAACCAGAAGGATTTCGATAAGCTCCTCGCCCTTTGTGATGAGATAGAACAGGTTCATCCGGAAATGGATTCGCCATACACAATGCGTGCCTGGGTATATTATAACCAGAAGAAATACGAAGAGGTGATTCAGGCTTATCTGCATGCCTTGGAGAAAACAGAAGACAAACAGCTCAACTGGAAGTCTCAGCTATGGGGCAATATAGGCGATACTTACCAGCTTTTAGGCAAGATGGATAAGACATACGAGGCCTACGAACAGGCTCTCAAGTATAACGAAAAAAACATCAATGTGCTTAACAACTACGCATATTTCCTATCGCTCGAAGAACGAGATCTTTTGAAGGCGGAGGCAATGGCACAGAAAGTGATTCAGCAACAGCCGGACAACGCTACATATCTCGATACCTACGCCTGGATTCTGTATCAGGAAGGCAGTTATATGCTTGCCAAGTTCTACCAGCGCAAGGCAATAGAGAATATGGATAAGTCGGCCGACAATACAACTCTCTACGAACATTGGCACGCGATACTGAAAGCGTTAGGCGAAGAAGAATAACAGGAATTTGTGACATAAATAATAATTCAGAAACAAAAACAGAATGAAAAATATAAAGTATCTCTTGATCGCACTTTGTGCAATAGTAATGACATCGTCTTGTTCGAGCAAGAAGAAGCTGACAAAGACCGACACAGACAATATCGTCCCTATTGAGACTATCAAAAACCAGAAGGCAAGATTCGATCAGATCGTCGGCAACATGACCGATTTCAACCTGTTCCAGGCACGTACAAAATACTCTTTGGGCAACAAGTCCTTGAGCGGTCGTCTCAATATCGAACACGGCAAACGAATGAAGCTCACCGCTACAGTTCTTGGAATTGAAGTGATCCGTCTGGACATAAACAGAGAACAGGTTACCATTGTCGATAAGTTCGATAAGCTCTATACAGTTCTCTCAATCGACGAACTCGCACAGAAACTCGGACTTCAGGAAGAGATGCGCTATGATGCCATCGAAAGCCTTATCATGGGACGAATGTTCATACCAGGAAAGACCATAACAAAATCAGGCGATTTCAAGTCTGTAACCTGGACAACTCTTCCTACCGGAGAAATGATTGGTGATTTTATAAAAGACAAGTACGTTCTCAACTATGTCTTTGACACCAACAACAACCTCCAGGTGACTGCCGTAAGACTCAATGACACAGCAGACCCTTTTACCGTAAGCTATGAATACGAAGACTACCAACAGATTAGCAATATCATCTTCCCAGGCAATTCGACCGTTAGAGTAATCACTGATGATTCGATCATTCAGGTCGGCATCTCGATGAGCAATCCTACAGAAGGAAAGACTTGGACAGCATTCGTACCAAACGGAGAATATCGCCAGGTCACAATCTCAGATCTCATCGATGCCATTGAGAATCTGAGCAAATAACCCTTTCAAAGCAGTTTTTGTAGCAAGGTTTCTATTTGCAGTCTTTTGCAAGTCTATAACACGACAAGTCGCATGAAAAGATATCTTAGACATATTCTATTTATCCTTATTTCGGTGTTGCTGATTGCTGCACCTTGCGACTCTGTTGCCCAGAAGAAAACTACTACCACAAAGACTCAGACTGCAAAAAAGAGTACTCCTACAAAGAAGACTACTGCCGCGCCTGCAAAGAAAACCTCAACAACTACTAAAAAGACAACACCTACTAAAAAGCAGACAACACCTGCTAAGAAACAGACAACGACTGCTAAGAAAGCTACTTCTACAACAAAGACTCAGACTACAACCAAGAAGAAAACTCTGAGTCGCGCTGAATACGAAAAGCAGCAAAAAGACCTACAGAAACGCATCAAGGCTACAGAACAGATGATTTCCGACAACTCTCAATCGGTGAAGGCTCAAAGCCGGGACATCAAACTGAGAGAACAGGAAATCGGTCAGCGTCGCGCTTTGCTTGTATCGATGCACAAAGAGATTGAGGCTATTGCCCAAGAGGAAGATTCGCTCAAGACTGAGATTAAGAATCTGCAGAAGAGCTACGATGCAAAACGACAGAAATACGGACATGCGATGCGCCATCTTTACAAGACAAGAGGTGGATATAAGGAGATTCAGTTCATACTTTCGGCTAAATCGTTGTTCGAAAGCATGCGTCGTATGAGGTACCTCAAACAATACAGCGAATGGCGTAAGCAAGAGGCTATAGAAATCGAATCGCAGCGCGTTGCGACAGAAAAGGCTAAAGAGGAACTGACAAAGACTCGTGAACAACGTGAGATTGTGATGAACGGAATTGAAGAGGAGCGCGCAAAACTCACTGCCAAGAACCAGAAACAGGAACAGGCTCTTAACGATCTCAAGAAACGTGGCAAGGAACTTCAGGAGGAACTCGCAAGAGAACAGAAAGAGAATCGCGAGATTCAAAGGAAGATTCAGCAGATGATCGAGGAAGAGCGCCGTAAGGCTGAAGAAGCTCGTCGAAAGGCTGAGGAAGAGGCAAAGAAGAACAGCAGTTCCGAGAAGAAGAGCTCCTCAAAAAGCAATAGCGGCACGACATCTTCTTCTACCAAGACTTCGAAGACAAAGACCGAAACAACATATTCGCCATCGGCAAACACTGCATTGACAGGAAGCTTCCGTTCGAACAAGGGTAAGATGCCTTATCCTGTCGATACGAACTTCGCCTTCCTGCGTCACTATAAGGAGAAGAACGACGGCAATGTAAGTATCTCGCTCTCAACAGGCGTTAATGCTCATGCGTGTGCAATCTTCGAAGGCACGGTATTGAGAGTCAGCCGTTCATCGGACGACTATACAATCATCGTTTCCCATGGCGATTACATGAGTGTGTATAGCAACCTTTCTTCGGCAAGCGTGAAAGAAGGACAGAAAGTAAAGGCTCGTCAAGCGTTGGGCAATATAAAGACAGACATCAACGGACGTCGAGGTGAACTTATGTTCTGGATCTATGGACGATCGGATGCCGAGAACCCAGAATCCTGGTTAAGAAAATGATTGTCCCTTCCTATAAAACCATAGCAAGAAATATCGGCATATTCGGAGGAGCGCAAGCCATTTCGGTTCTCGCTGCTCTGATACGCACTAAGGTTGCTGCTGTATATCTCGGCAGTACGGGCGTCGGTCTAAGTGCCATCTATATCACCTCTGTGCTCCTTCTGAGTAACATTGCCGGACTCGGACTGACTTTCAGTGGTGTGAAATATCTGTCGGAAGTATATGCCAAGGATGATGAACCGGAATTCAAGAAGAGTGTCGAGTCTCTGCGAAGCCTCTCGCTGCTCTGTTCCCTTGTTGGTTTAGCACTCACTATTGTAGTCTCGCCTTTCCTGAGCAAAATCTATTTCAGCGATTACGATCATATATTCGAGTTCGTGCTTCTCTCAATCTTCGTTGCCGGAACAATCTTCAGCGGAATAGAATTCGCCATCCTCAAAGCATGTCAGAAGATCAGTTACATGACCATCTCGATGATCATCACTGCACTTTGTTCGGTATCGATATCTGTTCCTTTCTATATATTTAAAGGTGTAGAAGGCGTGCTTTGGGCAGTATTCTGCTGTGGAATGTGCGAGGTGCTTCTGCTCATCTTCCTTGGACATAAGGCTATCAGCACACGATACACACTCTCATACGTCGTCAAAGGCAGATTCTGGAAGAGCAACAAACCGATGCTGATTCTTGGTTTCGCATCTCTTCTCGGCGCTATTATCTCCTATGGCGCAGATATGGCAATACAGAGTTCGTTTGCCACAATGGTTTCCATTGCTACCTTAGGACTTTACAAAGCAGGATATCAGCTTAGCATCCACTACCCTTCGATGATATTTACTGCTGTCGGCAACGACTTCTATCCTCGCCTTTCAGCAGCATGCCAGAACAAAGACGAGAGAAACATATTGATCCTGCGACAGATCAAGGTATTGCTTTGCATCACAATCCCGTTGATTGCATGCTTCATCTTAATTGTCCCGATTCTCTTGCCATTACTCTTTGACTACACATTCAGTCCAGTGTGCCGAATGGTACAGATTGCGTCCCTATCGATTATCTTCAAATCGGTTACAGCTCCGCTCAACTACCTACCGCTCGCCCTTGGCAAGTCGTTACACTATCTCCTCCTTGAAGGATCGTTCTGGTTCCTGTTAATCCCTTGTGTCATATTCGGATATAAATTCTTTGGACTTGACGGAGCAGGTATGGCAATACTCCTTTGCAACGTCATAGAGCTTGTTTATGTCGTCATTTTCTGCAGACTCAAATACGGTTTCCGCTTCAAATGAGAATTCTTCTGATCGGTGAATATAGCAATGTACATAATACTCTTGCCAAAGGTCTTCAGGCCCTTGGGCATGATTGTGTTGTGGCAAGCGATGGAGACCATTGGAAGAACTATCCACGAGACATCGACCTGAGACGGGAATTCTCGTTCCGAGGCAATGTATCCTACCTTTGCCGGTTGCTGAAGGCTCTTACTAGATTCAAGGACTACGATATCGTTCAGCTCATCAACCCGCTCTTTCTGGAAATGAAACCCGAAAGTGTGGCAAAGGCATTCCGCTACATAAGGGAACATAACAAGAAAGTCGTGCTTGGAGCTTTCGGCATGGATTATTACTGGGCGTCGGTCAACTCCGAACAGAAACCTTTGAGATATTCCGATTTCAATATTGGAGATACGACTCGCATCGACGAAGTTGCCGAAGCATATCGCAAGGAATGGACTTTGACCAGGAAAAAGGACCTATGCGAGATGGTTGCCGACGAATGCGATGCAATAATCTCAGGTCTTTACGAATACCAGGTGACTTACGAGAACACAAGACATAAAGGCAAGACTTCTTTCATTCCATTCCCTATCGAGATGCCCGATAAACCAGCACAGGATATCGACATCGTACCCGAAAAACTACGGATCTTCGTTGGATTACCAAAAGACCGAGTCGTTTACAAAGGGCTCGACATAATGCTCGATGCTGCGAAAGCTGTTCAGGCGAAATATCCGGATCTGCTCGAAATAAAAACCGCATCCGGCGTTCCATTTGCCAAATATCAGAACATGATGAACGGTTGCGACGCAATTCTCGACCAGCTCTACAGCTATACTCCAAGCATGAATTCCCTGCTCGCAATGTCAAAAGGAATAGTGTGTATCGGTGGCGGAGAACCAGAAAACTATGAGATTATCGACGAGAAAGAATTGCGGCCTATCATCAACGTACAACCGACCTTCGAGAGTTGCAGTAACGAAATAGAGAGACTGTTGCTGAACCTCAACAATCTTCCTCTATTAAAGCGACAGAGCATCGAATATGTTCGCAAACATCACGACCACATAGCTGTCGCCGAGAAGTATATTAGCTTATACAAAGCTATTGCATCCGATGAATAATTTTTCCAGAAAAAATATTATATGAGAAACAGAGCTTTAATTATTACTTTATTATTTGTCCAGCTTATAGTAGGGTGCACTGGGTCTTCCTATGTTTCTGAAATACTTTCCAGAGCAGAAGGTCTGATGTCTGAGCATCCAGATTCGGCATACACTCTGCTCAACGAAATTGACCAGAATATGTTTGACAGCAGCGCACAAAGAGCTCGCTTTGCGCGATTGATGACAAAAGCTCAATATAAAAATTATAAAACAGCAGAAAGCGATTCGCTTATACAGACCGCAATATCGTATTATGAAAAACATAATATGAAGACCGAACTGGCAGAGTCTTATATGCTGCGTGGAAATATTGAGATTGAGAAAAAACAGAACCACAAGGCAATGCATACACTCCAGATAGCTGCAGAACTTGGTGAAGAAATCGGTGAAGATTTCCTTCTTGGACAGATATACAGCAATCTGTATGATTTGTGTCGAAACGAGTATAATGCTGATGAAATAGCTTTCGCAGAAAAGGCTCTTGAACATTACAAAAATGCAGGTGACGAGTTATACATCAACGATGCAATGAATAATCTTGGAAAGGCCTATTTTAGAATTGGAAAATATGATAAAAGTGAGCCTTTGCTGGAGGAAGTGTATGAGAGGGCTATAGAAATGGTAGATTCTTTCTCAATGAGAAGAGCTTTACCTACACTGGCAAGAATAAAGATAGGGAAAAAGGACTATGCTAGTTCTGACTCTATTTTAAATCTTCTTCAACGGGACTTTGGATATAAGTTAATGGCTAAAGATATGTGGGCTTTAGCAGAATCCAAGTTGAATGACGGAAAGAAGGCTGAGGCTGTTGAGATTATGGATTCAGCTTCAAAAAAGAAAAAGACAATAGCTGAATCTATAAACTTTAATCTTTCTGCAAGCGACTTCTATAAGCGAGTGGGAGATTACAAAAGTGCTTTGGATTTTCTGTGGGAATATGAACATTTAAATGATTCTATAAGCAATGAGCGATTTAAAGAGACAGTTATGTCTGCTCAAAGAGACTTCCTTGTGCAGAAACTGGAGATTCAGAAAATTGAAGAGGATAGAAATCGAATCACTTGGACAGGCTGCGTTATATTGATTTTGCTTATTATGGCATTTGTAATCTATTACTACAGACGTCAAAGTGAAGTTCATTCATTAGAGATGGAAAAGCTTATGCTTCAAATTACAGATATGGAACAGAGCGTAAGCGGAAAAGAGTCCGCTATAGATGAATTAAAACGTCAGGTTCAATCTGTAATGAGCGATTCTGAGAAAATGAGAACTCTCGTAAATGAAGTGTATGCACAGAAATACCAACAACTCAATAATCTTTGTGTATCTTATTTCAGTGGTCAAAGCTCTATTTTTACCAGAAATGCTATCTACAAAGAAGTTCAGAGTATTATTGAGAGCTTTGGCAAAGATCATGAAGATTTGAAAGAATTGGAGTATATTGTTAATAGCACAAAAGAAGATATCTTGGTGAAGTTGAGAGAAGAGTTACCAGCTCTCAAAGAATCTGAATATTTCTTCTTCTGTTATACATTTGCAGGTTTCTCTTCTCGTGCAATCAGTTTGCTATTACACGAGAATATTGATACAATTTACCAACATAGATCGCGTTGGAAGAAGAAAATTGAGTTACAAAACCCTCTTCATAAAGACTTATTCCTGAAAAATCTGTAAAAAAGTTCCTGACAGACTAACATAAAACTTACCGATTATCAAGTATTTAGACTGCGTCAGATTTCTTCGTTTTCTGACAACGCCTAAATGCTTGATTTTTATATGTTTGTTTTCCCTCTTGTCAGATGCATTATCACACCTTGTTAGGTCATAATAAAAATAATCATTCTACCTTTGTGTCGTCAAAAGACATTAAGCATTTCTGTTAAACATTTAAATTAGTATCTTATGAAAACGAAAATCTTTTTATTATTTATTCTTCAATTTTGTTTCTTCTTATCTTCAGTTTATGCTGATGACCCAGAGCCTACAGATTTTCATATTTTTATTGAGCATAATCCAGATGATGAAACCCCAATTAGACGTTCTCCGACACGTCAGATAGTAAGTGGAACATATAATAATGGATGTTTGGAGCTTCATTTTAGAGAGAATATTGGTATAGTTTCTTGTTCGGTAATAAATGTAGATACAGTGGAGTTTGCAGAAGAAATATTTGATTCTGGTGAAGGAACTATTGCTATTTCAGTTCCTACATCGTCAGGATTATATAATGTTATACTTTCAACAGATTGTGGAACCTACAACTCATCTTATATAATAATGTAATGAAAAAGAAATTATATAATTCATTAAAATACATTATTTGTATTTTAAGTGCGATTATAATGTCTTCATGTGGAGGGAAAAAAGAATCTCAAGAAAAATCCCATATAATTGAAGGCAAGAACAATGAGACATTGGATATTGAAAACAATGAACCCATTAGAAGATAATATACATTGCAACTATTTTCGAGAATGAATTGGGGAAATGGTCATTCATCAAATAATGGATGGTTTATTGGTGATTGGCTTCATTTTGTGAATGGTAATGATGATGTTAACTATCAATACAGTCGACAAGATTATTTTATTCAGCACAACTAAAAATAAAAACAATGAGAAAGTTTATTTGTAACATTCTGTCAGTAATCGTATTTTCGTCATGTGTTCCACAATGCGGACATCATGACGAGATGGATTGTGTTCCGTACAATATTGAGATTTGTTTTCTAGATAGTGAAGGGAATGATTTGTTGAAGGATGCAGTTTACTTTGACGATTCTACACGTTATACTAAAAGGTGGCAGCTAAAAGATGATATATATTGCCGTATAACTCCAAGTTTGCCATTAAGCGATGTGGACGATGGTTATAGATCGATTAATCTGTACACGGATCTAAGAGATTGTGTTTGGTTAAGACCAGGCTACTCTCCAACATATTACAAAGGTCAGGAGAAAATATATACAGAAGTAGATTATCAGATCAGATTTCCTTATATCTTCAACGATATTGATCCTCGTATTCTTCATACATTCTGGACAGTGGATTTCGGTGATGCAATGAATAACACCGTCTTGGAAAAGGTGGTATTCAATGAAAAAGAAGTCGAGTTTTCCAAACAGAATGATTACTATGATATTCTGTTGACGGTAGACACTTTGCCAATATGACGAGGATAGGTAAGGGAGAGGCTAAAGCATATACAAGGTCTTTTAGTAGTTTGTAAAACCCAATTTTTACCATAAGGATTCTATGAAACTTTATTCGTATGTCTACTAGTCATTGTTTGTTGAAAATTAAGCAGATTGCCCTTACTTTTGTTTGTTTTCTTTTTTCATGTGGTCATAAATCCATTGATTATGATAAGAATTTAGGTTCTTCTTTAGTTTAATTTTGAATTTCTATAATATTTATGCATAAATAACATTAAGCATTAGAATGTAAAACAAATGCCGGAATCTCACGATGAGAGAAACAATATTCAATAATTTTATGAAGATTTTATCTTTTCTAAAAAGTGCTAGAGTGATTTGCCTATGTGCAATGTTGTTAGTCTGTTCTTCTTCTGCATTCGCAATGTGGTATGTAGATAGTAATGGTAATATATATAGTGGTCCAGACAAGGAGTTTTTTGAAAATGAAAAAGAATGGGTTGATTGGTACACATCTCTTGGGTTGAAACCATATAGAGCCCCAGTAGATCCCGTGGCGCCCGAATAATATTCTAATAATGCTTGTGTAGTTTTCAGGCTACACAAGCGATTATTCTTAATATATGAAACATCTATTTACTTTACTATTTTGCGTATTAGCTTTCAATCTTTTCGCACAATCACCTTTCGATGAAAAGATAAGTTTCACTCCAAGAGTGGATTACGGGGTAAGCAACATGCAGATTATATATAAACATATTTCAACAGATCCTGTGTTAAAGGAGACAAAAGTGTTTGAGAATATTCTGCTGATCGGAGATGAAGTGTCATTGTTTATGAATTATGGGCAATATCAGGTAATGCTTGAAGAAGACAGCATCGGTCAGGAAAATATAACAGTTGGTATGATGATTGATATGAATGACAAATATGATGCGAAGGAAAACACATACTTTATAGTCAAAACTTATGCTGAGAAGAATCTGCTCCATAATCATTTCACCATGGTGGGTACAATGTACTATTATGAGGCATTCCCGGATTTCAAGTGGGACATATCGTCAGAGACAAAGGAAATATGCGGTATGATGTGCCAGAAGGCAACATCTTCATTCAGGGGTCGAGTGTGGAATGTGTGGTTTGCTCCGGACATTAAGGTCTGCGATGGTCCTTGGAAATTCTCAGGTCTTCCAGGCCTGGTCCTAAGTGCTTCAAGTGAAGATGGAGATCATATTTTTGAATGTGAAGGTATTCATAACGATAAAAGCAGAATCAGACGCCTTGATTCGTTGAATATGTATTTCAAGACAACTCGTGAGGGTTACAATAAATCATTGAAACGCGGATGCATTAATCCTAGTCAGACAAATGCAGGAATGCTCACAAGATTAGATGGAACTCCAGTCGATCTTGACAGATTGTTCTATAATCCGGAAGAATTAAAGTAGGATTCAAATTCCCATTCAGTACAATTACGATATACTATCATTATGAAGAAAATGCTATTATTGCTATTTAGTGCATTCCAGATCAATCTCTTTGCCCAAGAGGAAGGACAGCTGGTGCACTATCTGCAAGAGGTTTTCGTAGATGCACCTGTTGTCTATCAGAAAGGCGACACGCTGGTTTATCGTGCAGAAGCTCTGACATCGAAGAACGACAGGGCTCTTGAAGATATACTGAAACGCATTCCTGGTGTAAATGTTGATTCAGATGGAACAATCAGATACAATGGTAAATCTATTAACAATTTCTACATTGAAGGATTAGACCTGTTGTCAAGCCGTTATTCATTGGCGACACAGCGCATAAAGCCGGAAGATATACAGAACATTGAGGTGCTTGAAAACCATCAGCATATCAGGATGCTCAAAGGCGTTTCATTTTCGAATAGAGCCGCTATCAATATCCGTCTTAAGAAAAGTCGCTTGTCAAGACCGATTGGCTATGTTCAGGCAGGAATAGGAACGGAAGGAAACGACTTTGAGGATATTGTTGGAGCGCAGGTGATGAATATCTCAAAAGCTAACCAGTATCTTGTGACAGCAGGCCAGCGTGCTCATTGGTCTATAGAAAGTAAGATCCAAAATCTGTTTGATGCCAGTGAGACAGGACAAAACGCCGTTTTCTCTCCTTTTGAAGAGACTATAATTCGTCGTCCTGATATCCCAATCAAGAGATATCTGGATAACGACAACATCCATGCTCAGGCTAATGTAATGAGGAAGACTAAGCATAACAACGAGATCCGTTTCATTGCTGAGGTGTCTTCCGATAGGGACTGTTATACTCAGAGTCAGAATCTTGATTATTATTCTGATGGAAATTTGGTAAAGGAGATAACGGAATACGATTCCGATACCCGAAAGAAGAAAGCACAGATGCAGTTTCGTCTTGAGAGGAATCTTGATTCATTATATATCAAGCATAACAGCACTTTGATCTTCTCGCAAAGCCTGGGTAAAAGTATGCTTGATGCTAAAGGGCAGCAAGACCTGCGTGAAGGTATGTTCGCTTATTACGGGACATTGTCCATGATGAAGAAGACCAGAAAGAATATCTTCCGGATAAACGGAGCTCTGTCTATCGCTGACCTTCCTGCGTCGATGGAATATAAAGATATGAGGCAGGATTATGAGACGTCGGAAATAAAGGCGAATATCAGTTCAGGGTATCAGTATTATTTCAACCGTGACTACTCTATAGGTGTAAATGCGGCAGTTTCGGCAAACAAAAACCGCTTGACATCAGAATTCTCGGAAGCTGTTCATTCGGGCTCGGTACCCGCTTTGGAAAACGACTGCCGTCTTTTCACCTTTTCTGTTAAGGCAGAACCGTTCTTCCAGATCAAGAAGACTCGTTCGGAACTAAAGATAAGTGTGCCGGTCGAATATGATTACATAAAAGGAGATAACAGGAAGCAGGATATCGACTTCACAAAGAATCCGCTTAACATAGGTGTGGATATACGTTATTATACAAAGCTGACACCTATAATCCGTCTTGTTACGGATATCTCGCATTCCCGTTGGCAAGGATCTGTTTCGGAACTCGCTGTAGCTCCAATCCTGACTTCTTATATTGAACAGAATATATTAGGTACTGGCAGATTGTCAAGTCACGACAGGGATTTGGCAAGCGTAGAATTGATCTATCGCCATCCTATAACTGGTCTTAATATCAATATTCAGTCGAATTTCCAGCGTCTTGGATCGGATTTGTTTAGCGGCAGCTATTACGTTGATGGCAGTTTCAATAATTACACTGCCAATGTTCATAACAATACTTATGCACAGCAGAATCTTGTCACTATCAACGAGAACTTATTCGATATTGAATGGGTATTGAGTCTGAATGGGCTTTATGTCTATCGTAAAGGAAAGACAATGCAGCTCGATAAGACATATCAGATTACAAGTCCGATGTATTCGCTGAGTTTCAAGAGTGAGAAATTCTTTTTTAACCGACATGTTTCCCTCGAAAACAGTATAAGCTATACTCACAATGAATCATCGTACAAACAAGAAGATGGCACACTGACAAACAATCAATCGGAGGAAGTAATGAATAATAAGAACCGTCTTAATTTTTCATTTGCAAAGAAATGGTTCTTTACTCTCAGCTCGGAAAGTCAATGGAGGAAGTCTTATAACTGGCATCCGAACCATTATGTTGACGCCAGCATAAGATGGAAGACAAAGAAACATGAAATAGAGCTGTGTGGCAATAATCTTACCAACAATTCAATGTGGACAAGTTCTTTGTATAGGGGACTTAATACATACTATTTCACCTATTCTTTGAGGACGTTGGAGATAATGGTAAATTATAAATATAGCTTCTAATTGAGAAGTGTGACTTTCGGGTTCTCTCATCCACGCTCTACGATGACAACTCCAGAGTCTGGGAATTCTGATCGTAGGCCTACGACGACAACTCTTGGAAACGGGAGTAGTGAGCGTAGCAAGTTGACGAGTACTCCCGAAAAAGAAAGTGGTCATCGACGCGCATCGATGACCACTTGACGATTTATAGAGTAATAATCTACGACCTACGAAGAGTTCTCGGGAATTCCCGTGGACTGATTGACGACCGTCAATGACTTCTCGGGACTTCCGTTTGTCTGATCGACGCGCGTCGATGACTGCTCCGGACTTCCCGAGAAATATTCAAATACTTATTTCCATATCTTCTGAGCCGTTCCGTCTTTCTTGCGGATCACATTCAAACCTTCCTTGACCGAAGATTGGTGTACGCCTGAAACATCATAGACATCAATGATTTCCGATTCGGTATCAAATGTCTCTTCGATGCCAGAAGTGCCAGGAATGGCTGTGATGGAATAAGAAGAACATTCAGGCATTGTGAACGACAGTTCTGAACCCGACAATTCCTTGTCTGTCTTTGTTCCGCTCGTCGATACCCAGGAGATCTTCCATCCGGACACATTAGTACCCTTTATCTTGACCTTACGGTTGGCATACATCTTACCGTTGAATCTTGCCTTTGTAAGCGGAATATCATTGATAGTGATAGACATACTCTCGATCTCGGAAGTTGTCAGCGACTCGTTGATCTTCAACGCACAAGCCTTGTCGAGCTTATAGAAGTTCCTAATGTGCGACAAGACCATATCGTTGCGGTTCTTGAGCCATTTCTTGGCATTGTTCATCTCATCCGTATAGTTAGGCCACCATTCGTTGATGAGCTTGCGGTGATTCGGATATTCCGTCTTGATCTTGTTGTACATCGGCTCCCAAGTCTCCCAAACACCGTCATAGTTCAGGAAGTCGCCCATATAGACCACAAAACGATCGATGTATTTCTGCTTGAACTCCTCGTTATCTTCCAGTGTCCTGAACAACTGAGTATGTTCAGGCTTGTTTGCCCAGGCATTATCCCTATCATAGTTATTATTGTGCAGCCAAGCCACATAATCATAGCTCACCGAACGGCCGTAAAGACCCAATCCGAAGTCGGTATCCTTCAAGATAACTCTCCAACGACCACCTTCTTCACGAGGTCTCCACCAGATGATGTTATTGCCCGGGAAATCGAGGTTGCAGAAATATGTATTCAGGATCATCACATTCATGAACTCCTCAACATCGAGGAATTTCTCGAATTCCTGATAAGTATGACCTTTCTCCTTGTAGAACTTCTCAAACTCCTTCCAGTTGTCCTTGGTTCCTGCTTTCAAGTCATACCAGTTCTCCATCAGGTCGATATCTTCCAAACCATTATAATTGGTATAGATATTGTGACTGTTGGCTCTTTCTCTGATGTTCAACATTCCGAGATACGATCCATTCAGGTAGATCATCACAGGACTCCATGCCTGCCAATCGACATCGACACGCGTTCCCATAGTGCGCTGAATGATTGCATCTCGCATATAGAGATAATCGTGATCGTTGCCGGCATTGCGCAATACCAATGACGTGTAGTCGGTGATTCCAGGTCGGTCTTCCGGGAAGAACTCATACTCCATACGACTCTCACCAAAGCGCTTTTTTGCATAGACTGCAAGCGACTTGAGTTTCTGGTCACGTGAGGCTGCGCCCGAGACACGAGTCTCGACAAGCTGATTCAAGACGCTTTCTTCCTCCGAATACTCAAACAGTTCAATATTGACAGGACGACGCCAATCGTATTTATAGTTCTGCTGTCCGCCAGTATAACTACTTGAGAAGATGCCTATCTTATTGTCATAGAAGAACTTTCTGTCCGACACAATAGAAACGACAGGAAGTGTCTGTTTGCGATTCAGCTTTATGTAAGACTGAGCGACGGAACGAGGAGAAAGATATCCATCGCAGAACAGTTTTGCTCTGATGATCTTTGTCGATTGCACCTTTATTGGATTCTCATATACTGTACTCTTGTCGAGTGTCGGTTCCGAACCGTCGGCTGTATATCTGATCACTGTTCCGGCAGGCATTCCCTTTGGCACTGAGAGCACCAGGTCGAAGCTTCTCGAATCGGTGAATACCATACCATTAACGCTGAATTCAGGATCGGCAAGAATCTGTTTGTTGGAATAAACCGTGCCGCAATTCTTCTTTTCTGGAGTTGGCTCTGCCTGATAACCCCATTCGTTGCTGCCGTCATCCTTTCGGCCGAAAGCAATGTTTGGAGCAGGAATCTTCTTCATATTATCAGGAAGCTGATCTACGATCTTCCCGTCTTTGAACAGGAACAGCTGTGCGCCGCTCGACACATTGAGATGGAAGTCTGTATGCTTCCTGTCCTTACTTGCCTCAGTGTCGCAATATATGATTCTATAACACTTCGAACCGAGCTTTCCCGAAGGCAGACGCCATGCGAGTTCTGAGTCTTCCGTCTCGCCCAAAGCATAGTCGGAAAGCTCTACGGCTTCACTTCCGGCATTATATAGTTCGACCCACGAATCAGGGAACTGATTCAGGTCATCAAGGATGCAATCGACATTCGACTGCATTATTTCATTTATTACAAGCTGAGCCTTACTTTGACACAGGAATGAGAACAAGAAAGCAAAGAGTAGTAATTTTTTCATAGTCCAAAGATAACAACTTTTTCTTTTTTTATCAAAATATTAGGCATAAATTTGGAAATAGTGAAACTATTTGTTACATTTGCGAATAATTAATAAATAAAAATATGAAAAATACATTTCTGTTTCTACTTACATTTACCCTATCGCAAATCTTCACTTCATGCCAGGATAATAGTCCTAAGACTCTCACTATCATACACAGCAATGATACACACAGCCAGATCGATCCATATACCAAGGGAGATATCTGTGAAGGTGGTATAGTCGAACGAGATGCTATAATCGAGATGCTTCGTGCCGAAGATCCTTCGCTTCTGTATTTCGATGCAGGCGACATTCTTCAAGGCTCACCATATTTCAATATCTACAAAGGCGAACTTGAAGCGAGTGCGATGGCAAAGATTGGTGTCGATGCCGGCACTTTGGGCAACCATGAATTCGACAATGGTCTCTCCGAGCTGGCAATGATCCTCGAGACTGCGCAATATCCAATCGTACTTTGTAACTATGACTGCAAAGATACTCCAATCGAGCAGTATGTAGCCCGCAAGCTGATCATAGAGCGCAACGACATCAAGATTGGTGTTACGGGCGTGAGCTGCGACCCGGACGGACTTATCTTCAACCGCAACTGGGCTGGTATCACTTATTCTGATCCAAGCGAGGAGGCAAACAAGGTTGCTGCAGAACTGCGCGACGAAGGCTGTGACCTTGTGATTCTGCTTTCGCATGTTGGTTACGAGAAGGCCGACACTTTGGGCGACAGAAGGATTGCGGCATTGAGCAAGGACATAGACATCATCATTGGCGGACATTCCCACACCAATCTCGAGAACGGAGAGATAGTGAACAATGCCGACGGAAAGCCTGTCTATATCACTCAGACTGGAGGAAAAGGCAACCCGATGGGTCGCATAAAGCTTGAAATGCAGAGCACTTCCATCTGGAGCGGAAAGTACAAGATCACCAATATCGAGATCGATAAGCTTCATCCACAGGATCTCGAATTCAGCTCATACACCGAAGATATGGCCGATTTCGTCAAGCCTTATCAAGATAATCTCTCTGAACAGATGAGTGTAGTCATCGGACAGTCGCTCATGACAATGGAAAGAAGACGTCCTCAGTCGTTGCTTGGTAATTTCACTGCCGATGCACTTCGCGTGATGGGCGAGAAATATACTGGCGAGAAGATGGATGTAGGTCTCATGAATGTCGGTGGTCTTCGTTCGGATCTCGACAAGGGCGATGTAACAGTCGGCACAATGTTCCGCATCTATCCATTCGAGAATACTCTCACAGTCCTGAAACTCAAAGGCGAATATCTCGAGAAGGCTATCAAGTCTTTGGCTGGTAAGGGTCTCGAGGCACTTTCCGGCACAGAAGTGACTTTGCAGACCATCAACGACAAGACTCAGGCTGTTAGGATTCTCGTTGGTGGCAAGCCTATTGACCCGGAAAAGATATACACTCTTTCTACCATCGACTATCTGTCTGAAGGTAATGATGGTCTTTCGGCATTGACCTATGCAGAAGAAATAAACAACACTGGCATTCTGCTTCGTGATGCAATGACTGAATATGTACAGGAGTTTACTGCCAACGGAAAGGCTATCGAATCAAAACTTGACAACCGAGTAATCAAATTATGAACCTTAGGAAGATACTCTCGGCTGTTTCATTCACATTATTTATATATTGCGCCACTGCACAGAATGTCCTGAACTGCGTTGACCAAAGCCGAATGGAAGCTTGGGCCGACAGTGTAATGGCGACTCTCACTCCCGAAGAAAGACTCGGACAGCTCATCAGTCAGTCGTACGACCTGAGTCAGCCTGTCGAGAAGAATCTCGCTGCAATAAAGAGCGATATTGAGAAATATCATATCGGAGGTTTCTTCTTCGTACAATTCAACAATCTTGAGGCTGTCGAGAAGATTGCTGCATGCGCACAGAAGAACAGCAAAGTACCTGTAATGCAGGCAGCCGACTGCGAATGGGGATTGACCATG
Organism: Bacteroidales bacterium; assembly: GCA_045627785.1. Classification (GTDB taxonomy): domain Bacteria; phylum Bacteroidota; class Bacteroidia; order Bacteroidales; family UBA3663; genus Liminaster. The sequence goes on along the minus strand of JAZQOF010000013.1, from coordinate 102,728 downwards.
CGCATCAAGGATGCTGTGCACTATCCTCGCAATATGGCGTTGGGCTGTATCAATCACGAGAACCGTGAAGGTGGCGACAACAAACGCAATTCGCTGCTCTATGAATACGGATTCACAATGGGCAAGCAGTGCCGCGCAATGGGTATATCGGTTGCCTTTGCGCCTGTACTCGACATCAACAGCAACCCGAAGAATCCTATCATCAACAACCGTTCGTTTGGCGACAATAAGCTCTCCGTTGCCTCTGCCGGCTTGAGCTATTCTGCAGGTCTTGAAGACGCTGGAGTGCTTGCCGTTGCAAAGCATTTTCCCGGGCACGGTGATACCGACAAGGACTCGCACGAGGTCTTGCCTCTCCTTGCCCACGACAAGGAACGCATGGAACAGTTCGAGATGTTCCCGTTCGAACAGTTCTCGAAGGCTGGATTCGGCGGTATGATGGTTGCTCACCTCGAAGTACCATCGCTCGAAAAGACAAAAGGAATGCCGTCATCGGCTTCACATAAGATCGTTACCGAACAGCTTCGCGACCGCATCGGATTCAACGGACTCACATTCACCGACGGACTTGCCATGCAGGGCGCACAGAAATATCCAAGTATCTGCGTGAAAGCCCTTAATGCCGGCATTGATGTGTTGCTCCAGCCTACTCCAATGGCATCACAATGGGCTGATCTGAAGGCGGCCCTGAAAGACGGACGTCTCTCACAGGATCTCGTTGACCAGAAATGCAAGCGCGTCCTGATGTACAAATATGCTCTTGCTTCGGGCGTGATGCCAGACCGTAAGACCATCGACACCGAAGCTGCTACAACACTCTCAAAACGCCTGTATCAGGAGAGTCTTGTGCTACTCAAGAACGACAAACCTTTGGCTGGCAGCGTTGTGATTCCAGTTTCCAATGCAAAGCAGGCAACGATCAATCAGGTAAACCAGAAGATCAAGGCAGCTGGCAGGAAACCTGTTACACTTGTATTCTATACCACTCCTTACAACCTCTCAAGCTACAAGACACAGATCGCTAAAGCTGCCAATGTGATCCTTGCACACGAAGACTATTCCTTTGCGCGTGAGGCTGTACAAAAGGTGATCGACGGCAAGGCAAATATCGACGGACAACTCTGCGTTGAGCTTCCTGATCTTTTCAAGCTCAATGATGGTATAAAACTTCTCCAGACAGCTGTACCTGCTACAAACAATGCTTCCGACAATATTTCTTCTTCCCTTGCTGCACAAGACAAGAGCAGAACGGAAGAATATGAAGTAAAAACTACTGTCTCAAAACTTCAGGAGACAGATAACAAAAAGCTTTCAGAGATCGACAGGATCGTAGCCGATGCTATTGCCAAAGGAGCGTTCCCTGGCTGTCAGGTATTGGTAATGAAAGACAACGAAATCGTCTTCAACAAAGCTTTCGGATACTTCGACAACACCAAGAAGCAGAAGGTCACTCTCGAATCGCTCTACGACCTCGCTTCGGTGACCAAAGCTGCAGGCACCGTTCCCGCTCTCATGTGCGCCATCGACGATTACGGCATTTCGGTCAACGACAAGATGAGCAAATACATTTCTGCGCTCAAAGGGACCGACAAGAGCAATCTCACTATCCGTCAGGCTCTTTTCCACGAGACAGGCTTGCGTTCATCATACAGCTTCTATGGCATGACCATCGACTCTACGTCGGTCAATGGACGCCTCTATATGGGTAAGAGAACAGGCGACTATACAGTTCAGTACGACGCCACTTCCTGGTTCCACAAGGGGTTGAAATGGAATCCTGCCTACATCTCACGACAGAAGGATGCAACACACTCTCTGCAGATAGCCGACGGCATGTTCATCTCTCCTGATTTCCAGAATGAGATGCTCGCAAAGATCATCGACCTGCCTTTGAAGAACACTGGCAGATATCGCTATTCCGACCTCAACTTCGTACTTCTCCGTCACATCATCGAGTCACAGACCAAGATGCCTATCGACAAGTATCTTGAGAAGAAGCTTTTCGCTCCTCTCGGACTCACACACACTTGTTACACTCCTCGTCAGAAGAGCAACATCGACCTGTCGCAAGTTGTTCCTACCGAGAAGGACAACGCGCTTCGCAGACAGGTGATCCATGGATTTGTGCACGACGAGACAGCCGCTTGGAGCGGTGGTGTCGAAGGCAATGCTGGTCTCTTCAGCAATGCAACCGACTTGGCAAAGCTGCTTCAGGTTCTGTTGAACAATGGCAAGGCTGGCGATAAGCAGCTGATAAAGGAAAACACCGTCAAGCTGTTCACGACAGCCAAGGCTGCACGCACCCGTCGAGGCTTAGGATTCGACAAGCCAGATATGGCAAATCCCGACAAGAGTCCATGCGCCAACGAAGCTCCGCGCACCGTCTTCGGTCACACAGGCTTCACTGGCACTTGTTTCTGGGTTGATCCGACAAACAAGATCATTTACATATTCCTCTGTAATCGTATCTCTCCTACCCGCACCAACAATCTCCTTATGAAGGAGAATATTCGCACAAGAATCCAGTCGGCAATCTATAAAGCTTTACTCTGATTATTTGAACTCTGGTTCCGGCTGATTGTTTTCCCTCGCCAGCAGGATCATCTTTTCCCTTATTTTCGACATTCGTTCCTCTAGTTCTGTAGAACCAGCCTCGTATTTTGCATCTAAGCTATTGTAAAGAAGGCCATAGGCTACAATATAATCATTGTATACGGACTTCGATTCCTTAAATGCCTGGGCATAGTAATCAACTGCCTTTTCTGCATGTTCGACAGCACCGTCCAGATCGCCATCCAAGGTTGCATATTTACTTGCACAACGCTCATAGAACCCATAGAACGGAATCATCACCGTCGGATTGATGCTTACGCCCTTACGCAGGAATTCCTTTGACTGTTCCAGCAAAGGCAACGCCTTCTTGTAGTATTGAGGCACCGTATAGACATACATAGCCACACGATTAAGCGAATTCTGTGCGACGAACTTGGCATAGGCACTTGGATTCTTCTGATAGGCCTCAAGGTAATACTGGAACGAGAGAGCGTATTCCCTATCGGCAATCTCATAGTTAGTCTTATCGACATTTCTGGAGTGCGACGCGTAACAAGAATGCAGATAGCCGAGCATGGCAGCTTGCTTCACCGGATCTTCGCGATACAGATCTTCCTGGATTATTATTGCCGAGTTAAGATAGTTGTATGCCTCCTCCGATCTGGTCTTGAGGAACAGAGTATGCATTGCACGATAGGCAGCACTCAATGCCTCAACATAGTCACGCTTGCTCTGATTGTTGCGCATCAGTTCCATCAGGCTATGATGTTCCTTCAACAGCGGATCGAGATATTGCATCACGCCTGCCGAATCTTTTAATGAGATAAGAGCATTGTACAGAGTCTTGATGATAAAGCAACGCTCTTCGAGATACAAAGGTGGAGAATGTCTCTGTTCGCTTTTTCCCTTGCAATACTCATACAGAGACTTAGCCTCGACTGCTGCCTCCTTGTATTTCCTCTGCTTGTTCTTCAGATACTGATTGTACATCCTTGCTCTTACCAGAAAGATTGTATCCTTGGCATTCTGGCAGATATTCAAAGCCTGCATAGCTTCACCCATGCGATCGGTTTTCAGGCATAGATAGGCATATTCAAGCAACGGCTGATAATATGTCGTATCGGTGTAGGCAAAGTCCCTAAGCAGCTTCATGCCCTTCTCAACATTCTCCTCGCCGCCAGCCAGTACCAGTAGGTCGTTCTTACGCTTCACGGTCTGATACAGCTGCGCACGTCTCATTTCGGCATTGTCATACTGCTCCTGTATCTTCTGCTGTGCGTTCGAAAGGCTCTCCATCGAAACCCTTTCGCGCTTGTATTCCGCGATAAGGTCAACAGCTTCATATTGGCTCAGCGCTTCCAGGATTCTACCATTCTTCACAAGTTCGAGCACTGCCCTCTCGGTCTGGTTGATGGTCGAAAGGTCGGCATGAGCCAGACGGTCAATATAGTTATTGATATCCATCAGCTTAGTCTCGTATTCATTACGCAGCACATCGAGCTTCTTCTCATACTGAGCCTTAGTCAGATATCCCTTCTTCAGCTCCTTACCTATCACATTCTCCTCGAACGCATATTTCTTCTGCAGCTCCTTGGTTGCCGACTTGGCATACTGTGCCCTGAGTTTCTCGATTGTCTCCTGTTTACACATCACAATGGTGAACGCCGAACCATCGCGAGAGACGAACCACTGATCCACGACCTCCTTGTTGAACACCTCATATCCAGGCTTCTCGATGCGGTGCACCATCACCTTATCGCCCGGCTGCAAGGTACGGAACCTCAGAGTACACATACCATTGGCATCCGACACCGTCGAACCACTATTCGACACCACAACCTCGACATTGGCGAGCGGAGTCTTCTCATTCTCGCCATTGTACTGACACACATAGATCTTCTGTTCGCACTGTGCATGCAAACTCTGACACATTATAAATAATAATGCGATAACACAAAATACGGTCTTATGTATTAGATCTTTCCGAGTCATTAATAGGTATTCGATTTCATTGTGCTGCACTGCAAAGGTAACAATAAAAATCAGATTACGTGTATTAAAACATAATAAATGTGCAAAATTCATCAATCTTTGCACATTATTTTATTTTTCGTGTTCTTTTAAGAGGGAAACATGGAACAGCTCCACGTCATTGAGCTTTACCGCGCGATTGTCTTTTGCTGGTCTGTACCAATTGCAGCTATCGAAATATGAACGCAGTCCGGCATCCGAGAAGAGGTAGCCTTTTGAGGCGAACATCTCGTTACGCATCAGGCGCATTACATCTGTGCTCAGCAGACCGAAGGCACCATCACAGCAGACACGCCAAGAGAGGAAATCCCAACGCGGAGCATCCTTGCTCGCAATAAGCTGTGCGTAAGGTTCTTCACCCGTCATTGGTCCAGGTGCACCTTCGGGAATGGAAACCGGGTAGATGGTCATACCTTCGACGGTCGGCACGACTTCATACAATTCATCACCAACCGAAATATGCAGCGAAGGACTACCGTATTCTCCCAGATTTGCCATAGCGTAGGTGGCAGGCTTGCCGTTGAATACGCATGAGCCGTCGTTGGCGAACTCGAACTTCACGCCCTCGACTGTAGCATATTTACCGCTGATGATGTCCATCAGGTCATCGTTCATCACCTCGTTAGCCTCGCGTCCCGTGCTCAGGAAGGCTGTATTTACAACATTGTTGGGATAGTATCTCACGAGAACATCCTGGCCACCAATCTCGCAACGCTTCCAGATCATTTCATCTGGTTCGGCAAACTCCTCGTGTTCTATCACCCTCCTCACCTCTGCATTGAGGTTCTGCTTAGGAGTAGTAATATCCGATGGGGTGATATACTTCAGATCATAATTACCCTTGCCGAGAGACTCTACTTCAAACAGATAGTAATAGTCCTCCCCTATGGCATAGCTGCAGATCACCGCCACCTGCGATTCGTTGATGCGCAACGACGACATCATCTGCCATCCGTTGGTCCAATGCTGGTCGTTCCATGCATCCATCCATTCCTGGGCATTGGCATTTACCACAGAAAGAATTGAAACGAAAAGTGTAAAAATCAGTTTTCTCATAAGTACCACATGTTTTATGATGTGCAAATATAAATATATAATTGCTGCCGGCAAAGGAAATGCCTTAATTTTTACAAATCTTTATAAAGCAGAACTTAAAAAACAAAAATCGGCACAGAAGAGTTTGCACAAAACAAAATAATCACTATCTTTGCTGTACCAAACACAACATTAAATATTAGACCTTATGAAAGACGTCACAAAAATCGTAACATTGATCGCCGCAGTATTTTTCTGCAGCGAACTCCTCCTTGCTCAAACATGGAAACCGGCAGACCCGGAAGCAACCCCCGAAGCCATCGCGCTGATGCAACGACTGCAGCAACTGCAGCAGAAAGGCATCATGTACGGACACCAGGACGACCTGCTCTACGGATTCGACTGGTGGGGAGAGAAAGACCGCTCCGACACACGCACAATGGCTGGCGACTACCCAGCCCTCGTAGGTTTCGAACTTGGCGAAATAGAGCTCGGGCACACATTGAGCCTCGATTCAGTAGCATTTACCGATATTGCCGAACGATGGAAATGGTGGCACTCACAGGGAGGCATCATCACCGTTTCATGGCACGTAGTCAACCCTATTACCTCACAGTGGCCTGGCATCAAGGAACCTAATGGAGCAGGTTCAGCATGGGATGTGAAGCCACTTTCAGCCGACGGAGAGAATGCAGTCCGTTCCGTCCTGCCTGGCGGAGTCAATTGCGCGATGTTTGCCTCATGGCTCGACCGACTTGCCACATTCTTCCTATCGATACGTGACGCACAGGGACAACTCATCCCATTCATCTTCCGCCCATATCATGAGCATTCAGGCTCATTCTTCTGGTGGGGTCGCACACGTTGCACCGATGACGAATATGCTCAGCTCTGGCGTTACACAGTCAATTACCTTCGCGGGAAAGGTCTGCATCAGATACTCTACGCCTACAACACCGACAAGGTATATTCTGCCGAAGAATATATGCAAGGCTATCCTGGCGAAGAATACATAGATATGCTCTCTATCGACTGGTACGGCCAAGGCAAGCAGTTCAACCGCAATGCCGAAAAAGCCATCCAGTTCGTAAGCTCAATGGCCACACAAAAAAATAAGCTATTCGCACTCAGCGAATGCGGACCTATCAGCGAAGACCTACTTTCGTTCCTCGCAAAGTATCCTTGCACCTATCTCCTCACCTGGCGGCATGCCCCTTTGCGCGGGCGCACTCCACGCGGACTCGACCAGCATCAGAACAGCCTCAAATCCATGATGCAGTCCACACATTACCTCTTCCACCAAGACACACTATTCTAAACTAATTACAGCAATAATAGAAATAAAACAAAAGGCATCCTTTCGGGTGCCTTTTTACTTTTAGCAATAGAAAGTGTAGCTTCGATGTGAAGACTGAATTCTAAATTACTGACGTGAGAGGTGGAACTTCTCGAGAGTCTTGTAAGCGTTCTCGAGGGCAGGATCTGCAAGCTCCTTGCTATCTACATCGATCTGCATTACAGGAGCCACTTCCTGACCAGTGATTGAAGTCCAAGCTGGAAGTCCTTCGCCGTTAGGGTTACCTGTCTTACAGAAATTTACATAGAACGAGAGGAAGAGTTTAGAGATGTTGTAGTCGTCTTCTGTCCAGTCGTAATACTCGTTGGATGCGAGTGTACCCATTGCATATTCGATATCTGCTGAATGTACTGCGCCTGGAGCTGTCTTTGGCTGAGCTTCTGCCTGAGCCTTCTCCTCTTCTGTCATCTCACGCACACCACCTGCAAGTGCGCCTGTCATATTGCCCATCTTGGCAGATACCTGTGGACGTGGATGCATGTACTTATAGCGATATACAGGGAGTCCGCTCTGTGCATGATAGTCGCACCACTTCCATGTCGGGAAGCCAGTGAACATGTCACTTGCAAGATTGAAGCCCTTCTGTGTGAAGACATCTGCGTCTGTCTCGATGCCGTATGCTGCGAAGATCTCGTCGGTCATATCGCCGAATGTAGGACGCATTGCTGCCTTGTAGCCTTCGAGTGTTGCCTCAGAAGGAACACCTTCGAGTGAGTTCCAGCCAGCGAGAAGTGGCACCTGAGCCTGCTTGTTCTGCTTGAAGACATCGTCGGCACTCTCTTCCATAAAGTAACCGTCGATAACCACGTTGGCCATACCCATTGGAGGAAGGAGAGCCTGAAGGGAATCGGCATTCATAGCACGAGCCTCAGCGAGTGAAGCAAAGCCCTTGCTTTCGAGAAGTGCCTTACCCTGTGCCTCTGCATCGGCCAAAGCAACAGCACCGTATGGCATTACCTCTGCGCCCGACGAACCGATTGCGCCAGCGAGATTACCCTTGGAAAGCGGCGAACACATGAGGAGTGAAACCGAGAATGAACCTGCCGATTCACCTACGATGTTCACGCGCTTTGGATCACCACCGAACTGTGCGATATTATCGACTACCCACTGGATTGCTGCAACCTGATCGAGGAAACCGTAATTACCGCTTCCGTTATAGCTTGTCTCGGCTGTGAGCTCAGGATGAGCAAGGAAGCCGAAGATACCCTCACGATAGTTTGCCGTAACGCCGATGACACCATTCTGTGCGAGTGCTGTACCGTCGTAACGTGGTTCGCTGCCACTACCTGCCATAAGACCACCACCGTTGAAATAGATCAATACAGGGAGACCTTCTTCCTTATACTGTGCAGGTGTCCAGATGTTGAGATAGAGACAGTCCTCGCTGCGGGATGGGCCACGGAATGCCATATCGCCGAAGATATTTGGCTGCATAGGATCGTTGCCGAAGTCCTTTGCTTCACGTACGCCTTCCCAAGCCTCAACTGGCTGTGGTGCCTTCCAACGAAGTTCGCCTACAGGAGCTGCTGCGAATGGAACACCAAGGAATTTCTTAACTCCATCTTCGGCAAATCCCTCGACAACACCTGCCTTTGTCTCTGCCTGAAGAGTCATTTCTGTCTTCTTTTCACCGCAAGATTGCAATGACATGATAGCTGTTGCAGCCATCATCAATCCAAAGATTTTTTTCATAGATATTTGTGTTTATAATATTTATTTCTCTACAGCCTGATGCTGCAATATACGCGAATGAGCAGGCACATCGTGAGTGAGCCATACGTTACCGCCGACGATGGTGTCGTGACCGATGGTGATGCGTCCGAGCACTGATGTGTTGGAATAGATTGTCACATTGTCCTCGATGATAGGATGACGAGGCACATTCATAGGGCGACCCACTTCGTCATACTGGAAGTTCTTGGCACCGAGGGTAACACCCTGATAAAGCACTACATGGCTGCCGATGATACAAGTCTCGCCGATCACCACGCCTGTACCATGGTCGATACAGAAATACTCGCCGATCTGTGCTGCCGGATGAATATCGATACCTGTCTCGCTGTGCGCGATCTCGGTCAACATACGAGGAATGAGCGGCACTCCAAGTTTATAAAGGCAATGAGCAGGACGATGATGAAGCATCTCCTTGATCAAAGGATAGCAATAGATAACCTCTGCCTTGCTCTTCACTGCAGGATCGTTCTGCATAGCTGCCTCAACATCAGTCTCGACAAGGCGCTTGATCTCCGGCATCGTCTTGCAGAACTCGTCGGCTATGCGCTTTGCATCGTCGGCATTGTCGCATACGGTCGAGAGCTGGATCTGGAGCAGTGCGTTGAGCAACGGTTCCGGTTGAGTTGCTACTGGGAAATAATCAGGGAAGATGATTGCGCGAATCAGCTCGACAATCTTCTGCAATTCCTGATGTGAAGGTACTTTAAACATACTTTTCCTACTAATGTGTGGGCGCAAATTTAACGAAATAATACCTACTCTCCAAGATTATCTCCGGAAAAGTAGGTATTTATAGATAAGTTATCTGTATGAGAGTTATTTCTTCAAAGCTTCAAATAGCAAATCGCAGGCAGCCGCAGGATCTTTTGTCTCGTCGAGCAACTGTACGAACTTCGAACCGATGATAGCACCGTTGGCATTTGCCTGAGCCGACTCGAGCGTCTGCTTGTTGGAAATACCGAAGCCTATCATTGTAGGGTTTTTGAGATTCATAGAGTGAACCTTGTTGAAATAAGCCTGCTTAGCCTCGTTGAACTCCTTCTGTGCGCCTGTGATTGCTGCGCTTGATACCATATAGATGAAGCCCGATGTATTGTCATCGATGAAGCGGATACGCTCGTCGCTTGTCTCTGGTGTGATGAGCATGATGATGCGGATGTCATACTGATCGGCGATAGGCTTGAAATCCTCCATATAATCCTTGAATGGAAGGTCTGGGATGATCACACCATCCACTCCTACCTCAACGCATTTCTTGCAGAAATCCTCGAAGCCATACTGCATGATAGGATTCAGGTAACCCATCAGGATGAGCGGGATAGTCACATCCTTGCGGATGTCCTTGAGCTGATCGAAGAGAATGCGAAGGCTCATACCGTTGCGCAATGCCTTGGTTGCCGCATCCTGAATCACAGGACCATCGGCCATAGGATCGCTGAAAGGAACTCCGATCTCGATCATGTTGATTCCTTTCTGCTCAAGTGTTCTGATCACGTTGGCTGTGCCGTCCAATGCAGGAGTTCCGGCACAGAAATAGAGACTCAAAAGGTTCTCTGGCTTATTCTGAAATAATTTGTTAATTCTATTCATCGTGATAATTGATAATTACTGTTTTATAAGCTTAACGGCTTAAGCGTTTATTAAAGCTTGCCAGCTTTACCGGCTAATACTTTTTTTCTTAATACAAAAAGTATTAAGAAAAAAATCAAGGCTTAACCTTCTAAGCTAAAAATAACGTAAATTTTTCTTTACGCTCAGAAGCTGATGCCACTGGGTTCCAGACGTAGTTATTATTAATTTTAACTATACTGTTCCGTCTTCCTGACCTGAGGAATGAATGCCTTCAGCTTCTCGACATCCTTGAGACCTGGGGCAGATTCGAACTTGGAGTTCAGATCGATGCCGACGCAGAACGGATTGTTGAATGCATTGACGAGATCGGCGCTGTCTGGTCCGATTCCTCCACTCAGAAGGAATGGTGTGAACAACGTATAGGTCTCGAGCAGAGACCAGTCGAAGTTCTTACCTGATCCGCCATATCCTGCCGTAGGTGTGTCGAAAAGGAAATAATCGACAAAGCCCACATACTGATCACACTTCTTGAGATCGTCCTGGCTCTGCAATGCAAATGCCTTGATGAACAATGGGATGTTGCCAATCTCTGCTTCTGCCAATGCCCTGCGCAGCTGAATCACATAAGCGCGGTCTTCCTTTCCATGAAGCTGAATGAGATCAAGGCGGTACTCCCTGCACTTATCGACAATCTCTTCAATCCCGGCATTGACGAAGACTCCTACCCTTTTGCAGTTCTCCGGCAGATATTCCGGCTTCTGGGCGCAATAGCGCTTTGAAGGCTTCCAAAAGATGAATCCCATCCAGTCGATGCCAAGAGCTTCTACCTCTCGAATATTCTGCGCATCGCGCATTCCACACACTTTAATCATACGATAACGATGACGATGACGATGACGATAACTAAAACTCAACTTCCTGGATAAAGTCTGCAAGAGCCTTGCCCGGATCTGCTTCCTTCATGAAGTTCTCACCGATGAGGAATCCTCTGAAGCCAACTTCTCTCAGCTTCTTCACGACGGCAGGATTGCTGATACCACTCTCGGAAACAAGCAACGGCTGCTTTTCGAGTCCGCCCACAGCTTCTTTCATTGCCTCGGCAATGTCGAATGAGTGCTGCACATCGGTATGGAAAGTACCAAGCGCACGATTGTTGACACCAAGCATATCGACCTGAGGCACAGCCTTCACATATTCGAGTTCGGCTGGATCGTGAATCTCAAGAAGAACTTCAAGTCCAAGCTCATGAGCCTTGTTAGTCAGTTCGTAAACACTTCCTATCTCGAGATCGGCAGCAATGAGAAGGACTGCATCCGCACCAACAAGACGAGCCTCGAAGAGCTGATATTCGTCGATGATGAAGTCCTTGCGCAGGATTGGTGTCTCAATCAAAGGACGAACGCTGCGTATGTATTCGAGATCGCCGCCGAAATATTTCTTGTCGGTCAGGATGCTGATAGCCGAAGCGCCGCCCTTCGAGTATTTTGGCACAACGTCGAGCGGTGTTGTATCTTCGTGGATCCAGCCCTTGCTCGGCGATTTACGCTTGAATTCGGATATGATGCCCGACATGCTGCGTTCGAGTGACTGTCGCATGGAACGCAACTTCACAGCACCGTCCTGCGCAATCTTCTTTGCGACCAGATCCTGCAATACGTCGAGAGGCATCTCCTGATTGGCCTGATAGACCTCAACACGCTTGTTTGCAACTATTTCTTCAAGAATATCTTTCATCTTACAAACCCTGAATAACTTATGAGTTCAATGCGACATAACGCTTGAATGTGTATAATGCCTTGCCGCTTTCAAGCGATTCGCGGGCCTTGGCAATACTCTCTTCGACCGAAAGGTTACGGTCGATAACCGAGATACCACATGCCGCATTGGCGAGAATCACATTCTTTTGAGACGGAGTGCAAGTACCAGAAAGCACATTGTCGAAGATCTTCTTTGCCTCTTCGGCTGTCTTTCCGCCGTAGATTTCCTGTGGATTAACATAATCGAAGCCAAGATCCTTTGGCGTGAACACCTTCTCGAAGTTGTTGGTCACAAACTTGAAACCTGATGTGAGCGAGATCTCATCGTATCCGTCGTACGAAGTCACAACGCCGAATGTATCTCCGATCTTCTGATGTGCATTGACATAGAGTCGCATCTGTGTCTGGTTAGCCACGCCGTGCAAAGAGAACTTTGGACGACAAGGATTGACCAATGGGCCCAAGAGGTTAAAGCATGTAGGAACGCCCAACTGTTTACGGGCTGGACCTACGAACTTCATGCCATGGGCGAAAAGCGGAGCATGGAAATAACAGAAATTGGTCTCTTCCAAGCTCTTGCGGAGTTGTGCCTCGTTGTCGGTGAACTTTACGCCATGAAGCTGAAGCACGTTGGAAGCTCCTGAAACCGAGCTTGAGCCACCATTACCATGCTTTGTGACCTTGTAGCCGGCACCAGCAATGACGAATGCAGAGCAGGTCGAGATATTGAAAGTATTTTTGCCATCACCGCCTGTACCTACAATATCGAGAGAGTCATAACCGTCCATGTAGATTCGCTTGCCTGTCTGGAGCAAACCGTCACGGAATCCAAGTAACTCGTCAACAGTCACTCCTCGTGTCTGCAATGCCATGAGCAGAGCCGAGATCTGACAATCGTTATATTTCTGCATTGTGATGCCCAACATAATGTCGTATGTCTCATCATGAGTGAGCACTTCACCGTCAATCAGTTTAGTAAGATATTTTTTCATATATGCAATAGCCAATTATTAATCATTTTCTTTCCATCAGGTGTCAAAACCGACTCCGGGTGGAACTGAATTCCTCTGATATCAAGCTGCTTATGGCGAAGCGCCATAACCTGTCCTTCGTCCGAATAACATGTAATCTCAAGGCACTCCGGCAAAGAGTCGGCATCGACCACCCAAGAGTGATATCTGCCCACGAGGATGTCGCGATTCAAGCCCTTGAAGATATAATCCGGTTCCTGAGTCTTAGCATCGACCGACAGATGTGCAGGAGTCTGAACACCATGGAAAACATCACTGAGGTTGACGAGCGTTCCGCCGAACACCTCGCCGATAGCCTGTTCGCCAAGACAGATGCCGAGGATTGGCTTCACGCCAGCATATTCCTTGATCACATCGAGCAAGAGACCAGCCTCGGAAGGAATACCAGGTCCAGGAGAAAGCATGATCTTGTCGAACGACTTAAGATCTTCCAGTTTGAACTGGTCATTACGATACACTGTCACATCTGCACCAAGTTCCTTTACAAGATGCACGAGGTTGTAGGTGAAAGAATCGTAATTATCTATGACAACTATTCTCATAATTTCCTATTTCGTTATAGCAATCATTCGGCAGCAGCGATGATAGCCTTGCGCAATGCGCCAAGTTTGTTGTTGACTTCCTGTAGTTCATACTCTTCGTCGCTCTTTGCAACGATACCGCCACCAGCCTGGAACCATAATTCATTGTTACGGCTCACAAACGTACGGATAGTGATTGCCTGATTCAACGAACCGTCAAAGCAGAACGAACCAACGCATCCGCCATAAGCGCCACGGTTATGTGGCTCGTATTCCGAGATGAGTTGCATGGCACGCACTTTTGGTGCTCCGCTCAATGTTCCAGCAGGGAACGTGTCGATGAAGGTCTTGATCGGATCAGCGTCCTTGTCCAAAGTACCACTCACACGGCTCACAAGATGGATCACATGGCTGTAATACTGCAACTCCTTGTAGAAATCGACCTTAACGTCGTGGCAGTTACGTGACAAGTCGTTTCGTGCCAAGTCAACAAGCATCACATGTTCGGCATTCTCCTTCGGATCGTTACGCAGATAGTTGGCATTCTTTGCGTCCTGTTCTGCATTGCCAGTGCGCTTTGTCGTACCAGCAATAGGATCGATATAAGCCTTGAAGATGTTCTTTCCTTCTACAGCGACCTTCTCGATTCGGCAGTGTGTCTCTGGCGAAGAACCGAAGATGCGGAAACCACCGAAGTCCATATAGAAAAGATATGGCGAAGGGTTGATGCTGCGCAATGAACGATAGAGCTTGAAATCGTCGCCGTCATATTTCTGTACGAAACGACGCGAAAGCACGATCTGGAAGACATCTCCTCGCTTGCAGTGAGCAATACCCTTGCGGATATTTACCTTATGTTCCTCGTCAGTCAACGGCGAAGTGAAATCGCCTACCGGCTTGAACGGATAGAGTGTGAAGTTCTGTTTGTTGAGCAGCTTCTCTATCTTCTCTATCTCGCAGCTGCCATCGGCCGACAGTTCATATATTGTGAGCGAGTTGTTGAAATGGTCGAACTCTATTACATATTTAAATAATATATAGAGCATATCAGGAGCATCGTTCTTCGCCATTGTCTCGTCCTTGACGGCGATGTTCTCAAAGTAACGCACAGCGTTGAACGAGGTATAGCCCCAAAGAGCAACCTTGGAAGCATACTCATCCTCAATGTCGAACGATGACATGAATTCGTTGATGATGGCATCGCTCTTATATTCACGGTTGATCTCGTGTTCGAATGTCCTGCCATCAGGATACTCACATTTTCCGATTCCATGACCGACAGAGACCTGTGCTATTGGCTGTACTGCGATGAAAGAACGTGCGTTCTTGCCCGAATGGTAGTCGGAAGACTCCATCAAGACAGACTGAGCAGCAACATCTCTGAGTCGAAGATAGGCGCTGACAGGAGTATAGATGTCAGCGAGCATCTTTTTGGTATTTACCTTATAACTGTACTTCATCTTTGTGTGCCAAATATGTATCCAAATCCTTATCGCCACGACCTGAGACAGTCAATACCACGACATCGTCCGGCTTGAACTGCATCTTAGGAAGAAGAGCAAGGGCATGTGAAGACTCGAGAGCAGGAATAATACCTTCGAGACGGGTCAGTTCGAATGCTGCGCGTAATGCCTCGTCATCGTTGGCAGGAAGCACCATTGCTCGTCCTGTCTCATAAAGATTACAATGAATAGGACCTGTGCCTGGATAATCGAGACCTGCCGAGATTGAATATGGCTCAACGATCTGACCGTCTTCTGTCTGCATCAGCTTGATCCGGCTTCCGTGAAGAATACCAGGTGTACCGATCTGCATTGAAGCAGCTGTCTCGCCACTATCAATACCGAGACCACCTGCCTCGCCCAATACAAGCTTCACTCTCTCATCGTCGATATAATGATAGATAGTACCAGCAGCATTGGAGCCACCACCGACACAAGCCATCAGATAATCTGGATAGTCACGACCGATCTTCTCCTGTAACTGCCACTTGATCTCTTCGCTGATGATGCTCTGAAGACGAGCAACCATATCAGGATAAGGATGAGGGCCGACTGTCGAACCGATAATATAGAATGTATCGGCTGGATGACAGCACCAGTCACGTATTGCCTCGTTGGTTGCATCCTTGAGTGTCTTGTTTCCGCTAGTCACAGGGAATACCTCAGCACCTAACATCTTCATTCTCTCGACATTGACATGCTGACGTTTAACATCTGTTGCACCCATATACACGCGACAAGGAATATTCATCAATGCACAAACTGTTGCTGTAGCAACGCCATGCTGGCCTGCACCTGTCTCTGCCACAATACGGGTCTTGCCCATCTTCTTGGCAATGAGAATCTGTCCGATGGCATTGTTGATCTTATGTGCACCGGTATGGTTCAGGTCTTCACGCTTCAAGTAAAGCTTGCAACCATATTTCTCACTCATTCTCTTTGCGAAATAAAGTGGAGAAGGACGACCCACATAGTCACGCAACAAGTCGCGGTATTCCTTCTGGAAATCTTCGCTCTCGATAATAGGCAAATATGCTTTCTTAAGATCCTCTACTGTCTTGTAGAGAATCTCAGGAATGTAAGCACCTCCGAATTTGCCATAATAGCCATTTTCATCTACCTGATAAGTCATATTTTTGTGTATTTAGTTTTTTCTATTTTATTAATGTATAAGCAAGCGCGGAACTACATCGGTAAGTAGAAAATAAAAGGCTTGCCGTGAATCCGACAAGCCCTTATTTCATCCGCAAAACTGCATTGGCAATCGACCCACAACTTTCAGAGTTTTGAGTTACGCCACCACCAATATGCAGAAATGTTTGCCATACTAACTATTTTCTTTATCAACGATGCAAAGATAAGCAATAATTCGCAAACTGCAAACAAAAAAGCAACGAAAAATGAACATTTCGTTGCTTTTTTCTTTTTTACTACCAAATTTTAATCTTTATTAACACAGTATTGCAGAAATTCGTCATACTCTCTAATGTAATCGTCTTCGTCAAATTCAGCCGAAGTCAGTACGAGACATACAGCCCCGGAAGAGAAATCATGTAATTCCCGCCAGATTCCTTCTTCGACCAACACCGCCTGATACGGATGGTTCAAAAGGAATTCTTTCTTCTCCTTGCCATCGTCCAGCTTCAAAGTGAAACATCCGGCAACGGCAAGGATAAGTTCTTTCAAAGATTTATGGGCATGCCCACCTCGCCATTCGCCTGCCGGAACATCGTATGTCCAATAGGCGCGCTTGATCTCAAAAGGGAACTCCTCTCCTTTCTGCACGAAAGTAAGACTTCCGCGAGTAGGCTCAGTGATCTTTGTGAGATTGACGAGGTGTGCGTTCATATATTACTTATTTGGATTTTCGTATTTCTTAGTCTCTGTACAAGAAACTGCTACTGACTGATCGCCAACCTGAATGTTGAAGTCACCTTCTTCGAGGATCCACTTACCGTCAGCACCCACAAATGCAAGATCAGAAGCCTTGATTGTAAGGGAAACAGTCTTTGTCTCACCTGGTTCGAGTGCGACCTTTGTGAAAGCACGAAGACGACGGCTGTCTGGAACGATAGAAGCTACGAGGTCGCTGCTGTAGAGAAGAACCGGTTCCTTACCTGCAACACGACCAGTATTGGTTACATCGACAGTGAATGTGATTTCGTCACCATCTTTGAAGTCAACCTTATCTGCCGAAAGCTTGCTGTAAGCATAAGTAGTATAGCTGAGACCATAACCGAAGCCCCACTGCTGAACAACCTTAGCATCGTAGTCGTAAGCACCAGCCATTGTATTAACCTGCTCACTAACCTTGAAGTCGTAGTTGATGAGAGAGTTGATTTCCTTTGGATATGTGTAAGGCATCTTAGCCGAGAAGTTAGCATCGCCTGCGAGGAGGTTTGCCAAAGCATCTGCGCCATAGTTGCCAGGAAGGAAGATATCGACAACTGCGTTTGCCAATGGCTCGATATCGGCAATGATACGAGGACGACCACCATTGATGATCAAAACGATTGGCTTACCTGTCTTAGAGAGAGCCTTTACGAGATTGCGCTGGTTCTCTGAGAGTGTGAGGTCTGTGAGGTTACCTGGAGTCTCGCAATATGAGTTCTCACCGATACAAGCTACGATGATATCAGCACGGCTTGCAGCAGCAACAGCCTTCTGAATCTCTGGTTCGTTCTCAGACCACCAAGAACCGCGTTCGTTGTATGTAACACCCTGCTCGAGAATCACATTGTTAGCGCCGAACTTGTTGCTGAGAGCCTCATAGATTGTATTGTACTTTTCAACGTACTGAGGATCGTTAGTACCTTGCCAAGTGTAGCTCCAACCACCATTGAGGCAACGGATCTGATTGGCATTAGGCCCTGCAACGAGGATCTTCTTGCCCTGTGCGATAGGAAGTGCACCTTCATTCTTGAGCAATACTTCAGTTTCCTCGGCTGCATGGAGAGACTTCTCTGCATATTCCTCTGCACCGAAATCTGGATAGTCGGCAAGCTTAGTATCTGGAGTATCGAAAAGACCGAGACGATACTTGAGACGAAGGATACGGCTTACTGCATCGTCGATACGTGACATAGGAACCTGACCTTCATTTACAAGTTCGATAAGGAGATCACAGAAATCTGTGCTGTATGGATCCATGCTCATGTCGATACCGGCATTGATAGCAAGGCGAATAGCATCCTTCTTATCCTTTGCAACCTTCTCACGCTGGAAGAGGTTATTGATATCAGCCCAGTCTGTTACGATCATACCATCCCAGTTGAGATCTTCCTTAAGCCACTTTGTGAGGTATTCTGAGCTAGCATGAACAGGAACGCCGTTGATAGAAGCAGAGTTGACCATAATAGTCATTGCACCTGCCTGAATAGCGCACTTGAATGGCTCGAAATACTTCTCGCGAAGCAACTGTGGAGAAACATATGCTGGAGTACGATCCTTACCTGACCAAGGAGCACCATATGCGAAATAGTGCTTAACAGAAGTTGCGACATGACGACCATCGATGTGGTTGTTATCCGGACCCTGATAACCACGAACAGCAGCCTCAACCATGCGAGATGTTACGATAGCATCTTCACCATAGCTCTCCCAGATACGTGACCAACGAGGATCACGACCGAGGTCGATTGTTGGATTGTAAACCCATGGACAGTCAGCAGCACGGCTTTCTGCAGCACAAATCTCAGATGCCATATAAGCGAGATCTGTGTTGAATGAAGCAGCTACGTTGATTGACTGTGGGAAGAGAGTACCACCTGCGACATAAGTCACACCGTGATTGTTGTCAAGGCCGAAGATACAAGGAATACCCATGTGCTTCATTGAGATCTCGTTGATCTTTGGGATGATCTCGCTCCAATGTTCTGGAGTAAGAGCATGACCTGGAGCATTGAGGATTGAACCCACCTTATACTTCGAGATTACCTCTTCAAGCTTTGCCTCATCGAGAACCCACTTACGCTCTACCGAGCCTTCATAGATATCAAGTCCATAAGGCGCGAAACGATCACTGATTTCCTGGTCAGTCATAGCAAGTACAGCATCAATCTCTTCTGGATTACCCTGATTGTACTGCTGCATGATAGCCTTTAGTTTGTTACGGTCAACTTTAGCTTCGGTTACTACGACGTTCGAACCGAAAAGATCGAGGTTAAGCTCGAGCATCTGACCTACCTTTTCTTCGAGTGCCATTTTCTTGATCCAGTTCTGTACATTCTTCTCGATTTCTGGATCAGCAGGAATAGCAGGAGCCACATTAGATGTCTGTGACTGCTTGCAACCTGTCATAGCCAACAATAATGCTGTGGCTGCAAAAATTAATTTTTTCATGTGTGTTATGATGTTGTGTTTTGAGTATATTCCGGTACAAATATAGTTATTTCCCGCATAAATTGCCGCAAAACGGCCTTGATTTGTGCAAATTGACACAAATAATGTCGTTTTCAAAGAAAAAACGATGTTCTAGAGCAATGAAATCAGCGCGAATTGCAGCCGAAGACAAACACTTTGTTCATCTTCCTATCCCACTCGTCAACAGGCAGAGAATCTACGAGCTGACAAGAGAAACCTACGCCGAAAGTTATACATGTAGTCTGGGCAAGGAATCGGTCATAATACCCTTTTCCACGTCCCATACGGTCGCCATCCATGGTAAAAGCCCGTCCTGGAATGATGGCCAGATCAATCTGATTGAAATCCGAAGGCAAGAGTTCAGGCGCATCGTCGGTCGGCTCCACAATATGGAATCCCTCTGACACGGCAAGCTTACCTTCGACATATTTTCTGATTCGCAGATTGTCGCCATCGACAACCGGAAGCCAGATGGTCTTTCCGGAAGTCAGTGCTGATGTAAGCAAGGCTGTCAGGTCGAGTTCGTCGGGCAATGCAGCATAGAGCAGCACATCCTTCGCGTCGTTCCATTCTGGTGTCGCAATGATATTCTCACAAACAGACAATGACTGAAGCTCCTTCTGAGCCTCAGTCATTGCATTTATCTTTTCTTTTATTGCCTTTCTCAGTTCTCGCTTCGACATATCACTTCTGTATATGGATTCTCGCGAGTTGCAGGTTGCCAGGCATCGCCTTCTTTTCCGTTTGGATTGCCATACTTAGCGAAGTTTGTCCAATAGTCAACAACCTTATTACTCAATGCCTCATCAGCCTCGGCAAACGGTCTCCAACTACGACCGAGAGTATGGAACACATACCAGAGCTCTGCGCTGTGGAAAGTACCTTCCATGCAAGGACGGCCATCGTTAGGCAACGGACATTCGAACCTATACATATAAGTAGGGTTCTGTGAAAGGCTGTCGCGCACTGCAGCAAACTCCTCAATACCCTTGTTCAGACCTGCCATTTCGTCAGCAACATATCCTATCATATAAGGGATATCAGCAATTGTGTTGTTAACAGCAGCATCATTGAACTCATCAGTAATCAGCACGTTATCGACATGTGGACGAGTAGTAATCTGACGCTTCTGTACATTCTGATAGTTATCGACCAACTCACGCAACGTCTCAACCGATGTCGCACGCATATCTTCAAGAGAATAGATACCTTCGAGGTCGAACATATCCTCTGCAGGAGCATCGAGCACAGACTGATCGTTTGTCGAGACACGAGCTGACTTTGATATTCCACCTCCACTCATGATTATTGCCTTAGAAATATAGTCCTTTGACCTTGGCGAAGATACAAGATACTTCACGCTCATTGCACCTGCGCTCTGCCCAAAGATTGTAATGTTTTCAGGATTTCCACCGAATTGGGCAATGTTGTTATATACCCATTCGAGAGCCTTTACCTGGTCATATAGGCCATAGTTACCCGAAACGCCATTCTCATCCTCCTCAGAAAGAAGTGGATGGCAAAGGAATCCGAAGATGTTCAGACGGTAGTTGATAGTGACAAGGATCACATCACGTTCAGCCCAAGCCTCACCGTCGAACTCCGTCTCATTACCCCATCCGCCGGTAAAGGCGCCGCCGTGAATCCACACAGCAACAGGGAGTTTCTTCTCCGGGTGTGCCGAAGCGCCCTTAGGAGTCCAGACATTGAGATAGAGGCAATCCTCGCTCATCACCGGTTCGCCCTCCCAATAGAACTCTGTACCGTACCAACCATCATCAGCCTTATGAATAGTCTGAATGGCAGCTGGACCGAATTCATCGGCTATCATGACAGAATCCCAAGGCTGCACATCCTGAGGCTTCTTCCAACGGAGGTTACCAACAGGAGCTGCTGCGTATGGGATTCCTTTATAAACTACAGAATTTGTTAATTCGATACCTTCTACTTTTCCGCCCTCGATATTCAAGATTGGAGTAACACTTTCTTCACACGAAACAAGAACAATTGTCAAAAAGGCCAAAGCCAGATTTCTAATAATTCGATTCATAACACATACAAAATATTTCGTGCAAAGATAATCGAAACTTATGTATCGTGCAAATTTTTTCTCCTATTTTTTTACATCTTGAAAGTAACGCTCAAACCGAGGACACGGTTAGTGCGGTGATAGAGGTCGATCTTTTCGCCTGCTGCTGTTGGAGTCTTAACCTCACGCTTGTCGTATTTTGTGTACATGTAACCGAAATCAACGAAGAATCTTTCTGTAGCATTGTAGCGGAAACCTACACCAAAGCTGTTTGAAGAAGTAGTGAAGCTGAGGTCGTTCATATAAGCATCACTAAGACCGTACTGAGTGATCTGCCAACCACCAGAAACAGTAAGATACTTGAAGATGTCCCACTCGACACCTGCGTTGATTTCGTATGTATTACTGTCGATGAGATCCTGCTTGTTACCATACTGTGTAGCGCTCTTGTCACCGTAGAGGTTATAACCGCCAAGGATCTTGAGACACTTAACAGGGCTGTACTGAACACCAATTGTTGTAAGAGAAGGAATATCGCCAGCGATCTTTGTACCATCGGCAAACTGACCGAGTGTAGGATTTGTCTTGGCCTGCTCAGCAGCAGTAGCATTCATCTCAGACTTGTTCTCAAGACGGAGGCGAGTCTTGAACTCATACTTTGCTGCAATGTTCCACTTATCGTTGATCTTCCAGTCGATACCAAGTATTGGAGAAACGCCGAAACCTGTCTGGTCTGCATTGAGAGCAAGTTCGTTGTTGCTGAGATTCTGACTACCAGCATCACCAAGCTTGCCATCTCCGCTTGTTCCAAGGAAACCAAGAGTGGTATTTGCTGGTACATTATATTTATAATCTACATTGTATGCATAGTCTGCATTGATATCCTGAACAAAGCCGTTGTAGTTACACATAGCATAAACACCACGAACACCAGCTGAGATTGCGAGGTTGTCAAGCACTTTGTATGTAGCGCCAACAGTAAGACCGAAATAGTACTGCTTACCCTTCATATATGCATTAAGGCCATAGCCAGTAAGCTGACTGTTAACGTCGAAAGAAGTCTCGGTTGTAGCAGCAAGCATATCAGCATAAGGCTGTGGAATGCCAGCGGCAACGAGACCCGAAGCAACCTGTCCTTGAACCATACCAGGAAGCACAGCACCTACCTGCTGCTTTACTGTCTGGTTTACCATAGTTGGCACCAGCTGATAAAGCTGACCTGCATAGAGTGCCTCGAAAGAACCGAGTCCATTGTCGAACTCGCACTTTCCACCACCTCCCATAAGGGCGAACTGAGCATTAAAGCTCCACTTCCCATTTGTGTTGTAGCTATACTGGAATGATGGGATTACTGGAGCATAAGCTTTTCCCTCGAAGGTGTGAGTAGCACCAGGAACATTTTTGTTAAGTGCGAAAAGTGGGAAAGTTGTGTCGATTGTGCGGCTCTGATTTGCATTCTGGATGCTGAGGCTCAAATGATGACCTGGAGCGAGGAATGCTGTACCTGCAGGATTAACATAAAGCGAAGTGACATCGATGTAAGCATTCTGACTGATCAAACGCAAGAACGATGCATTCTGGTTTGTGTTTGTGTTCAAGCCACCAGCCAACGCTGTCTGACAAATAGCAGCAAAAGATAACGCTGCAAAAAGAAGTTTCTTTCTCATTTTTATTATTTTAACGAGTTTGTAATTTGAAATTCAATCTCAATTTCCCGAATAACAGGATAACCATCGCTGCAAAGTTATTGATTATTGGTAGAGAAAAAATGCAATATCAGACTTATTTTTGCACAAACAAGCCAATACCGTGCATCAAACGCGCAAACTTTTGCACATTCGCAACCATCATGAGCAAACTTTTCTTATCTTTGTGCAGTATTATCATAAACAGCAATGCCCGATGAAAGCTCTTTCTCCCCTTTTCCTGTTTCTAGCATTATACCTTGGTGTAAGCATTGTGATTGGCGACTTCTATAAGATTCCGGTTACAATTGCATTTCTCATTGCAGGCATTTATGCAGTAGCCATCACCAAAGGCAAGATCGACGACCGAATCAAGATCTTCTCACAGAGTGCAGGCAACGAGACAGTGCTTCTCATGGTTTGGATCTACATTCTTGCCGGTGCATTTGCTGCATCGGCCAAAGCGATGGGAGCAGTTGATGCAACGGTCAACCTCACATTGAACATACTGCCGTCGTCACTTCTGTTACCTGGTATCTTTGTCGCCTCATGTTTCATCTCGCTGGCAATAGGCACTTCCGTCGGTACCGCAGCAGCACTCACACCTGTTGCAGTCGGCATCGCACAGGACTGTGAACTCAACGTTGCACTAATGGTTGCAATAGTTGTCGGCGGAGCATTCTTCGGAGACAATCTCTCTTTCATCAGCGACACTACCATCTCAGCCACTCAGACACAGGGCTGTAAGATGAACGAGAAGTTTAAGGCAAATTTCTGGCTTGTGCTCCCTGTCGCCATCATCATGTTCATTATTTATTATATAATAGGTCATGATATCGAGGTAGCACAAGAGACAAAAGACTTTGTATGGTGGAAGATTATCCCATATTTGCTTGTCATCATCACTGCCGTAATTGGCATCAATGTGATGATCGTACTTCTTCTCGGTCTCCTTTCTACAGGCATCATAGGACTTATCGATGGCAGTTACAGCATATTCGACTGGATGGGATGCATGGGCGACGGCATCGTCTCGATGGGCGATCTCATCGTGATGGCAATCCTTGCAGCAGGCATGTTGGGCATGATACGCTACAACGGTGGCATTGACTATCTTATTTCAAAAATCACAACCAACATCAAAGGCCATAAGGGAGCCGAATTCTCTATTGCTTCGCTTGTCGCTTTGGTAGATATCTGCACAGCCAACAACACTGTATCGATCATCACAACTGGACCTATCGCACGAGACATTGCAAAGCAGTATGACATCTCACCTCGTCGCAGCGCTTGTCTGCTTGACACTGCAAGCTGTTGCCTGCAGGGCTTACTGCCATACAGCGCACAAATTATTACAGCCACAGGACTTGCTGCAGCGTCGGGTGCAGTAATCAGTCCGCTTGACATCTGTCAGTACCTATATTACCCTATGGGCATCGGCGTTATGGTCATCCTCTCGATACTGATAAAAAAATAGAAAAACATACCTGAAAAATATTGGATATTTCAGAATAAATAATTATCTTTGCCCCCAATTATATCTGCTAAGCAGATTTTTGTCTCAGAATTTATAAACGCCACAATAATTACTTATGAAAAAGCAGTTAAAATGGGGGCTGATCGCCGTTGGTATGCTTGCAATCATTGCAGGCGGATATTGGTATCAACAGCCGAAAGTTAACAATGACCTCGCAGCCGCAGATGCAAAGTCAGGCGGACGAAGTAGAATGAACAAAAAAGTGCTGAATGTCAACGGCAAATTGCTTCGTCCGCAGAAACTCACAGACGAATTTGTAACCACAGGTCTTATCCTTCCTGATGAGGAAGTAAACCTCTCTTTCGAGACATCTGGTAAGATTGTCGATATCCGATTCACAGAAGGCACGGAAGTAAAGAAAGGTCAGGTATTGGCCAAGGTCAACGACAAGACCCTTCAGGCTCAGCTCAAGCGCCTCGAAGCGCAACTCGATCTTGCCCGTAACCGAGTGTTCCGTCAAGAACAGCTTCTCAAGAAAGATGCAGCCAGCCAGGAAGCCTACGAAGAGGCAAAGACTCAGCTCGCAACCCTTGAGGCAGATATCGATGTCGTAAAGGTCAATATCGAACTCACCGAGCTTCATGCTCCGTTCGATGGCGTCATCGGTCTTCGTCAGGTCAGTGTCGGCACATATGCCAATCCAAGCACTGTTGTTGCCAAACTCACAAAACTCTCTCCGCTCAAGATTGAATTCTCCGTTCCAGAACGCTATGCGAATCAGATTCATAAGGGTGTGAACATGGACTTCACCGTCGAAGGATTTCAGGAAGCATTCCACGCACAGGTCTATGCCGTCGAATCAGCAGTAGATCGCGACCAGCATGTATTTACAGCACGAGGCTTATACAACAACAGTAACCGCCGTCTCATGCCAGGACAATACAGCAGCATCCTTCTTAAGAAAAAAGAGATTGACGACGCTATCGTCATCCCATCAGAGGCGATCGTTCCTGAAATGGGTATGGATAAAGTGTACTGCTACCGTTCCGGTAAGGCTGTACCTGTAGAGATTTCTGCAGGTATCCGCACCGCTGGCGAAGTGCAGGTTCTCTCGGGACTTCAGTTTGGAGATACGATCATCACATCCGGAACACTTCAGTTGCGAATGGGACTTGATGTCACACTCGACATGGTTGAATAATTTCATAATTGACATTAGATAATTATGAACATTTCCGAATTAAGCATACGCCGTCCGGTACTTGCGCTGGTTATGACCATCATCATCCTGATCTTTGGCCTGATCGGCTATACCTACCTTGGCGTTCGAGAATATCCTTCGGTTGACAATCCGATCATCTCCGTGAGCTGTTCGTATCCTGGAGCCAATGCCGATGTCATCGAAAACCAGATTACCGAACCACTTGAACAGAACATCAATGGTATTCCAGGTATCCGTTCGTTGTCGAGTGTCAGTTCACAGGGCAACGCACGTATCACAGTAGAGTTCGAGCTTTCCGTCGATCTGGAAACTGCCGCCAACGACGTTCGTGACAAGGTCTCACGTGCACAGCGACTCCTTCCTCGCGACTGTGATCCTCCTACCGTATCGAAGGCCGATGCAGATGCGATGCCGATTCTTATGGTTGCCTTACAGAGCGACAAACGTTCACTCCTTGAGTTGAGCGAGATTGCCGACCTTACCGTCAAGGAACAGCTTCAAACAATCAACGACGTGAGTAGCGTGGGCATCTGGGGCGAAAAGCGCTATTGCATGCGTCTATGGCTCGACCCTGTGAAGATGGCCGGCTATGGCATCACTCCAACCGATGTGAAGACCGCAGTGGATAAGGAAAATGTCGAACTCCCTTCGGGCAGTATTGAAGGTAACACTACCGAGCTCACCGTCCGCACTATGGGTCTCATGCACACTGCCAAGGAGTTCAACGACCTCATCCTACGTCAGACAGGCAATCAGATCATACGCTTCAGCGACGTGGGACGTGCCGAACTTAGTCCTGCCGACATCAAGAGCTACATGAAGATGGACGGTGTGCCAATGGTCGGTGTCGTTGTCGTTCCTCAGCCGGGAGCTAATCACATTGAGATTGCCAATGCCGTATATAAGCGTATGGAGCAGATGAAGAAAGATCTTCCAGACGATGTCCACTTCAAATACAGCTTCGACAACACACGCTTCATCCGTGCTTCTATCGACGAGGTGAAAGATACAATCTTCGAGGCTTTGCTCCTCGTTATCATCATCATCTTCCTCTTCCTTCGTGACTGGCGCGTTACCCTCATTCCTTGTATCGTAATCCCTATTTCGCTCGTCGGTTCATTCTTCGTGATGTACCTCTGTGGATTCTCGATCAATGTGCTCACCATGCTCGCTATTGTGCTCTCGGTGGGTCTTGTGGTCGATGATGCAATCGTGATGACTGAAAATATCTATGTACGCATAGAACGAGGCATGCGACCTCGTGCTGCTGGTATCGAGGGTGCCAAGGAGATCTTCTTTGCCGTCCTCTCGACTACCGTCACCCTTCTTGCGGTGTTCCTTCCTATCGTCTTCATGGACGGTATCACTGGTCGTCTTTTCCGCGAGTTCAGTCTTGTGATTGCGGGAACGGTATGTATATCATCGTTCGCTGCCTTGACCATCACGCCTATGCTCTCGACCAAGCTACTCAAGCACAGAGCCAATCCAGGCAAATTCTACTCGTTGACCGAGCCATTCTTCGTTGGTCTCAACAACTACTACGACCGAGGACTGAAGGCTGTGATGAATCGCCGCTGGGTTGTGATTCCCGTCATTGTTGCAATGGTGGGACTCATCGTCTGGCTGTGGAACGCCATTCCTTCAGAGATGGCTCCTATGGAAGACCGATCGTCGATCACCATCAACACAAGCGGCACTGAAGGTGTGACTTATGAGTATATGCGCGACTATACCGAAGATATCTATCAGGTAGTCGATTCCATTTGTGGCGATGCCGACAATATCACCTCACGCGTTTCTGGCGGTGGCGGCAATGTCCGTGTCACGCTCAAAGACCTCAAGGACCGTGACTATTCGCAGATGGATGTTGCAGAAAAGATCACACGCGCAGTGTCCAAGAAGACCAAGGCACGTTCTTTCGTGCAGCAACAGTCATCGTTCGGCGGTCGTCGTGGCGGCATGCCGATCCAGTATGTACTTCAGGCTACCAATATCGACAAGCTTCAGGAAGTGTTGCCAGCATTCCTTGCCAAGGTGCAGAGCAATCCTACATTCCGTATGTCCGATGTAAACCTCAAGTTCAGCAAGCCTGAGGCACGACTATCTATCGACCGCGATAAGGCGAGCATCCTCGGTGTGAGCACCCGCGACGTCGCACAGACGCTTCAATACGGTCTCTCGGGTCAGCGTATGGGTTATTTCTATATGAACGGAAAGCAGTACGAGATCAAGGGCGAGATCAACCGTCAGCAACGTAACAAACCTGCCGACCTCAAGTCAATCTATATCCGCAACAAAAGCGGCAACATGATACAGCTTGACAACCTCATCGACCTCAGCGGCGGTATTGCTCCTCCGAAACTCTATCGCTACAATCGATTCGTATCGGCGACGATTTCTGCAGGTCTGGCCGACGGCAAGACGATAGGCGAAGGTCTCGACGAGATGGATAAGATAGCAAAGGAGACTCTCGACGACTCATTCCGCACAGCCCTTTCGGGCGACTCAAAGGAGTTCCGCGAGAGTTCATCAAGCCTCATGTTTGCCTTCCTTCTCGCCATCGTTCTCATCTACCTTATTCTTGCTGCACAATTCGAGAGTTTCAAGGATCCTGTCATCATCATGCTCACAGTGCCTTTGGCCATTGCCGGCGCTTTGGTATTCATGTCGTGGTGGGGCATCACCATGAATATCTTCAGCCAGATCGGTATCATCATGCTCATCGGTCTTGTTGCCAAGAATGGTATCCTAATCGTCGAGTTCGCCAACCAGAAGCAGGATGCAGGCATCGACAAGCTAACAGCCATCAGCGAGGCTGCCAAACAGCGACTCCGTCCTATCCTCATGACCAGCACATCAACCATCCTCGGTCTCATTCCTCTTGCATTCGCAACGGGCGAAGGCTGTAACCAGCGTATCGCAATGGGTATTGCAGTCGTGGGCGGTATGCTTGTCTCGACATTCATGACAATGTTTGTCGTTCCTTCAATCTACTCATATCTCTCTACCGATAGAAAGGGAAAGACAGAAAATGAATAAGAATATGAAAAAGATTATATTTTCTATTATTATATTAGGTAGTGTCTTCATGTCTAAGGCACAGCAGCAGGAACGACTTGTTTACACTCTACAGGACTGCATACAACGCGGATTGGAGAACAACCTCGGACTACAAATAGTGCGCAATGACGAACAGACAGCTCACAACAATGCCACACTGGCAAATGCCGGAGCTCTTCCAACACTCGACGCTAGCGCCTCCTACCGCAGCAGCGATATCGGTAATGCCGATTTCAACTTCAGTGCCAACGGTACCCTAAACTGGACACTTTTCGACGGTTTTAAGATCCAGGCCAACTATCGACAGCTTCGACTCCTCGAACAGCGCGGAGAAACCGACACACGCATCGCCATAGAGAACCTTGTTGCCGATATCGCATCTGAATACTACAACTACCTTCAGCAGATCATACGTCGCGCACATTACCGTTATGCGCTCAGCCTGTCGAAAGAACGCTTGCGCATTGCCGAACTCAACTACCAGACTGGACGATTCTCTGGTCTTGATTATCACCTTGCCAAGGTCGATTTCAATACCGACAGCGCACAGTATGTCAAACAGCAGCAGATAGTAAGGGCTTCACGAGTCAAGCTCAACACACTGATGTCAAATCCGAACGTCGAACAGCGTATCGGTGTACCAGACAGCTCTATCATCGTGCGCAACGACCTCGAACTCCCTACACTCTGGCAACAGACACTCGATGCCAATGCGTCTATCCTTCGGGCTTCACAGAACACTCTCATCGCCGAAGCTGATTACAGAAAAGTCACTTCGCGCAACTACCCATATCTCAAGCTGAACTCTGGCATCGACAACCATGCCGACGTCTCGGGCGGTCTCACCATGGGCATCAACCTCTTTGACGGCAACCGCCGCCGTGAACGCCGTAACGCCCGTCTCGCCATCGAGAACAGCAAGCTGAAGCGCCAACAGGTCGAGATACAGCTTCATGCCGATCTCACTACGTTCTGGCAGGCATACAACAACAACCTTCAGCTTCTCACCCTGCAACAGCAGAATCTCGAGATTGCTGAGAGCAACCTCGAGATAGCTATGGAACGATATAAACTCGGGAACCTCTCGGGTTTCGATATGCGTCAGGTACAAAAAAGCCTTCTTGATGCCGAGGAACGAGTGCTGCAAGTCCAGTACGATGCCAAACTCTGCGAGATCTCTCTCCTCCAGATCAGTGGTGGTATCGACTACTACCTTAGGTAAGAACTATTATTTTCCCTTACTGAGTGCACGACCTACGGCATCGGCCCAGCCGGCCTTGAGTGCATCGACCTTAACCTTGTCGGAAGTTGGTGTGAACTCACGATCGATAGCCCATTGCTGCTTGATCTCGTCTATATTGGCCCAGAAGCCGACGGCAAGGCCTGCAAGATAGGCTGCGCCCTTGGCTGTAGTCTCGACAATAGTAGGGCGAATCACCTTTGTACCAAGGATATCTGACTGAACCTGCATCATATAGTTGTCGCGACTCGCACCTCCATCCACCTTCAGTTCGGTGAGCTTTACGCCTGCATCTTTCTGCATAGCGTTGACGATGTCCATAGTCTGGAAGGCTATGCCTTCGTCGGCTGCACGTGCTATATGTCCGAGCCTAGTGCCTCGTGTGAGTCCTGTGATGGTACCCTTGGCAAACGGATCCCAATATGGTGCTCCCAAGCCAGTAAGAGCTGGAACGAAATAGACGCCACCATTATCCTCAACGCTCAGTGCCAGATCTTCGATGTCGCGTGATTTCTTAATCACGCCTAAACCGTCACGCAGCCACTGGACTACGCTACCACCGACGAAGATACTGCCTTCGAGCGCGTAGCAGACCTCATCACCGATCTTCCACGCGATAGTGGTGAGAAGGTTGTTCTGTGAGAGGATGGCACGTGAGCCTGTGTTCATCAAGAGGAAACAGCCAGTACCGTAAGTGTTCTTGACAGAACCCGGTTCGGTGCACATCTGTCCGAAGAGTGCTGCCTGCTGATCGCCTGCGATACCTGCTATAGGAATCTGAGTGTTGACTATTGACGTATCTGTATGACCATAGACCTCGCTCGACGCACGTACCTCAGGCAACATGCTTGCAGGGATATCAAGAAGCTGTAGCAGCTCTTCATCCCAGCTCAATGTGTGGATATTGAAGAGCATGGTGCGGCTTGCATTCGACACATCGGTAACATGGACGCGACCCTTGGTGAGGTTCCAGATGAGCCAGCTATCGACAGTACCGAATCTCAGTTCGCCTGCCTCAGCACGCTTGCGCGCGCCTGGTACATTATTAAGTATCCAACGGATCTTGGTAGCACTGAAATAGGCATCAGGTATCAGTCCTGTCTTCTCGCGGATCTTATCCCGCCAGCCTTCAGCCATCAGCTTGTTGCAGTAGTCGGCTGTACGACGGTCCTGCCATACGATGGCATTATAGACAGGAGCTCCTGTGGCTGCATCCCACACAATAGTGGTCTCGCGCTGGTTTGTGATACCAACAGCAGCTATCTCATGAGTGCTGATGCCAGACTGAGTGATGACCTCGATGATAGTAGATGCCTGCGAAGACCATATCTCGCGAGGGTTATGTTCTACCCATCCTGGCTGTGGAAATATCTGTTTATACTCCTTCTGTGCGACAGAGACGATGGCTCCCTCGCGATCGAAGATTATTGTGCGCGAACTGGTAGTGCCTTGATCCAAGGCTACGATATACTTTTTCATGATAGTTGTTTTTTCAGGCACAAATATAGAGATAATTTTTGTCTCGCCAAAAAAACAGGCTAGTTTTCTACTTTAACAATATATAAAAAAAGAGATGCACCAAATATGGAGCATCCCTCATATATTAATTACATTTTAAAAAAACATTATTTTGTCTTCTCGTAGCGAGCATTGAGGATCTCAACGAGCTCGTTTGTGATGTCGTATGCAGGATTATCGATGAGAATATTATCGTGCATTGTATTGCTGAGAATCAACTCGAACTTCTTAACCTCGTTGTATTCCTTGAGCACAGCCTGAACGGTATCTGAAAGACGTGCATTCATCAACATCTGTTCCTGAGCGAGATCGTTCTGAAGCTTAGCATTGAGCTGGTTGAGCTGATCCTGCTTCTTCTGGAGACGGTTTGCCTCGCTTTCTGCACGCTCCTGCGAAAGGAAAGCGTTGGTCTGAAGCTTACGGTTAAATTCTGCCATATCCTTCTCAAAAGCAGCTGCCTGGCTATTGAGGTTTGCGCGAGCATCTTCAGTCTTCTTAAGAAGATCGTCGTTGAGATCTTTAGCAAAATTGTAGTTAGTAAGCAATGAGTCTGTGTTTACATAAGCAATAGGCAACTTACCAGCTTCACAAGAAACAGCTGCTGGAGCAACAGTTGCTGCAGGTTGATTGTTTGAGCAAGAAGTGATAACTCCTGCGAAGATTACAGCGAATGCTGCTGCGATAATAGATGATTTCTTCATATATTCACTATGTATATTATTTATCGTATAAACCCTTGCGTGTCCTTTCTTCAAAGTCCTGAGTCTGGACACAATGTATTCCTCGGTCCCGCATAGCCTTGCTTTGGCTAACATGCGTCTTGGGGAATGTGCCGTTTTTCTTAAAAATTATCTGAATTGCTAAAAAAACAAAACAGATTAATAATATTACGGCAGAAATTGCAATTGTTTGCCACATATTTATTATATTTGCAGTGCCAATTCGGCAGATGCGAGTGCAAAGATAATATATTTTCTTTGTCATGAAACACGTTTTGATGTGATTTATCGAATTTGGCACTCAAGAATGCTCACTTTTAACTTTTTTTATCAAAGAACACAGATATGGAAATCAAAAATCTAACACCAGAGCTGGTATGGAACATCTTCGACCAGATCACCAAGGTGCCTCGTCCTTCGAAGAAAGAAGGCAAAATTCGTCAGTGGCTCGTAGATTTCGCCAAAGAGCACAACATCGAATGCCACGTTGACAAGACTGGTAACATACTGATGCGCAAGCCTGCTACTCCAGGCTACGAAGACCATCCGACTGTGGTGATGCAAGGCCATATTGATATGGTATGCGAAAAGAACTCTAACATTGAACACGATTTCGAGAATGACCCTATCGAGACTTATATCGATGGCGAATGGGTGACTGCCAACGGCACTACTCTCGGTGCCGACAATGGTATCGGCGTGGCACTCTCGCTCGCAACTATGATCGATGATTCGTTCCAGCACGGTCCGCTCGAAGGTCTATATACATACGACGAAGAGACTGGTATGACAGGTGCTTTCGCCGTTGAAGAAGGTTTCATGACCGGCAAGATCCTTGTCAACCTCGACTCGGAAACCGAGAACCAGATCTTCATCGGCTGCGCAGGTGGCAAAGATACTGTTGCATTGTTCAAATATACACCTCAGCCTGCTCCAAAGAACCTCTATTATGCTAAGATCAAGGTGAGCGGTTTGCTCGGCGGACACTCGGGCGGTGACATCCACCTCGAACATGCCAATGCCAATAAGGTGCTCGCTCGTTTCATCTCTTCACTCAAGGATGCAGAGGCTCTCGCTACCATCAAGGGCGGTAATCTCCGCAATGCTATCGCACGTGAGGCAGAGGCCGTGATCGGCATTCCTTTCAGCGCTAAAGACGATGTCGTAGCTGCTCTCAATCAGTATGTTGCAGTGATAGAAGGAGAAGTAGGCGATATCGAGAAGACATTCAAGATGACTATCGAAACAGCCGAGACTCCAGAAGAGATCATCGAGCCTTCTGTAGCCTGCAAGCTCCTTCAGGCACTCATCGCTTGTCCTCACGGCGTGATCGGCATGAGCCGTTCAATGCCTGGTATCGTAGAGACTTCGACTAATATGGCTTCGGTAAAGATGATTGAGCCAGGTGTGATCAAGGTCGAGACATCTCAGCGCAGCTCAGTCGAGTCGGAGAAGAATGCTATCTCTGATATGGTTGCAACTGTGTTCCGTCTTGCTGGTGCTGAAGTTAGCCAAGGCGACGGTTATCCAGGCTGGAAGCCAAATATCGAGTCTCCAATCATGAAGATCTGCGCTCAGACATTCCGCGATCTCTATAATGAAGAACCAGAGATCACTGCCATCCACGCAGGCCTCGAGACAGGTCTCTTCCTCACTAAATATCCATACCTCGATATGGTGAGCATCGGCCCTACTATGGAAGGCGTACACTCTCCAGACGAGCGTCTCAATATTCCTTCTGTTGGCCGTTTCTACAACTACCTTAAGGAGGTTTTGAGCCGAGTATAAGGCAAAAACCTCTTCGAGAGGTATAAAAACTGAAAAAAGTGGACTGAATATTTGCAGAATTACAAAAAACTGCTTATATTTGGTCCATATTTTTATGCAAATAATTAAAAAGAACAAAATATGAAGTTTCAAGTACTCAGCTCAGAACTCTTGAGCCACCTTTCATCTATCAGCCGCGTATTGAGCAGCAAGAATCCAATGCCTATCTTGGAGAACTTCCTCTTTAACATTTCAGGCGACAAACTCGTGATTACTGCATCTGATGGTGACACCACAATGGTCACCTCGGTTTCTCTTGAATCTGTAGAGGGTAATGGTTCGTTGGTAGTAAGCCCAAAGAACCTTATCGAGCCTCTCAAGGAAATGCCTCAGCAGATGATTTCATTCGAGGTAGATGAAGACAATCTTGAAATCTTCGTGAAATATGATTCAGGCAAGTTCAACTTCATCGCGGGCAACGCTAAGGAATATCCAGTACAGAAGCCTCTCGAAAAAGAAGCTTTGAAGTTCACTCTTCCTGCCTCAACTTTGCTTGGTGGTATCCAAAGCACAATCTTCGCAACAGCTGATGACGACCTCCGTCCTGTGATGAACGGTATCTATTTCGATATCCGCGAAGACCAGCTCGTATTCGTAGCCTCTGATTCCAAGAAGCTTGTGCGCCTCATCAACAACAGCGTGAAGGCGGGTTTCACTGCAAACTTTATCCTTCCTAAGAAGCCTGCTAATCTCCTTAAGAATGTTATTTCCAAGGATGCAGGCGACGCTACAATCTCGTTCGATTCAAAGAGCGCTCGTATTGAAGCTGGCGATTTCACTGTTAGCTGCCGTCTCATCGACGGTCGTTTCCCACGCTACGAAAGCGTAATTCCGAAGAACAATGTCAACAAGATGACTATTGACCGCCAGACTTTGATCAATGTGTTACGTCGTGTTGCAGTCTTTGCTAATGCTGCTACCAACCAGGTTAAGTTCGACCTCGTTCAGGATAATGTGACTGTAAGCGCACAGGATATCGACTTCTCGGTTTCAGCAACTGAAAGTGTAGCATGCAGCTATGCAGGTGCTCCAATGGCTATCGGTTTCCGCGCAAACTTCCTCGTTGAGATTCTCAACACTATCTCTTCGGCAGAGGTTGAAGTACAGCTCTCTGACCCAGCTCGTGCAGCCCTCATCGTTCCTGTTGAGAACGCAGAGAATGAAGATCTCCTGATGCTCATTATGCCAATGATGCTCACTGATTTTTAATTCATAATTCATAATTGATAGCTGATTATGGATCTGAAATTAAAGAAACCGCTGGTATTTTTTGACCTTGAGACAACCGGCACGAATGTCACAACCGACAGAATAGTGCAGATCAGCTACATCAAGGTGATGCCTAACGGTGAAGAGAAAGAGGGCAACTACTACGTCAATCCAGAGATGCACATCCCTGAGGAGGCGACTGCCGTGCATCACATCACAGATGAGGATGTGGCCGACAAGCCTACTTTCAAACAGCTGGCCAAGACTCTCGCCAACGAATTCATTGGTTGCGACTTTGCGGGCTTCAACTCAAACCGTTTTGACGTACCATTGCTCATCGAGGAGATGATCAGAGCCGAAGTCAACCTCGGACTTTCGAAAAGCCACTTCATCGACGTACAGAATATCTTCCACAAGAAGGAGCAGCGTACGCTCGTTGCTGCATATAAGTTCTACTGCGGAAAGAATCTCGAAGACGCTCACAGTGCAGATGCTGACACTCGCGCAACTTACGAAGTACTGAAAGCACAGCTGGACCGTTACGAAGATCTCGAGAACGATGTGGAATTCCTTGAGGCATTCTCGAAGATGAACAGAAACATCGACCCTATGGGATGCTTCATCTACAACGACAAGGATGTTTCTGTATTTGCATTCGGCAAGTATAAGGGCAGATCCATCACAGAAGTGCTGCGCGAAGATCCTTCTTACTACAGCTGGATGATCAATGGCAATTTTGCTCTCTCGACAAAAGCCGTGCTGACTCAGATCAAACTTAGCATGATGTCGGCAAACAAGTAACAACGGCATGAAATTAAAGGCATTAAAGACATATACTACAATATTGGGGCTGTGCATTAGCATGGTCCCTTTTAACCTTTATGCCCAAGAACTTGACGCTACTGTTACTATAAGTGCCGAACAAATCGAGGCAGGGTTCAGAGACAGGCTCGAGACAATGCGAAGCGACCTGCAAGAGTTCATCAATGGTATGCAGTGGACACAAGCGCAGTTCTCGACAATAGAGAAGATAAAATGCACGTTCGCATTCACTATTCTTGAAATGCCAGAGGACGATTCGTTCAAAGGTACTCTCACAGTACAGAGCCGTCGTCCGGTATATAATTCGAACTATAATACTACTACCCTCAACTGGCAAGACAATAATCTCACATTCGAATACACGCAAGGACAAACTTTCAACTTCAATGAGTTCAGCCTGGACAACGAACTCGTGGCAACAGTTGCTTATTATGCCTATCTCATTCTCGGTATAGATTTTGACAGCTTCTCGCCAATGGGCGGTGAGCCATATCTGCAGAAAGCAAGTAACATTGTCAGCCAGATGCAAGCATCAGAAAACAAAGCATGGCAGGCATTTGCAGACAAATCGAATCGTC
The DNA here is from genome assembly GCA_045627785.1 of Bacteroidales bacterium. Taxonomy (GTDB): domain Bacteria; phylum Bacteroidota; class Bacteroidia; order Bacteroidales; family UBA3663; genus Liminaster. The sequence continues at coordinate 65,884 of JAZQOF010000013.1, read as the reverse complement.
ATGCGGTGATAACAGCATTGCTCGACGACGGACAGAAAGACTACCGCCAGCTTTGGTATCACTATCACAGACAAGGTCTTGACCAGATGTCGCAGTCGGGCGATAAAGGTCGTGCTCAAGTAACCATTGCCTGCAAGGATCTGTCGAAGGTGAGACACTCAAGCAGCCTCACACCTCTGCTCAGCCTTTTCATAAGTTGCAAGCTCGATGAACTGATCAATATTTACAGCAAGGCTCCTCGCAACGAGAAGGATGAGGTATACAAAACCCTCAACGAGGACTTCCCTACTTATTATGACAGACTGAGAGAGATCAAAGAAGAAAAGAAATAATATGCTCCAATCTCTACAAATAGAAAACTACGCACTTATCTCCCACCTGGAGTTCAATCCTGTACAAGGTCTCACTGTGATAACTGGTGAGACAGGTGCCGGAAAGAGTATCATTATGGGTGCGCTTTCCCTTATACTGGGACAAAGAGCCGACGCCAAAGCTGTGCGTAATGGTGCGACAAAATGTACTATCGAAGCATCGTTCGACATCAGCCAATATAATCTGGAGGAATTCTTCACCGAGAACGATATCGAATATGACGCCTCTAACACAATCATACGACGCGAAATATATGCTACCGGCAAGTCAAGGGCATTCGTCAACGATTCGCCAGTACAGCTCACTACGCTCAAAGTTCTCGGAGAATCGCTTATAGACATACATTCCCAACACCAAAACCTTCTATTAGGCAAGGACACATTCCAAAGGGATGTGATCGACTCCTTGGCACAGAATCAGACAGAATTAGCGAAATACCAAGCCAAATATCACGAACTGACAGCATTGCGGAAGAAGATTGAGAAACTCAAGGACGATGCTGCACAGAATGCAAAAGATGCAGATTATATCAAATACCAGTTCACTAAGCTCGACGAGGCAAACCTCAAGAGCGGAGAACAGGAAGATCTGGAGGAAGAACAGGAACTGCTCGCTCATGCCGAAGATATCAAGAGTGGGCTTTGTTCAATGAGCGAATGTCTGGATGGAGATGGAGAAAGCATCATCTCAATGCTGAAAAGCGTGAGCGACAAGGCATCTGATCTTGTGAGGGTTTATCCTCAGCTCGGAGAACTGGCAGAACGCCTCAATTCAGATTATATTGACATTAAAGATATTGCTGAAGAAATAGCAGATAAATCGGAAAGTGTCACATTCGACCCTGAACGCTTGGCTTGGGTGGAGGAAAGATTGAGCACAATCTACACTCTGGAGAAGAAATTCGGTGTTGAAAATGTAGATGCACTAATTGCTTTGCGTGACGAACTCGCAGAGAAAATGTTCCGCATCGATAACAGCGACGAAGAGATAGCTGAACTCGAAGCAGAAGAGAAGAAACTTGTTGCAGAGACCAAGAAACTGGCAGCTATGCTGACAGAGTCTCGCAAGAAAAATGCAGTAACACTCGAGAAAGAGCTGATAGAGAAAGCTGCTTATCTCGGTATGCCTAATGTGCGATTCAAAGCCGAGATTTCGCCACTTCAGAATTTCACACCTCATGGTCTTGATGAGATACAATTCCTCTTCTCAGCTAATAAGAATCAAGAACTCAAGCCTGCTGGAGAAGTTGCCTCAGGCGGTGAAATTTCACGTCTTATGCTGTCGATCAAGTCAATTGTCGCAGCAGCAAAGACTTTGCCTACAATCATTTTCGACGAGATAGACACAGGCGTAAGCGGAGACATCGCAGACCGTATGGGTGAAGTAATGATGAATATGTCGTCACATCTTCAGGTAATCACAATCACTCACCTTCCACAAGTTGCCGGCAAGGGAGACGCTCATTTCAAAGTGTACAAGGAAGACGACGAGAATGAGACAACAACCCACATCGTCGCTCTGTCGAAAGATGAGCGCATCAATGAAATTGCACGAATGCTTTCCGGCTCGAAAATCACAGACGAGGCACGTAAGAATGCGCTTACATTGATTACAAGGGGATAATCGAATGAATGTACTTTGTTAAAAGATATAAACAACAAGCCCAGAAAAGGTTTTCCTTCTCTGGGCTTTTATTATGTCTAGACTTTCGGCAACAGGATTATTCCTGCTCGAGAGTAAGAGTCTTAGTAGGCTGATCAGCAACCTCAGCTGGGCCGAAGTACTGGATAGGACCAGGATAAACGAATGCTGTCTCCTTAGCCCACTCAGCACGCTTAGAAGCAAAGAACTTGAATGGCTTGCCATCGAGCTCAACGAGTGCCTTCTTGATTACTGGCTTCATCTCACCGTTACGCTTCTCCATGTTCATCATCATAGTGATAGGAATACCACCTGCGATCCACTGGTCAGCTGGCTTGAATGTGTTCTTGATAGAAGACATGTAACCAGTCTTGCCAGCACCGATGAGCTGAGCTGCGTTGAAACCGAGGCTGTAGCAATAGTCAGCATCCCAGTTTGAAGGAGCTGCACAACGGCCTTCATAACCGAAGAAGTGATGCTGAGTAGCGAACTTACCAGCAAACTTGCCTTCCTTCTTCCATGCAGCGAGCTTAACAGCAACCATATCTGCGAGGAGCTGCTCTGTCTCGATGAGAGATACCTGTACGTTACCGTGTGGGTCACGTTCAAGTGCGAGCTGACGGCTTACACCTGCAGGGAGGCTCTTGAAGATAGCTGCGTTAGTCTCAGAGAGGTTTGCTGCGATAAATGCGATCTTCTCTTCTGGAGTAATCTTATCAAACTCAGCCTGATTAGCTGCGATAAGGTCATTGAGTTCAGCGATGAGCTTCTTGATAGCAGGGATAAACTCGATGAGGCCTTCTGGAACAAGAGCAACACCGAAGTTCAAGCCACGGCTTGCACGCTCAGCAACGATCTCAGCAATATATGTAACAACATCATCGAGTGTCATGTTCTTAGCCTCAACTTCCTCACCGATAAGAGTGATGTTTGGCTGAGTCTGGAGAGCACATTCGAGAGTTACGTGAGAAGCAGAACGGCCCATGAGCTTAACGAAGTGCCAGTACTTCTTTGCAGAGGTACAGTCACGCTCGATGTTACCGATAACTTCAGAATAAACCTTAGTAGCTGTATCGAAACCGAAAGAAGCCTCGATTGCGTCGTTCTTCAAGTCGCCGTCGATAGTCTTAGGGCAACCGATAACCTGTACGCCAGCATTGGTTGACTTATAGTACTCAGCAAGTACACAAGCGTTAGTGTTAGAGTCGTCACCACCAATGATTACGAGAGCCTTGATGTCGAGCTGCTTGAGAATCTCGAGACCCTTGTCAAACTGCTCCTTCTTCTCGAGCTTAGTACGACCAGAACCGATGATGTCGAAACCACCAGTGTTACGATACTCGTCGATGATGTCGGCTGTGAGTTCCATATAGTTGTGATCAACAAGACCGCCAGGACCGAGAAGGAAACCGTAAAGCTTATTGTTTGGGTTGAGCTTCTTGAGACCGTCGAAGAGACCAGCAATAACGTTGTGACCACCAGGAGCCTGACCACCAGAAAGGATTACACCAGCGTTGATAGCAACTGAAGGAGTAGCCTCAGTTGTTGGCTCGAACTTAAGGTATGGGAGGCCATAAGTGTTAGGGAAGAGCTTCTTAACTTCTTCCTGATCTGCTACAGACTGTGTAGGAGCACCTTCAACAGCCTTGAGCGCACCACGCAAAGCTACAGGGAGCTTTGGCTGATAAGCGGCGCGAGCGATTTGCAATGCACTTTTCATCTTTATAATTAATTTATATTGGTTTTGTAAAATGTCTTCTGTTATTTTGGTTGTTACTTCAATAACATGCGCAAATATAATAATTATTTTATATTTTCCCGTACTTCATCAAAAATAATTATCAATTTGACACATATTATATATAATGTGTAAAACGGAGTGCAAAAATCAACAGGAAGTCTAATTGATTAATTCAGATCAAAGCACTGGAAGCAGATACTCCCAAATCAAGTCCATATAAGGCTGATATAGCGAAGACTTGGTAGTGAGAACAAGCACTGTGTTACGCTTTGGGAAGATCATAATATACTGACCTGCATAACCATCGGCACGGAAGGCATCGTGACGGCACATCCACATCTGATAGCCATAGCCCTGAACCCATTCATTGTTATCCTTTGTCAAGCCGTAAGCCTCACGCATCTCATATGGAGTACCAGAAGGCGAAGACTCAACCTGGAATGAACCCATCTCCTTGAGCCACTCTGCTGAAACAAGTTGTTTGCCATTCCACTTACCTTCGTTAAGGAAGAGCTGACCCAGCTTAGCCATATCCTCCGTCTTGATAGTCAAGCCCCAACCGCCAAAATTGATACCGTCAGGATTTTCATCCCATGTAGCATCCTTGATATGAAGAGGCTCGAAGAGACGAGGTGTGAGATAGTCCATAAGCTTCTCGCCTGTGATCTTCTGGACGATAGCCGACAACATGAATGTGCCATAAGAATTATAAAGATAGTATTCTCCTGGCTTATGTTCAACAGGCCATGCAAGGAATGCCTTCACCCATGACTGAATATCTTCCTGACGGCCTGAAGGTTCAGCGTTGTGACCGCAAGTCATAGTTAAGAGATCGCGAACAGTCATTGCTGCAAGATTCTCACTCACTGTATCTGGAAGCTCATCCGGGAAGATATCAACAACCTTATCGGTCAATGCAAGCTTGCCCTCTTCGATAAGCATTCCGACACCGACAGCGGTAAATGTCTTACTTACGGAGAACATCATGTGACCACGTTCCGGAGTATAACCGTTATACCAGTTCTCGTAAATAACCTCTCCATTCTTCACCACCATAACGCTGTGAAGTTCAATTGAATCTGGTTTTACAGGACGAGTCATAGTTGCATTGTAGAAGCTATCTACCGCAGCAGCAACTGCATGGTCAACCTCTGCACGTGGAAGATCGATGATCTCAACAGCCTTCTGCTGCTTTGTTGTGCATGAGAATAAAGCAACGCTCAAAAGCGCAAGAGAAAAGAAGTGTTTCATAATCATTTATATTATTTCAATATGATATATTATTTCATCAAATAACTTGGTCGGAGTTTCATTTTAAAGTTCAGATTCCAGATACGGTCGAAATACTTAGGCCATTCCTTGAATGAGGTCTCACCTATCTGAAGTCCATAAAACCTCGTGCCAGCTTCGCGTAGGTCGAGAATACGTTTCATAAGAGCATCGCCAGCTACAGGCATTTTATAATCGCTCACAAGACACACATCGGCACTCATAAACTCTGGCTTACTCATCAACGTCTCTATGCACATATTCAGCATATCCGAAACATCAGTATCACCACTTGAAGGCTTGCGGAAGAAATCAAGAAGACGTGCTCTGTTCTTACGAACCTCTAAGGCTTTAGCCATATATGAGAATGCAATGAGAAGAAAATCCCGATCTTGTCTCAACGCCAGTTGTAAAAGCTTAACTATAAGAGAATGAGAGATTCGCTCCGGAACGCCAGCCATACTGCCCGAAGTGTCGAGGCACACGACCATTGGTCCTTTCTGCCTAGCTTTATGCATCTGTAATTTGTGCGAAGGATTCATGATCTGACTTTTATATCTGAAGTTCTGCAAATTACGTGTAGCGAACTTATAGACAAACAAGCCATTGAGATCTTCATCAACCATCTGTGCCATCTCGGAAGGCAACATCGACGACAAATCATTTCCAACAGTAACGCCTTCGATATCAGATGGTGCAGAATGATCGACACTCATCATATTACCTCCGCCCAAAGGTACCTTCTCATTGCCTTCATCATCGGCGATTCTGCCTAATACCTTAGCGACCTCAAGCACTTCGGGATAATCTTTTTGAAGCTTGACTATCGCACGGATTCTCTCGAATTCAAGATTATTCCATATTCCTCCCATCAATGCCCACGCCTGTTCGAACTCATCGTCACTCACACCTTTCTCGGCAAGATAGACAGGCACGACATCAAGATATTTATCGAGCAATGCCTGTTGTTTTGGAAGGAATTCGCTGATGTAATCCTGTCTGATCTGCGCAAGGTCATAAGGATCGGTAACGCCTCGCATCTGCATGAATTGCAGCCGACTCTCAACGGCCTCGGCAAACAATCGTTCGAGGTCGAAGCAGATAATTTCTGCAATCTTGTCTATATGTGGAGGGAAATGAAGAAACACAGAAAGAAGATAATAGACTTACTCGTCGTAAACAAGCTTGCGGACATCGGCACGAAGCAATGCAATCTGACGCTTGAAAGAATCCATCTGACCGGCAATAATCTTAGTCACAATTGGCGAGATAAAGAGATGCGACTTGAACGAATTGCTCGAAATCGTAGCCTCCTGGAAAAGATTATCGACCTCCGATTCGTACTGCTCGAAGGAATCGTTTACCTTAGACTTGTCACCCTTGACCGGTTCTAGTCCCGAACTCTGTTCAAGAACAGATCCTCTAAGACCTCTGCGCATCGGACAACGAATGCCATTGATATACAATGCGGAAGAATCACGATAGAGATTAACGCGAGTCAATTCCACATCATACTCACCGATATTGTCCGGATTAGAATATGCTCGTATCACCTTACGTTTCGGACACTTAGGATCCTGATACATTACTCCGCGTACAGCAGGTTCATTGGATGTATGAGTAGGCATCGAACGGAAATCGGTCACATAAATATATGTATTTGGTGAAGACTTCTCATCAACTCCATAATAGAAATGATCGAAGATGATAAGGTCATCATCTCTATGATCACCTCGTTCGTGAGCTCTGTCTAGGGATTCTCTCACACGACGGACATTCATTCCATAGTTAACTGCATTCTGCAGCTTATCGAGACGGTCCAAATAATCTGAGAAGATAGCTTTGGCAACAATTTCTCCCATTGGAGCAATCTCATCTGGTTCAGACCATAGACAATGTACTGCAATCTGCAGATCGGCAAGTACGACTTCCTTTCGATCGTGCAGCAAAGCAGAAGTCTTCAGAAGCCGGACAATATTCTTCCAACGACGGTCTGAGACATAGATCTCGCGATGGACATCCTGATTTGGCACCTTAACATCCTTCAAGCTCTTTCTAATCCTGGTAATAGCCTGAAGTACATTCTGAGGGACGACTATAGCATCAATTTCCTTCTGGAGCTGTGCATATTCTTCGGAAGTAAAGGCATTGTTTCCATCAAACAGACTCTCCTGACGAGGCATAGAACCGGAAGAAGCCGACACCATCTCATAGAACATCTCTTCGCTCTCAATCGGCTTGCTCAACACTCTCACAATGAAACGGTCGAAGATTGCTTCGAGACCCTCTCCTTCTGTTGGCAACTCGTTACTTGCTGCAATGAGAAGCTTTAGTGGAAGTTTCATCTGTGTAGCGCCATTGAGATAAGTCTTCTCGTTGATTACAGTAAGCAATGTATTCTGTATCGCAGGACCAGCTTTCCAGATCTCATCAAGAAAAACGACATCTGCAGAAGGAAGATACCCTTCGGTTGCACGCTCATATCGGTCACTTTCCTTAAGTTTCGAGATTGAGACAGGGCCGAAGATCTCGTCTGGTGTCGAGAATCGTGACATCAGATATTCGAACGACTTAGCATTGGCAAACGCATACTTTAGACGCCGAGCTACCATACTTTTTGCTACACCAGGAGGCCCAAGAAGCAAAATGCTTTGACCTGCGAGGGCTGCGAGAAGTGACAAGCTAAGTTCAGTGTCTTTCTCAAAAACACCATCTTTAAGTTCAGAAAGAAGAGAATTGATTCGTTGTTTCATGTAATGTTTTTCATTCAACCAAATTCCTTAAGAAAAGAACGAGGTTGCTTTTAAAAAACTAATGACCGCCCAAGGTCGCCCTGGCAGTCATCGTTTATCAATCAGTTTTGATTGTGCACTTTTTCTGTTAGACACCAACAGCGAATCAACGCATTGTGTCACCTACAGTGAGATTCTTACGGCCCTTAGCACGACGAGAAGCGAGAACGCGACGTCCGTTCTTAGTAGCCATACGAGAGCGGAAACCATGCTTGTGCAAACGGCGATGGTTATGAGGCTGGAAAGTCATCTTCATAGTTGTAACTTTTTATATATTATTTTTTATTTATTTTAAATGTATGGGCAACAAATTAGACAATAAATAAGATGCCAATTCGAATTGCGGGTGCAAAATTAGCAATTATTTCTTGATTATCCAAATGATTTTACGATTTTATTTAAATTTATTTGTTTTTTTGGCAACTAAACCTTATCTTTGCACCCGCAAATCGAAATTATTAACAATTAAACAGATAAAAACTCATGGCACTTAAGTCACAAGACATCAAGAACGGTTCAGTAATCCGTGTAGATGGTAAGCTCCAGATCGTAGTGGAGTTTCTTCATGTAAAGCCAGGTAAGGGAAACACTTTCATGCGTACTAAGCTTAAGGATCTCGTTACTGGTTATGTAGTTGAAAAGCGTTTCAACATTGGTGAAGTTCTCGAAGACGTACGCGTTGAGCGTCGTCCATTCCAGTTCCTTTATATGGACGGTGAGGATGCAGTATTCATGAACCAGGAGACATTCGACCAGGTTAACATCGACAAGAAAATGATTACTGGTGGTGAGTACATGAAGGAAGGTGATATCGTAGATGTATTGAGCGACACAAGCACAGACACCATCCTCACTGCTGAAATGCCAGACAAAACTGTTCTCGAAATCACTTACTGCGAGCCAGGTCTCATGGGTAACACTGCAACTAACGCAATGAAGCCAGCTACAGTTGAGACAGGTGCTACTGTACGTGTTCCTCTCTTCATCAACCAGGGCGAAAAGATCGTCGTTAAGACAAGCACTGGCGAATACGTAGAGCGCGCTAAGTAAATCAGCATATTTAATGACGATACACGATTGGGCAACAACCGATCGTCCTCGTGAAAAAATGATGGCCAATGGCGCGGACTCTCTTTCTGAGGTCGAGCTATTGGCTATTCTAATTAATACCGGGCAGAAAGGCATGAGCGCCGTTGACATTGCCCGTAATATTTTCACCCGTTGCCATAACAGCTTATTGGAACTTGCCCACTCCATAATGAACAACGAAGGGGACCATAATATTTTCAAAGGCTTAGGACCAGCCAAGATTTGTACAATTCAGGCAGCACTTGAACTCGGACGCAGGAAAGCGCGCGAGGATGAAATATCTCGTCTTAATGCCGTAGTAATAGATAACAGCAGAACCATCTTCGCTCAGTTCAACCATCAGCTTTCGGATCTCGATCACGAAGAACTGTGGGCTTTATATGCCTCAAAGAACGGAAAGATCATTCTGAAAAAATGTTTGAGCGAAGGTGGTGTGGATTTCGCTGGTGCAGATATACGCAAACTCGTACGTCCTGCAATAGAAGTTCAGGCTTCGACTGTAGCACTTTGCCATAACCACCCGCACTCATCAACACGACCGAGCAAAGACGATCGCGACATGACGCAAAAAGCCAAAGAAGCCTTCGCCGTCTTCGACATTCGCCTCCTCGATCACGTCATAATATCCGACGGCAGATACTATTCGTTCGCCGACAACGGAGAACTGTAATTCACGGTCGTCAATCAGTCCACGGGAATTCCCGAGAAGTCATCGCCGATCGTCAATGAGTCCGCCGGAACTCCGGAAGTCCAATCTTCAAGCGTCGACATCAACACTTGTAAACAGGTGTTGATGTCGTAGGCCTTCGATGAGTACTCTTGTCGCTGGAAGTAGTCGTCGACGCTCGTCGATCGGAACTCTCAAAGTCTGGAGTTGTCATCCACGGGCGTGGATTGGAGAAACTAAAAAAGAAAGTGTCCATCCACGCACTCCGAAGACAATTCTCTATTCCGACTTACTCGTTCGTCTATATTTTACCACCTTTCGTCGATTTTCTTTGGAACGAAAGAAACAAATCCATATCTTTGCAGTAACAAAAACTTCACGCTATGAAAAATATTATTCTCTCTCTCGTACTTAGTTTCTTTTGTCTTTCTGTGTTTGCGCAAAGAGAGGTTACGCCTGTGGATTGGAAAAAGATTAAGACTTTGGTAGAAACCGATGCAGATTATGTGAAGACACAGGTTGCAAAACTCTCTGCACAACAGCTTGACACTACCCAGACTTACGACGAACGCATCCAGGCCTTCTATGGACAGTCATTCCTTTCTAACGAAAAAGAGAAGAGTCTTGTAGATAAGGCTGTGAAATCCTTTAATGATAAAAACTATCAAGAGGCGCTTGCCCAATCAGAATCAGCTCTTGATATCAACCCATTAAACATTACTGCTCTGCGCTTAGTCGCATATTCCATTTCCCTAATGCTAAAAGAAGGATTTGAGTGTAAATACACACTTGATGACGGACAGATATTCTATTACCGCATGATGAGATGCTTGAATACTATTGCCAAGACAGGTTTAGGAACTAAAGACTCGCCATTTTATGTCACAAGCATCAATGACGAATATGAATTCTTGAGATATTACTTGGAAATATGGGAGTATAAATCTCAGGCATTAGTTGGCACATCTGTTGGCGCATGCGATAAGTTTGAACTGGCGGAAAGCAGCGAATACTATTCTGACGAAGAGGTTTATTTTGAATGTTCCCGAGTTCTGGAACTTGAGACATTGAGATTCAAACAAAAGTAAATCACTATACTGATTGTCTCTGATGATTTCCTATAGAATAAAACATAGAATATGAAAAGGCTTTTACTACTTTGGGCATTTGCACTAATATCTGTCTTTTCCTATGGACAGCGTTTCCTGGTACCTTGCCAACCGCTATATGATAAATTCAAGCCGACCAGACGAAGTTTTCTTGAAAGAGAATATCTTATGGGTGGAAATACTCTTGGGTATAGGGCAATATACCCTTTTGGAGGTGGTATTGCATTGACCTATGAGAAGGGGATTCTGTTCTATTCTAAATATGACGAGTTTAATAGATCTTCAAAAATATTGAATGACACCATTATGGATGTGGCATATCCTGATTTGCTCCATCGCTACAAGATGGCAGTGCCCGATAGTGTCACTATTTTAATTGACCGTTTGATAGATGCGGCTGTCAATACCTCTTCATATCTTTATGAGAATATGGGGGAGGATGGAATTATGTACTATTTCAACCCCTTATATCATACTGCATCATGCTGGTCACCACGCGGAAGATGTGGCGATCTGGTTGATGTCCTCTATCGATGCGGAGAGGCTATTGCCACAGGTTGTCTTGATTCGGTTCTGGCTGTAATGCCTGAATGTCGGCAGCTGATCCGCAGTTTCAGACGAGACTATCCCGAAGACATCTATGACAATTATACCTATCATATTTATGTGAGTATTCCAAGAACAAAAGATTTATGGAAGGCGAATCATGATTATGAAAAGAAATACGATGCGGATCTCCGCAAAGTCGCACATCAGCTCTTTACCGAAACTGATTGTATGCTCAGGGATCCACATCTATCTGTTATCGATAACGGACAGTATCATTACCGACTGTCTGTTGATGAGTACGGATATAATACTCTGTACCTCGACTCATTGCACTTAGCTCCTCAAGAGATATACGAAGTCGCTCAACATATCGGAATATTTGACTCTGGAGAATACAAGTTTATTCCAGATACAAAGTCTTTCGAACTTATTCAGCCATATCAGGAAGAACAAAAGATTAGAATAGACGATGAGGAAGAGGATGACTTTACAGAAGAGGAGATAGTCAACCCAGATGAAAAGAATGTGGCATTTCCTCAGCTGAAGGTAACAGACAAGGGCTTATATCGAATTTTGGAGAAAAGTATAAAGAAGTTCGACCGAGATTCTGTCCCTGGCACAACTCTGTCGCTCACATATGTTGACAAATACTGGAATATAACCCGAGATAAAGGCGTGCCGTATGGTCTGCCATTGGGATATTTCGAATGGAATGGACAAAAGGTATATGTACTGAATCAGGGTATGATTTCGTATGAAAGAGGTCCGTTTTTGCCCGACATGGAATATTTCGCCAAGACCGTTATCAAAGGAGATACTATCTTCGTGCCTGAAAGCAAGTTTAGCTATTCTTCTGCTTTCAGATATTTTTGGGAAGGCAAATGTCCTGCATTCGTAGTTGATAAAGGTAAAGTTGCGCAATATGTTTCTATACCACTTGTAGAAGAGGTTTATGAGACCGCTGTCAGCCAAATCCTTCAGCAAAAAGGATTATCCCTCAACGAATGCTATGTGTCTGCATCTTTGTCACCAATTCCTGCAGAATATAATAACCCGGATAAGGGAATACAACGCATCCACACCTATCAGGATGAAGAGTATCAATCGGATTATATTGCAGCATATCAATCTCCTTTTTCAAAATTGAATTCGATTGTCGAAAAGGCAAGTTTCAAGCTGAGTACGATTGATAATGGCTATTTCGTTGTACGATACACAGACATGCAAGGAAATAAGAAATACTATCGTTTCCAAATAAGGGAGGATTATACTGTGACTATGGTGAGGTAGAAACTATATTGGTATTAAGTATATAAAGAAAACTATTTGCACACGAATGTTCGGAACTGAATATTATCATTTATGAGAAATCTCTTTTTTATTTTGGCGATAATTGTTCAAGGTTTCTTCCTTGGATATGGACAAACTATCAAAAAGGCGTATTCTGAATACCAGATGAGAAATGATTGCAACGAAACGGATACTGTTTGCTGCCTTAGGTACTCAATCGAAAATACGCAAGAAGAATGTCTTGTCGTTGTGTTATCTCTGGACGAGCTAAATGACTCGATCCCAGAAATGCGTCAGATATATAGAACGTTATGTCGTCCATATAATCATTTTAGTCTTAGTATGTTTGCATGGGATCCAAATATTAGTATGGTGGAACCTATTATTACATTGGTGCCACAGTTTTTTGCAAAGATTATTGAACCAAGATGCAGCTTTGACATCCTTTTTGAAACAAAGTCTAATACGCTTAGAAAGAATCCGGAATACGGTCTTAACCATATACAGATTCTTTCAGAAGAAACTCTGAAGAATAATGGCCTTAAACACTTTGTCAGTGGGGTGAAAAGCTTCAAAGCAGATTATCCTTATGATTTTATTGTGATAAGGTGTGAGGACAATCTGTTCTTCTGAATCTTTGAAGGTATACATAATCCATCGCAAAACCTGCGAAGTTTTGTCGAAAGCTTACTAATAAGATAAGATTTATAGATGTAACAGATATATAATGACAAGTAATATGGACAGAAATGAAATTATATTAATTTGGGGCCTTTCTTTCCCTTTTTGTTTGAATAGTCTTTGGCATTTAATAAAAATGATAAAGAGAAAAGAAACTATCTGTTCATGTTCATGTGCAGTATGGAACTTGTCTGTGCCGTAATTCCCTTACTATCTAACAGATTGATTGGGCTGACTTGTTTGTCTACTGGATTATATTTTTTTTATAAAGAAAGATTTATAGAAGATTACGCGAGTTTATATTATGAGTTCTATGCTAAAATTAGATTTTATGGAATAGTATTTAATCTTATTTTTATGGGTATAATGTTTTTGTTGGTTGAATTTGAAGAGGAAGAGAGACCCCTGTGGAATAATTGCAACTATACGGAAGTAGACAGAGAACAATATAACACAGATGTCAATGTTTTCGTTAATCAATATCTCGACAATATCAACAAACAGGAATGGTTGAAAGAAGACTATCCAGATGCACCTATAAATGACAGATTCTTTGTGGATGTTGATACAATTCTTTATAATCGGGACGGTGGTTTTCTTTTCGTGTTCTATGGACGTGGAGACAGATGCGCAATCGCAGATACCTGTCACCTCTTTGAAAGACCTGCACATTATCATTGTGAATCTGCAATAGGATATCGAGATACAATCCAGAACTCAATAGTGTTCTATATGAATGATTGGACGGTCAATCTTGATGACTATAGAGATGGCATGGATAAGGTCGAATGCTATTATCTGAATAATTATAAAAATGAAGGAGTAATACCGTCAAGAATAGAGTATGGCGACATTGGATATAATGTGAATGATCCGTTATTTTTTGACAATTCTTTATTGTTCAAAAAATATAATGACACATTGTACTTTTTTCAAATCGATCATTTTAAGACGATAGTATACAGACCTGATTCTATAATCATCAAAAAACATTTTTGAATATAAAATATTATCGATGTTGGAGAAAGAATAGATTCCGTTTGTCGATTATTTCAATCCGTTTGTCGATTTATTTTGGATGAGTGCACAGAAAAGCATATCTTTGTCATCGAAAATTCTTATGCGAAATGCAAGATGAAAAAATTAATCTATATACCATTCTTGATTCTTTCGTTGTTTGGGGCGTGTACCCACAAAGATCCGTATTCGGCAGATAGGAGTCGGGGGAAGGACTCCATAATTGACAGACTCTGCCGTTGCGATTACCAGACTACGGGAAACAACGGCTGGGATGATGTGCCTGATGGCTGGATCCTGCAACAGAAACTAATCGCGCAGACATTGATCGAGGAGAAAATTGAGTTGCTTCAACACCCTTCGCCAATCATCCGTCTTACAGCTTTCGCCGGTATCGTAGAGACTGACGACCATCGTGCTCCACATCTGCTTGCACAACAACTTGCGGATAAGTCACATGTAATGGTTTGGACAGGTGATGTGGCAATAGATGAATATGTGACTGATGAAATGATTAGTATACTATACAAATCTTATGATTCTGTGAGACCCTATAGCACTGCCGACTCGCTGATGCTCGATTCGCTGATTCTCTTTGACCCAAATGTTCCAAATCTGTATTATAAGTCTCTTCTATTGAATTTCATCGAACCTCACACAGAGTACTACGACCGCATTCGCGAACTCTATACTCGTAACAATCTGGGTAATGCTTTGACCGTATTGGCAAAATACAAAAAAGTGACGGATAAGCAACTGATCATTGATGCGCTTTTGCAATATCACAAAGGTCTTGACAATCAAGATGTCCACGATGGCACAGGTGAAGGCAATACGCGCTATGCACTGAATGCAATCCAACTATGGCCCGATGCAGACTTTTGGCCAGCATTAACCGAAGTGCGTGACTATGAGATCCAACGCAAGCACTTCGACTATTCACGTATCCGTGCTCTCATAAAGGCTATTATAGCATACGATGATGATTATTCGTACCTTTTCCTAATCGAATCATTCGAACGCATGAAGTCGGCAAAGTTTAAATCTCCTTATCATTACTGGGGCTGCGAACTAAAAAAGATCATAGAAGAACATCCAGACAGCCGATACAAAGATCTGATCGAGAAGTTTGTCCAATAAAAACAAATCCAAACTTTGCGGCTTCGAAATCATTCTCACACCCTGTATAATGATCAGAAACTGCATCGGTTATGCATAAACCACCATGATTCTTTCTGTTTTAGGAAGAATGTAGCATGTGTGCTACTCATTTTTTTGTTTTATTTTTTGGAGTATAAACATATTTTTCTACCTTTGTAGCAGATTTATTCATTAACTCAAAAACAATCTCTACTATGGAAGAAAAATTGAACGTGTCTGGTCGTGACAAACTGATGGGCGTGCTTTGTTATCTTGGAATCTTTATCCTCATTCCAATAATAGCAAAAAAGACAGAGTTTACTAAGTTCCACCTCAATCAGGGACTTATCCTTGTCGTATTGCAACTTATTGCTATTGTTATAAGTTTTATACCACAAGTAGGAGCAATTATTGAGAGCATCATCAATATCATTGCATTTGTGCTTATGATCATTGGCATCATCAATGTCATTCAAAGCAAAGAGGCGCAGTTGCCTGTTGTCGGCAAATATAAACTTTATAAATAAGGAACGCAACTTATTAATAAAAAGAGGCTGTGTCAAAACTAAGTTGACATAGTCTCTTTTCACTGTATTCAAACATTCAAATTCCGTTTTTCTGGTATTAGATTTAAGGTACTAAAGAAACTACTTTTGTTGCGTTATTTTAAGGTATTGTGTTATGGTTATGTTTTTTAAGGTACTGCAAAGATATAGGCAAAAATGAACACTTGCAAACTTTTCATTCAAAAGGGGCAAAAATAACTCGTTTTTTCGATTTTTTCAGACAAAAACATGTTACGTAACATATAATCGGCTTACAAAGTCTCCAAAAACTTGAAAATTTCAGTGGTCTGAGATGGATGAAACCAATGAATGTCACTATCCCTTTTGAACCAAGTCATCTGTTTTTTGCTATAAATATGCGTATTGTGGCATATTCTTTCCTGTGCCTGATCCAATGTGTAAATACCATCGAAATACAAAAACATCTCTTTCATGCCTACTGTATTCAATGAATTCTGTTCGCGCATATGGAATACCCTCCTTGCTTCAGACTCCAATCCATCTTCCAACATCTGCTGAACTCTTGCATCTATACGTTGATATAATTCCTGACGTTCGCGCATGAGTCCGATCTGCACAATGCGGAATGGTCTTTGTTTACGTTCACCTGTATGAAAAGAACTGAAAGGCTGTCCTGCAGAAAGACTCATCTCAACGCCATGTATTACCCTTTTGGTGTTCTGCAAGTCGACTTTCGAATAATAAACAGGATCCAACAACTTCAATTGTGCCTTGATAGGTTCCAGTCCTTCTCTTTCATATAATTCACGTACACTCGCGCGTATATATGGATCGACATTAGGCATTTCATCTATGCCCTTCACAACAGCATCTATATACATCATCGATCCACCAGCCATTACAACAGTATCATGATCCAAGAACAAAGTATCAAGTAGTTTCAAGGACTCTTCTTCAAACTGAGCAGCGCTGAAAGTTTCGTCCAAAGCGTGCGATCCAACGAAATAATGCTTCACTCGTTCCTGTTGTTCTTTGGTAGCCGCTGCTGTACAGATTGGAATATCTTTATAAATCTGACGTGAATCTGCACTTATTATAGGACTACCGAATTTCTCGGCAATCTGTAAGGACAACTCAGTTTTTCCTACCCCAGTCGGGCCTAGTATAATTAGTAATGTCTTCATCTTTGTTTAATTAGGCGCAAATATAACCAAAAAGTTTTGTAATCTCAAAAAATTGAACTATATTTGCACAATTCCATATTACTTCCTTAATATTTGAACAGATGTCTATACAAGAAAATATAACCAGATTATTTGATCAGACTCTCATTGATGATGTCAGAGAGTTTATCGACAAACATACAAAATTTGTAGTGACAGTGCACATGTCTCCAGATGGAGATGCTGTCGGATCAGCAGTTGCGATGACGAGATATCTTCGTAAAAAAGGCAAAGAAGCAGCAATCATATACAATGACAAGCCTGGCACAAACTTGGCGTTTATTCCAGGTTACGAAGACAATCTGGTATACGAGAAAGACTCCACAAATCCGAATAACCGCCAACATGAAGATGCTATCAAACTGATTGACGAAGCCGATGCTATTATATCACTAGACTACAACGCATTATACCGTCTTGGCGCATTAGAGCAAGAGATAAGGAGCAAAGACATTCCTAGGCTCTTGATAGACCACCATCTCGATCCAAAAACAGAGGAGTTTTCTGTCATCGTTTCACGGCCGGAACTGAGCGCTGCATGTGAAGTTGTTTACAGATTGATTCTTGAATTAGGAGACGACTCCTTGATAGAAAGAGATATTGCAGAACCAATCTATTGCGGCATGATGACAGACACGGGGCAGTTTGTGTATAACAGCGAAAGAAAAGATGTCTATTTGACCATTGCGCGCCTCCTCGAAACCGGGTTTAACAAGGAAGAGCTTCACAGACAAATGGCACTCGAGCAGGAACGGAAAGTAAGGCTGAAAGGATATTGTCTATATCACAAAATGGTTATTGTCAAAGAATACAAAGCCGCCTTTTTCAGTCTTTCTAATTTAGAATTAAAAAGATTCAATCACCAGAAAGGAGATTCAGAAGGCTTTGTAAATGCTCCACTCGATATTGAAGGCATTCAGGTGTCAGCATTCTTCAGGGAAGAGAAGAATTTCGTTAAAGCTTCGTTCCGTTCAAAAGGAGATTTCCCTGTCAACATTCTTGCAGAGAAATTCTTCAACGGAGGTGGTCATAAAAATGCTGCCGGAGGTGAATTTATGGGCAGTTTGCAACGAGCAGAAGACTTATATGTTAAAGTTCTGCCTATGTTTGCCAAATATTTGGATAAATAATTGTATTATACGCGCGAAATTATTAACTTTGCGCGTATTTTATTTTAAAAGAAATGAAGAAATTTTTATCTACGGTTTTCTCTTTTTTAGCATGCTCTTTTTCCATCTCACTTTTATCATCTTGTGAAGATGCAAAAAGTTATGCAGAATATGTTACTGATGAAGAGAACTATATTCAAAGATGGATTGACTATAATGATTACGAAATAGCAGGGAGATTCGATGAAGAGCAATTGAGCAAGATGGCTACAAAGATTCTCGAAGATAGCATTTCGCCAAGTGAATTCATCCAACTTGGAAAATGGTATGAAGTTACTGAAGGTGACTTCAAACGTCTTTTGTTCAAGATAAACGATTGGGGCAAGGGTTACCCTGACATGAAGTCGAAGAACAAGTTTTACGAGGACGAGAATGTTTTGGTTCGTTACGAGAATCTGCTTTGCATTTCCGAATACGACTATTCTGAAGGAGCAACAAACATCTCCGGCGACAATCTCGAACCTGAGAACTACAAGATATGCTATAACTGGCGTCGCAACTATTATAGCAACACTTACTACTCTTATTCCTATTCGTCTGGTTCTTCCTACGAATGTACAAGCGGAGGTTTAGGATTTCCAATCCGATTCTTGTGGCAAGGCGGTGATGCTTCCATCATCTGTCCATTCAACTTGATTCCTTCGAATTTATCAGCGTATTATTACACTTTGTATTACGGCAATATCCGCTATACAAAGCCTAACTATATTCCACAGCAATGAGTTTGATTAAATCTATCTCGGGTATCCGCGGAACAATAGGCGGAAAGGCAGGCGAAGGTCTGAACCCACTTGACATTGTAAAGTTTACAGCGGCTTATGCAACTGTAGTTAAAAAGAATCGTCCAAACGGATCACATAAAATTGTTGTAGGTCGAGATGCTCGTATCTCTGGTCAGATGTTGCTCAACTGCGTTAATGGCACATTGATCGGCATGGGCTTTGACGTAGTAAACATCGGTCTCGCAACAACTCCAACTACAGAAATTGCCGTTGTCGCAGAAGGCGCCGATGGCGGTATCATCTTAACAGCAAGCCACAATCCTATTCAATGGAACGCATTAAAACTCCTAAATGAAAAGGGCGAGTTCTTTGACAAGGCTACTGGAGAAGAAGTTTTGCGTCTTGCCGAAGCTGAAGACTTCAGTTTCGCAGAAGTGATGGAAGTTGGCAAGATTATCGACAAAGACTACACTAACTATCATATTCAGCAGGTACTTGACCTCAAGTTGGTTGATGTTGAAGCAATCCGCAACGCCCGTTTCAGCGTGATGATCGATTGTGTAAACTCTGTTGGTGGAATTGTAATTCCTGCCCTCCTTGAGGCCCTGGGTGTTAAGAACATTTTCCAAATAAACTGTACTGCAAACGGACATTTTGCCCATAACCCAGAACCAATTCCTACAAACCTTACACAGATCTCCACAGAAGCGCCAAAGCAGAATGTTGATGTTGCTTTTGTTGTTGACCCAGACGTTGACCGCCTTGCAATCATTTGCGAGAACGGAGATATGTTCGGCGAGGAATATACCCTTGTAAGCGTAGCTGACTATGTGCTTCAGCATACTCCAGGCAACACAAGCTCTAACCTTTCTTCTTCACGTGCACTTCGAGATGTAACGCGTGCCCGTGGTGGAAAATATGAGGCCGCTGCTGTTGGCGAAGTAAACGTAGTTACTAAGATGAAGGAAATCGGAGCTGTGATTGGCGGCGAAGGAAATGGTGGTGTAATCTATCCTGAAGCTCATTATGGACGTGATGCCTTGGTTGGTATCGCACTATTCCTCTCTAACCTTGCACATCTTCGCGAAAAAGATCCAAAGCTCACAGTAAGTCAGCTTCGAGCAACTTACCCTCCATATTGTATTGCAAAGCAGCGTATCGACCTTACTCCAGATATCGACATCGATGCACTTCTTCTTTCTGTCAAAGAAAAGTATAGCAAACTACCAGATGTTGAGATTACAGATATCGATGGTGTAAAACTTGATTTCCCTGATCGTTGGGTACACCTTCGCAAATCTAATACAGAGCCTATCATTCGCGTCTATGCAGAAGCTTCTACAATGGAAGAAGCCCAGAAGACAGCAGATCAGATTTCAGCAGAAGTTAAATAAAAAAGACGGGCGCTCTATGCCCGTCTTATTGTATTGAATATTATGAAAAAACTCCTACTTGCCTTAGCATCATTGCTATTCATCAGTTCTTGTTCAGACAAAAAAGCAGAAGAAGGTGATTTGACAATCCTTTTCACGACAGACGTGCACGGTATGGTTTTGCCATACAATTTCCTCACAAACAGTGAAGCTTCTGTGAGTATGGCCCAAGTTTACACATGTATTGAGGAATTAAAAAGCAATAATGAGAACTACATCCTTCTCGATGCAGGAGATTTAGGAGAAGGTCAGCCATCGACATACTATTACAACTTTGTTGAGAAAGGCAAAGAGCATGTCCTTGGCAAGACAATCAACTTTTTGGGCTATGACGCTTTAGGTATCGGCGAAAATGAAATTCAGTTCGGTGAAGATATCTACAAACGAGCTATGCCACATTGGTACAAGGCTCCTATTGTATGTGCCAATGTTTATGAAATGGCAACAGGAGAAACAATTTTCAAGCCATACACAATCATCAATAAAGGCGGATTCAAAATAGCTGTCCTTGGCCTTACTTCGCCAGAAATATACAATCGACTTTCACCAATCACCATGGGTACCATCGTATTCGATGATTTGGACAAAGCTGCAAAATACTGGATTAATACCATTAAGGCTGACGAAGAACCAGATTTACTTGTAGGACTCTTACACACAAACGCCAATGATGCGAAACTTCTCATTCAGGATGTTGAAGGGTTAGATCTTGTCCTTTGCGGTCAAGACCATATTGGTGTGGTAGATTATGCTAACGATCCTTCATTCAAAAAAGTATCAATACTTCAACCACTCCCACGCTGTCAGGAATTGGGAAAAGCAAAGATACACTTTAAGAGAAACGAAGAAGGCGGCATCGACAAAGAAATTAACGTTGAAAGAATCGATCTTTCAAAAGTTACTCCAAGTCAGGCTTATATCAGTGAATTCAAAAATGAGATTAAGGTAATCAACGACTACCTTGACGAGCCACTTGGTATAACAGCAGAAGAACTTGATCCTGTAGATGCATTGATTGGTCCATCTCCTATCATGAATATCATTCACGATATGCAGAGATGGAACACAGGTGTCAAGATTTCGATTACAAACTTTGTTTCCACCTACAACAAAGTTCCTTCCGGCAATCTCTCAACACGAGATCTCTTTAATCTCTATCGTTTTGAAAACAGACGTTGGACAGTAAAGATGACCGGCAAAGAGATTAAGGATCTTCTGGAATATTCTTACGACAACCAATACGCTACATACGAAGAATCGACAGGCTATCCATATCTTATTGCGTACGAACTCGACACAATTGGCAATGTTAAGATAAATAACTTCGGTCCTATTCTTAAAACTGCTCAGTATAATTATCTTTCTGCAGCAGGTATTGATTATGTTATTGACCTCACAAAACCAGCGGGCGAAAAAGTAAGCATCCTAGCATTGAGCGAAAGTGGAGAAGAGTTCAACCTCGAAGAAACATACCAAGTTGTTATGCCAGATCACCTGGCTGTTGGTAATTTGACAAAGAATGCGCTAAAATGGGACAATATGAATATTGGCCCACATATGATCTCAAGTCACGAAGTTGATATCAGAAGAACGTTTGCCGATTACATTCGCGAACATTCTCCAATTGAACTTAATAAAAAATCTGATTGGAAAGTTATTCCTGAAGATTTCTACAGAGTAACCGCTCCGAAAGAAAAGGATTTCCTTTCTAAATATCTTAAATAAACACATCAACTCATAGCAGAGTACCAACATAATGATGAAGCGCATTTTGTTATCCTTTATTGCAATCTTTGCAGCTATCACTGTGATATCTAGCTGCACTGAAAAGAAGCCAGAAACGGTTGACATCATAGTATTATACACAACCGACACACACGGTGCATGTCTACAGTATGATTTCAAGAAAGACAAACCTGCGGAGACAAGTCTAGCTAATGTCTGTTCTTACGTAAAGCAAGAGCGTGAAGCCAACTCGGACAAGATCATACTCCTAGATAATGGAGATTTTCTACAAGGCCAACCTTCTATATACTATTATAACTTTGTAGATACAATTTCTGATCATATTTGCGCACAGGTATTCAACTATCTAGGATATGATGCAATAGGCGTTGGCAATCACGATATCGAGCCAGGAGAAAGCGTCTATGGTGGCAGATTACAAAAAATGCTCAACATGCCTTGGATCTGCGCCAATGCCATTGATACAAGAACAGGCAATCCGTTATTCCAACCATATGCTGTAATCAAGCGACAAGGCATCAAAGTCGTTGTCCTTGGAATGATAACACCAAACATCCATGCTTGGCTTCCAAAGACACTTTGGCCAAACCTCGAATTTGAAGACATGGTAGAATGTGCCAAGAAATGGGTACCAGAGATCCAGGAAAAAGAAAACCCTGATATTCTTATCGGGTTGTTCCACTCTGGAGGGGATTTCACATACGGCGGGCAAGACGAAAACACTCCATTCAACGAGAACGGAGGAATTCCCGCTGCTATGAAAGTTCCAGGATTTGATTTGGTCCTACTCGGTCATGACCACTACTCACGAGACATGGATATAGTTAATGTTGTCGGAGATACTGTAAAGGTTATGGATGCCGCAACACAAGCCCGGTTCGTAGGACGAGCAGATATCCATTTGGAACTGACTAAAGATGGAACATACAAGAAATCAATCACAAAAAACATGATTGACTCTAAGCAATATGCTCCAGATCCAGAATTCTGCAAATATTTCGAACCAGTTATCAATACTGTGAATGAATATGTCGACGCCAAGATTGGAACAATGACAGAAGACCTTGAGGGCATAGACGGCTTGTATGGTCCTTGCAAGTTTATGGATCTTGTCCATAATGCTCAGCTTTGGGCAACCAAAGCAGATGTATCTATGGCAACCGTACTAAGTCCTTACGATAAGATTCCTGCTGGTCAGATTACAATGCGCCATCTTTTCACAATATATAAATATGAGAATCAGCTCTTCACTCTAAGCATGACAGGTGCCGATATTAAAAAATATCTTGAGTTCGGATTCTCTAATCAATTTGCGACCATGAAGAGTGCAAATGACCCTCTGATTAATCGCACAGAAGATGGCAAGCCAGTTGTTCCTTCATTCAACTACACTTCGGCTGCCGGAATTAAATACGAAGTAGATATTACCAAGCCTGCCGGAAACCGTGTAAATATAATTTCTATGAGTGATGGCAGCGCGTTCGATATGGACAAAGAATATAAGGTTGCTATCAATAGCTATCAAGCCTCAGGTGGAGGAAACTTTATTCCTGTAGGACTCGGGTGGAATCAAGAAACACTTGAAGCTCACACGATAGATACGACACCTATTGATGTACGAAGATACGTTGCGTCATACATCAAGGAGCAAGGGTCCATTACTCCTGAGTTGAGAGGTGACTGGAAAATCATTCCTACAAATCTTTGGGAAGCAGGCAAAGCAAATGAGATTGCAAACGCAGATCGTTCTCATCGTTAAGCCTATTTGAGGCAATTACATTTTCTCGGATTCTAAATATGACAGTTTCTCTTAAAGACATTTCTATCGGATATTCAGCGCCATTGGTCTCAGCCATTGACGCTGAACTTTCTTCTGGTGACTTTATCTGTCTTATTGGAAGAAACGGTACGGGGAAAAGCACATTGCTAAAAACCATTTCGAGCCTTACAAAGCCTTTGCACGGAGAGGTACAATACTCGAAACAATCAAATAAGAGCAATGTTGCCTTAGTACTCACTCAAGTACCAGATTTACCTAACACCACAGTATTTGAATTGGTTTCTTATGGCAGAATACCATATTTAAATATTTTTTCAAAACTGCGAGACTCTGATATCATTGCTGCCAATCAAGCAATCGAAACAGTAGGGATAAATAAACTGAGAGACAGGAAAGTTAATCAGTTAAGCGATGGAGAGAAACAAAAGGCGATGATAGCACGTGCAATAGCTCAAGGTTCCGATGTAATATTATTAGACGAACCTTCAGCATTTTTAGATTATCCAAGCAAGCATGAGCTTATGATTCTATTAAAAAGACTGGCGCATGAATGTGGCAAGGCAATTCTTCTCTCTTCGCACGATTTGGATCTCGTCAAAACACATGCAGATAAAGTATGGAAAATTTCGGACAGAAGAATGATCATTATCAATGATGCATCTGAAGTGCTTGGCGTATGATTTTTCTAACATATCCATTTTACTAAAAACAAAGAAGCTCAAGGCGATCTGCCTTGAGCTATATTTTGCACACTTACGTGTAAAAAAATCGAAAAGATTTACTTACTTTGCGAGAGCTTCCTTAACGAGATCGTTTGGAACCATTTCCTCTTCGAAAATGTAAGCACCAGTCTTAGGAGACTTTACCATACGGATTACCTTTGAATATGTACGGCCATCACCTGTCTTGAGGGTTGCAACTACTTTCTTTGCCATAGTAATCTAATGTTTTAACGATTATTTAATCTCCTTATGAATAGTATACTTCTTGAGGAATGGGTTGTACTTCTTCAACTCAAGACGTTCTGTAGTATTCTTACGATTCTTAGTTGTGATGTAACGTGACATACCAGGAACACCACTACCCTTCTGCTCTGTGCATTCAAGGATAACCTGAACGCGATTGCCTTTAACTTTCTTTGCCATAGTTATATCTCCTTGAAATTATTCTACTACATAACCAGCATCACGAAGTGCTGCAGTAATACCCTTCTTATTGATTGTACGTATAGCAGCAGCTGAGACTTTGAGATATACATAGTCATCGAGCTCTGGAACGTAGAACTTCTTAACCTGCAGGTTTACATTGAACAAGCGCTTAGTGCGACGCTTAGAGTGCGATACATTGTTACCGCTACCTGCCTTTTTACCAGTGAGCTGACAAATTTTAGACATATTGGTCAATATTAAATATCGGCGGATTCCGGGTGGCACATTAGAGTGGATGTACGTCCTTGCCCGCACTGATACGGATGTTGTTTTTGTTAATATTCTCTGCTTTCACTTGCTTTTCGTAGAGTGTGCGGTTGGGACTGGTGCATCACTTCCTGTCCTGGGGTGCCACAAAACAAATTGCCTCAAAAGCGGGTGCAAAGTTACATATTAAATAAAAAGCGACAAAATAGACTTTTCATTTTTCCTATTTTATCGCCGTATTTTTTTCTATCTTTTCAAAAGAGCAATCTTTAAATTACAATTTTTAAACTTGATCCTTAATGTTTGCGCGACATTCATTAATATAATCGAGGAGTTTTTCTGTGTTATGCTCCTTAATAATATCTGAAAGTTGATGCAACTTATCACAAATCAGATCAATCTGCTTTGGGGAATGAGGATTAAAGAGAATTTCGGTCAAAAGATAATCATCTTCTCCCAACAAACCTCGTGCAATAGACATGTGTTTCTTGAATGTTGTACCTGGTGCATCTTGTGGTTTCATCACACCAGTGAAAGCAAGTGTTGAAACGAATGGAATACTCAAAGAATATGCAATTGTCTCATCGTGCTCCTCAAATGTATAGTCATAGATATTGAGCTTCAAGCTTGCATAAACTTCACGAAAGAATGCCTTACCAAATGGATCAGATTCTTTGATGATGACAGTATAGTTTCGGCTCAGATCCGAAAGGTTTGCAAATGTAGGGCCGAACATTGGATGTGTTGACACGAAAGGATGTCCTGCCTCTTTATAGAACTCCGGCAATCCAGTCTTGACAGACGCAATATCAGAGAGCATACACTTTTGTCCAAGATACGGAAGAACCTGTCTGAATGCACTCAATGTGTTCTTGATAGTAACCGCATTGATCAGAAGATCAGGATCGAACTCCTTAATCTCGTCCATCGTAGTAAAACGACGAGTATTGAGGCAATAGCGCAACTTCTCTGGATGACGAGCATAAACAGCAACATCATGATCCATGCACAATGTATCGGCAAGGAACATACCCATTTTGCCTGCGCCTAAAATTACAATTTTCATTGATTGATAATATTTAACTGTTTTCTTACAGATTCGGCATGAATAGCCTCGAATACTTCTTTGACGAATTCTTCGCTCATACCCATGCTCACACCATCCTGTGAACGTTTAGTAAGAATCTCGTCATAACGTCCAGCCTGAAGTACTTGTACATCATTCTCTTTCTTATACTGTGCGATCTCACAAGATACGCGCATGCGCTTCGCCATAATTTCAAGAATCTGTTCATCTATCTCATCGATCTGACGACGAAGATCCGACAAATCCTCTGTATGCTTTACAGTATCACGAATTACAAGTGATGATAGAATATCGCTCAAAACATCTGGAGTAACCTGTTGTTTTGCATCGCTCCAGGCTGCATCCGGATTGCAATGAGATTCGATAATAAGGCCATCAAAGCCGAGGTCCATAGCTTGCTGAGAAAGAGGCTGTATGAAATCACGGCGACCACCTATATGCGAAGGATCACAGATAATTGGAAGGTTTGGATAACGACGACGCAATTCAATCGGCAAATGCCACTGAGGAAGATTTCGATATATCTTCTTATCTGCAGAAGAAAATCCGCGATGAATCACTCCTATACGACGGATGCCCGCTCCATAGATTCGTTCGATACCACCAATCCATAGTTCTATATCCGGATTTACAGGATTCTTAACCAATACCGGCACATCATGTCCTTTGAGAGCATCTGCTATTTCCTGCATAGCAAAAGGATTTGCAGTTGTACGGGCACCAATCCAAAGAATATCCACGCCAAAAGCGAGTGCAGCATCCACATGAGCTTTTGTGGCAACTTCAACAGCAGTGTACATACCAGTTTCCTGCTTAAGGCGTTGCAACCAAGGCAACCCAATCACACCAACGCCTTCAAATCCACCAGGTTTTGTACGAGGTTTCCAAATACCTGCACGGAATATTTTTATACCTTTTGCAGCCAATGCCCGACCTGTAGTCATCACTTGTTCTTCACTCTCTGCGCTACATGGCCCGGAAATTACAAGAGGTCGTCTAGCATCAATACCAGGAAGTAGTATTGATTCGAAATTCATTTCCATTGTAATATATTAATAAATATTTATTCATTCCTTTTATTCTCTCCAATGCCTCCTTCATCTTTTCTACTGGAGCACAAAGTGAAATTCTCACAAAACGTTCTCCATTCTTACCAAAGATAAAACCAGGAGTAACGAATACTCGCGCTTCATGAAGGAGAGGTTCTGTCAATGCTTCACAATTCTCGTAATGTTCTGGGATTCTACCCCAAAGGAACAATCCGCTTTGTGCAGGATCAAACTCACAGCCAAGATAAGTCATAATTTCTTCCGCAACAATACGACGTTCACGATAAGCTTTATTCTGTTCAACATAAAAGTCTGCAGGATTATTAAGCGCCGCAACTGCAGCCTTCATCATCGGACGGAACATACCACTATCGACATTCGACTTTACTCGAAGGATCCATTCAATAAAGTCTTTCTTTCCACAACATATTCCCTGACGCCATCCTGCCATGCTATGAGTCTTTGACATCGAGTTAAACTCAATACAGACATCTTTTGCACCTTCAATCTGAAGAATGCTCAAAGGATTATCATTAAGGATAAAGCTATATGGATTGTCGTTGATAATAACGATATTGTGCTTACGACCGAAATTCACTATTTTCTTGAGAAGTTCAACAGAAGCTTTATGTCCTGTCGGCATGTGAGGATAATTAACCCACATCAATTTTACATCGTCAATGCCTGGCGTATTTTCCAACGCCTCGAAATCCGGTTCCCAATTATTTTCGTATGTAAGGTCGTATTTAATAATGTCTGCGCCACAAAGTTTGCTCACCGAAGTATAAGTTGGGTAACCAGGATCTGGAACGAGTACCTTATCACCCGGATTAATAAACGCCATAGTCACATGCATTATACCTTCCTTGCTTCCGATAAGAGGCAGCATTTCTGTGGCAGGATCAAGCTCGACATTATACCAACGCTTATAGAAGTCACCCCAAGCCTTTCGCAACTCAGGAAGACCGACATAACTTTGATAACTATGGGCATCTGGACGACGGGCATCGTCAATCAAAGCATTCAAAGTCAATTCGGATGGACAGAAATCAGGGCCACCTATACCGAGACTGATTACAGGAATTCCTCCGTCCTGATTCATTCTGGCAACTTCTTTTAATTTTCGTGAGAAGTAATACTCTTCCACATGGCTGATTCTGTCAGCTGGCTGTATAGTTTTCATTAATTAAATATTTCAAGTACTTTGGCAACGCCAAAATTATCAATTACTCTAAAACCTCAGTGTATTCTCCTAAAATCTGGAAGTCTTTACTAAAAGGTCTCACTGCATCCAATGCTTGTCTATATGTGATGTAATCATCAAAAGTTACATCGACAAAGAAACGATACTCCCACTCGCGTCCAATAATCGGCATTGACTGGATCTTTGTAAGATTAATTCCATAGAAACTCATAATAGTTAAAACCTTAGACAAACTGCCATGAGTATGACTTACAGTAAACACAAGACTAGCCTTATTAATCTTCTGTTTGTTCACCATCAATTCCGCGAACTTATCCTGAAGTATCAAGAATCGGGTAAAGTTTCGTTTATTTGTTTCTACAGAACGATACAGGACATCAAGTCCATAGAGTTTTGCAGCGAATTCGCTACAGATGGCAGCATGGCCTTTTAGATTGCCTGCCGCAATAGCTTTTGCCGCACCTGCAGTATCGTCAACTTCCACGATTTTCACATCAGGCAATGTGTCAAGGAATACCTTACACTGCATCAATGCAATAGGATGACTATTCACCTCTGTGATATCATCAATTGTCTGCCCCGGCAAAGCGCAAAGCACATGCGAAATATGCAGACGATGTTCTCCGATTACCGCACGCTGGCTGTTTCTCAGCAACTCATGGTTTTGAAGAAGGTTTCCTGCAATAGTATTTTCAATTGCCATAATACCGAACAGTTGCGGATCGGCAGCCAAAGTCTCAAACATTGAATTGAATGTAAGACAAGGCACAATCTCAACCTCTTTCCCCTCAAAATACTGACGCGCTGCCAGCTCGTGATAACAGCCTTCTTCACCCTGAATGGCTACTCTGATTTTTGAATTCGGCTCTTCCGTATTCATTTTATATTTGTTTAATCTATTGTCAACAAAAAAGCCCTGACAAAAATGTCGGGCTTCGTATTGCATCAAGTTAACTTCTTTTTTAACTTTCAACTTTTAATTTAAGCACAAAACTGCCCGACCTTACTACAGTTAGCAAAGTAATAATAGTAATAAAATCGACCAAATGAATTGTGCATAAAGCTTTCTTTTTAATTTTGACGGTGCGAATATAGGGACTTGTAATCAAACCACCAAACTTTTTGCTGTTTTTTTGCGTACCAAACACTACATTTTTTGTTTTTTGAGGGAATGAACTAATATTTTGCTGTCAAAAATACCACATTTTATCATTATTATATTATATTTGCAGTGCTTTTGAAAGAAAGATACAATACTAATTTATAGTAAATATTTAAAATTATGGTAAATTACAAAGAACTTGGTCTCGTAAATACACGCGAGATGTTCAAGAAGGCTGTAGCTGGCGGTTACGCTATTCCTGCTTTCAACTTCAACACAATGGAGCAGATGCAGGCTATCGTTATGGCTGCTGTTGAGACAAAGTCTCCAGTTATCATGCAGGTTTCAAAGGGTGCTCGCAACTATGCTAACGGCACAATCCTCCGTAACCTCGCTAAGGGTGCAGTAGAATATGCAAAGGAGCTCGGCTGCGAGAATCCTCAGATCGTTCTTCACCTCGATCATGGTGATAGCTTCGAACTCTGTAAGGATTGTATCGACAACGGTTTCTCTTCTGTAATGATCGACGGTTCACACCTCCCATACGAGGAGAACGTTGCTCTTGCAAAGAAGGTTGTTGAATACGCTCATCAGTATGATGTAACAGTTGAAGCTGAGCTCGGTGTTCTCGCTGGTGTTGAAGACGAAGTTTCTGCTGCTGAATCACACTATACAAAGCCAGAAGAAGTTATCGACTTCGCTACTCGCACAGGCTGTGACTCTCTCGCTATCTCTATCGGTACTTCTCATGGTGCTCACAAGTTCACTCCAGAACAGTGTACTCTCGTGAACGGTGTACTCGTTCCACCACCACTCGCATTCGATATCCTCCACGAGATCGAGGTTAAGCTCCCTGGCTTCCCTATCGTTCTCCATGGTTCTTCTTCAGTTCCACAGGACGAAGTTGCAACTATCAACCAGTACGGTGGTAAGCTCGATGCTGCTATCGGTATCCCAGAGGAACAGCTCCGTGAAGCTTCTAAGTCTGCTGTTTGCAAGATCAACATCGACTCAGACTCACGTCTCGCTATGACTGCAGCTATCCGTAAGTACATGGCAGAGAACCCATCTCACTTCGATCCACGTCAGTACCTCAAGCCTGCTCGTGAGAACATGAAGAAGATGTACATCCACAAGATCGTTAACGTTCTCGGTTCTAACGATAAGCTCTAATAGAATTTTAGATTCAAAACAATAAATAAGTGTCGCGTGCGTTATATATAATGTATGCGACACTTTCTTTATATACTATCGGCATTATTCTCCTTCATCGGAGTACAAGCACAAAGCAGATTTGACTTTGCGCGAAATTCTGTTTTGGCAGAAGGACGATGGGTAAAGATAGCATTGGATGGCAAGGATGACGGTCTGTACGGAATCTCATATAAACAATTATCAAACTTAGGATTTAAGAATCCTGACAATGTCGGAGTTTATGGCTTCGGCGGGCACATTCTGAGCGAAGATTTCACGACTGCAGAATATTCTGATGACCTTCAGGAAATTGCAACCTATCACGATGCTACAGAGCAACGAATCTTGTTCTATGGGAAAGGATTAATCTCCTGGAGTTTCGACGAGAATAAAAAGCAATACATACATAAGCAGAATACTTATGCAACTCGTGCATGTTATTTCCTACACGAGAAAAACTCTTCTGCAATTCAGGCTTCTTTGGAAGAACTGATACCTACCAAAGGAGACCCCATTGACGCACACCTTCTTCATGAACAAGATCTCATCAATCTGGGCAAAACAGGACGTGAGATGTATGGTGAGTCCTTTCAATACAACCAGACACAGACATTCTCATTCAAAGAGAGACTTCTTCCTGATAGTATCTTTGTCACAGTAAATTTCGAAGCATTAGCGTCTTCTGAAACTTCTTTTTCGGTAAAAGTAAACAACGGAGAAACCAAGACCGCAAAAATTGGGGCTTCGTCTGGTTCTTATACATACGGGGTTGAGTCAACTCTTTCTTCCTCATTCTTTCTCAATCACGATAGTGCTTCGGACGATGGAATATCGCCATCGGTCACAATTTCGTTCTCTGGAAATTCGAATGTCAAGAATGCTCATTTAAATTACATTCGCATATCGGGCAAACAGTATCCGCGAGACAAAAATATCGGTACGGTTTCTATAGTCGGAGAAATAGCTAACCAGAACCTTCACGCGATTGATTCAGTAGATTTTGTCATAATCACTGCTCCTGGTCTTAAATACTATGCCCAGCAAATTGCCGAATTCCGCGCTACACACGACGGAATGAAAGTAGTCGTTGTAACTCCAGAAGAGATATACAACGAATATTCTTCTGGCACACCCGACGCAACAGCCATACGCTTATTCATGAAGCAAGTTTTTGGTCAACAAGACAAAGAAGGCTACCTTTTACTTTTTGGCGATGGTCATTATGACAACAGAAAAGTTGCAGACAATCCGAACTATCTTATTTGTTACGAAACTGAGGCTTCCCTGATCGAGACATCGAGCACCGTACACGATGATTATTTCGGGTTCCTCGAAAACAATGAGTTAAGAGTCGGAATCGGTCGAATACCTGTTCACACAGCAAAAGACGCAGAAGCTGCTGTAAAGAAAATTGTTGAATACAGCAGCAATTATCACTATGGAACCTGGAAAAACAAATTGTGTTTCTTAAGCGATGATGACAAGGTAGGAGACACTGGTTCTGACTCTCCAAATTTACACATGAGGCACAATGAACAAATAATTGGAGAGATACAGGATAAACAAGGACACAAAGAATTCATCTACCAAAAGATTTATCTTTCTGCTTATACACAAACGACAACAGCTTCCGGAACAGACTATCCAGATGCCAGCAAAGAGTTTATCGAAACTTTGCAGCAAGGTGCATTGGTAGTCAATTATGCTGGACATGGTGCAACATATTCCATCACCCATGAGATGTTGATGACAACAGCCAAAGCGTCGCAGCTGAATATGCAGAACTTACCTCTTTGGATTACTGCCTCCTGCGACATTTCCCGATGGGATGACGACGAAGCGTCTTTGGGCGAAACTCTTCTGCTTAATGATAATGGAGGAGCTATCGCTCTGATTTCTACTACTCGAGTAGTGTATGCGGCACAGAATCTGTCATTGAATCTCGCAATTGCGAAGGCTCTTTTCAAACGTCATGCCGATGGCTCTCGTTATCGATTAGGAGACATTTTGCGCGAAGCAAAGCAATCTCTCGGATCTGACTACAACAAACTCAACTTCTGTCTTCTTGGTGATCCGACAATGATATTGGCATATCCAGAATACCAAATGGAAGTGACCGATGTAAAATACTCAGATAAGGTTTCCATTTCCGGACGTATCATAAATCCTGGCACAAAAGAAACTGCGACAGACTTCAATGGATTGGTCTATCCAACTGTCTATGATGCGGCTGATAGCATTTCTGCAGACAAAGGTCTTTGGCAAGAGCCTCTATTCAAGTTTGCGTCTCGCAATAAAAAAGTATTTTCTGGAAGTGATGTGATTAAAAACGGATTGTTTCATTTCTCCTTTATCACACCAAAAGACGTTTCAGGGAACACAACCGACGGACTTATCAATCTATACGCATGCAATGAAAGCAACCAGGAGGCAAACGGATATTTTGAAAATTTGAAGATTGAGAAACCATCTTCAGAATCTTCCAAGGACTCTATAGGTCCTGAAATACAAGTGTTATTTATCAACACTCCAGATTTTAAGAATCTTGACATAGTAGGTTCAACTCCGTTCTTCTTTGCAAAAGTACATGATGAAAGCGGCTTCAACACTACTGGCAACAGTATCGGTCACGACTTAACTTTGACAATTCGCTGCACGAGCAACACACTTCTAGCAACAAAGCAATACATCTTGAACAATTATCTCACAACGTATACAGGAGATCCTACTTCCGGTGATATTCAGTTCTCAATTCCTGAACTGCTTGATGGAACATACGAAGCTACATTCAAGATTTGGGATTCGATGAACAATTCATCAACGAAGGCAATGTCTTTTATTGTCAAACATGACATTACGCCAGAAACAGTTCTTGTTCAAGCATATCCATCTCCTATTTCTCAAGGAGATGATGTAACATTCCGAGTTTTGCATAAGCTACCAAAGTCTCAGACTCTACTCAGGTTACAGATTTTTACAGAAACAGGAATAAAAATTGCAGAAAAGACATCTTCGACAAACTCTTCGGAAGTGACATATTTCAACGATCAACTATATGGTGCATCGACAATCAAATGGAATGCATCGGTACTTCCCGGCATATACATTTATAAGGTATATCTCTCAAGTGAAGGCAGCGAAGAGACTTCTGAGAGTAAAATACTAATGGTAAAATAACAGGGACAATATTGTTCAAAACATAATAAGAAATAAATAAGTAATAAATATATGAGAAAATTTTGTTTGACATTCATAGCATTATTGGCATTATCGGCTAAAGCTCAAATCAACGCTCCAACTGACCCTACTACGTCAGAAACAACAGATTTTGCCAACATGTACAATCCTATACAAACAGGAACCATCTCCCTTTCTGTAGCGCCTGATGCAAGAGGCGGTTCTTTGGGTGATGTAGGTGCAGCAACTGAAGCAGATGAAAATTCTCAGTACTGGAATCCTGCCAAATATGCGTTTGCGTACAGCAGAGGCGGCATTTCGGTCAACTACACGCCTTGGTTGCGCAAGATTGTCAGCGGAATTAATCTAGCATATCTGAGCGGATATTGGAAGTTCGGATACGACGATCTTCAAGCCATCTCGGGATCGCTCCGTTATTTCTCACTTGGCGAAGTTGAAGCCTACAATTCAGCTGGAACACTGAGTCAGGTCATAAACCCTTTTGAAATGGCTGTAGACCTTGGATACTCACGACAACTCTCAGAAAGTTTTTCCATGGGTGTTGTAATGCGATACATCCACAGCAATATGACCTATGATGATGGCGACAATGAACCAGCAAATGCTTTTGCTGCAGATATTGCAGCATATTACACAGCCTACCCTATGGTTGGCAACAATGAATGCCAATGGGCTTGGGGCTTGAATATTTCGAATATCGGTTCGAAAGTCAGTTATGATGGTGGTGCAACATCTCAGTTTCTTCCTGCGAACCTGCGTTTGGGCACATCCTTCACCTTCCCAATAGACGACTACAATCTTTTCTCAATCAATCTTGATGCCAACAAACTTCTTGTCCCTGCATTCCCTCAAACCTACCAGTTTAGTGACGGAAACGGAGGGACAGACATGGTAGCATACGAAGCTGCAAAACAAGAATACTATGATATGTCGGGAATTGCAGGTATGTTCAAATCTTTCAGTGACGCTCCTGGCGGATTCAAAGAAGAAATGAATGAAATTAACTGGGGTTTAGGACTTGAATATACTTATGATCATAGATTCTTCCTTCGTGCAGGTTATCACCATGAAAGTGAATTAAAAGGTAATAGAAAATACTTTACTTTCGGAGCAGGTATTACTCTCAATGTATTTCGTATTGATGCCGGATATGTGCTCTCTACAGCACAAACATCGGCTCTCGACCAAACCTTGAGATTCTCCTTAGGTTTCGACTTGGAAGGCATCAAAGATTTATTGGGTAAGAACAAAAGAAGATAAACAAAAAACTCTGCAGATTACGATTCCTACTTTCAGAATCTATAATCCACGCGCGTGGATGACAACTCTAGACTCTGGGAATTCC
Source organism: Bacteroidales bacterium (assembly GCA_045627785.1). GTDB lineage: Bacteria > Bacteroidota > Bacteroidia > Bacteroidales > UBA3663 > Liminaster. The sequence goes on along the minus strand of JAZQOF010000013.1, from coordinate 30,333 downwards.
GATCGTAGAGGTACGACGACAACTCCAAAAAAGGAAAGTCATAATCGTAGCACGTCGATGAGTTCTCCGGAAGTCCCGAGAACAAATTGACGACCGTCGATGAGACAAACGGGAACGCCGAGAACTGATTCCCAATCGGGAATTTGTTCTCGGCGTTTCTCTTGCTATAATCTACACGCGTTGATGAGAACAGGAGAAAGCAAGTTTTCTAATCTTCTTTCTACTACCAGAGATCTTTCTTTCGGGAAAGAAGTATATTAGAATATTCTTTTAGAAATCTTGAAGTTCAAAACCGGATAAACCCCGAATTTGCTGATAACATCAATGTAGTCGCCAATCTGACCGCTAACATTTACAACATCGTTAGCGATATCAACACCCTCGTGTGTAATTACCTGTGGTTTTCCACCCCAAATAAGAACTCCAAGATCTGCTGACACTTTCCAACCTTGGCCAAGCTCATACATATATCCAGCACCAACATATGGTTTGAATGCATTCACTTTCATAACGGCAGAAACAAGTCCATCAGCATCAGGTTTCATAAGATATGGTTCACCCGTATCTTTGAAGTCTCCGACATGGACACCCATTTGGCCATAACTAAGGAATTTACCTCGTAGAGTTGCAACTACATCAGGGGATAAATAGATATCTCCATAGAATGGATTGATATCATAGTAAGAAATACCATCTTTGTCTAGAACTGTAAATCTTTCGAACTGACTATTGTAGATATTCACAGCAGAAAGAGACTGTGAATATTCTCTAGCATTTACTGTCTCTCCAACCTTGGAGTTACCAAGATAAAAACCTGCAGTAAAATATATATTACTAATGTATTTATTCTTATTTGATTTGAATGGATATACATCAACCAACAACTTGAAGTTGTATAATGATGGTGTAGATTCCATTACAACATGATCTTTGACATGAATCGACGTAATAGACTCTGCCAAAGATGCCATTCTCTCAAACTGAGACTTATTAATTTCAGACCATTGACCCGACTCATCTTTCTTCATACCACTAACTGAGAAATTTGAATTGAAACTAAAATGTGGCATGGCATCAAAACCGATTCGCAAATCGACCATATTTGAAATTGGTGAAGAAACTTCTGCTCCTAAACCCGTCGTACCAAAAGTGGCAGACACATCAAGATGATTAAAATAAGTTCTTTGAGCAAAAGAACCCTGAACAAACAAAAGTAGAAACGCAAATAAACAATTATACTTCATAGATTAGGAATAGACTATCTATTAATAATTATTTGAAAAAAATACCACAAATTCACGATACCTTAATAATATATAAAAAGCAATAACCGTGAATTTGTGGCTTTATATAAGAAGTAATCTATTTATTATTTAACAACGAACTTCTTGTTGTTGACAACATAGATACCCTTTGGAAGAATCTCTGAGAGGTTAACGTCGTTTGAATATTCTCCGACTTTAACACCAACTACACTATATACAACCTGAGAATCTGGAACTTCGAGTGATACACTTTCAAGACCAGAAGTAGAAGTTGTAACAATCATCTCATCTGAAAGCTTATCAGAACTTGCTTTCAATACAGCTGTATTTGCTGGGATACAGAGAACTGATGCGCCTTCCCAAGTTCCATCAATCAAATCTGAAGACTTAGCCTTAACAAATGCCAATTTGCCTGTTGAAGACTTTCCAAGAATACGCATTGTGCTTGAGTTGTAAACTGTGATATTCTTGTGAGAAGCTTCATCATCAAATGTTGGATAGTTACAGAAGAAGACACCTGTGAGTTTCTGTGACAATGGACTTCCACCAACGCCAATAAGCTGGAGCTTATTGTCAGAAGGATTCTTTGACGAACACTCAAAAATTACAGGAGTTGAAGCAGGAATCTCTTGGTCTGTTACTTCCTTGATAGTGGCTTTTCCATCACCTAAGTCTGACACGATGTAAACCTTCATGCCAGAAGAAGCAACTTTGAAAGAAAAACCTGCATAGAAAGAAGCATAATATTTACCGTCAACTTCAATTGTTGGCTTAACACCGAAATAGTTGTTACCTGAAGTTGAGATAGCGTTAGCATACCAACGGCTGTAATCAGCATCGTTATCAGGAATAGTAGTTCCAAGTTTACCCTTATCTTTTGTAAGATCTGTAGTCTGATCAGAAAGATACAATGTAAAACCTCCCTTGTCAGCAGAACAACGATAAGTATCTGTAGTTCCGTACTTAGTAATCTTGATTGGCAACTGGATCTTTTGATATGTACTCATTCCCTGAGCGACGAGATCATATCCATCACCTTTTGGACGCACATAGATAACTGATTGCGGGTCACAGATTGATGATTTACCAGATTCCAACCAAGGTACAATAGCACCAAGGTCAGCAGTTCCTGACTGTACAACGATTGAAGCCTGATCATCCTGTACAAACATGACACGCTTTGTCTTGAAATTTTGTACACGATAGAATCCCTCTGGTATAGTCTGTGCATACGAAACTAAAGCGAAAAGAGATAAAATGAGTAAAAAATATCTTTTCATAGGCCTAAATATAATAATAAAAGCCTACCTACTGACCATAACGTCGTAGATAGGCTTCTATTCTTAACTAAAATTATTCAGCAATAAAGATAGTAGCACGGTTACGATCGTTCTCTGAGAATGGCTGAACTGTGTCGCCCTTGCTTGAGCTACTGATGCGGCTTGGGTCGATACCATACTTCTCAGTAAGCAACTTATAGATAGTCTTTTCACGACCTGCAGCATACTTCTTGTTGATACGAGCATTACCTGTACCCTTATCAGCATAGCTTGTGATGACAGCCTTGGCAGTTGGGTTAGCCTTAAGGAATTCAACAACTTCTTCAAGCTTAGACATCTCCTCTGGAAGAACTTCTGTACCACGGATTGGGTAGAAGATCTCACGAGCGATAGATGGACGTTCAACCTGAACAGGAATTTCCTTGACAACTTCCTTAACAACTTCCTTTTCAATAATCTGCGGATCACATGGAGTACGTGGAACTGTTCTCAATGTTGTAGTCTTGCCGAGAGCAATCTTTACACCGCCAAGTACATTGAAATACCAGTCAGCATTCTTAGCATGCTTTGAGTTGTAGTGGTCATTAGTGATGTTAGCATTGAATTCAACACCAAGTGAAACACGCTTAGCAACACGCACATCAGCATAAGCGCCGAAACGGCCAACCAAGAAACACTGTGTACCATCCCAAAGATGGCTGATACGAGTATCTGGCTGTGAAACCTGCTTTGCAACATCAACTGCGCCATTGCTTGAAGTAATATTCAAACCAAAACCTGCGAGAAGACCTGCATCAACCAAACGGTTGTAGTTATAACCACCGATAAGATTTGTAAGACTCAAAGTAGCATCAAGTGTTGGAGCAACATAATTCTGCTTCCAAGTAAAAGACTTCTGAGCCTGACCATACAATTCTTCGTTTACACCAGCTTTGCTCTGCCAGAAACCGACACCGAGACGAAGACCGAACGAAGGATTGAACTTATAACCAACGAGCACCTGAGCGTTTGGTGAGATGAGGTCGCCGAAGCTAACCTCACCCAAAGTGTACTGTGCACCGAACTGACCTCCAACATACCAATGTGGGTGGAAATCTGTTACAGTCTCTTCTTCCTGTGCAACTGCAGTAAGAGCACCAGCGAAGAGAAGTGCAGACATAAATATATTTTTGAGTTTCATATATTCAATATATATTTAATGTATTATTCTTTATTATAAAGTTACTTTTACGTAGTACTTGAGATTACGAACATTTCCATAATAGTCAACTGCGCCATAAGTGATCTCGTACAAACCACTGCTTGGGAATGTAACTGTGAGCTCACGGCAGTCACCATCAAATGCCTTGCTTGCACCGATTGTCTTGTTATAAGAAGTAATCTCACCAGAATATACGAGTGTAGCCTTCTTAACTTCGTCACCAGTTGTCAAGTTCTTTACAACGAAGCCCTTAAGATAAGCTGGGTTAAGGATATCCATTGTATAAGTACTTGCATAGAGATCCAATGTAGAACCCTTTACGCTAGTAGGGGCGCTCTGGAGTGAAGAGAGATGGTGATAACCTGCTTCCTTGTTACCCCAGAACATAACTGGCTCAAGGTAAAGATTGATGTTGTCAACCTTTGTTGCGAGGAACTCGATTGTCTTGTTGAGGAATGAAATGATCTTATCAGCATCGTGAACAGGCTTGCTATTCTGTGCAGAACCAATTACAGAAGTAATCTTGTTGTTGATTGCATTTTCAATTTGAGCAACAACACCGTCTGGAGCATTAAGACCCTTGTTCAAAGCCTCAGCCAATGCATGGCTAAAGCCCTCGTCGCCATACCAGTCCAAATCCAAATATACCTTTGTCCAAACATTACCTGTAATAGCGCCGATCATATCAACAGCAACATAATGGTTATCTGCAAGAGTAAACTTAAGCTCAACTTCGCCTATAGCGCCGCCCATATCGAGCTTACCTTCAAGCTTATCGAGCATTTCCTTGATATAAGGAAGGCTGCGGTGCAAGTTTGGATTACCAAGAGCGCCCTTAACATCAAGACCAAATGCCAATGGTTTGATAGCCTTTACAGCAATATTCAAAGGAGTTGTAACAGTCTTAGTCTGACCATTTGGAGCTGTATAGTCAGCAGCCAAAGCATAAGCTGTAGTATTTGAATGTTTAGCTGCTGCCATAACAACATCCATAAGGAGAGTCTTGATACCAGAAGCCTTCTTCTCCTTTACGAGAGTCTTGACATCCTTTGCAATCTTCTTAACTTCATCCTCATAATCGATGAGGTTCTCATTTGCAGCAGCAATAGTCTTATAGTAAGCAGTTGACTCATAAACGAAAGTATCTGCAGCACGTGAGATACCAGCCTGAATATGACGGCCATCCTTCTGAGGAACTGGAGCTGTAAGAGCAACAGGAGCCTCATCCTTACGATCGTCGATAAGCTTAATCTCTGCACCTGTGAAGTTCTGGATTGGGTCAACAGAGAAGAAAATCTTACCAGCATTGCTCAAAGGTTTCTTTTCACCAAGAGTTACACCGAAGAATTCTACATCCGAATTGTTACCCCACTGACCAACATAAGAGCAAAGGAATGTAGACTTAACGCCACCGACGTTGATAGAAGTTCCTGCCAATACTGGACTTGTCATATCCTGAAGAGTGATACCTGTGATCTGGCTTGAAACGCTGTTACGAAGAGATGCGAGCTGAGCGATTGCAGCATTCAACTTAGAATCCATACCAGCTACAGTCTCACGCAATTCTGCAATATCAACGCCATTTGCCTTAGCAAGGCTATCAACAGCAGCGATCTGTGCGAGAAGATCCTCCTTAGTAGCATCAAGAGCACTTGCCAAAGAATCTACGGCAGCCTTATCGGCCTTCTCTGCGAGACCAGCTTCAAGATCTGCGACCTTACCCCGAAGTTCTGCGACCTGACCCTCAAGAGTCTCGATCTTCTTCTCGATCGCATCAATGCGATTATGATCAGCATCACACTGGCTCTTCAATGTATTCAATTCTGCCTGCAAAGCAGTGATAGAACCCTGCAAAGTTGCAATAGTACCATTGATTGCAGTTACATCTGCGCTGTGCTGATTAATGATATCTTTAATATCCTCCTTGTGATCAGCACGGATTTCATCTTCGTAATCCTTACAAGATGAAACGCCTCCAATGAAAAGCGCGCTAAGCGCTAAAAATAGAATTTTTTTCATTTTGTTTTTGTTAAAAATGTAAATAATATTATTTTTCAGTAATTATCTCAAATTTTGGAACAAAGTTACCGTTTATTATTTAATAAAAAAGTTTTTTTAAGAATAATTTCAAAAAAAGTATAAAAAATATAGAAAAAGACACCAAAAGTCCTATTATATATAGCATTTACGCCCAAATATCACGCAGTTTTTGGCGTCTTAATCATTTTTTTCAGTTCTCCGACATACAAATTAAAGTATTCCTCGCCGACAACATACCAGCCAAAAGACAGTACAAAGCCCAAGAACAAGAACATCAAAACAGTTTTTTTGCGGCTATTTACTGGCAACTGAGGAAGCGTTGCCGGTTCGACAATAGCAAAGACAGGTTTAACCTGCTGCAAATTTGCACGAGACATCTCTCGTTGTTGAACCATTTGCTGATATACCTGACTGGCGACACTTGCTTCCTGCTCCAAGCGCTGTCTTTGAACCGACACTTTCTGCAAAATAACATTGTGATTATTATCCATGCTTGCTGCATAAGCCGCCTGCGCTTCAACCATTGTACGATATGTACTATCGCACATTGCCTCATAATACTCCAAATTCTGTCGTTCCTTCTCCGTACGATAATTAAAAACAAAATCCCTCAATCGGCGGCACACAGTATCGGCGAGCTGAGCACACATCAAAGGATCATCCATAACAACCGACACTGTTGTCATAGCCGTCTTTTTATCGACATCGACAGAGATCATAGTCTGCAGATCAAGCATTGTAAAATACTGCTCTTTGGTAAGTCGACTTTCATCGACAACCAAATAATCTGCATCTTCCCTATCTTTATCAAAGCCAAAAACCGACTCCTTGAATTCGCTCCACCAGCTCGACTCATCCTCATCTCGGCCCGTCAGATAATCATATAACTTGACTGACGCCAACGGTCCCGACATAACAGCCCTTGCCTCCACAGGATCTTTTGGAAGCTTAGGCATCTTGTTTAACTCCACATCGAACAACGAAGTTAAAAATGGCGTACTCGAAACTATTTCTGGAAATATTGTAATATTCAAAGCATCAGGAGAACTAGAAGAGCTTCCGACATTTACGCCCAACATACTCGCTAAACCACCTAAACTTCCGGTTTTTGACCCTCCAGTTGATTCTGGTGCCAATGTCACAGAAACGCTATATTTTCGAGACTGGGTAAGAGCGACCCCAACGCCGAAAACAGCGAATATAAAAGTAATTATACCTATTTTCTTCCAATTCCTTAAAAATGCAGCAATATATTTTGCCCAGTCAATTGGCGCGTCCTCCTCAAATTTCGGATTAATATAATCCTGACTATACTGATCCATAACTATTTTTTCAACAAGTTTGCAATTGAAACACCCATCATAGCTAACGAAGCCATAGAAGAACTTATAGACATTATCTTCTGCAAGTTTTCAGCAGGAGTCTTATCTTTCTTAGGAACATAGATTTGGCATCCTGGTTCTATCTTTGTGAATCTACCAAGCTTTGTGGCACTTCCATTCATATATATAACAAACGCACGTTTCTTATATGCCAACTTTTGATAGCCACCTGCAGCATTAATAAGGTCGGATTTATTCAAACCTTTTCGATATGCAATAGAAGTTGGCATCTGCACGGCACCATCTATACGCACGGTATTGCTATACACAGGAATATCGAGCACATCGCCAGCCTGCAAAACAAGATTATTGTCACCTTCCGGATTCTTAATAGCATCCTCAAAATCAAATGAAACAAGATATGTTGTCTCAGGATCGTTTACATTAGTTGTATCTCCAGTTGCAGACAAAGCCTCTTGTGCACGCTTTCTCTGTTCAAGCTCCTCTTCTGTAAAGCGCCTTATCAAACGAGCGCCTTTCACATATGCGAAATCCGTCAATTCACCAGCTTTCTTAATCAAGTCAACAACACGCTCTTCTCGCTTATTCAAATTATATTGACCAGGGAAATTGACTTCACCAAATATAGACACCGTTCTATTCTCCACAAAAGACGGAGAACGGCGAACTGTCACGACATCGTAAGGTTCGAGCACAAAATGATCTGCGCCATCAAGAGAGAATCCATCCTTAAGAGAGAATGTATAATATGTTGCAATATCACCTTGTGCGATAAGGCTTTCCTTATCGAGCACCATTCTTGCAACATCGACACGTGCAACAGATGCACTTCTAAGCAAACCTCCTGCCTGCAAAATCAAATCCTGAACAGTCGTATTCTCTGCAAAAGGGAAAACTCCAGGAGAGGCAACTTCTCCATTAACAGTCAAAGTGCCATAGTCATTTAATTCAAAGTAACTATTAATATATAATGAGTCATTATTCTGCAAAGCGACATCAGCCTTGGAACCATTCATTATTCCTCCGAGATCGACAGCCAATTTCTCAAGGGACCTATCATCTCTCATTCGGTGTATAATTGCACGTTCCATAAACGCCTCAGGCTGCAAACCACCTGCCTTTGCTATGAGCTTTCTCACCGAATTAACATCACCGTTAAGTTCAAAAATACCAGGCACATTAACAGCACCAGACACCTGAATTCTATTCTTAAAGCGAGCTTCTATTTGTTTGGCAACAATTTCATCACCATCCTGGAGTTTAAAACTTGCATATTGAGAAGCTTCTATTACGGAAACGATGGAATCATTGCCACTCTGTCGGATAACGCTAACATTCTCCGAATAAGCGCCCTTATCAAAACCTCCAGCATATTTCAGCAAGTCTGCAACAGTCTCTCCGTCCTTCATTTCGAAATACATCGGACGCTTGAATGTTCCACTAGCCTTCACAATGCTCTTATAAGGTTCAACTACAATAACATCGCCTTCCATCAAGCGAATATCATTCTTACGCGAACCTGACACTAACAAATCATACACATCGACAGTCGAAGCGGTCTTACCATTCCTTACGACCTTAATAGAGCGAATAGTACCAGGATCTACGACACCACCTGCCTGAAACATTGCATGAAAAGCTGTGCTCAATGATGACAAGTTATAAGTACCAGGATTCTTCACATCTCCTACCACACTGACCTGAATAGTACGGATCTGTCCAAGGCTCAACTGGATATTTGTTTCACCAGCATCTTCATTCAATCCGCTATAAATAGCCGAAAGCTTATTCTTCAGATATGCATTTGCCGCATCAATAGTTTTACCGCTAAGATATACCGGACCTAAAACATCGACATTTATATATCCTTCCGGACTTATTTCACTACGAATAGTACTTTGATTAGCACCGTAAACATCAACGATAACTTCATCGCCAGGACCAAGGATATAGTTCTTCGGAGTCGCAAGAGTAGAACTTGGAGCAAAATTAAGCTGTTTATTCGCAAATACATTTCGTCCAAAAATCTGAACCTTTTCTTCTCCATCAGATTCTTTAGGATCTAAATCATCTTCATTTTCAGCATTTTCACCATCTGTTATCTTTCCATTCACCGTATGCAAACGACTTCCCGATGTATCGTTATCCTCAATTGCCTTTCCTGCGAGTTCCTGTTCATAAAGTTTCTTCACGCGAGCAGCTTGCGCACGATCCACACCACGCAAAGCCAATTCTTGCATAAGAGTTTTCTGATCTTTTCCAGATTTCGTTCCCTGCTTTACATATTCAAGAACCTGCTTATCTGTCATCTTAACTTGCGCGTCAGCAATAGTTGACACGCTCGACACTACAAACAAGCAAACAATAAAAGATAAAAACTTTCTCATATTTAAATTCATAATTTGGGCAAAGTTACTTCAAAAAATCCAAACAACAAACAAAATTCTATATTTTTTGTATTAAAACTGTCGCATAAGCCGAAATTCCTTCCTGTCTGCCAGTAAAACCTAGCTTTTCCGTTGTGGTTGCTTTAATAGATACATCATCCACATCTACACCCATAACTTGCGCCAAACATTTTTTCATATCTTCAATATGAGGATTAAGTTTTGGTTTTTCGGCTGCAACAGTAATATCTGCATTCACAAATTCATATCCTTTTTCACGAATCAGATCCATTGTCTTACGCAAAAGTATCTTGCTGTCTATACCTTTGAAATCAGAACTGGTATCAGGAAAATGGAACCCGATATCACGCATATTTGCAGCACCAAGCAATGCATCACACAAAGCATGGATCAAAACATCGGCATCACTATGTCCGAGCAATCCGAGCTCATGCTCCAATTTGATTCCTCCCAACCAAAGTTCGCGACCTTCAACCAAACGATGCACATCAAATCCAAAACCAACGCGTATCTTCATATTATATATATTAATAATGTGTAAAATCTTTAAGGTTCAAAGATAGACTCTTTTTATATAAAAACAAAATATCGAACGACAAAATGACATAAACAGTTTATTTTTTAGCAAAAATCTTTTTTGGCACACCTTTTGCAAATCATTAAGTGCAATGCAAAAAACTTCTTTTGCAAAGCTAGATATTAAACAAAATAGAATAAACAAATAAAAAAATTATAATTATGGGAAAGATTATTGGTATTGACCTTGGCACAACAAACTCTTGTGTAGCCGTAATGGAGGGTAACACTCCAACTGTCATTGCAAATTCAGAGGGTCGTAACACAACTCCTTCAATCGTTGGTTTCGTCGATGGTGGCGAACGCAAGGTGGGTGAGCCTGCAAAGCGTCAGGCAGTTACAAACCCAACTCGCACAGTGTATTCAATCAAGCGTTTCATGGGTTGCGATATGCAGCAGAGCGCTTCCGAAGTTACTCGTGTACCTTACAAAGTTGTAGGCAACAACAATCAACCTCGTGTTGAAATCGATGGTCGTCAGTATACTCCGCAGGAAATCAGCGCAATGATTCTCCAGAAGATGAAGAAAACTGCAGAAGATTATCTCGGAACAACAGTTACAGAGGCAGTCATCACAGTTCCTGCATACTTCAACGATGCTCAGCGTCAGGCAACCAAGGAAGCTGGACAGATTGCAGGTCTTGAGGTAAAGCGTATCGTAAACGAACCTACAGCTGCCGCTCTTGCTTATGGTCTTGGAAACCTCGACAAGGAAGAAAAGATCGCTGTATTCGACCTTGGTGGTGGTACTTTCGATATCTCAATCCTCGATCTCGCAGACGGCGTATTCGAAGTTCTTTCAACTGATGGTAATACACACCTTGGCGGTGATGACTTCGACAACAAGATCATCGATTGGCTCGCATCAGAATTCATGCATGAGGAAGGTGTAGATCTTAAGAAGGATCCTATGGCACTCCAGCGTCTTAAGGAGGCTGCAGAGAAAGCTAAGATCGAACTCTCTTCTTCAACAACAGCAGAAATCAACCTTCCATACATCACAGCTGTAGGTGGTGTTCCAAAGCACCTCGTTAAAAGCCTCAGCCGTGCTAAGTTCGAACAGATTTGCGACGATCTTATCAAGGCTTGTATTGAACCATGCCGTCGCGCACTTTCTAACGCAAAGATCAGCACTTCTCAGATTGACCAGGTTATCCTCGTAGGTGGTTCAAGCCGTATTCCTGCTGTTCAGCGCGAAGTTGAACAGTTCTTCGGCAAAGCTCCTTCTAAGGGTGTAAACCCAGACGAAGTAGTAGCAGTAGGTGCAGCAGTTCAGGGTGCTATCCTCGCTGGTGACAGCCAGGTAGGTGGTGGTAAGGACATCCTCCTCCTTGACGTAACTCCACTTTCTCTCGGTATCGAAACTCTCGGTGGCGTGATGACTAAGCTCATCGATGCAAACACTACTATCCCAACAAAGAAGTCTGAGGTCTTCTCTACTGCCGCTGACAACCAGCCATCAGTACAGATCCACGTTCTCCAGGGTGAACGTCAGTTCGCTAAGGACAACAAGACAATCGGTATCTTCAACCTCGATGGTATCCCAATGGCTCCACGCGGCGTTCCTCAGATTGAAGTAACATTCGACATCGATGCAAATGGTATCCTCAACGTATCTGCAAAGGATAAAGGTACAGGCAAGGAACAGAGCATCCGTATTGAAGCATCAAGCGGTCTTTCAAAGGAAGAAATCGAGCGCATGAAGGCTGAAGCTGCAGCTAACGAGGCAGCAGATAAAGCTGAGCGTGAAAAAGTTGACAAGATCAACGCTGCAGATTCTATGATCTTCCAGGTTGAGAAGCAGCTAAAGGAGAACGCAGACAAGATTCCTGCAGATATGAAGCAGAAGATTGAAGATGTTGTTGCTCGTCTCAAGACAGCAAAAGACAACAAAGACATTGCAGGTATCGATGCTGCAACAGAAGAACTCAACCAGATGATGGGCCAGGCAGCGCAGAACATGTACGGTCAGCCTGGCGCACAGGGTGGACCTCAGCAGGGACCTTCAAACGGAGAACCTCAAGATGTAGACTTTGAGGAGGTGAAGTAATTTCGATAAGAATCGATAACAATTTAGTGCAAAAGAGCATGTAAGCCATTGGTTTACATGCTCTTCTTGTTTTTAAACATTTTGTTACTTATCGGTGTATAGTGCTTTTATTTCATATATTTGTTGCAAATTTGTTGCAGGACTTAACGCGAGGGGTTGCGGGACTTATCAGCACTAAACCCTCTGAAAACCAATAATTAAACAAAATGAAAGAAACAGTAGTAAAACCTCGCAAGTGCGTGGAGTGCGGAACGTTATTTGTTGCACGTAGTACACTTGCCACAAATGCCCAGTATTGTTGCAAGCAATGCAGCAATAAGGCTGCTCATAGAAGGGCAAAGCTTCGAAAACGAGACTTACAACGTGAAATCCTTGCAAGTCAAGTAGATAACACTAAGGATTACATCTCAATACCTGAGGCGATTGCTAAATTCCAAGTGTCTCGATCGGCTCTATACCTTCAAATTGAGCTGGGAAATATACCTTCTGTAAAAATTAGTGCCAGAAAATTAAGGGTTAAGCAGCAGGATATAGCTGACCGCTACCCTACCAGAACCGAGCAGAAGGTCTCGAAGCCACTACCACCGAAACCCAAACTGTATAGGTTGGAGCCAGAGGATTGCTACACCATTGGTCAGGTATGCGAGAAATACCATCTGAATGATGGCACTGTATATCGTATGATCCGTAAATTTCATATTCCATCCCGTCAATTCGGTAACTTTGTTTATGTACCAAAAGAAGACGTTGATGATTGTTTCACAAATAAAACTTTTAAATTATGATTAAAAAATTTCCAAACACCAAGGTAACGGTGAAGATTCGCAAGAGCAGAACAGCTAACACCTGGAATCTTTATCTCGAGATGTATCCAGTTTTCACACCTGGATCAGACAAGCCACAGCGCAAGTATGAAACTCTCAATCGTATTATCAGCACACCGATTTGGGACAAGGCACATCCTATGGGAGGTAAGGGCAAGGATGCCATATATAAGCCTCGCAGGGATAATGCCGGAATCATCCAATGCCGATCGACCTCTGATATCGACGCCTGTGTATATGCTGAGAACGTTCGAGCAGCCCGTCAGCATGAATATGACAATGCAGCTCTCTATGCAGAGTCGGATGAACGACAGGCACTTCAGAACGAACGTGACAAAGTTGACTTCGTTACGTATTTTGACCAGCTTCGAAAAGAGCGTCACAAGAATGACTCCGACTCGATCCGTATCAACTGGAAGAGAGTTTATGAGCTTTTGAAGATCAAGGCCGATGGCAAACCTATTCCGATGAAGTCTATCACGGTGCGTTTTGTAGAACAGATGAAGCCGTTCTTCCTGAGCGCACCTCAAGGTGGAGGCAAGTCTGGCACTCTTTCTCAGAGTTCTGCATCTACATATTTTGCTATCTTCAAGGCTGGTGTCCGTCAAGCTTTCATCGACGAATACCTCACTACGGACATCGCAAGCAAGGTGAAGGGCATTCCTGCTGACAACAAGATTAGAGAATACCTTTCTTTGGAAGAGGTACAGAAGCTGGTAAAAACCCCATGTTCAAAGCCTGTCCTAAAGCGTGCGGCCATCTTTAGCGTATTTACCGGATTACGTCATTGCGATATTCGCAAGATGAAATGGAGTGAGATTGTCAACGTTGATGGCCAGTGGAAGCTGCATTTCAAGCAGCGTAAGACCAAGAATGTAGAATACATGCCTATCTCGGATCAGGCATACAAGATATGCGGAGAACCAGGAGATCCAAATCATCTTGTATTCTACGGTCTCCAAGACACCCCATATAACACAAAGGCATTCAAGCAATGGATTACCGATGCAGGAATAAACCGAGATATCACATTCCACTGCATGCGACATACCTTTGCCACTCTACAGCTCGCCAATGGCACAGATATCTATACCATCAGCAAGATGCTTGGTCATACCAAGGTCGAGACAACCCAGATCTATACTAAGGTTGTTGACCAGAAGAAGATTCAAGCAGCTAACACCATCAATCTTGAAGGTCTTTCAGAACTCTGACGAAATCAAACTATCACAATTCGCTCCGCTGACGAAAATTCAGTGGAGCGAATTGTGTTTTATGTAGTTTTTCCTTTCATTATTGCGGTGATTATGGGGTGATAATTGGATAATCAACGGTGATAACCGATGATTCGATAGAGACTGATAGTAGATTGTTATGTGTTTTTGCGTGGACTAAAATCACCTCTTGCATCATCGGTTTATCACCTATTACCTTTGCACCGTGATTCAGAAAAAGATCACGGAATATTACACATTATTAAATATAATAGGTATGAATGCTACTCACTGCACCCCTGCAATTATTATGAGTGACGGAACGGTTCCTTATTACGACGGATTACTGACCATCAAGGAACTTCACTCCTTGTCCTCGGCTCCATGTATGGAGGAAAAGATTAAGCAGGCCTCATTCCTGGCCATCTTCAGCGGACTCACGTACGAGAAGATCCAGGAACTGACTTACGGACAACTGAGAAACCTCAGATTGCCCAAGTCCGTATTCAGACATTATGACGGACAATCACCTGATCACTATCTGGTATTCGAGGACCTGCCTGATAAGTCGTGGTTATCAGTATTTCTAAACCGTTGGAAGAAATCGGCCAGCATACGCCACAGATTGACTTTCCATGGTTTCTGTCATACACACTTAAAACTTACGATGCAGGACATCGATCTGGACGAACTTTTCAAATCATTACATCTTGAAAAAATATGAACAACGTATCACACGACAACATGCCACAGGCTATCGAACACCTTATCGAGGTGGTTGAAAACATTCAGGAAACCGTACAGGTTATCTCCGCAAAAGGGACAAAGACAGATGAAGATGCCTGGTTCAACGTCTCACAGCTGAGCCAGTACCTTCCTGATCACCCAGCCAAACAGACAATCTACGAATGGGTAGGTCAGAAACTCATACCATATCATAAGAAGACCAAACGACTTATGTTCCTAAAGTCAGAAATAGACGAATGGATCAAGTCGAGCCGTCGAAAGACAATGGTTGAACTTGAAAAGGAAGCTTTGGATCATATAGCTTCAACAAAACGCAATTGACATGGAACAGCTGACAGTACAACAGGAGCCGAGCTTCTCTTTCTTTCCGGCTCCTATCCAGAACACGAAACCATCAGGATGCGTGACTATCTCAGACATCGGTCACTACATTGCCAATGATCAGAAAGCCGAGGCAGTAACAGCAACATTAAGAGGAATCACCGCCACAGAGGATGCCCGAAAGTACAAAGCCGCGCATTTTGACTTCTGTACTTTCTCTGGAATCTTCTCTAAGCGTGAGGCAAAGAGTCTCATTGTACATTCAGGACTTCTGTGTCTCGACTTTGATCATATCGACAATCCGGAGGTACTGAAAGAGGAGCTGGTCTCTGATCCGCATTTCGTTACCCGAATGGCATTCATCAGTCCGTCTGGTAACGGTCTGAAATGGATCATTGATATGCCAATAAAAGGTATTACCCATGGAGAGTATTTTGCAGCAGTCACCAACTATCTCAAACAGAACTATGATGTTGAGACGGATCCATCAGGCAAAGATATTCCCAGAACATGTTTCCTGCCTCACGACCCAGATGTATATATTGATGCAGACATGTCACATCAAGCAGTAAAACCATTCTTTCCTACAGAATGGCAAGGAACGGAATTATCAGAAGAAGGGAGCATCACCGACGATATCGACTCCATTGTTCAGCAGATAGTATCCTCAGGAAAGGATATTACTATCGACTACCCTACTTGGTGCAGCATTGGCTTTGCCCTGTGCGATGCCTTAGGTGAAAACGGACGAAACTACTTCCATGATGTCAGTAAGTTCTATCCTGGCTATAAGTGGGAAGAGTGCGAGGCTCAATACGACAAGTGCCTTGCTGGGAAAGGCTCAGGTATAACAGTCAAGACCTTCTTCTTTCTGGCAGGAAAGGCTGGTTTTAAGGCAGGCCAAAAGAGCCGAACCTCAGAAACCGCAATAACCTTAAGAACCTCAAATAAGGTTTCTGCGGATTTTGCGGATTCTAAGGGTGATGGAAGCAAGAATATTGTAGTTCCTCCCTTGATTCCACTCACCCAACAAGTAAAATTGGATACCTTACCTGATCTTCTCGGCAAAGTTCTGAACTATGCTACAACAAGCGAAGAGGCGGACATCCTATTACTCGGCTCTATCGTCACACTGTCCTCATGTCTTCCAAACATCTTTGGTAGATACGATAAAAGAGACTATCA
The DNA here is from genome assembly GCA_045627785.1 of Bacteroidales bacterium. Taxonomy (GTDB): domain Bacteria; phylum Bacteroidota; class Bacteroidia; order Bacteroidales; family UBA3663; genus Liminaster. Next base: position 13,880 of record JAZQOF010000013.1, on the reverse strand, counting down.
TGCCAACCTATATCTCTTCGTAACGGCTCCTGCATCAGCAGGAAAGGGAAGCATCACGCATTGCAAGAATCTGGTTAAGCCGATACACGACCGCAAACGAGAATCCTTTGCAAGAAAGATGAAGGCCTACAATGAAGAATGCCGGAGAAATGCGAAGAACAAAGATCAATCAGAAGACACAGCTCCAGAACCGCCAAAGCTGGAAGCATTGCTGATACCTGCCAACAGCGGAAGTACAGCATTATATCAGATGCTCAATGACAACGATGGACGAGGACTGATTTTTGAAACTGAGGGTGATGAACTTGTACTTGCCATCCGTAATGATTTCTCAAACTATGTCGTTGGATTACGCAAGGCATTCCAGCATGAGAGTGTTTCCTATATGCGACGTCAGAATCAGGAATATGTCTCGATTGACGAACCGAAACTGACAGTCATAATGACGGGAACACCACAGCAGGTAATCAATTTCATTCCGAATACAGAAGACGGATTGTTCAGCCGATTCATATTCTATTACCTGGAGCTTGACATCTGCTGGCATAATGTGTTCGATGACTGCAAGACTTCTCTCGACGATGCGATACTGGCTATAGGAAGTGAGTTCATTAAATTCTATGATAAGTTAGACAATCGAAAGACAAAAGTTCAGTTTTTCTTCGCACCTCATCAGATCGAGCATTTCAATGAATTCTTCGATAAGGCTCAGAATGAGTATTACTCCATTATCGGCATCTCGATACTGGCATCGGTGCGAAGAATGGGTCTCATCACATTTCGCATAGCAATGATCCTGACAGCACTACGTCACATGGAGGATGAAATCATTCCTACAAAGTTGATTTGTGAGGACAAAGACTACTTCTGTGCCATTGCTATTGCCAAGGTCGCATTACAGCATACTGCCTATATCCTACAACGTTTTCCTCGGCTTCAACACCAGATCAATCAGAATGATGGAGGCCCGATAAAAGCAGAAAAACAGAAGCAGTTGTATTCAATACTTCCTTCCGAGTTCAACAAACAAACCTGGAACGAGTGTGCCAAGCAAGCGGGCATCAATGTGAAGACAGCAGAACGTTACCTGCCTATCTGGTGTGAATCTGGAATCTTAATGAAAATCGAGATGAACCATTACAAGAAAGTGCAGAATTTCCTACTGAAGAATCCGCTGGAAAATCCGTATGACAAGTTATAACATGAACATTGCTTGTACTTATCTAGCTCTATTTTGTGGAAGACTGTCAAATGATAATGAATCCTTTGTCACTGCGATATATGTATGAGGATTTAATTTGGGTGGCAAAAGAACGTCTGCCATCAACGGGTAATAATGCGTCAGGAATGGCTGAACAAGAGAATATGTGCCAGATAACGAGTGTTCATGTTGGATATAAATGGTAATTATGAATGTCTTGCCAATTGCAACCGTTAGAGATGTAACTACCAACCAAAACTAAAAAAGAGGGGAAATAGAGGTGTTATTAGTTATATCAGCATAAATAATGACACCCAAAAAACACAACCGCACCGATTAAAATGAGTCAGTGCGGTTGTGCTTTTTGATGGGTGTTCGTATGGGTTGTAGTTATTCTTCCTCGTCGTAGTGGAAGGCATAGTTGTTTGACTTTGGCTTGTCAAGAACAATATTACCTTTGTTCGTATTTACTGTCAGACACTGTCTGAGTTTAGGGTCTTTGACTTCCTATATCATACAACATGCGTTCTGTCTTTGATCAAGTATTCAGCATCTTTTTTTGAAAACTCCGTTCAAAAAAAGCCATATTTAGAATGCAAATACAATATAATATAGTTAAATATTGTAGATATTCTACCAAATTCAACAAAATTATTTGCAAATTCAAAACAAATGTTTTATTTTTGTAGCAAAACTACATAAGCATACAATAAAAAAATCAAAAAAAACTAGTCATGATAAGAGAATTTTGGGTTAAGAATTATTTATCCATTCGAGACAAACAAGAGATAAACTTCCTGGCTAAAGGTCCAGCTTCAGAGTTGATGACTGAGGTTTCGGAAGGAGTCTTTGTCTATAAGCTGGGCATTCTGTACGGCTCGAATGCATCTGGTAAGTCTAATATGCTGATTGCGTTGAATGAAGTGTTCCGTCTTTTGGTGTTGCCAAAGTCAGATGCAAACAAGCATATAAATGGATTTATGCCGTTTGCATTGAGCAAAGAGGAGCCTACAGAGATGCATGTGTCTTTCTATGCCCATGGGGTGAGATATGATTATGATATAAAATTCAATAATCGTTTTATCCTCTCTGAGACTTTGAATTACTATCCTAATAATTCAAGGGCTCTTTTCTATGAACGAACATTTGTAGGCGAGAATGTACAGGCTGAAATAAAGTTCGGTTCGACATTGAAATTACAACAGAAGACTCAGCAGACGATTCGTGAGAACACATTGAACAACCATAGTGTGCTGGCAGTATGCCGGAAGATGGCACTGACAGAAGATATTAAGCCATTCAATAAGCTGCATGGCTGGGTGATGGAGAACTATCACGATGTGGATGGCGACAGTGACAAGGAAAAGGGTCTTGTCGAAATTCTAAAGGATGCTTACAACGATGATAAGAAGAGAAAGTTCTTTAATCAAATGCTTCAGAAAGCAGACTTGAATATCATTGACTTCAAACCTGTTCAAGAAGACAGATTCATTCCTCAGGATTTTCGTGAACGTGTTCTTCGAGAAAACATTCCGGATGATATGAAGGAAGCCTTATTGAGACCAACAAACGACTCCGTGGATTTTGTGAATCACTCAAACTCTGGAAACTTCGACATACCTTTGGGTTGGCAATCAAAGGGCACACTTAAGTATATAAAAATCTTGGATGTGCTGTATGATTTGATTACGGGTGATCATGTATATTATCTGGATGAGTTGGGTGAAGACTTGCATTATGACCTTCTGTTTTATTACTTAAATGTATTCTTGTTTAACTCGGAGAAATCACAGTTGATTATCACAAGTCAGGAAACGGCATTGTTGCAGCAAGACCTGATAAATGATAACAGAGGTGTAGTGTGGTTTGTCGAGAAGAACAAGGAAACGGCAAGCTCTGAGTACAACCGTGGCGATTCGTATGGTCTGCACAAGAATCTGTCGCTTTACAATTCGTATCGCATCGGCAGATTGGGTGCAAAACCAGAATTGGGTTCTATCTTCGTAAATCTGGAGGAATAACATGGGAAAGCTTAGAAACGCTGCATTGATTCTCGGCGAAGGTCCTACGGAATTCTACTACTTCAAGTCGTTGTGCGATGTGTTCAAGGGATTGACAATCAAACCAGATTACCCGAAACATACAAACATCAAGGACTTGGATGCAAAGATTGCAGAGGGTGTGGCTATGGGATTCAATCACATCTTCTGTATCATAGATATGGACACCAAGGACAAGGAACCTGAACGTTCGCAATACGAGCGATTGAAGAAGAAATATGCCCAACCAATCAACAAGCCCCAGAAAGGTTTGTATTGTGAAGTGAAGTTCTATGAGACTCATCGTTGTACGGAGTTGTTCTTCTTGTACTACTTCCGTTACACTTCACGTGCTTATACTGACCAGGAGTCATTGTTGAAGGACTTGAACCAGAATGTGGAATACCGCAAGACCGCAGAATTCTTCATTAAATGCAAGGGCTTGCACTCTTACTTTGAGCGCAATGGTGGCTCGTTGGCATCAGCAGTCGCTAATGCAGAGCACTCGATGGATGAGAAGCTGGCAAGTGGTAGGGATTATACTTACTCGGAACTTGGAAGACTAATGAGTAAACTGAAAGAGTTGGAATCCATAAATGTTTAGAATTAAATAGTATGATTAAAGAAATAGAAATAAAAGATGTTGCTACATTTGATTCTACAGGTATTTATATTGATGACTTGAAGGCTATCAACGTAATTTATGGTTCAAATGGTACGGGCAAGAGCACAATTAGTAGGGTTCTTGCTCAAGCAGAATCATTTCCACAATGCCGTGTTGAGTGGAAAGATGGAAATCCAATTGATGTACTTGCATACAACAAGGATTTCTGTGACAAGAATTACTCAGAACAGATGCCAGGTGTGTTCACATTAGGTGAAGCTGCTGGTGAAATACTGAATGAGATATCAGGCAAGAGAAAAAAGTTAGAAGAGATAACAGGCATAGGGCTTGGTTATAAGAACGATATCAGCAAGCAAGAGAGTTTATGCGATTCCGAGAAGGTTTCCTTTAGAGAATCTGCATGGAATGACCTCTTGAAGAATCATGAATCATATTTTACAAAATCCTCGATAGGTGCAGGAACAAAGGATAATTTTCTGACAAAACTGATGAAAGCCTATGAAGATAAATATGATTCCCCTCTTTCTTTGGAAGATCTTAAGGGGAAGACTTCTTTAATGTTTGGGGGGCAGCCTTCTCGTCAAGAGCTTCTCAACAAGCTTTCGCATGAGGCCTGCCTTGCTATTGAGTCAGAAGGAATATGGCAAAGAGCTATTGTCGGAAAACAAGACATAGATATTGCAGGCTTGATTATGCGTCTTGGCTGTACAGACTGGGTAAATCAGGGTGTGAGTTATGTCGAGGAAGAAAGCGATGTGTGTCCTTTCTGTCAGCAACATACGATAACTCCAGAATTTAAGGAAAAGATAAACTCATTCTTTGATGATGGTTACAAGCAAGATATTTTGAAATTAGAAGCTCTTATCAGTAAATACTCTTTGTTGTCATCTGCACTGATAGAGGGGATAGATGATACGATACGTACACAAAAAACAAAGGAAAAGTCATTCGTTGAGATGTCTTCTCTGGAATCTGCATTTGTGGCATTGAAGATTGCAATCACTAGCAATACAGAATTGATGATATCAAAGAAGAAAGAGCCAAGCCGTAAGATTTCACTTACAAGTACAACAGACATAATTGATTCCATAAACACTCTTATACAAAATGCGAACACAGCTATTGAAGAGAATAACCGTTTAGCTGACAATTTTACAAACGAACGCAATCAACTTGTTAAGGACATTTGGAATTATTATGCTTGCTCATATTCGGCAACGATAGAAGCTCACATTAAGAAAATTAGTGGTATAGAAAAAGCAATAAAGAATCTACAGTCAAAAAGAGAAGGATCCCTACAACAATATAAGACAGTAAGACAGGAATTGGTTGCCCTCGAGAATTCTGTTACAAGCGTTACTCCTACAGTCAATGAGATTAATAGATTGTTGAAAAGTTATGGATTTACTAACTTCCAGCTTCAAGAAGTGCCAGACAATAAGAACCATTATCAGATAGTAAGAGAGAATGGTGAGCCTGCAACATCTACATTGAGTGAAGGTGAGAAGACGTTTATCACATTTTTGTATTACATGCAGTTGGTAAAGGGAAGTCATAATCCTGATGGCGTAACAACGAATCGTGTGCTGGTAATAGACGACCCAGTTTCAAGTCTTGATAGTAATGTGTTGTTTGTCGTCAGTACTTTGTTAAGAGAAGTATTTACAGATATTCACGATAGCAGAGGAAGCGTTAAGCAAGCAATCCTTCTTACTCATAATGTGTACTTCCATAAGGAAATCGCATTTCTAGATAGACATTGCAAATGGCGTGATGGTATTAATCACTGGATATTACGAAAAAGGGACAATGTATCTTCTGTTCAATCCTACGGTAAGAATAGCCCAATAAAAAGTTCATATGAATTAATGTGGGCTGAACTGAAGAGTGATGATTTAAACTCATGTATTGTCACACAGAATATAATGCGTAGAATCATAGAAAACTATTTTCAAGTATTTGGCGGTATAAGTCCAGATGTCATCCTAGAAAAGTTTACTAATGCAGAGGATCGTAAAATATGTCGTGCATTATTAAGTTGGGTGAATGATGGGTCTCATTCAATGCCTGAGGATTTGTTTGTTGAATTGTCAGATGACCAAATTGCTCGAAACAAGGAAGTCTTTCACAAGATATTTACTGTTATGGGGCAAGGTGCTCACTATGATATGATGATGCAACAAACAGATAAGGAAGATGAAAGTATAACAGTTTCATAATCATATGCCAACAATTAAGAACTCTTTTGAGCGTCATAAAGTGTTAGATCGCTGTTTTCGAGATAGAACAAAGAAATACTTTATGGACGATTTGGTACGGATAGTAAACGAAGATACATTTTATTACTATGGTACAAGTGTGTCGGAGAGGACTATTCGTAAAGATATTGTATACATGATGGATAGCGAAGGTTATTCAGCTCCGATTGCTAAAGGAATGGATGGACATCGTGCTTATTATTATTATAGTGTACGTGATTATTCCATTATGAACTTGCCAATGAGTCAACAGGAAATGACTCAATTGTCAGATACAATTAAAATGCTGTCGCGTTTTAAGGGATTGCCCGATTGCTCCTGGATGGAAGAGGTCTTGGTAAGGTTTGAGGACACGTTCCAACTGACCGAGCAACCCAAGGGAATTGTTTCATTCGCTCAAAACCCCTATTTAAAAGGGATGAATCATTTTACGCCATTATTCGACTACATTATTAACAAGTCAGTATTACGTATTACATATCACAAGTTCAGAAAACCAAGTGAAATAAGGGAAATACATCCGTACCAACTAAGACAATACAATAATCGATGGTTTCTCATTGGGTATGAACCTTGTATGGCAGACAAACTTCCCGTTGTAACTATTCCATTAGACAGAATAGATCTTATTGAATGTGCACAAGATGTGATATACCAAGAATATCGTGGCATTGAACTTGATGAATATTTTGATCAAGTAGTCGGTGTTTCTGTAAATATTGGTGCGAAAAAAGAGACTATATGCATTAAGGCATCTTATCCTGCAGCTGCATATATTGAGAGCAAACCACTTCATTGCTCTCAAAGAATTATAGAAAAGACTTGCGATAATATTGTATTTGAGTACAAGCTTATTCCTAATTATGAATTTGAGACAATCCTTCTAGGATATTTGGATGAATGTGAAATATTAAAGCCAATACAACTAAGGCGGAAATTACACAAACGGGTAGAAAAAATATCTACGAACACAAAATAATTTCCGTTTCCTATCATTTTTTTGAAAGAATGAAGTTAGGCTGCAATCTTTGCATATACCTTTGCGGCATAATTTTAAGTTTAATCAAAAAAATGTTAGTTATGAGAAAAACTTCAAGAGAAATCATCTCAGATGTTGAAAGCCATTTGGCTTGTAGTAAGAAAAAGTATTATTCTGATTTCTATATCGGAATAACTAACGATGTTGATCGTAGATTGTTCGGAGAGCACAATGTTGACAGGGAGCATTCATGGTGGATATATCGTACTGCTATTGACAAAGCTGCTGCACAAGTTGTTGAAGAACATTTTTTAGATAAAGGTATGAAGGGAGACACTGGTGGCGGTACTGAAGATACCATTTATGTATATTGTTATGAGATTACAAACAGCACAAAAGAGTAAGAATTATGCAGTACACAGTTTACGATCTTCATCAATGTAATCGTGGTGAACAGATTCAAGTGACACTACAAGGTAGTGCCGCAAACGTTCGTCTCATGGATAGTACAAACTATAGCAATTACCGAAATGGACGACGACATAATTACTATGGTGGTTTGGCAAAAAAATCTCCCATTGTACTAACTATCCCAAGAAGCGGCCATTGGTATGTAACAATTGATCTCGCAGGATTAAGAGGTACTGTCAGGTCATCCATCAGGAAACTTCCGTCACCACTACCAGAATATAGAGAACCAGCCTTGTCCTCTGTTCCATCACTCATTAGAAGGGAAACTTTGCCTATAGGAGATTCTGAAGACACTCAGCTTGAGTATGATGTGTTTATATCTCATGCATCAGAGGATAAAGATGATGTGGTTAGACCATTAGCAACTGCTCTTTTGGAGAAGGGACTTAAGGTTTGGTATGATGAGTTTGAACTTAAAATCGGAGATAGTCTTAGACGCAAAATAGATAGAGGACTTGCCAAGAGTAAATTCGGTATTGTGGTTTTATCTAAGGATTTCATAAGAAAGGGTTGGACAAACTACGAACTAGACGGAATCATAACAAAGGCAAATACCGGAGAGCAAGTTCTTCTTCCGATATGGCATGGAATAACCAAAAAGGAGGTCGTTGATTTCTCTCCGTCATTGGCGGATAAGGTGGCTAGAAGTACTGCTACCTACACTGTGGAAGAAATAGCAAACGAGATTGCAGAACTGATATTAGAATAAGATTTATTAGAAAAAACGAATAAAATTGCGGAGGGAAAAATGACAAATCTAATTATAGGAGGAATACACTGTTATACAATAATAAAATAAGAGTATAAAGTAAATACAAATAATGTATCGAGGGCGAATTAAAAGTAGAATCATTCAAAAAGAACTTTTCCAAGTTCTTTTTTATGGATAGTATACATTGAAAACAATAGGGGCGGCTCGTGATGAGTCGCCCCTATTTCGTCCTTGGCAAAAATAGGAAGGAATTGTAGAGGGTATAAATTATAATGTGTCAAGACAAGAAAGCAATATAAGCCATAAAACACAGTTAGTATTACACTCTCCTATTCTCGCAAAACCATATTTCAAATGGTTAATGAAATTAAAATAATATTAAATCTTCTATTATCATTTGGATATATGTAAAGTTTACTTTACTTTTGCACAACTAAACTATACATATTATGGAAAAGAAACAGTTGTTACTGCCTTATACCTGCCAGAAATTAGGCTGGTTGATGATGGGTGCCTCCTTGATAGGTTATGGTATCTTTGGACTCTTCGAAATTGTTGGCCATTTTCTTGACTGGGGGCCTACAGAAATACCTCAGGTTGCATCTCATATTATGGTTTTCCTTGTTACTTGCCTACCATTCTTAGGTCTGACCTTTATTTGCCTCTCTCAAGAAAAGGATGAGGACGAATATATACAGAGTTTAAGATCAAGAACTCTGTTTTTCGTGGTAGCTTATGCTTTCGTTATCCAGATGATCAGTATTTCTCTCGACCAATTTTTGATAGCCTATGTTTCTGCTGACAGCTTTGGACAACTAAAAAGTTTCATTCACAATTGTACAAACATCCCTTTGATGACAGTGTTATATCTTGTGTTTTTTAAGGGGACTTTGTTTGTTAATTATCTGAGGAGCAAAAACGATGAACAATAATATCAGAGTAGAGCGTGCTATCAAGCGTATCTCGCAGGCAGAACTGGCAGATGCCGTAGGTGTCAGCAGACAGACTATATTTGCGGTAGAGAACAATAAATTCATTCCGAGCACAGAACTGGCATTAAAACTGTCTGCTTATTTTGGGAAAACAGTAAACGAATTATTTTGGCTATAATTATCTAGAAGATGAAAGAAAAATCATTATATCTGTTTTGGGTGGTTATCGCATTTTTGAGTAATATGTCAATTGTAAAGGCTCAAGATGAAATCCGTACCGACAGCATACCAGAAGTCACAGTAACTGCGGAACTTGTGAAACATACCGCAGATGGAGACCAATATCTTATCACTGACCAGATGAGATCCATGGGGATAAACACATATGAGCTTCTCGCACACATTCCAGGAGTACAACTTAATAGAGCGTCCAACCAGATTCTTATCAATAACAAAAGTAATATCTTGATACTTGTTAATGGTCGCCCTCAGAGCAAAGATTTTATAATGTCCTTACCTCCAGAAACCATTAAACAGGTAAAGGTGATCCATAATCCCAAAGGCCGTTACTCTTCAGAGGGGTATGACGCTGTGATTGAGATTATTTCAAGAAAGGCGGACGGATGGGATATCAACCTGTCCAATATGATGATTGCAAATCCGTCCAAGAATAATGGATCGGATCATGTGCTCATGGAACAGCCGGCATTCAATATTGCCTATACCCATAATAAAATAAGTATTTATGGTTCTGCAGTCTATGGAAAATCCAAGTGGAACACTCCTGTTGAAAATGAACTGAGCATACATCAGATATCAGGTAATGATATTTCGACCGTCTCAGGCATTGAAGGATATGGGTATAATGGAAGAGCTGTAATTGCAGGTTTGAATTATAATGTCTCTTCTAAGCATGTTCTATCTTTCGATTATGACTTCCTGCATGAAAACGATGCAATTGCCAATGCAATGAAAGGCCACAACTTAAGTTATTCCCAGACTGACAAAACCTGCCGCATTTCCAATACATATACATTGTATTACAAAGGTCAGATTGGAGATAAACTTAACATCTATTCTGATTTTTCTTTTAACAACTACAAAAACAAGTATACAAATCAGTATTCAGACCTGCTTAACGATTATTCAACGATCAATACAGAGAAAAGAGACGCCATAGACTTTACTGCAGATCTGAAATGGTCTTTGGCAGATAACCTCGAAATGAAATTTGGTGCACTTGTCCATGACCGCAGATTTAAAACTGAAGGAGAGCATTTCGACTACCACAGGACACAAAGCCGTGCTTGGAGCTATCTTGTATATAATCCGACACAACAATGGTCTATTGAAGCAGGTCTAGCAATAGACAATAATGTAATTTATTCGGACAACAAGAGAACTGAATCTCAGATCCTGCCGTCTTTACAGGTAAGCTATATACCTGTCGAAGATATAACATTGAAGGCATCCTATACATCTGATGCCATCTACCCTAATCTTAAGCAGCTCAGCACAATCCGTTCTGCTATCTACCCTTATGTATATCATTGTGGAAATCCTGATATAAAGAATGCGACTAAGCATAAGATGTCAATAGAAATAAATGTGTTTGACATGCTTAATTTTGCTCCATCATTTACTATCAATGACCATGCAATAACATCACTTGTTTTCGGCACCGGCAACGAGTTCGAAATGACTTATCGCAATGCTGATATAAAGGAGCTTCTTTTGCCACTAAACATAGATTTTCCACTTTCAGAACGTATTTTCTGCTCTCTCAGTGCGGGCTATTATAAATCTATTGGAAAATATCAGGACATGCAGAAGAACTATGATGGATTCTATTACAACGCCGACGTTGTATACCAAGGAAAATTCGCGAATCTGAATGCGAGCTATTATCATAGTATTCAAAAGGAATCTCTCATACAAGGATATAACGAGACAGGATTAGACAGTTGGATGCTCGCCGCCAATAAACAATGGAATAAGAACCTCTCCACAGCAGTTTGTTGGTTCTTGCCATTTGATTTCGGTATTAAGTCTTCAACATCTAAATCTATCCAGACAAATGATTTCTATTTGGGAGAAACCAAAAGTTTGAAACCATACCGTAACATGTTCAACATACAAATTGTGTATCGGTTCCAAAGTGGCAAGAGTAGAACCTATAAGAAGCAAAATGAAATAGAGACCGAAAGTCGTATCTCCGGAGGTATGGCAGAATTCTAATTATATAGTATTGGTTAATGGGCCGCACAGTACTTATAGTATTGCTCTTTTCTTCACACTTGCTTTTAGCCCAAACTATAGAGCATAGAGTCTTGCCTGTTTGCGAAGATTCCATAAAAAAAGACTCTTGTGCCCGAATAGAGAAGCCGAAGGAGCAAGAAATAATACTAAACCAGAACTTTATGAATGCATTAGATAAAACCTTTTCATTGGAACCCGTTGAAGCACCCATCTATAGCCGTAATGATGGACTTACAATCGAGCAACTACATGAATGGGTAGGTCCAAATGATTCGCATACGCCAAATATGAATGCAAAGTCAGACTCCCTGTTCCTTGCGTTGAAATTGCTTATGGGAAAAACGATTCCATCATATGATTGGATGCGAAAAGAAATACATATCCCAGGCATGAAGGAAACAATAAAGAATTCCCAGAACCAAAGAGATCTTGCTTCGTTCGATTTCGGCATGACGATGGGCCAATTACTCCTTCCCAAGTATAAACGAATGAAAAAAATCCATCGCCTTGCTGGAAAAATCCGAAGAAAGATGGACTATCTATACCCCATCTACCCAGATGAACTTCAAATCAAAGAGCAAGATACGACAAACAACAATTTCATTATCGAGCGCATTCTCCTCGAAGTTGTACCAATAGCTGATTTCATGTCTTGTCTTCCAAATGAACAATTCAGGACTATTGACTCTTTGTCTTTTTTTGTCTGTTCGACAAAGACATCTTTACAATATATGATTGTTAGAGAAGAAAACAGCGAAAAATGGAATTGCATATCTATGAATCTAATAAAAGGATTTATATGCGAATCTAATTACCACTACCTGCTCCTGGTTCGAAAATACATCCCACACTACACGCAAGAAATCCACTACACTTGCAACTATGAACTAATAAAAGTAATCAATAAGAGAAAACAAAAACAAGATATATGAAATTGGGAAGTACTGCTCTATAATTTGGAAAGCTAAAAAATAAAGTATCAAATACTCCTATTTAGTACGACATTTGACCAAGAGAAAGCGTCCTTTTTCTATGACAAAAGGGAAAGCTTAAAAAGGGTCGAATGCCCCACCTTGATTTGTGGCATGTGCCCACCCTTATCCTGGGGCATGTGTCCACCCTTGAACGAAAGAACTGTCACATCTGAAATGAGTACAAGTGTCCCATCTGGAATCACAGATTCTGTCACCCCTTGATCAAGGCGAATGACCCACTTGGAAACGGAAACTTACTGACACTCCTCTGGAGTTCCTAAAAGCCAGATCGGCGATCAGAATTGATGTTTCTCCTATACGAACAGGCAGAAATGGACCTGATCAGAATGGCATCCTAGAGCCTGACGAGCCTAATAATTTCGTTTCTGAGACATTTTAGGCCTTGGAACGGTATCATGCCTGCACGCCCCATAGAAGTGCCAGAAACGGCAAGAATAACGTCAGAAATGGCGCATCTAAAACAGATAAAAAACGCAGCTTGCTGCACTCTGAGGTGGGGCACTTGCGAAGGAAGTGTCACAACCTCGGGGATTAGGCAACCTAATAGCCAAAATAATACAAGTATCTATATAGTGTTTTATATCAGCATTATATATGATAATTCTGAGTGTGTAAATTAAGGGATAAAAATGAAAAGTGTCACAAAAATGTCACACTTTTTTGATGATTTGATGATTGCAAAGTGGGAGTTTCAGAATAGAAGGGATAAAGCCGTAATTATCTCCTTCTATTGGGATGATTCTATTTTTGTCGTTCAGAAGGAAAAATCGTTGTCTGGTGTTAGGAATTTCTTAATTGTATTTCATGACATATCTTTGCAGCGGAGTCTTTCTTCTGATAAAGAAACAAACAATATAAACAATCATAATCACGACAGTCAAACGGATGGTCATTTATTGCCTCACTACTGATCTCATTTCAGACGAAAGATAGGGAGATAAGATTTTTCTTTTACCCTATCTTTATTCCATTTTAGTTCATGATATGATCCGCGATCACTGGTGATTCACGACTTATTTATGCACGATAAAGCGAAGGTGTAAATGGCAAATAGCTGGTTGATAGCATTATTATCCCCGTTTTTGACAGAATTTGCACCACAGATTTGGAACTTTCAAAAAATACTTGTATTTTTGCAACGCCAAAAATGTTGGTCTAAAACTTTTTATGGCATCTATAAGTAGTAACAACATAACATTAAACATACAATGGCATTAGCAATTAAGGCAATTCCAACTCTTTATGGCGAGGACGCTGTACGTTTTCGAGAAGAGATTGAGAAAGTTGATCAAAAATGCGACACTCGTCCAGAACGAGACCTGACACAGGATCCTCGTTATGCGATGATGAAGAAGGTACTCAGCAAAGCAAGATTGTTCTAATCTTCATCATTTGAATTATGAGTTTTA
>JAZQOF010000012.1:0-69828 GCA_045627785.1 Bacteroidales bacterium | reverse complement strand
TCAAAGAACGTATGGTGAATGTAAAACTTAAGGACATCGATGCTTGGTCAAAAGCTCACATGTCCACTAACTGGGTTACAGAGCGTACCAAAACTCTCAAATCTGTTGGGTAATTTGGTACATAGAACTGGACACCCTAATAAATAGGTATTGCAAAGCACGGAAATAATAAGTATCTTTGCGCCCGATTTTATAATAAATGGTTATGTTTTTTACGATTATTCTTGCTATATTTCTATCACCCGTTTCAGACACTATCAAGACTCAGAATATCGATGAGGTGACTGTCATTGCTTCGCCTAAGGAGACCAGTCCTCTGCGCGAACAGCCGATGTCGAGCACCTTGCTCAAAGGTAGAGACCTCAAGGAACAGCAGATCAACTCGCTGAAGAACGTCAGCCAGATCGTGCCAAACTTCTTCATGCCCGACTACGGTTCGCGCCTCACAAGCGCCATCTACATCCGAGGCATCGGTTCGCGCATCAACAATCCTGCCGTCGGTCTCTATGTCGATAACATCCCATTCAACGACAAGTCGGCATTCGACTTCAACCTTGCCGACATCGAACGTATCGAGGTGCTGCGCGGTCCACAGGGCACGCTCTACGGTCGTAACACTATGGGTGGTCTCATCAAGGCATATACACGTAATCCGCTCAACTATTCGGGCACGGATGTGCATCTGGGATATGCAAGCGGTGACAATCACTTTACAGTATCGGCCAATCACTACGAGCATTGCAGCGACCGTTTCGCATGGTATGCCGGCGGATACTACGAGAAGGGCAATGGTTTCTTTACCAACGACTTCCTCGACAAGAAAGCCGATGACATGCAGGCTGCCGGTGGCCGTTTCCGCGCTATCTACCTTCCTACGTCACATCTGAAGCTGGATTTCAATGTGAACTTCGACCACAACAGCGAAGGTGCTTATCCATACTACTACGAAGGTGCCGTCAATCCTAAGGCCGAACAATATCAGCAACTCATCGGCAAGATCTCGAACAATCACGAGAACACTTACCGTCGCAACGTGATCAATGTCGGACTGAACACGCAATATGAGGCAGAACGGTTCACTTTGAGCAACGTGACAGGCTATCAAGGTCTTCACGACCGTATGTTCTTCGACCAGGATATGCTCTCGGCCGATATCTACACCATCGAACAGAAGCAGAAGGTCAATGCCATCACCGACGAACTCACTTTCAAGAGTAAGGGCAATCGCCGATGGAACTGGGTCGCTGGCGCCAACTTCATGTATCAGAGCCTCAACACTACTGGTCCTGTGACATTCATGAGCGACGGCGTCGATTTCCTTACAAGATCCATCAACGGCTATCTGCCAAAACTCAAGATCAACATGATGGGGCGTGAGATGGAACTCCCGATGTCGATTGCCCTCAACGATAAGCAGATTGTGATGGGCGGCACATTCGACACGCCTGTGCTCAACCTTGCGATCTTCCATCAGTCTTCGTTTGCCTTCACCGATAGGCTCAAGGCGACTATCGGTCTTCGTCTCGACTACGAACACAACTCTCTCGACTACAATGCGCCTGCCGAACTCGCCTACGACTTCACAATGACAAGCCAGATGATGCCTATCAACCTAAAGGACATGAAGGCAAAGCCATCGTTTGCCGGCACATTACAGAACGACTACTGGCAGTTCATGCCGAAACTCGCTTTGCAGTATGACTTCACGCGCGATAATAATGTATATGCAACCGTTTCGCGCGGCACACGTTCGGGCGGATACAACGTGCAGATGTTCAGCGACCTGCTCCAGGGCGACTTGCAGCGCGTCATGATGACCGACATACGTGAGGACTCGAAGAACTTCCTCAAGGAACTTTCGGCAAGCAATCCGAAGATGCCTGCAGCTGTTGTCGAGACTATCAGCAAGGCGATGGACGAGAAGATGCCTATCCCGGATGTGACCGACGTGGAAAGCACTGTGACTTTCAAGCCTGAATACAGCTGGAACTATGAGGTAGGAACACACCTCTCGACTGCCGATCATCGTTGGCAGGCCGATGCTGCTCTCTTCTACCTCAACACGCGCGACCAGCAGATCGCACGTTTCACCAACAGCGGTCTCGGTCGTATGATGGTCAATGCTGGTCATAGCCAGAGCCGAGGATGGGAACTCTCCCTACGTGGCGAAGTGATCAGGAACCTCAACATCGCCCTCAACTACGGCTACACATACGCAATCTTCAAGGAATACGACTGTTCGAGCGTAGCAAGCCAGACTGCCTCTACTGTCAGCTACGACTATAGCGGCAACTATGTGCCATTCGTACCAAAGCACACCGTGAGTCTCGACGCAAGCTACTCATGGCATTTCGACAATGCCTGGGCAAACCGTCTCACCATCGGCGCAACATACGCTGGCGCTGGCCGTATCTACTGGACAGAAAGCAACAGCGCATCACAGGCCTACTATCAGACTCTCGCTGCTCGTGCAATCCTCCAGACAAAGCACATCCAGTTTGAAGTATGGGGCAAGAACATCACCAACACCAGATACAATACTTTCTACTTCGAAAGCATGGCGCGCGGCTTTGCACAACACAATAAGCCAGCGCAAGTCGGTGTTGACCTACGCTGGCACTTCTAAATCAATAAGATTTTTCTACTTAGAATCTCTTGTTCAGGAACATCATCACGCCGATGTGCACCTTATTCACGCCATGAGGCAATACGCCTGTGAGCGACTTGCCAGATGCATCCTTGATCTCGTTAGTGATCTGTCCGGCACGGCTTGAACCATTATAAACATTACCGTTGCTATCGACACGACCGATCTTGTCATAACGGCCAGCCGATACAAGCTTATAGATATAACCATCACGATCGACCTGACCGATGACCTTGTTGCTACGGTCGTAGATAACGCCCTTGCTGTCGATCTTGCAGACGAAGCTACCCTTATACTTTATCTCGCCATTTGAGCTTACCTCACCAAAGGTAGTGCTCTTTCCATCGTGCACACGACCTGAAGAGGTACTGAGATTGCTAGGACGCTTGCCGGCAAACGGATCATTATTATTTGATGTATTGCTTGACGAGCTTGCAGGTTTAGCTGTGCTGCTGCCGCTGCTTGCAGGCTTTGCAGTCGAAGTGGTTCTGGTTGCGACATTACTTGACTTGGTAGCAGCCTGAGGATTGTTGAAAGAAGCAAGATAAGCATTTATCTCCTTGACAATGCCCATAGTAGTTGTAACGCCAGCTTCCTGTGCAGCGCTGTTGATTTCAGCCTTACGGTCTTTTACCTCAAAGTAATGATAGTTATCCTCGCTGATAGCGCGACGTGCATCAGCTACAAGTTTATCATACTCAGCCACAGGATCCTTGGCTACAGTCTCAACAGGCTGTGCTGCAGTTTCAGTCACTACCTGCTGTTGCTGTTCCTCGACATTCTTAGTGCCTTCTACAGCCTCATCGACAGTCTTATCTACTGCTTTGGTAACTGCATCATTGACCTTCTGCTCTACCTTGTTCTCAGCCTCACGTTTCACTCTGTCCAACAGCCTCTTTCCGAATTGTGCATCGGCTTCGGCTGCTAGACAGCTCATACCAAACATGAGGACGGTAATCTTAACCAGATTGTTCATCAATTATGAATTATAAATTATCAATTATTTATTACGAATCATCTTCTTACCGCCCTGGATGAAGATTCCAGTACCAGGATTAGTCACCTGACGACCAGAGAGGTCGAAGATTACTTCTGAAGCTGGCTGATCGTTGCTGATGCCATCAATAGAAGAAGGAGTATCGTACGAAAGAACTACTTTTGTAACTACAATACCATGTCCCTGGAAGAGGAATCCTTTCTTGAGGATTTTGTCATAGGTATCCTCATCGAAAGAAAGGGCTGTTGTGATCTCACCTGAAGGGATGTCTTCACCATAGTAATCACCTGGCACGAAATTTACTACTATAGTACCATTATCATCAGTAGCAGGCAATTCCTCTCCATCAATAATCACTGTTGGATGATTTACCTTATCCCAGTCGCCATACCAGAACTGCATCATGCTGTAGTCGGCGCCTTCTGGCAGAGAATAAGTGATTGAGAGCTGAACGTCATTGTCGAAAGACTTGAAGAGTTCTCCCTTGATATTGATAGCAGCGCCCCATTCCAAAGTCTGTTCACCAGAGAAGCAAACCACTTCTTCCGACTCTTCTACCTCTGGGTACTCGCCCTTGAAGTCACTTCCATGATATGCCTTAGCCATACATTCTGCAATTTCAGGCTGATGGAATGCAGGAACGCCACGATAGAAACCGTCAGTCAAACCCATCCAGTAGAATGTAGCGATATCGTTCTCCTTCATCTTCTGGACGTAGTATTCTACAAACTTGAGATAGTTTTCTCTGTCGGCATCATAGTCTGTTACAGCAGCATCGACATTGTTTGTACCCCATTCGCCAACGATTACAGGAGCGCCCTTTGACTTAAGATATTCTGTAACGTCCTCGATGAGTTCGTCAACTGTCATTGTGTTCAACTTCTCTTTCCAGGCATCCTTAGGATCCTTTGCCTTAAGAGAAGGATAAGAGTGAACCTCGAAAATGATATGACCTTCGGCAGAATCCTCTGGATACTTCATTTCAGTAAGAGGTTCGAGAAGATGGTCGTTGTTCCAACCTGTACCAGCGCCAACACCGCCAGCAGCTGCATAAGTAGGAACGACAAGGTTACGGTCTGCATTGTTGCCACCTGTAGCACGAACAGCGTTGACAAAGCTCTGTGCATAACCGTTGATTCCCTCGTAAGCCGACTTTGCTACCTTCTCATCGTACTGACCAGCTGAAGAGAACGAAGCGTAGCACCATGAACCTACCTTGCCATTATCATATTTTACTGCATCGAGCATTTCGTTGTATCCGGCAAAAACAAGCTTCTGACCATAGTCCTTAAATTCTTCAGCGATCTGTGTCCAGAGACCTTCGAACTTTTCTTTGTTCTCGTTATAGTTGTCAATGTCTGCCTTGATCCAAGAATGGAAATTACCACCATCACAACCTGTATCGTGGTGAACGTTGATGATACAATAGAGATCCTCGTTGATGACATAGTCAACGACTTCGTGCACACGCTTCATCCAAGCTGCATCGACCTTTCCGTCAGCATCCATGTGGTTGTACCATGTGATAGGCACACGGATTGCACCGAAACCGGCATTCTTCATCATTTTGATGAGCTCTTTGGAAGTCGTTGGCTGACCCCAACAATTTTCAGATTCGAGACCCTGAACGCCCCAATAAGAAGCATCTTCAGGCTTAGCACCATTACCATTGTTGGCATCGAGAGTATTACCGAGGTTCCAACCAAGACCCATGTTCTTGACAGCATCGGCAGCCGACTCAGTCTGAGCCTGCAAAGCTAACGCAGGCATAAGAGAGATTAGTGAAATGAGTAAATGTTTTTTCATAAGCGTTATTTTTGATTTGATTGTGTTTACATTGCTGCCTTGAGCTGATCGAGTGCCTGTTTGAGCACTGTGCGAGGTGTTGCGACATTGAGACGCATGTGACCTTCACCGCCTTCACCGAAGATGGTTCCGATATTGAATGCAAGACGTGCCTTGTTGACAAAGAGATCGACGAGATCCTTCTGCTTGAGGTTGAGACCACGACAGTCGAGCCATACGAGGAAGCTTGCCTCAGGACGTACAGGACGGATGCCTGGAAGATTATCCTTGCAGTATTCCTCGACGAAGCGGATGTTATCCTCGACATAAGCGAGCATCTGCTGACGCCACTCCTCACCTTTTCTATATGCTGCAATTGCTGCAGGCATGGCAAAGATATTCGAGTCGAGCAACTCAAGACCATCGAGCCAATCGACAAACTTGTGACGAAGTTCCGGGTTTGGAACAACTGCCCATGCAGAGATGATACCCGGCATGTTGAATACCTTTGTAGGAGCGCCGAACGTGATACTGTTCTGTGCAGCTGTCTCGCTGACAGTAGCAAATGGAATGTGCTTGTGTCCGAAGACAGCCATATCGGCATGGATCTCGTCCGAGATAACTATGATGTTGTGCTTGGCACATATTTCAGCAAGCTTGGCGAGGGTTTCCTTTGACCAGCACACACCACCAGGATTGTGAGGATTGGCAAGGAGAAGCATACGGCAATCGTCGTCGATCACCTGTTCGAGATTCTCGAAGTCCATGTCATAGAGACCGTCCTCGCGTTCCTTGAGCGGATTATATACTATCTCGCGTTCGTTGCCGTCAACCACATACTTGAACATGTGATATACAGGTGGCTGCACGATGACTTTCTTTCCTTCAGGCACCAATCTGCTGATGGCAAGACCAAGACCCTTCATGATACCGTTGATGAAACAAAGGCTGTCAGGTGCAATCTCCCATCCATGATGAGACTTCTCCCAATCGATGATGGAAGGTGCCCAATCCTGAGGATCACGGGTATAACCCAATACAGGATGCTCTATACGCTTGCGGATAGTATCGAGAATGAAATCTGGTGTAGCAAAATCCATATCTGCCACCCAGAGAGGAAGCAGATCGGCGCGTCCGAAGAACTGTTCGAGACGGTCGTATTTATATGCAGATGTATTTCTGCGGTCGATGACCTGGTCAAAATCGTATTTCATATCAATAGCCTCCACTTTCCATTTCATCAAGATCCTGATATCCGTCGAGATCCAATTCGTCTGGATCATAGTTCTCGTCACCGTAGAGATCCGGTCCATCGGCAAAGATATCCTCAATTTCGCCCTGCTGCTTTGGAGCGTCGCCCTTCGAGAGTGTCACTTCTGGCTTAAGCTTGTGAGCCTTTGTCTCGATGCTCTTGAGCTGGATGTAGAGATAACGGTCGCACATCATGTCGAAACAATACATAAGCTTTGACTTCTCGGACTTGAGGTAATCGTCGAGGTGACACTTTTCCATAACGAGACTGTCCTCGCGAGTAGGATCCTCGTTCATATCGAGCAATGTGATCTCGTCCATCTTCGACCAGTCTGGCGCACAAGTATAGAAGCTTGCCATCTCATCGCTCTTGTATTTACAAGTCTTGACGATAATATTGTGAAGGTCGAGGAAGGTTGCCTCGGCATCGATATCTATCTCACGGCGGAAGTTATCTACTTCATCGCTAAGAATTACAAAGTGATATACCATATTGTCTAATTTATTACATTACATTATCGCAAAAATACTCATATTAGCGGTAACAAACAAATCTAATCACTCTTTTTTACTCAATAATGTGTGTTTTCAATGAAAAAAGGATATATTTGTGCACAAATAAACGCGAAAAAAGTTATGAATATAGTGATTCTTGATGGCTATACAGCCAACCCGGGTGACTTGTCGTGGAAAGCATTTGAGAAACTCGGTTCGGTAACAGTTTATGATTACACAGGACGGGATAAGGTTGTGGAACGCGCAAAAGATGCCGACGCGGTTCTTGCCAACAAATCCCTGCTTCTTGCAGAGGAGATAGCACAACTGCCAAAGCTGAAGTATATCGGCGTGCTCGCTACAGGATACAACAACGTGGATCTGAAGGCAGCTGCCGAACACGGTATTGTAGTGACGAATGTCCCTGCATACAGTACCGACAGCGTGGCTCAGACAACGATTGCCCATATCCTCAACATCACCAACTCTGTTGCCGACTACAACCGACGTGTACACGAAGGCGAATGGTGCAAGAGCGAGTCACCAACCTATCTTGTCAATCCTCTTTCGGATCTCGCCGGCAAGACTCTCGGTATTGTGGGATTGGGTAACATCGGAATGAAGGTGTGTCAGATAGCCTTGGCTTTCGGCATGGATGTCTGTGCCTTGACAAGCAAGGATGCATCGGCACTTCCTGCTGGTGTCAGAAAGGTAACAAAAGAGGAACTGTTCGCACAGAGCGATTTCCTTTCGCTTCACTGTCCGCTTTCCGAATCGACAAAAGGCATTGTTTGCGCTTCGACTCTTGCATTGATGAAACCATCGGCAGTTGTGGTGAACACCAGTCGCGGACCATTGGTCAATCAGGAGGATATGGCAAAAGCGCTCAGTTCCGGACAGATACGTGCATATTGCACAGATGTACTGACTACAGAACCGGCGCTTGAAGACAATCCGCTATGGAAATTGCCTAATGCCTATATCACGTCGCACGTTGCCTGGACATCGTTCGAGGCTCGTACACGACTCATCGATGTCGCATTCAGGAGCCTCGACACATTCGCCGCAGGACGCGTACCTGAAACAAAGATCAACTAACTGATTACTTTGTCATTGCCTCGATATCCGAGACAATAAGCTTATATCCCTTTCCGTGGATGTTTATGATCTCAATGCTCTCGTCATCCTTCAGTTTCTTGCGGAGTTTTGTGATGTAAACATCCATTGATCGTGCATTGAAATAGTTATCGTCGATCCAGATTGTCTTGAGTGCGAAGTTACGCTCAAGAATATCGTTGGCATGAGCACAGAGAAGGCTCAAAAGATCACATTCCTTGGTTGTGAGCTTATCTGGTTCACCGCCGTTGAGAGAGAGTGTCTGCTTCTGTACATCGAAGACAAACTGACCTACCTTGTAAGCCACAACATCCCTACCCTTACTGCCCTTCACGCGACGCAAGATAGCTTCGATACGGAAGATGAGCTCTTCCATCGAGAATGGCTTTGTGATATAGTCATCGCCACCGATACGGAAACCTTCGAGGATATCCTCTTTCAAAGACTTGGCTGTGAGGAAGATGATAGGAATATCCGAGTTGATGCTACGGATATCCTGAGCTAATGTGAAACCGTCTTTCTTAGGCATCATAACGTCGAGGATACAGAAGTCGTAGTTTCCTCTCTGGAATGCCTTGAATCCTGCTTCACCATCTTCGAAAAGGTCGCAGATATAACCCTTAGCCTGTACATACTCACGAAGAAGCATACCCAAGTTCTCATCGTCTTCACAAAGGAGGAGACGGAGTTTGTCTTTGTCTTGATTAATCATACTCTATATAATATTAATTGATAATTGACAATTGATAATTAGCTTCGCGCTGCAATCAATTTTTAACTTTTAATTTTCAACTTGCTTAAGAAAGCAACGGCATAAGGATGATAAATGTTGTGCCTTGTCCGAGTTCACTTTCTGCCTTTATGTCTCCGCCATGATCCTTCACTATCTTCATCACGTATGAAAGACCCAGACCGAAGCCCTTGACATTGTGCACGTTGCCGGTCGGAACTCGGTAGAACTTCTCGAAGATCTTCTTGAGATTGTCCGACTTGATGCCGATACCATTATCCTTGATTCGGATCTCAAGCTTGTCCTTACCCACATTTCTGGTCGAAACGACAAGATGCAGAGGCACTTCTTCGCGCGCATATTTGTAAGCATTGTCGAGAAGGTTGAAGATCACGTTGGTAAAATGCATCTCATCGACCATACAGATATCATCGTCAGCATCGAGATGCGACTCTATCTTTCCGCCTGCCTTTTCCACCTTGAGCGTGAATGTATTGACTACATTAGCCACAATCTCGTTGACTGGAATATCACTCAGCTTGAGATTGGTCTTCTGACGGTCGAACATCGACATCTGCAATACCTTCTCTACCTGGAATCTGAGGCGCTTGGTCTCATCGGCAATCACTCCGCTCACATGATCGAGCATTGCCGGAGACTTGCTTACTGCCGGGTCGGTCAACATCTGCGAAGCGAGTGAGATTGTGCTGATCGGCGTTTTGAATTCATGTGTCATGTTGTTGATGAAATCGTTCTTCATCTCCGAGAGTTTCTTCTGGCGGAAAACAACCACGATCACGAATGTGAAAAGCAGAAGGATGATGAGCGAGAAGGCGAACGAAGGAATCATGAACTGCATTCCCGACTGGAACACAAACTTGTTTCTTTCAGGGAAATAGATCTCGATATAGCTCACTCTCGACGACACATTGCTGTTGAAGAGCGGCTGAAGGAAAATTCCCGATTTCTCAGCCTCTTTTGTCGTGAAGTTGTTGGTATCGTAAACAATCTGTCCGTCTTTGTCGATGATGCAGAACTCATAGTCGAGGAAGATTCCCATTCCTTCGAACTCCTGATCGAGCGTGATCATCAGCTTATTGATATCGAGACGCTCCATGATAGGCTTATCGTTGGTCTGCGAGAGGATTCTGAAGATCACATCGTCGAGCACAGCCTTCTGATGCAGATACTGCTCTCTCAACATCTCCTGCATAGCCTTCTGACTATTCTGGATGGTATTACGACCGTGCTTCTTCGACAGTCTGAATGGCGACGATGTCTGAGTGCTGTCGGTCATTGTGCCTGAGAACTCGAATGTAGAAACCGAACCGTCAGGACCTGTTACGGTAATCTTTCCATGCTGGCTGATGGATGGAGTCCCATAATCATCATCCTGCGAAAGCGACTCGAGCAGCTGACGCTGTGCATCGTCGTAGTTTTCCTGAAGATATGCCTCGGTCTCAGCTCTTTCCATCTCGCGGGCAATGCGCCACAGACCTCGTTTGACAGTCTGGTCGAACTGATCGCGTCGTATATCTATGGTTTCCTGAAGATAGGACATCTGAATGGCAATCAGGCCCACAAAAGCCATCACCAGAACAGTTGTTATAAACCAAATCGTTGTCTTCTTCATATCAATTTTAACTTTACGGCGCAAAATTAACTAAAAATCTTAAAACTGCAAAATCTTTCGCAAGAAAATGTTAATTGATTAAGTAAAATTAACCGTTACGTGTTAATTTATTTGCTTTTCTCGACGCAAAACAGTAACTTTGCGCCCACTATATATATAATAATGAGCAGACTTTTCCGATATACAGTAGTTCTGATACTTTCTGTGCTTTGCCTTCCGCTTCAGGCACAGTTCCAGTCAAGACAGCTCGACAACACTAAGTCGTTGGGCGGTTTTGGAGGCGGAATGTCGCGCTCAAGCAGTTCGTCAAGATCAAGCAGCTCTTCGTCGAAGGACAAGGATGACGACGGTGAGGATCCTTGTATCGACCCGCCGGACGATCGTTACTGCTGGTATCTCGATCCTTTGACAGGAAACACCTACAAGGCAGAACCGGACACAAGCTATATAGGTCTTTGCAACCACTCGGTAATGGAATCGAAGGCGATGGCGGTGAGCTATACAAGCAACTTGTATTCACCGCACTTGGTCAACGAGTATTTCTCGCGCAAGGAAGACAAGGATTTCATGTTCGCCAACGCCTACCATCTCTTTGCGGTCGATGCAAGCGAGGTGAAATACTACAACACAAAGATTCCTTTCACTGTCGCATCATATTCCAATTCCGGTTCGTCGGTTCATTCCAACGACCACCTGATGATCGACTTTGCGGGAAACATCAAGCCGAACATCGGTATCGGAACCATGCTCGACTACGTATATGCCCGAGGCGAATATACAAGTTCGTCAACCAAGCCGCTCAAGTGGGTATCATACCTCTATTACAAGAGCGATCTCTACAAGGCGAACTTCTCGTTCAACCTCAGCAAATATGCCAATCAGGAATGGGGTGGCGTGCTCGACCGCGAACACACTCTTCATCCGGATTTCTACAACGACAACTTCACCAATCCTCGTTCGATGCCGACAAAGCTGAACGACGCTTGGAACACTACCGATCACTACAACATCCATTTCAACCATTCGTACGACTTCGGCAAATGGGTGGAGCGGAATGATACGACAGCGGGCGACACTGCCGTTTGGGACGAATTCATCCCTGTCGGAACGATCTTCCATACAGTTGACTTCCAGCACTACAAACACTCGTTCAAGATGGGGCGTGGTGCAGACCAGACAGAGGAAGGCTTCTTCCCTAACAATTATTACGACATATCAGAGACCAACGACTCAACAAGTTACAATAATTTCTCTACCTATGTAGGTCTACGCCTCAATGAAGGTTTCAGCAAATGGTCGCAGCTCGGTCTTTCGGCTTTCATTGGTTGGGAACACCAAAGCTATGTCAATCTTGTTGATTCGCTTAATCTGGATTTCATCGAGAGGGAACATAG
This sequence comes from Bacteroidales bacterium, assembly GCA_045627785.1. Lineage (GTDB taxonomy): Bacteria > Bacteroidota > Bacteroidia > Bacteroidales > UBA3663 > Liminaster. The sequence continues at coordinate 57,780 of JAZQOF010000012.1, read as the reverse complement.
TTCCAACAACATCTGGCTCGGTGGTCAGCTCAGCCGTCACCAGTCGTCGGCTCTCACACTCGACGTGACCGCACGAACAGCTGTCTCGGGCGACAAACTCGGAGATGTCGATATCACAGGCGATATCCAGACGGTGATACCTTTCGGCAGAAGAAACCCGGAGACAGGACTTCGCAGGGACAGCATCACACTCAAGGCTCGCGGATTCTTCAGGAATACGCATCCGAGCTACATGATGAACCACTATTTCAGCAACCATTTCAAGTGGAGCGAAGACTTCAGCCCTATCCAGAAATTCCACATCGATGGTACGGCGAAGCTGTCGCGCACTCTGACTTCCGTACGTGCAGGCATCGAACATATCAGCAACTACATATATTTCGACAGCAAGGACTTCAAGCCGTATCAGTATGGCGGACAGATAGATATCTTCAGTCTCGAACTAAACCAGGGAATCAAGGCAGGCAGCTGGCTCTATTGGGACAACACCCTTCTTGTTCAGACTTCAACTCAGGACGACGTATTGCCTCTGCCTAAGTTCTGTGTGCGCTCGGATCTCTCCTTCCGGTTCAAGATTGCCAAGGTGCTCGCAATGCAACTCGGTGCGACCTGCTATTACAACACAAAGTACTACGCACCAACCTATCAGCCGGCAACACAGCAGTTTGCCGTACAGGACGAGATAAAGTGCGGCGGATATCCGATCCTCAACACATATCTCAATGCCAACCTCAAGCGTATCAAGTTCTTCCTCATGATCAACAATACACTTGACCACGCTGTTACCAACGATACATTCAACATGCCATATTACCCACAGAGCCCATTCCGCATGGAATACGGCATTGTGGTAGATCTCCAGAACTGATGAAGAAATATTTCGCCCAACAGGAATACCTCCTCAAACTCGAATACGACTACGAGAAACAGGAGTACGAGGAGTTATGCCGCAATGTGGGCGTGATACGACGCATCCGTCAGGGCAAGTGCTGGTATCCTATCTTTGCCGGACGCACATACTACAACGCGCTGAACCAGCTCGTGCTCGAAGTCGTGAACAACGATCAGGCTATAGCTGAAGGCGCACAGAAAGACATCGAACACGAATTCGAGCCTGGACGTCCTGTCGCATTCTTCCGAACACCATCCAAGAGCGAAGGAGGTGGCGATATGCCTATCTTCTTCCCTTATCAGTGCACCATCAGCCGTGTCGATGACCAACGGATGCAGGTCACTATCCCTAACATCCAGGCAGCAGAGATACTGCGCGACTACGCCATGCAGGGCTTGCTCGGCGTACAGCTCTCGTTCGACGCTACAAGCCATCGTGTGATGCGTGAGGCCATCAACAAGATAAGATCGACCGAAGACAAGAAACTGATCAATCTGCGCAATGTGCTCATAGGCGACGGACACCCTAGTTTCCGCACGCCACAACCCGTCAATTTTCCTTGGCTCAACACAAGTCAGAACTCGGCAATCCAGAAGGTTCTGAGAGCACGCGAAGTGGCTATCGTACACGGTCCTCCAGGCACTGGCAAGACCACAACGCTTGTCGAAGCTATCAGCGAGACGCTCAAGCGAGAGACACAGGTTCTCGTCTGCGCACAGAGCAATGCAGCCGTTGACTGGATCTGCGAACAGCTCCTTGCACGAGGCATTTCGGTGCTCCGTGTAGGTAATCCTATGCGCGTGTCAGACAACCTGTTGGAAGCGACATACGAACGACGTTACGAGGCTCATCCCGACTACATAGAACTATGGAATATCCGTAAGGCCTTGCGTGAGAAACGCGGAGCCAACAGCACCTTCCTCAACAAGTTACGCAATAGAGCCACCGAGATAGAGATCCGCATCAACGAGGACCTCTTCGACCAGTCGCGCGTCATTGCTTCGACACTGATAGGCACAGCTTCACGAGTACTAGAACGCAGGCATTTCTCAACTCTCTTCATCGACGAGGCGGCACAGGCTCTTGAAGCCGCGTGCTGGGCTGCAATCATCAAATCCGACCGCGTGATATTCGCCGGCGACCACCTTCAGCTCCCTCCTACCATCAAATGCCGCGAGGCAGAGATAAAAGGACTCAATAAGACGCTGATGGAGAAGGTGGCAGAGAAGAAGCCGACATGCGTCGAACTGCTCACCGTGCAGTACCGTATGCACAAGGATATCATGCAGTTCTCAAGCGACTGGTTCTACGACGGAAGGCTCGTCGCCGATCCATTCGTAGCCAACCGAACAATCATGCCGCTCGACACTCCAGTCGAATGGATCGACACATCCGAAATGGGCTTCGAGGAACAGCTCAATCCTCTCTCGCAAAGCCGTCTCAACTCGTCCGAAGCATTACTGCTTGTTACGACGTTACGCGAATATTGCCGTAATATCGGCATCGAACGCATCATCAACGACCGTGTCGATTTCGGCATCATCTCTCCATATAAATCCCAGGTTCAGCTTTTACGAAAACTCGTTCGTCAGAGCAACTACCTCAAACCTATCATCTCGCAGATTTCAGTCAACACCGTCGATGGATTCCAGGGACAGGAACGCGACGTGATCATGATCTCGATGGTGCGCGGAAACGACGAGGGACGCATCGGCTTCCTCAACGACCTGCGCCGCATGAACGTTGCCATAACCCGAGCTCGCATGAAACTGATCATTCTCGGCGACACAAAGACGCTTTCGCACAACAAATTCTACAAAAAACTCATCGAAAGTGTCCGTCAGTATGTTCAAAACGGTTCATAAATATGTTTTGCAGCATATTTCGGCATTTTTCTAAAGAAAAAAAAAAAAAAATAGCAGAAAAATTGTAAATTTGCAGCTAATAAAATAGCTAATTTTAGCTTTACGTTCATAAACAGCTGCAAAATTGAAAAAGGTATTATCCATCATAGCAATTTTCATCCTCGCGTTTATTATGCGTGCGTATGCACAGGAGGTCACGTTTACTGACTACACTAAAGTCTGCCTTGACCGTCCTGAATGCACAGTACTTTGCTATGTTGCAGAGAGACCTCTTGGAAAACCTGAAGTTGACTATTTTCTGAAATCCGAACCACAAGAAACAGTAAAACAGCGTGCGCTTGCAATCCGCACCAATCTCCTCCACGATTTGTTCTACATGCCGCAATTCGGCTTTGCTCCTTCTGCCAACATACAGCTCGAGTATTATCCGAAAGACGGACATTACACATACAACCTCGGATTCACTTGGAGCAATCACCGTCATTGGGACGACCACAAGTTCTTCCAGGTTCGTGACCTCCAGTTCGAAGTCCGCCGTTATTTCAAGGGCGAGGCTCAGTTCACAGGTGCTTACATCGGAGCTTATGCCCACGGTAACAAATACGGCATCGGCCTTAGTGAGAAGAAAGGCTGGATGGGTGAAGGCGGAGGCGCTGGTCTCGGCATCGGTTACGTGATGCCTCTCACCAAAAAGAAGAACCTGCGCCTAGAATTCATGGCAGCTGTAGGTTTCTACATGACATACTATGATCCATACGTCTGGGGCGATCCTCGCACAGGAGACACAAGCAAGGACTGGTATTACTACGACACGACATTGAGCAAGGATCAGTACAAGGAACGCAACAATAAGTTCACTTGGTTCGGTCCTACCAATATCGGCATTCAAGTGACATACGATATCATTTACAGAAAGCGCAGTGCTGCGCGGAAAGGAGGCTCGCTATGATAAAGGGATTCCTCCATAAATCTGTCATAGACGTTATCGTTTTCGTTTTCGTCATCGTCAGCACAGTTTCCTGCATCGAGCCTCCTATCCACTGGCCTGAAGGCGAGGCGCAGACCGATGTTGAAGTAGAGATCCAGCTTGAGTTGAACACAGAGATCCAATGGAACATCAACACCGAATGGAAGAAGCACTGGTTCTACGGATGGGACAGCACAGATAGTCTTCTCTGGGGTAAGATTGAATATCCTACGCCAACCAGTTTCGAGGCGAGACGATATTTCCTCGGCGATACTCCTGGCGCAAAACACGGGCAGGTCGAACCATTCCAGGTTTACGAGAACCCATTCAAGCGCAAATACAAGTTCGGATACTACGACCTGCTTCTCTGGAGCGAGATTGACTCACCGACAGGCAAACAGAATGTGACCATCGACGAAAGTAACATGCAGGAGATTACTGCATCATCGACTTTCAAGAAAGGTATGAAGAAAGTAGAGACTGCCTACGACGTTGTTCCAGGCATCAGACTGCTCACAGCATCTGCCGACAAGGACACAAAGGCAACATTGCTCTTCGACCAGCCGGAGATATTCTATTCTGCATATCCGCAGAACATCCATATTTCCAACGACATGTCCGACTATGAGTGGCATGAGGCTACGCATACATATATTAAAAAAATTAAATGTATGCTCCAGCCGTTGGTTTACACCTATCTGGTTCAGGTTATATTCAAGAACAACGGTGACGGACGCATTGCAGGCACTTCGGGCGACAATGCGATGTCGAACATCTCTTCCGGCACTTCGGTCAACTTCGGAAAGACATGGGATGCCCCATCGGTCGTATATTACGAGAGCCGAATGAAGAAAGACATCCTATTCAACCACGAGGACACTCTTGGAATTAAGAAAGGCGAGCATGTAGATATCATTGGCGGAAGGCTCACCACATACGGTCTCTGTGACATGAACCGTGAGACAAGAGCTCTGCCGGACAACTACACAGGCTCACGCAAGGATCTGAAGAACTTCGTATATGTTGACCTGACATTCAAGAACGGAGCCAAGGCAACACTCGAAGCAGATGTCACCGATCAGGTACGATACATGCCATACGGCGGTGTGATCACCATCGTTCTCGACAGCGGAAGCATCCCTACTCCTGACAAACCGGATCCTGATGATCCCGATGACCCGGACGATCCGGATGACCCAGATGATCCGCATGAAGGTCCCGGTTCGCTCTTCATCCCGACAGTCGAAGACTACGATGAGATCGTTTACGAAATAATAATGTAAATAAATAACAGTATCAAAATATATGAAAAAGTATTTCTATCTAACCATTCTCTCTGCTCTCGTAGCAGGTTGCACAAGCGATGGAATCATCGAACAGTTGCCAGAGACACCGAACACACCTAACGGAGGCGCTGAAACAGACATGCCTATGGGTTTTGTTGTTTCAAGCCAGAACATGACAAGAGCAACAATGTTGCAGGATGTTGACATCTACAACTTCGGCGTATTTGCATACAAGAGTTCAGAAACATCATACAGCGTGATGGACAACTATCTTGTCGGCTACATGAATATTGCTAAGAAGGCTGGTTACTACATGACAAAGGAGAACCAGACAACTCTCGGCGATGGTTCGGGCACTACTTCGGGCGAGTCTATGTGGGCTTACGAGAAGATGGGTAACACAGAATACGACTATACTGGTGGTGACGGCTACTATCGTAAGGATGACAAGCGATACATCTCGAACAACAGCAAGCAGTATCTCAAGTATTGGGATAAAGCTGCCGACAATACAATGTTCTACGCTTACACTCCATACGTCAACAAGGATTTCACCTCTACTGCTGTGACTTTCGACAACAGCACAAAGACATTGGACATTCCTTCCGGCGCAATCAAGGACGGATACAACAACAATACCGACTACGAGTTCATGTACGCTGTCACACAGGTCAACAAGGATGACTACGGCAAGGACGTAAGCCTTCAGTTCAAGCACATGACTTCGAAGATCAACATCAAGTTCTACGAGGATCTTGAAGGTTACGACGTACGCATCATCAACCTCAGCAATTCTTACGGTGGTGTTTATGCCGTTCCTGCAATCAAGAGCGCTGCAGGCACATATTCTCGTGGTACATATTACAAGTCAACTGGTGCGAAAATCGTATTCAATGGCACAACAGCAACACTGTCACAGGTTGGTACAGTTGAACATGATGTTACAAAGGCTTCAGAGCTTCTTATGTTCGCCGCTCCTGAAGTACAGAAGATTGCAACAACAAGCGTTGAGGCAACGCCATCTCCTACTTCATACTATGGTATTCCTAAGAGTGATGCTACTGGTGGTTTGACATTCCATGTGTCATACGAGCTCACATCAGACACAGGCGAACGTATCACAATCAACAATGCTACAGCTTACGTTCCTGCCAACATGTGTAACTGGCAGCCTAACTCACATTATACATATATCTTCAAGATTACAAAGAACAGTAACGGTACAACTGAAGATAATCCTACAGTCGATCCTACAGATCCTGATGTTCCAGCAAAGGCTGCTCTCCTGCCTATCGTCTTCGACAACTGTACAATCGAAGAATGGACAGAAGAAGATGGTAGTGACATCAATGTTTCCGACGCAAACACTAAGTACTACTCTATCTCGCTCAATCAGGGTAATGTGGTCAAGAGCAGTTCTGCCAATAATGTTATTGCATCTCTTAAGGAAAAGGGTGCCGACCCTACTACGACCGTAGCAGGCACATGGTCTCTTTTGAAGCCAGGCGCAACAACACCTGAAACCCTTACTACAACCGATGCTAAGACTGTAACAGTTGCTGTTGGTTCAGATTGGACAAACGGCAAATATACTCTTACCTTTACCCCTGACGATTCTATGGCTGCGCCTAACAAGAAATACGAAGTAGATTTCTATGTAATCGATGCATACGCTGTTTCTCTCAATGCGAATAAGGTCGGTACGCGTGGCAAGGCTCAGTCTGAGCTTACAATCACATCAGATCCTTATGCACTCAGTGGAAACCTTCTCTCGATCGAGTATCCAAGCACAGTTACTTCAGGTGACGACAAGGCTAAAGTATATATCAAGGATGGTAAGGTAATCGTCAAGAAGGATGCTGTTCCTGGCAGTTACAAGATTGTATATAAAATTGAGGACACAGAGAAGGCAAACTTCGCATTCGAAGTCATCGACTACAACCCATCAACAGGCATCACTGGCAATCGTGTTGAGAAGTCTCAGTCTAGCCAGACATTCACTGTAACTCCAGCCAAGACTGCTGCAATGACCTACACGCTCGATGTACCAACTGGAGCTGATGCAAGCAAGGTTACTCTCTCTGGCAACACAATCACAGTAGCGAAAGATGCAACCGTCGGACAGTACAAGCTTACCCTTGTAGTTGATAACAACGGAACAAAAACAACATACGAACGCACATTCGAGGTTGTCAATGTATATTCTTTGACTCTCAGCCGTTATACTGTTGACAACGACGAGCCAACAGACACAAGTGATATCACAGTAACTGTAACAGCTACTGAGAATGGCGCAGTTGACTCAACAACGCCATTGACTATTACAAACATGACTGGCGTAAGTCTCGATGGCAGAACAATCACAATCAAGAGAAATGCGACACCAAGCAACTACATTGTGACTTATACCGTTGGCGGCGAAGTAGTAGCTCGTGCAACACTCATCGTAACTGACTGATGAAACTTAACACATTATATATATATATAGTAACAACGATTCTCTCCCTCAGCGCTTGTTCAACAAACAGCGTTGTGGAAGAGATTCCTGACACTCCTGTCAAACCATCGACCGAGAGCGACGAACCGCTGCGATTCACAGGCGCGACAGAGGACATGACGGCTACAACAAAGGCCTTCACTCGTTCTGCGATGCTCAACAGCGGATTCTTCGTATCGACCTACAAGGCATTCGGCACAAAGGATCAGCAGACCGTGATGGACAAATACACTGTCGCCTACAGCGAGAACCGTGACGACTGGAATGGCGTGGTAGTGTCAAACTGGAACTATATAGGTACATATAATGGACAGAAACAGGATGAGAAATACTGGGATCTGGCGAGTTATCCTTACCGCTTCCATGCAGTAGCGCCGAAACAGTCGATAGCAACGCCAACTGCTCTTTCTGGTCTAAAGCTTACCGACAATGAGCTGTTGATTCCAACAGCCTTCCAGGCTCAGACATTCGAAGCTCCTGAAAGCACTACTTCGACAGCTACAAAAGTCACACCTGACGATAATGTTGCAGAACCATATCTCGCGTCTCAGGTAAGTCGCAACAAGAATGGCGAAGATAGAGACATTATTGCAGGCAAGGATATCAATACATCTTCGACCACATTGACACGTCGTGTTGCAATGCCTTTCCATCACCTCAATAGCAAGGTTCGTTTCGCGGTATATACAGATAACCTCGCACAGACTGACAAGAACAGCTACATAAAGGACCTGGTCATTTCTGTCGAGAAACTTGCGACCAAAGCTGGCAAATTTGAGGCATACGGCACAGACTCTTGGTCAAACCCTACCGGATTCTCAAATTTCGCGGATATCACTATCAGTGATAGATTTCCAATCTTCAAATACAACTGCTTTGAACCAAACGAGACTTCTCAAAAGACTTATGAAAGCAATGACCTGAGTCAGCATCAGAGTAAAAAATATGCCTACTGGCTCGAATGCCCGGACGGCATAATGCAGCTTCCTCAGGAAGACTTGAAGATTCATGTGTCGATGACAATCGTTCAGTCAGAAACACATAATACATATTTCCACGATTACGAGATCAAGAAAGAAGAAGGCAGCGATGTTGATCCAACTCACTGGATCGCCGGATGTATCCACACATACTACCTGCATCTCAACTTCGAGGACATGATGCATCCAATCATGACAGTCACATGCACACTCTCCGACTGGACAGATGTCGACGGAAGCCTGAGCACCGACTTGGAGCAGTAATTTTGCACAGATAATAATTAAATAAACAACATATATGAAAAAAGCATTATTTCCATTAGCATTTGCAGCAGTCGCACTAACCACTGCATGTAGTGACAATGAAATCATCAATCAGGAGCCTGCTACACCAGATTCTCTGAAAGAAGCTATTGAGTTTTCAATGAGCGATCCGCAGGGCGCAACTACTCGTAGTACAAGAGCCGGTTTTGCCACAGAAACAGGTCTGTTGATGCATATTCAGAGTGACAACAAAGAAACAAGTGCAACAGAGCATAAGTATACCCGCACACAAGCAGTAGCTCGTGTTCAAACAGGAACTGGTGCTACAGATTATTCAAATGTTGAATTTACATCAGATGCGTTTAAGCGCTATTGGGACGATGCTCATGGTAGAGATTCTTGGTTGTCTGTCTACGCGGTGGCCGTTCCTGGTTATACTATCGGTTCTACCGACACCCAGTTGGCAGAAAGCAAGCTAACAACGCCAACAGGAAGTGCTATTTGGGGAACAGAAGGAGCCGAAACCCATACCATTCAGTGGACAGTTAAGCAAGATGGTCAGACAAGCGCAAGTAATGCCAAAGAAGATCTTGTATATGCTCGTAACATACAAACTGATGGTACAGATGGACGCTATTGGTATAAGTACACTAATAATGATGGTAGCGATGTTGGTTCTTGGCAGCCAGGTGACAAAAGCACTGCAGAAGCTGCAAAGACAGGTGCTACTGGTCATGGCGATGGTCGTATGCGTTTCTTGTATTCAAACACTGCAGATCACTCATCCGCAGGTAAGTTCGACCGTGGTCATTTGAAGTTCAACCATGCATTAACACGTCTTACAATCAAATTAGTAGAAGGATCAGGTTTTTCTAAGACGGAAGAAGCTACAGATTTCAACTTTGATTCTGGAAAATCGTATATTCAGATTGATGATGCGAACAAGAAAGGTACACTTAATCTTGTAAATGGCACATGGAGTATTCCTACTGGTGATGGTACAGGAAATGTACAACTTACTCCAAGTACAAAGACTACAGGCACTGATAATATTTCATATTACACTTTTAATGCACAGATTCTTCCAGATAATGTCTGGAATGGTGGTGCTGCTTCTCCTAAGAATGTGTTTGAATTCGATATCGATAACAATCACTATTATGTAACAGAAGCTCAGCTTTATGAAGCTCTCAAAGCAGCCAAGAAAACAGGGAATACAGGCATGTCTGCTGACGAGCTTACCGCTGCAGGAATTAATACTACTGCTAAAACAGTAACACTTAAGCAAGGTGTAAACTATAATCTCCAGATTACCGTTGACAAGAAACAGATTGAGACAATCACTGCCGTATTGGCTGAGTGGAGTGAAGTGTTTGCTGCTAACGAGAATATTGATAACAGCCATATAACAATCAATACCCACAAGGATGCAAATGGCATGACTGATAATTCTACACACCAATTGTATCTTAAGACAGAGGATCTTGGAGCAATCTTTACTGATGAGTCTTATTACAACACCACAAATAATAAGGGATATGACTATACTGGTACATACTCAAAGAACCAGACTCCAACTGTCGATGGTGGTAAGTGGAAGACAACTTGGTTCTACGAGGATAATAAGACAGCATATCATATCCGCTCTGTAAACTCATCTGCACATTCAAGTATGCAGAGCACTACATCTGGCAACACATATTTCACAATTGCAAATGGTGCAGCTACAGCTGATGGAGCTTATGACTATCATTGGGGCGCTCCTCTTAAGACAGGTTTGCCAACTGTTGCTTCTGGCACAGATGCTGGAAAAACTCAATATACATACGATGTCGAAAATGGTTACAAGGCACTTCTTTATCCTGGTGTAACATCAGTAAAGTCAGGAGATATCAACATCACCGAGCTTCACATGATGAGTAACATTGAAGTGATTGTTCGCACTACAACTGGAGACAATGCTGTTGCTCTTGAAAAAACTGAAGGTGAAACTACAACTCAGTGTGAGGTTACTCTTACTCGCTTGTATAGTACAGGTCAGGTTGATCTTGGTATCGGCAAGGTTACTACAACAGGTGATGCAACAGGAAACTCTGCTATGGATAAACCTGCAAAGGGTACTTCTACTGGCTCAAACGTAACTATTGATGGAACGAGCTATTCAACAATTCAGACAAAGCCATTCTCTATTGCAGTCGTTCCACAGATTCTTTATCGTGGTTCTAAAACTACAGCTACAGAAATCGCAGCTGACGATGAGGCTGTATTCGTAGGCATCACAGTCAAGACACCAGACAACAACCAATACTATGTTGTTAAGCGTCTTCAAGACATCAAAGCAACATCAGTTGGCACAAGCGCTAATCAAACTGCTGATGCAGAGATTAAACGTTGGTATCCAAATCACAAGTATATCTACACAATTACTGTGACTAAAACTGGCATCAAGGCAATTACTTGTACTCTTGCCGATTGGTCTATTGTAACTGGCGAGAACATTAACATCGATCTCGAAAGCTAATTAACATCGACGAGCGTCGATCAGGCCACGGGAAATCCGGAGAACTCATCGACGAGCGTCGATCGGACTACGGGAAATCCGGAGAACTCATTGACGAGCGTCGATCAGACGTCGGGAAGTCCGGAGAACTTATCGACGACCGTCGATCGGACCACGGGAAGTCCGGAGTAGTCATCGTAGGCCTACGAACAGAACTCCCGAAACTGAGAGTAGTCGTCGGAGAGCGTCGAGCGGAACACTCCGCACAGAGTGCATTCATCGACGCGCAAAGATCAGAGAAAACTAAAAACAAAGTTAAGAAAAGACATATTTGATGCGAAAAAGTAATTTTAAAATATTAGCTCTAACTGCGGCATTGATCATGCCTCTTTCGTCGTGTAAAGAGACCATCATCTATGTCACTCCTGAAGATACTCCGAACGACGATATCAAGACTCCGATCGAACTCTCTGTCGGTGGTGTGGATGGTGCTGTCGAGTCTTCCAGCACTCGTGCTGTGATTACAGATGGAACTAGCAAAACACTAAAGCCTTTCGACAAGAATACCAAGATTTTCATGGTCATGAAGAGCACATATGGTGCAGATGATTATCAAGGCTCGAAGAAGGATAAATATACTGTTTGTAGAGGTGATGTAGATGCAAATACAACAAGCATCAAATTTACGAGTCTTAATAATCAAAAGTATTGGGATGATGCTCATGCACGCAGTTCTGAACTTGATATTTGGGCTTTTGCTCAGCAGTCGCCAGATAACTGGCATTCATACACTTTCCAAATTCCTGATGAAACCTGGGAAGGAATAGAGACGGATCCAAACAGACAGAAAGAATATAAAGGTTATACTTACAATGATCAAACTTCTTATGGTTGGATAGAACACGATTATAATAATGGTTCTGGCGATAAAGGCAGCAAGGGTGCTATATACCCTTGTATCATGAATTGGTATGCTAGTCATTACATTGAGTTAACTTATGGAGAGAATCAATATAAGCAAGATGCTTTGTCTGTCCAGTATCAGGACCTTATGTTCTCAAACAATCTCACAAAACACGGTGATGGCACAGAGAATGATAAACGATTGAAGTTTGGCACAAAAACTGCAGGCAAATTTGACACCGGTGAAATGAAGTTCTATCATGCCATGTCCAAATTGACAATCCAGATTATTGAAGGTGATGGTTTTGATAAGTCATCCACAAATAAAGCCAACGACTTTAAATTCGCTTCTGGTAAAAATGTAAAATTGACAAACTTCAACATGAAAGGAACTTTCAACATCAAGGATGGTGAATTCCAGCAAGTTGAAAGTTTGATTGTTCCTCATATTGCTTTATCTACATCCACCTCAGAAACAGGAGTAAGTCCAAATATAGAAACGACTACAATTTATACATTACAGGCTCTTGCTGTTCCCAATATCAATGACTTTCTAAGTCAATATAGCGCGTCAGATACGAAATCACGTTTCGTGTCTTCGGACACCGATGCGAACAATATCATGATGGAATTCACCATCGACAACAATACTTATAAAATCACATCAAAGCAGTTGTATAATGCACTTCATGGTAAGACTGGAGCAACAGAGACAACCTCTGGAATAATTCCTCTTGAAGCAGGCAAAAACTATATCTTCACATTTGTTGTAGGCAAGACAAAGATTGAACATCTTACAGCTACAGTTGCAGAGTGGGAAAATGTAGAAGCAGAGAGTTATACTCCTATCATTGATGTAAATCAAACTTATGGAGAAGCAGACGCAAACGCATTTAATAAAACATACACATTGCTTCGCAGCACTACAAAAACTGGAAACTATACTACAGAAAGTGGTGCGACTATGACTTATGACAACAGCGCATATTCAATGTCTCCACAGTTGTATTGGCCAGATCATAAGACGCATTACTTCTTCCGCGGAGTATATCCAAAGGTTGGTTCAACAAATGGGCCTACATTGGTTAATGATACAGAAAATAAAACAACAACTATAAGCGTAACAAACAGCGCATACTCAAAAGGCACTTCTCCTTCTGACTTGATGATAGGTATTCCTCGCAAGGCAGATGGCACTCCTGACGAAAAGTGCAAAGTTACAGGAACAAATCATGGATCTTCTGTTGAAGGTATCTGTGCAACATCTGGAACTATTAATCTCAACTTCAGATATGCAATGAGTCAGGTTGAAGTTAGATTAACAACCACTACAGGAAATGCAGCAGTAAATCTTACTAATGCGAAAGTTGAAGTCGTAGGTGGATACAAACAAGGTAAGATAAAACTTGAAGACGGTAGTGTTGCGACTTTTACCGCTTCCGACAAAGGCGATTTCGAACTTGCATCGCTTCCTACGACAGACAATAATAAACGTAAGGACAAGGACGGTAATGAGAACATTCTTTCGACAAATGTCCGTCACAGCTCGGTGATTCCTCAAGATTTGACTTATGATTCGTCGAAACCTTTGGATGCTAGCAATCTTCGTTTCAAGATTACTATCACAAATACAGACGGTTCAACTGACGTATATTATGCAGATATCAAACCTATTGAAGTTACAGTAGGATCTAATAATAAATCAACAATCACTAAATGGGAAGCAGGTAAGCATTACATATATTTCCTTGATCTCAGAAAGACAGAAATCAAAGTCTCTGCAACAATCACAGATTGGGTAACAGCAACAGGTTCAACCAATGTTTGGTTCTAAATAAAGATAATAAAAATTAATAAGATATGAAGAAAGTTTATTACACACTCGCGCTTGCAGCTCTTTTGACAGCTGGTTGTTCTCAGAATGATGAACTATCAGTAATTGAGCAGCCTAATGTTAAAGAAAATGCACTCACCGCAACTTTTGATGGTGTGACTAGAACATACACGACAGACGGAAGAAATACACTCTGGTCTGCAGAAGACGTTATCTTTGTTGGTGCTTCGGGGACAATGGATAAATACACATTGTCAAGCAGCGGCGGCGCTACAACTGGCGTATTCCTTCCTGATGGAGATGGTGACCTTGAAGATAATTCTTATGCTGTATTCGGTCCTTGCACAACTCCATCAAAGTCTGGCAATACTGTTTCTGGATTCACTATTCCATATACTATTTCTTACACAGATCCTAACAACTGTAAGAATGTAATCATGATGGGTAAAGTGAATAAAGATCAGAAGACTGTTTCTTTCAAGAATACTGGTGCAATATTGTATGTCAAGATCGGAAAAGACATTGCTATCAATAAAGTAAAGGTTGTTGCAGACTATGCAATTTCTGGTGCCGCTACTGTCGAATGGAAAGAAGATAATGAGAGTCATGAAGAAAAGCCTATATACAAAATAACAGCGGCATATTCAAATGGATCAAATGATAATATTACAGTAACAGATGTCTCGACTACTGGCGAGGACAACAATGTAGTTATTCCCCTTCCTCAGTCTTCTAGTGCACAAACAATCTCTGTGTTTGTAGGCAATGGAGATGCAACAAAGCAGATCTTCACTGGTTCTGTTAAGATCGAACGTAACAAGTATTACAAGATCGAGTATAACAGTGAGAATGATCTTATCGTCAACATGGAAGACGGCTTGATTAGTGCACTCAATACAGCCTCTGCATCACATGTCACAATGGTGAATAATTTCTCTATTGTTTCTGACCACACTATTACTCCAAACGAAAATGGTATTGAGCTTGATCTAAATAAAAAGACATTAACTATTGCAGACGGCAAAAAATTAGTAGTAAACCTTGGTGGTGGCACTCGCCAAACTTCAGATCCTGTATTTAAAATTAGCAATGGTACAATTGACGTTAATTCAAATTCTGAAATAACTTGCAAAGTAAATCAGCCTTGCATCATTGAATTGGATAATTGTAATTTTACAGCTAAAGGTTCAGGAACTTTCATTATCAATCTTGAGATTCCAAATGGCACACTTGTAGGATTGAAAGATAACGAAGGTAATGATAAAGGAGATTATATTGAACTTAGATATAGTGACACAAAAATTAATGGGTATCCAGTGAAATACGGACAGCTCTACGTCCGCACTGACTTAAAAGAAGAAGGTGTTCAAATTATTAATTCATCTGCGCACCTCGGTAATCAGCTTATATTAAACTTTAAGAGACAAGGTTCTTCAAGCAACTAACCCAATTCATAAAAGACATACCTTCGATAAATAATGCGATATAAGATATTACATACATTAGCATTAGTCACACTTGCCTCGTGTACGGAGACTATCTACGTTGAGAAAGACGCAGAAAAGAGTCCGTACCTGAATGGCGAGTGTAAAACTCCGATTGCTGTAAGCATAAACTATAACGAAGGATCGGTGCAGACTAGAGCTACACGCGCAGCTAATGGCAGTTTTACCCAAAATGACAATCTGATTGCGTACTTCAGGCATGTGACTGCAACGGAATCTACGTCAGGCGGTATAACTACATATTCAGAGATTAATCCTGTTTCTGGAACTGGCATAGGTCCAGCAAAAGCAAATATGACCATAAGTTCAATTACTTCTGCTAAAGAGGCTATAGCTGACAACTATTCCACAGATGGATCAGCATCTAGTCTGACACTCTCTCCTACTCTCTATTGGGATGATTTCAGCAACTCATCTTCTGATGCTACAGATCTTCGCACATCAGGACATTATCTGCAATCATACTACGGATATTGCTATAATGGAAAGACTGGTGTAACAGAAAGTGAAACTGCACAGACAACAGGTACTTGGCTAAAACCAAGTACTGGAGAACTTTCAGGCTGGACTATCCAAACGGATCAGAATACGGGCACAAATCTTACTAATTCTGATCTTCTTTGGTCTTCTTCTCAAGATCCTGTTCCGTACAAGCATGCTACGTTTAATGGAGGTGTGCAACATGGCGAAATGAAAGTCCCTTATTCTCACGCAATGAGCAAGGTGACAATTGAAGTTAATCTTGCAGATGGATTCGGAGATAATGTTGATACAAATTTCCCTGCTACCTCGAAAGTAACAGTTAATGCACAGACTAAGTGTACAGTTTCTGCACCAGCAACAACAGCTTTCCCTAAAGGTAAAGTTACACCAAGTACTGATGCAAAGGTTGGCATAACAA
This sequence comes from Bacteroidales bacterium, assembly GCA_045627785.1. Taxonomy (GTDB): domain Bacteria; phylum Bacteroidota; class Bacteroidia; order Bacteroidales; family UBA3663; genus Liminaster. The sequence continues at coordinate 41,386 of JAZQOF010000012.1, read as the reverse complement.
TGAAAAAGGGAACAGCCGAAGCAAAGAAATGTACATTTGAGGCAATTATCGCTCCTACTGTTTTGACTCCAGTAACAGATGTCGCAACTGCACCATCTTCAGCAGCTTTCGCAACAATCGAAGGTATTGATGGTAATAAGTATGACATCTTCCTTACAGATGCGATAATGAATCCTACAACAAGCACTACAGATGCGTGGAGCACAAAGTTGGCGGCTTCTGATGCATCTGCAGTAGGACCAGAATCTACTACTGGATATGCAACAGCTAATGGCGGTACAACGATTCCTGGCGTGAACTACAAACTTGTTGTGACTATCAGCAAACAAGAGATCAAAGTAGTTGCTACAATCGTCGATTGGACAAATGTTGAGGCATCTGCTAAAGGCGAGATTAATTTCACAACAGATGTAGATGGAGCAACAGGGAATACATTTACTACAAAATTCGATTTGTATTCAAAGAGTGCTGTAACTACAACTGAGACTTACACTAATGTTCTTAACAATAATAGGAACACTGTATGTACTCGGGATGGTACAAACAGCAAATGGACATACTCTCCAACTCTCTATTGGGAAAAGGAAGGTGACAACAGATACTTCCGTGCTGTAAGTCCACAAGAAGATAATAGAACTATTACATCGACTGACGATTCTCAAACTGTTAAAATGACAGCAGGAGAAGGAACAGATTTTGATTTCTGTTGGGGCACTACTCAAGCCTATACGAACAGTCAGGGTGGAGAAGTTGCGGAAGGAGGAGTTGTAGAACCTCGCACATCGAATGTTGGATTACAGTTCTACCACAAGACCAGCAAAGTTAAGATTGTGTTGCAGACTCCTCCGACTGACGCAGAAGGTAAAGTCGTTATTCAAGATGCGAATATACAGCTCACAAATCTCTACACAACGAATACTGTAAATCTTCATTCTGGATTTCTCTCTAGTTTTGGTTCGAGCGATATTCGTTCAGAAAAAGTTTTCACTGAATCTTCGACAGCAACTGAAGACAAACGTCCAAAAGCAAGCTATTATACAGCTGGTTCAGCTGAAACAGCATCAAGTCCTGCTGTTGATGACAAAGCTGAAACTGCAGAGCTCTTTATGATTCCACAAGTGATTCCAAGCGATGATTCTTCGACTTCTAACAAAAACGAGGAATCACGACTCATCATCACACTCACAGATGGAACTACATACAGCTTGGCTCTGAATTCCTGCAAAACAGTCGTTAAAGACGAGAATGGAGAGATTGTAAAAGACGAGAATGGTAACGACAAATATGTACCTGTTGACAAATGGGAAGAAGGCAAGTCGTATGTCTATTATATTCGTCTCACAAAAGAAGAAATTCAGTTTATCGCTCTGATACAGAATTGGGACGAAAAAGAAACCAATGGCTCAGCGACAATGGATTGGGATGACGTTGATCCGGACTTATTCGAAGGCGGATTAATAGAAAAACGCGGAGACGGCTGGAAAATACAATAACGAAGTAGTTTATGCGATTTAAGATATACATATTATTAAGTTTACTGTTTGCATTGTTGGCATCTTGCAAAGACACTATTGTAACAACGACAGAAGTGCCTGAGGAAGAAGAATTGCCCGTTTCAAACGATTCGTTGGTGCTAATATCTTCCGGTGGCGAAAGCATGACGCAGACCCGTGCTACTGTAAACTATATGCCTAACGGAATACGTTTCTCGGCAATGATGTTGCATCGCATAAACAAATTCTACGACTACAGCTACAATCTCACACAGCATGCCTATATGCTGGTTGATAATAATGGAGCTGGAAATAGCTGGTATTATAAGAATAGTTATGTAGCTCCTACTGAAGCAGATCAGGACTCTTACCACAACGATAAAAACTCGAGCATTTTCTATTGGGTCAATCGTTTGGAACACTGTTTCATCGGATACATAGACGATTACAACAAAGCTTTGAGCTGGGCAAAGAATCCAAGTGTAGAGCCTTATGTACCTCAAAGCATTGAAATGATTACCGACTGGAGTCAACTTGATCTTATTGAACAAGACAATAAGACAGCATCTGACGAAGCTAAGGAAATGAAAAAGAAGTTTGTGGTAACACGCAAATCTGCGACCGATGATGACAGCTCTGTAACTCCATACAGATGGCAGCAGTATTACCTCATTAATCTGAGTAACTGCAAAATTGACGAAAAAGGCGATACAATCAAGGATAGTGATAAAAAGCCCGTCAGACTTTATGGTTCTATGGAGGCTATGCCAGATCCGCTTATTGCATTTGCCGAGAAGGTTCCAGAGGGTTCTGATGCCGAGAAGAACCGCGTGTATCTTACCTTCAAGCATCAGTTGGCTCAAGTTCAGGTCAATGTCAAAGGAAGTGATATGGGTGGCGATGATATTACAACAAATGCCATCAAAAAAATAGAACTTCTCGGTGTATCTACAGAAGCTCGTGTCTTTCCTTTCCCTGAGTTCGGTTATAACAACTGGAATTATGACCGTGAAGTAGAAGAACCAGAAATTATTTATCACGGAAGTGCAAAGACTCTGCTTCGTCCTGCAGAAGCTGTCGGCGTCGATTTGTCGAAATATACATACGAACATCTTGATGATAACCGCTGGGGGTCAGCCTATGAAATGTATGAGATAGAAGAAGCAAGAACTCCTTATGGATACAAAAAGAGCTTTGAATCTGTTGCATTCGGAACTCTCCAGGCAATACGTCTTTATTGGGAGGAGAATTGGACAGGAAATCCGACTGCAGATCAGGATAAAGAACATATCCAGCACGTAGTGACTTTTGTCGTGACAGATACAGGATCGACAAACATGAAGAATCTGCAAAGCGGTAAACGATATATCTTCAACCTTGAACTGCGACGCGGTACTTTGGCTGTTGTAAAGGCCGAGGTTGAAGACTGGTTGCCTTACGAATATAAAGACGAAAAAGGTGACTATATCTATGAACACGGAACCATAATAAACTAACAAGGCATTTCAATTAATGAAGAATCTACTATACATATTTTTAGCATTTACACTTTTCGCATGCAGCGATGCTATGCTCCCCGATCCTGACAGAAATGAGGACCAGGAAGAACTTGGCGTTCCTGACATGACAGGAGAAGTAATCCGTTTTGTGAGCGTGAGCCATAACGGTAGCAGCACTCGTGCAGATGGTGATACAAAGGATGAGAAATATGAAGTAGATAATTTTGAATATGTCGGCAAGAAAGCCTCGGACAAATTCTACGATTTTAAGATTGCAATGTACAAGGAGTCGGACTCAGAGACAAAGATTGCAGATGCTTATTACGACATCAAAGAACATGAGGACAACACAAAAGCCGACGGGACATTAACTCCATCTTTCCAAGATGCCAACATCCCTCTATACTGGCCAGACAATGTGAATTCCTATGGCTTCATGGTTACTGCATGTGACAATGACGAGGTGGCATTGGACCAGGATGACCCAAGCACTCTTGATGAGACATCTGAAGATATCACAAAGCACGCCGGATACAATTTCTGGACGAATGATAAGCTGATAGGTTATAGTTATATGCCTGGTCGTTTTGACGACGTGGATAACATCAATTTCCGAAGCAACAAGAAATGGTATCTGCATAATAAAAACAGATGGGCAGAGAAGAAACAGACTCCTGTCTCGGAAGATGAGTATAAGAAAGTGCCTTTGTATCTGAAGCATCAACGCGCTTGGATCACAATCATTCTCAAGGCTGGAATTGGTGTCGAAAGAAAGACCCTGGTCTATTCCAGCACCAGGAACAACCTTAAGGGTTCTGTGATATACAGTAAGAATAATGCCGAAAATGCACTGGACGAATTCAATGAGATTACTCCTTGGAGAGTTCCTGGAACTGTAGAATATTCTGCAGAAAATGGATTGCCATACGACAAAACAGAAAACAATACAACGGTTCTTCATGCAATTGTCGAACCTCATGACTATCGCGGTGGAGATGGTAAGCTGGAAGATATGATAGGAAAGATCAAACTATCAGGAATGACCTTTACTTATTCTCCGTCTAATGATGGCAGTACTACAAATGACAGTCACATGGAGGTGTATAACCTCACTGCTGGCAAACATCTTACTATTACAGCATCTCTTACTACAGAAAAGATTGTACTTATTTCTGCAAGAATAGAAGATTGGGAAGAAGTTACATTCGGTTCTGTGTGCGATGACTATGGTTATAACGGAGACCCAATAATCATTCAGTCGCGCGATGAGCTTCTCGCATTCCTAAAAGACCAGGAACTGAACAAGGCCGGAAATATCGCTTTGATTTCAGCTCCAACTCTTGACCTTGAAAAGTCCACTCTTGCTGATGGATGTGAGATTGCCGACGTATTAAAGGATGGATATAAACCAGGACTTGGAAAAGATTCTAATTGGGTACCTCAAGAACTAAAATGTGCTCTTAACCTCGCAGGATGTAAGATTTCAAGTGCAGGACAGTTCCTTACCAAAATTTCAGAAAATGGATCTTTGATCAACGGCACAATAAATATCACAGGAGACAGAAACGCCTCTAGCACAAGAATAACAGGTGCTGTGTGCGAGAACAACTTTGGTGTCATCGACCATATCAACATTACAGTTGAAGACGATGAAGTATATCAGAGCACTTATGCTACACAAGGAAGTGTCTGTGCTGTTAACTATGGAGAAATCCTATATTGTCAAAGTGATCTGCAGGTAAAAGGCATTGCAGGTTATAATGGATACATAGGAGGTATTGCCGGAGAAAGTAAGCAATATACTTGGGAGGATAGTACAGATCCACAAAACCCTATAACAAAGTATGGCACACTTCCGATTATTGATCACTGTACAATGAACGGTCGTGTAGGTGCAACAGACAACAGTTTTACAGGCTGTGCAGGTATTGTTGGATATGCAGAGAACCGCGTAACTTACAATACTTTCAATTATGGCATGACTCTGTCGCAAGTAAGCGGAACAACAGAGGATAGTCATATTTATATTTATGCCAACATCATTGCAAATACGACAAGCGATACTACCGACAAGTTGTATCTAGATGCTTATGGCAATTCATGGCCTACAATTGATCCTAACGAGATAGGGAAAAGTGAAAATCCGAATAGCAATACAAATGCATCATATAACAATGTTATTGACAGCCAAGCTGAATTATACAAATTAATAACTGACTATCCTGGAAGTGGTAATAATACTAAGAAGTTCCGCATCGCCAACGATTTCACCATTGACAATACCTGGAACAAAGGTGTTGCACGCATAAATGGTACAGATAGCTACGACCTTGCATTCGAATTAGATGGTAATGGCAAGACCATTAAAACAAATGGACAGATGATATTCTCAAACATCACTGGCTATTTCCATGACTTTACTATTGAGTGTACAGAGTCTCTGATTACTGCAACAACAGACAACACAGAGAGCATTGCACCGCTCGCATATTCTGTACATGGTACAACTGCTCGTTTACAGAATATCAATGTAACTACAAATGACGAAGTAAAAATCCAAGCGCCAGTTCCTGCCGGTCTTATAGTATGGGCATTCAACAACGCTAAGATTGAAGATTGCAAAATTGATGCAAATCTTCAAGTTACATTTTCAGATGGGTATAATGATACCGATGCCACAAAATATGCTGGAGGAATAGCTGCGCTGAGCAATATTGCGACTTTCAGCGGTTGTCATTTCTACGGATCCATAAAAACAACCTACTCGGGTAATTCCACTAAGAAATATCGTGGAGGTATCGTGGGTGGTGTTGCGATATCTAGCGTAGAGGGAATTAATGACCTACCTAATACATTAATTAAGGATTGCGCATCCTGGTGGGGTGAAGAAGCACCTCTTGACAATCCTAATTGGTCGCCTGCAGGTGCTATAGTTGGTATGACAGAATACAGTACAAACGATAATACCAATTTGTATAATGGTATTGACTCCGGATGTGACGGTAACTGGTGGAGTGTTGGAAATGCAGCCGGAAACCTCACCGAGGCTGAAGCTGTTCAAGTACTCGGCAGAAAGAATGGTATTCAGCCACAACGAGGTATGTAAGACAATAGATTAGAATAATGAAGCAACAATTGAGATATATTATATATTCAGCATTTTCTATTCTTGTAGTATGGGGCTTTACCTCATGCAAGGATATTGACGACAATGTCGGAACTGAAGAATACTCTTTAGCAGGAACTCCAATCAATGTAAGTGCAATTGCAGAAGAGCTTGAAGTCACTGTTGAGAATAACAGTATGACATCTCGCGCTGTTGAAGAAAACTTTACTTCAAAAAGAGCTGAAGAAGTTAAGTGGCTGATAGGTGCATTGACAAATGGCATTGACATCACCTATTCGAACATGACTGAAAGCAAAGACGCAAACGGAAAAGTAAAAGAAGTTCGCGATAAAGCCAATGAACGAGTTGCCATATTAAAATGGACAGGACGTGTAGAAGGAACTGGCACTAATGCCCGAGGTGAATATACTTTTATATACAAAAACACTGAAATTCCTGCAAAATGGAACGACAATGGTCTCCATTATTTCGAAGGACAATATGTGCCGGCTGAAATCCGAAACAAGAATACCGATGGCACTAATAACACATTTCCTGCGACTTTAACATCAGATCAACATGATGATAGTGATTATAGCGACGGAACAGATGGAACCCCAAGCGAAACAATTGGCAACTATACACTTCTCTCCCACTATATAGGTATGCCTCCAAGCTGGAAGAAAAGTGCGACAATCGATCAGGTAAACTTACCGTTCAAACACAGACTTGGCCGTGTGCTTGCGTATGTTTTGATTGACGAATCACTGAATACCACACTACGAGGATACACTAGTGCCGTGCGCGATAGTGAAGGAAATTTTACCCAAAAAGATGACCCGTCAACTACTTATTTCCATTTCAATAATGTAAAAGTTTTGGATCACGTAGAAGTTGGATCCAAAACTGTTGGACATGATGGTACAGAAGTAAATGTATCCACACTTACACCTATCTGGAAAGGTGGATATTCTGGAGAATATAATGATCCAGAACAAATAAAACCTGCGAGACGCGTAATACCTCATTTCTTTGATGAGGTAAATAAAAGCGCAACCAAAACTGGTGCGGTAGTTGAAGGTGTTTCTGATGCAGACGCAAATAGTTATTTCATTGTATATGAAAACACCAAAGACGCCAAGAAAACATATCCTCGTGACTCTGGGTGGAAAACAATTCATCAGAACTATCGTACAAAAGGCGGTGCAACCGGTAACGATGCGATGACAGATCCCCAAGTAACAAAAGCAGACGATGAAAGCGGATATCGTCGACATGCTTACACAAAGGTGCCGATTTATGATATCATTGTCCGTCCGACATACAACAACACATACGATAATGTAATGTACGATGAGGCTGGTTATTATAATTCAGATGGTTCGACCAATGATACAAAAATACATAGCTTATATAATCAGAACAACTCAATTCTATTTGAATTAGAGTTGGAGTCTGGATTGCAGTATTCCAAGACATTCACATTCGATCTGAATGCGAATCAGCAAACAGTTGTCTATCTTACCATCGACCGTGAAGGTATCAGTTATGATGAATCGTCTTACGAGACATGGAATGAGACTTCAAAAGCAGATGGTTACTATGGAATAGATAATGGAGAAGATATAATAACACATAATTTGTCAGAGGCAGGAAGCAGCTGGCAGAGAGCTATCAGAAACGACGATCAGGACAAAAACGTAACTGATGGCAACAAATATGACGATGATAATGTAGATGCTTCATCCACTGGACGTGGACAATATATGAACTCTCTGGAATGGACAAAAGAATTTGCCAAAGCATGGGCTACATTTGACTCCGAAAACAAGATGCCTACAGAACATGGCGACCGTCATGGATATTACTTCATGCTCGATAAGGATATCGAAATAGATATGCGCCTTATCCCGAATGACTTTATATTCACAGGTCATCTTGACGGTAAAGGTCATAAGATTACTTTGGCTAATACGCACATGACAGAAAAATATGTAACGGCAAACGATAGTTCTGTAATTAAAGATTTAAAGGACATCACATACGCAAACGGTAGTACAAACATTAGAAATTACAATCTTCCAGAACTCTACGAACTTTTCAAGATAGACAATATTGAAGAGCGAGGTGAAGGAGAATGGGTAATTCCGAATCTGAATGTTATCGAAAGCGTTGAAGAGCGAGGTGAAGGAGAATGGGTGATTCCTAATCTCGATGCAGTCAATGGAAATGAAAACCGTGGAGATGGCAGTTGGGATAACAACAATCTCAATGATGTTGGTGGAAATGAGAATCGTGGTGACGGTTGGACTCGTGCTGCTTCAGGCAAGACAAGGGCGGATGAAGAAAAGACATATTATATAATGGTGAAGGTCACCGATACAGATGTCTTGAATGCATTGAAAGCAGGAACAATAAATGAAATAAACAATACTGGTACTATACAAAAGTACTATTATAAAAAGACACCGACTTCGTTCTCGAAATTCAAACTTGACCCACATTCTGTTTATTTGGAAGAACATTCAACTGAAGGACGAAACGGATACCTGTTTACAGGATTGAATGGAATGTATGTCACTTTACAGGAATTCCTGAATGGCACTACTTACGTTGAGCATCCGACATATGATCAACTTAAAAACTATTCAAATAATCATGGTATTTGGGAAGCAAATGTTCATGCAGAGCCTAATAAAGCTAATAATAACACAACCCAATATAACTGGGTACCATATACCGGATATCGCGGCGAGATCCTTAATGTCGAGATTTCTGGTGGATATTTCTTCCCAACAGACATCACAATGGGCAAGGAACAGACTGACAAAGTAAACGGATACATTATAAACTGTAAGAACCATGATAGAGGAATCTTACAGAATATTGTTGACATTCCAAGATATAACTAATAATGAGAAAATATTTATACATATTAGCAGTTTATCTAATCTTCTTTTCTTGTAAAGACTACGAAGACGAAATTCTGAATATCGACACATCACAGCCTGTTGACATGTCGCTGATAGGCAGTGCTGTTAACTTTCAACCATTTGTTGAGAGTTTAGAGACTCGTGCTGGCGGATGGAAACATGACGGTCAATTCAACACCGGTGACATGATGTATATCTATCGCCAATACTATAATAAGGCAACTGGCAAATGGGATTACCATACTCCTCCTGGAACTCTGTATAAATACACTGACATGAATAATGGTGCAACTGGTATCTTCGACAAGACTTCCTGGAAGCCTTATACAGGAAAATGGTTTTGTTTCACCGATCAAAGTTACACCAATCATGAAACCGAAACTGCAAAGAAATGGAATGGTACCGACTGGGAAAATGACACACATTCCTATTCTAAGAAACTTTCGGAAAAAGACTCCATTATATGGGAGAATGGTCAGACTGTACGTTTCCGTGCGTGGGTATTGAGTGGCATGGGAAATACTTTAGCAGACCCGACCAATCCATCAAGACCTGGCGTAACCACAATCAATTATCCAGATTACATGACCTGTGATTGGGTAACAGTAGCAGGTCCGACAGAACAGATCCCTATGTCGATGAAGCATCTCGGGTGTCGTCTTGGATTTATTCCACGCGAAGAGAATGTTTTGACCAGAGTCGAAATAACTACAGACTGGCATGACTATATGCGTAATGACAATGCCGATAGTTTTGAAAACGACCAGAATGATAAAGCTCCAACAGAAGAAGAAGCAAAAGCAAGAGCTGAGGCTGTCAAAGCTGCCTATGAGAGAATGTGCTGGCCTGCAGGTGTAAATACCGAAGATGTGTCGTTGTTGATATGTGACGAAGCTAATAATGAATCAAAATACGGACACAACGACATGACACCCGAGTATATAGCCGAAAGTATTAAACGCCCTGGTTTTATATCTACTGCAGATAGCCGATATTATATGGTAACTACACCATACGATATGAGTAACGCTGAGACATCTGGTACTCCTATAATTCTCCCACCTTTCACTCGTGTTCGAATATGGTTGAGAGATGTAAACAATGGAGATTTCCAGCAACCGGACAATGTTACAGACAAACCTGGCACTTCTGAAAATAATTACCACATATTTTCGCTCGCTGATATCAAGAATTCTGATAACACCGAGATGTTCCCTAATGGCATAGAGCTTAAAAGTGGATATAGTTATCTTTTCACAGTTGGCTATTGGCACAAGACCTTCTCCGTTCATGCCTATGACAACTTTTCTTGGGCAGAACAAGACTCTCAAGATATCACTTCAATCGACAAGGTTGTTGATCCTTACGCTGCAGCCGATAGCACAATTTCTTACAAATGGTGGATTGATGCAATGAATACGGCGGTAAAAAATACTGCCGACAATGGAGATGAATATAAACCGAGCTTTGAAATAAAGACAGCTGAAGAATTTCAGGAATTTGTCAACATAGTAAATGGTAATTTCAAGAGAGGTCCATCTGCTGGATCAAAACTAGAGAAGACTGTCTCAATCGTCAAAGATAAAGCTACAGGCAAATCTTCGCATATTGTAAGATGGTACCGAGGAACAAGGCTCACATCATCAGGTCGTGACACATTATGGGTATCTAAAGGAGAGCTGATAGAGGAAGGATATATAATTTATAATAGTTATACACCTTCTGTCGGTACTCAGGCAACTATCATAGAAGAAGACTATTTGAAAACACCGTTCTCATTCTTTAACGAACAGGTAGGTCGCCGTTGGACAATAACATTGTCGGCAGATATTGATTTGTCGGACATTCCTCTTGAACCTATTGGAGGAAAAACATATTCAATTGGTGAAAACAAAACAGATACGACACGTTTCGCTGGTCATTTCGATGGTGACGGACATAAGGTTCAAAATCTTTATATCCGCAAACTGACAGCCAGAGACAATAAGAACAGCTTTACCGATGTAACCAATTACATTACGACCTTTAATGGCGGTGTTGCCGACGGACTTAAGGATGGAATGCTGTTTGCCTATGCTCAGGATGGAACAATCGCAAACCTGATAGTTGAATCTACTCATCCATTGAGCATCTGCGGTAAAGCATGGAATGAGCGCATTCTTGGCTGTGCAGTCTATGCGCCTTCTCAAACAGGAACATTGGCGAATGAGGCCTATGGCAATTGCTATTTCATCGGATGTGCGCATTATTACATGGGCGCAAACACAGTGTACAATACTGGTGCTCCATTGGTCAATAATATGGAGAATCATTATATGTATGGATGTTTACAGGCAGCATATAGCACAAACTCCGGGAACCCAGCACTTGGTATTGCTCGAGCAAATTATCTTACAGATTCAGACCATGTTATTATTTATGAAATACAAGATCATCGACCAGTAGGAGATGTGTGGTGGACTCGTGTATCTTGCAATTATTACGATACTGAACTTTGGAATGGAGCTCTTGCATATAAAAACAACTATAACTATTATAGTGAAAAATTGGAGCCTAGAAAAGTTCGTAATGACAAAGATGGCAAAGAATATTCATCTATCCATCGTCTCCAATACCTGCGAGGTGTTCCAACTCATATCATCTGTGCAAAGAATGACTATCTCGTCGATGCCCAGACTGTGTGGAACAAGATGGACGACAATCGAAAGATTGAGATTTACGGTGTTGCTCCTTGGAAGGCATTGAATTATGGTATAGCCAGATATAATTCGAATTATTCTGGAGGTGAAGATATACAAAAGTGTAAGATGCGCTATTATATAGACGAAAAGGGATATGCCAATAAATATCCTGAGTTAAAGAAATCAGAACATAATCTTGCTACGAATCTGGATTCCAATACACTTTGGCGTGCCGTTCTGAATGAGTTAAATTGATACAATGACAAAGAAAATACTATATATTTGTGCAGCGGCTCTGCTTATCGCTTGCAATGACGATGCCGAGATTTCAATATCGGAATCCGTAAAGGAACTTCCGCTGTCCGCTATGCGTTCAAACATAAATTCGTTTATAGATACAGACGAACAGGGCAATACCTTGCCTGCTACACGTGCAAATATTGAAGGAACCAGTTTTGAAGAAGGTACAGACACAAAAGTTGGCGATATGATCCGATTAAATATTGTTGCTCCATTCGTTGACTCTTCTGAATATGGAGAGAGTACATGGGGAAATACTTTCGATAACTGGAGACACTATGAATGGAAGAGAGCCAAAGCCAGCACTCAAGGAGGACTGGCAACTGGTAGTTGGACAGTAATACAATCTGGTCGCGGATTCGATTTTGATGGTGACTTAAAGGCGAGTAATTCCCATGGTAATATCTATTCGCCACAAGCTACTCCTTATGTCTATACTGCAACAACATGGACGGAAGAGATTCATCATATTATCTCGTCAGATGCAAAGCCTGGCGGTAGCATTATCCTATCATTCAGCAATATTTTCAAAGCTGACCAACGCCGCGTAGAGAACTACAAAGCGAGTGATGTGCTATGGGCTCAGTCTTTCATGCAAGCCGGCACAGAGAATATCACTTTGAGTTTCCAGCATAAGATGGCTGCGCTGAAGATAACACTAAGCGACGATTTCTCACTTGACACTTCAGAATCAGCTCCAGAGGTTGTAATGACTCTTGAGAATATGCCAGACATCGACCAACAGGAAATCATTATTGGTAATTATTATGCCGCACGTATCAAATCTCGTCCTAATTATGGAGAATGGCAACGTTCAGCATGTAGCTATGAAGAGAATGGTAAGGTTCTTGGCATCGTTTCAATAAATCAATCAGCTAGTAGAATTGAACGTAAAGCTTTGACGCCACAAGCTAATGGTCAAACATATGACCGTCCTAATTTTGATGGCACAAATACAAACATTCCACTTACTGGTGTAGAGCAGACAGGGACCTATACTGCATATAAGTTAGATAATAAAACGTTCCTGCTTATAATCCCTCCTTATACAGTACCAGAAAATACAGTTCCGACAATTTGGCTTCGCCAAGGGAAGAACCGTTGGAGTGCACCTCTCCCACTTCCTAATGACAGAACTTTTGAAAGTGGCAAACGATACAAAATCCAAATGAATAAACCTACAGCATAATACTTTTATATATGCAAAGAAATTATATACATTATATATATATATTAATACTTACTATTCTGGCGGCTTGTTCTGACTCTGCAGCTATCATTGAAGAGAAGCCAGAACAGGAGCATGATGGTATTGAACTGACGGGCATAAAAGCTGTAGTAGCCGGATCCTCAACCAGCACTACTCGTTCATCGGCAGATGAATACAATACAGACTATGTCGGCAGATCGACATTCATTAAAGATGATGAAATGATAATAACTAAGTTTGAAAGAACTCAAGCTGCGTTATCTCATTATTCATATAAGAATATATTTTACAAATCCAACAGCGATTTAGCTTGGGCAAGAACCAAAGGCGACGGCGTCAATGGTTACGAAGTGGCCGATCGTATCTATTGGTCTGACAATGCCTCATATCATACATTTATTGGTTATTCTTTGCCTCAGGACTGGAAAAACAAGGCTGACAAATGGACAACTTCCTCAACAGGAATTCCTGATGTTTTCCATGGGCAATTCAGTAAAAGTTCTGACAATATTGTAGATTTTAGCGTAAAGGGCACATTTACATCATCATCAATCTACGATGGAGAATTTGAGTATGACGCGAAAGCCAAGCTAGTTGTAGATAAAACATGCTCACGTCTCAAGAATGAAGATCTTCTTCTTTTCTACAATACCGAGCAATTAGCAGACATTGGTGGTATGACCACAACTCTATATTATCGCCATGCTCTTGCTTCGCTACGAGTAATTATTGATATTAGAGAATTTGCAGTATCAGATGGAAGCCAAGACGCCAAGACAACTATCAAAGATTTATTGGTATTGAATCAACCTTGGAAATATAAATGGACACAGACTGGCACAAACTCGAACGAAAACGATACAGATCTTCCTGGTTGGGGTGTAATCAATGATATGCAAACTGGAGATGGTCTAGTAAATATCAAAGCCTGGCAACCTCGTCCACAAGGTGAAGGTACAGGTTCAAACAAGACCTTTACTTTCTATTCTTTGATCGTACCTGGTGCTCAGACGAAAGAAATTAATGGAAATGGATTTGATATACAATATACTGTAACTTATCCAAATGCGTTGAAACCTAATGAGATGGAGGATCACACTTATGGTGTTCATATGGATGATATATTGTTCAAAGCGGGGTATTGTACTACAGTCCGAGTTTCCTTGAACCACCGTGGTGAACCAATTAATATTGGAGCAATGTACTACAATTGGGACGACGTTTCAACTCCTGATAAATCAAATCTTCAGAAAGTATCGACATTCCTTGATACTTACAACCGTACCAATGTGACTATCGCTGGTGATGAATTAGCAACTATAGAAGATGCGACCTGGCTGTATTACGAAAAAGATGGTCAAGGAAATGCGACAACAATTCTTAAAGATATCTATGGCCATGATGGAACTAAAGAGAGTCCTTTCACAATTAAGACGGCAAGGCAATTACTCTCATTTGCATACGAAGTGAATGCAACCAAAACATTAAAAGAAGACAAAACAAACAATACGAGAGTTGAAGATTCAGATAGGCAATCACAATCTTTTGCTGGTAAATATGTTAAGCTTGAGGCAGACCTTTTCCTTCAAAAAGACTTGAAATCGACGGACATAGTTTGGCCAGGCATTGGAACTGCTGACAAACAATTTAATGGATATTTTGACGGTGGTAACCGTATTATAAAGTTACTGAAAGGAAAACCTTTGTTCACAAATATCGGAGCAAATGCACATATTGAAACCTTGCAGCTGGAAGATGTGATTGGTCCGATTAATGGTGGAGGATGTCTTGCAGAAGTAAATAATGGCACACTCTGCGGATGCCATGTATATGCTAAGAATAATAAGGAGATTAATCTTACAAGCACAAGCACATCTGCATCATCAGAAACATATTCCGGCTTTATTTGTGGAGTAAATAATGGAACTATCTTCGCATGCAAAACGCAAGGTGACTTCAAGAGCGCAGCTCAATACACAGGAGGAATTACAGGAATAAATAATGGTTCAATCGTTGCAAGTATTGCTATCGGTAAGATCAGCAGCTCTTATAGCGGCAGTGGCGAAAAAGTATTTGGAGGTATTTCTGCACAAAATGGCACATCTTCAAGTATCACAACCTGTTTCTTCGACAAGGATAAGATGAAAGGCGTAACGGCTGGTGATATGGATACTTGTGGGAAAACAACAACTGAGATGCAGAAGGAAGGTGTGGTAAATGCTCTTAATGAAGAGATACAAAAAAGCAGCGGCGAGCATTTTAAGACAAGAAATTACACTTTCCACGTCGGACAATATCCTCGTGTACATTAAAAAATAAGCCCCGAAGTCATAGACAAGGACATCGGGGCGATATTTTTAGAGTTTCAAGCCTACCTTCATCTTTGATATGCTGGCTTTAGTACTACACTAAATCCCATTGCAGAAACAATGCGATAGAAAGTAGAGATAGTGGGCACGGTCAAACCTCTTTCAAGACGAGATATATAACCTTTATTTACTCCTATCTTTTCAGCGACTTCCTGTTGCGTCAATCCTGCAGATTTTCTTGCATCAAGCAAGATCTGACAATTATACTCTTCCCAAGCCAAGTCTTCAGCTCTTTTCCTGCTTTCTGAATCTACAGGACCAAATACTGAATCAAGTTCTGCGGTTACATCATAGCATTTGTTTTCCTTTGCTTTCATAATATTCTTTTTTTAATCGTTCAGCTTTATCAATTTCATTTCTCGGAGTCTTCTGCGTTTTTTTCTTTATTCCATTGAATAGAATAACCAAAGCATCTCCATCATAACAGAAGAATAATCTGAATTCATTACCTAAGTGCGTAACTCTAAATTCATAGATATCATCCCGTAGATATTTAATATAGTGAAACGGAATTCTTTCCTTGTTCAAGAACAATAATAAAGCTCTTTGTATCTTAAGCCTTTCGCTCTCTTGTAAGGAATTCATGAATTTGGAATAATAATCCTTATATGCAATTATCTTCCTTACCATACTGCAAAGTTATAAATTGTTATACACTTATACAACATTTCGGACTGTTTTTTTCTAAAACATGTCGATTTTTCTACAACTTGCATGCTTTGTGCCCTCTGTAGTTGAGAAGATGACGCTACATCCCCTTGTTTTAGGTTTTTTCTCATAAATTATTATTGTTATAGTAATACAAGTGAATCATTCCGCATTAAGTAACGTCGAATGATTTCTATGGCAAAGATACATCAAATAATAATACATTCGCCAAATATCACAGAAACATATCAAAATATAATATTGCTGTCGACTAAACTTCTAAATAATAAGAAAGGAAATTACAAACGGTAACTTGATCTCAAAGCCTTAAGCTTTTCTTGAGTGTCTTTGACGAATGATTGATATGCATCGCTTTCTGGATTCAGAGGGCGATGTTTTTTTGCTTTGACCAGAGGTTCTACTTCTTTCAGATATTTCTGGCATTCCTTGTCAAGGCAGTTCTCTGCAAAGTAATCTTTGACGATCTCAATTGCAACGGAACTTGGATGGACAAGATCCTCTGCATAGAAACGGTAATCGCGAAGATCGTCGATGAGAAGTTCGTAGATAGGTAGATACTCGACACGATCCGGGAACTGTGCGCATAGAGTGTCGATGGCTAATAGAAGTGTGGATTTGCTGATCTGGTTTCCGTGAAGTGTGTCTTTGATATGACGGATAGGGCTGACGGTGAATATGAAATGCTTGTCGGTTGACTGGATCAATGGACGCCACATCCCAACAATCTCATCGACAGAAAGACGACGACGTGTGAATGTCTTTGCAGGGAACTTATGGCAGTTGGCGACGATTGCTCCTTCCCTCTCGTAAACCCAAGCTGTGCCGAACGTGACGATGATATGCTGAGACTGAGAAAAAGCGGAAGAAGCATCCTGCTCGGCTGTATTTAAATGATTAAGCAGTTCCTCCGGTGTCATGCCAGAGAAACTGCCGTGATGCATGAAGCTATAATAAAGTCCGTCGGGAGCCTGCACTGCAGTGAACTCCGACGAACTGCCTGGTTTGAGCATTCTTTCGATTGAGGAGGCAATGCTTGCTGGATTATATAAGACTCCGAATGGATTACAGCAGACGCTGAGGTATGACTCCTTGAGCCATGTTCCGATATTATCGGCGAAACATGATCCAAGGATGAAGATTCCATCGCGACAGGATAGTCTCTGTCTTAACGGTGCCGGCTCCAGTTCGGTTCTTAATCGCATTCTAATTGATAATTGACAATTGATAATTGATAATTATCTGAGATTATTCTACTCTCATTCTATCCATATTTGCCTTGGCAAGCTGCTGCTTTGCGTATTCGAGAGTGATATGGAGTGTCTTCTTTTTCTGCGAAGGCATGTCGAACATCGCATCCATCATGATGCCTTCGGCGATACCACGAAGTCCGCGAGCACCGAGCTTGTACTCCACAGCCTTGTCAACGATGTACTGATATACCTCGTCGTCGAACGTGAGCTTGATATCGTCCATCTCGAAGAGCTTGACATACTGCTTGACGATAGCATTCTTCGGCTCTGTGAGAATCTGACGGAGTGCTGCAGCATCGAGAGGCTTGAGATATGTGAGGATAGGAAGACGTCCGATAATCTCAGGAATGAGACCGAAGCTCTTAAGATCGGTCGGCGTGATGTACTGAAGAAGATTTGAACGGTCAACCTCTTTCTTCTCTGCATCGGTTGAGAATCCGACAGCGCGGGTATTGAGACGGTTACCGATCTTACGTTCGATGCCATCAAATGCACCGCCACAGATGAAGAGTATGTTGCGTGTATCGACTTCGATCATCTTCTGATCAGGATGCTTGCGACCACCCTGTGGTGGAACGAGTACCTTCGAGCCTTCGAGCAACTTAAGAAGTCCTTGCTGAACACCTTCACCCGAGACATCTCGTGTGATGCTTGGGTTGTCGCCCTTACGCGCGATCTTATCTATCTCATCGATGAAGACGATACCCTTCTCGGCCTGTGCCACATTATAGTCGGCAGCCTGAAGGAGACGTGTAAGAATGCTCTCGATGTCTTCGCCGACATAACCGGCTTCCGTCAAGACTGTTGCATCGACGATGGCGAACGGGACATGAAGCATCTTGGCAATGGTACGCGCAAGAAGAGTCTTACCTGTACCAGTCGAACCTACCATGATGATATTGCTCTTCTCGATCTCTACCTCATTCTGATCCTTTGGCTGAAGCAGGCGCTTGTAGTGATTGTAAACGGCTACAGAGAGATTACGCTTTGCCTCGTCCTGTCCGATGACATAGCCATCGAGAAACGCCTTGATATCCTTTGGCTTTGGAAGTTCATCAAGTTCGACATTCAGTCCCTCAGATTCCTTCTTGAGTTTCTTGAATGTCTCTTTGACGATGTCGTGTGCCTGTTCTGCACATTCGTCGCAGATGAAGCCATTCAAGCCAGAGATCAAAAGGCTCACTTCATTACGAGTCCTGCCGCAGAAACTGCATTTATCTTGTGATTGTCGTGCCACGAGCTAATGATAATTGATAATTAATAATTGACAATTGATAATTAGTAATTATTTAGCCTTAACCAAGACGTCATCGATCATGCCATATTCCTTAGCTTCGGCTGCTGTCATCCAATAGTCGCGATCACCATCCTTGTAGATGCGGTCGATTGGCTGGTGAGAATGATTGGCGATGATAGTATAGAGTTCTTCCTTGAGTTTGTTGATCTCCTTGACTGTAATCTCCATGTCGGAAGCCTGGCCCTGTGCGCCACCCATAGGCTGGTGAATCATCACACGGCTGTGAGGGAGAGCGAAACGCTTGCCTTCCTTACCTGCAACGAGGAGAACAGAAGCCATTGAGGCAGCCATGCCTGTGCAGATTGTAGAGACATCGCTTGAGATATACTGCATTGTGTCGTAGATGCCAAGACCAGCATATACCACACCACCAGGAGAATTGAGATAGATAGAGATGTCCTTGCCTGGATCCGCGCTGTCGAGGTAAAGGAGCTGAGCCTGAACCACGTTGGCAGAATAGTCGTTGATCTCTGTGCCGAGGAAGATGATGCGATCCATCATCAGACGGCTGAACACATCCATTGAAGCGACGTTGAGCGGACGCTCCTCGATGATTGTTGGGTTGATATACTGTCCGACAACAGGCGAAGCCGCAGCGGAAGTAAAGTTCATGTACTGGTTGAGGGCGTTGCCGTTCAAACCGACATGCTTGGTAGCGTATTTATAGAAATCGTTCATGTTTGCTTATTCAAAGTTCTTGGCAATGCTCTCTGCAATTGCCTTCATTTCTTCTGCTTCGAGTTTGAGATGCTCCTTGCGGAAATCCATGTCACCCTCCTGCTGGAGCGGGATAACGTGGATGTGAGCGTGAGGAACCTCAAGACCCATGACACACATTCCGACCTTGACACAAGGAATAGCTTTCTTGATTGCTGCTGCTACACGCTTTGTGAACACCATGTGTGCAGCGATAGCATCGTCGCTCTGGTCAAAGATATAATCCACTTCATGCTTTGGAATAACGAGTGTATGTCCCTTAGCAACCGGGTTGATATCGAGGAATGCGTAGAAGTTATCGTCTTCTGCAACCTTGTAGCTAGGAATCTCGCCTGCTACGATTCGTGAGAAAATGCTTGCCATACTTTAGGAATTAAAGAATGAAAGAATGGAAGAATTAAATAGAAATCTCGAGAATCTCAAGTTGCTGAACGCCTGCCGGAACCTTAACCTCAACGACATCACCTACCTGATGGTTGAGAAGTGCCTTTGCGATTGGAGTCTGAACAGAGATCTTGCCTTCGCGGAAGTTTGCCTCACTTTCTGCAACGATGGTATAGATCATCTCCTTGTTCATCTTCTTGTTGAGAAGACGTACCTTATTCATCAACTGCACCTTGTCGCAACTGAGCTTTGATGCATCGATGATACGAGCATTAGCCACCTGGTCCTTGAGGATAGCGATGCGCGACTCAAGCTTTCCCTGAGCCTCCTTTGCAGCATCGTATTCTGCATTTTCCGACAAATCGCCCTTATCGCGAGCTTCTGCAATTGCCTGTGAAGCCTTTGGACGTTCCACACTCTCCAAATAATTGATTTCTTCGAGGATCTTCTTGTAGCCCTCTTCTGACATATAAGTTGCTGCCATAGTATATTGTTTTTTGTTTGTTCTAAGAAAAAAAATTATAACGCAGGGCCTCAACCCCGCGTTATGCGAATTCTTAAACCTGAAATATTTGTTTTTCTCTTATCTTAGAAGTTTAAGGATTTCGCTATCGATATTTGTACCGTTCTCAACTTTCAATGATAAAGCTCCGCTCTTGTCGAAAAGATACATTGAAGGGAGCTCCTGAACATTGTATGTTGCTGCAGAAGGTGCGTAACGGATATTGCCTTCAGCATCGAATACGACTTCGCTGTCACGTACTGAAGTCCAAGGAACGTTGTTTGCACTTACCTTCCAGAAGTTCTCATCCGGATCCAGGCAAACCTGATAGATCTTCAAGCCACGGCTTTCATATTTCTTGTACAACTCAGCAAGCATCGCATTGTGAGCAGGAGATGTAGAAAGAGAATATGCAGTAAAGTCGAGAAGAACGACATTATTGTTGCCCAAGAGAGAAGAGAGAGCGACCTGCTTGTCACGGATATCGTTGAGAACGATCTCGAAATAGTCTGTCACTGTCACAGGGATGTTGCTTGCGATCGAATCAGACTTCTCGGCAAGAAGCTTCTCGCGACGAGCATATGCCATACCCTCGGTAGTAACCTTTGAGAGGATCTCTACACGTGGAGAATTCGGATAGTTGGTCAACCAGCTTGTTGCAACTGCACCGAATGCACGGCTGTCGGTAGCATCGTATGGCACGAAGATGTTGTCACCGCCTACTGTCTCAAACAATACATAGTATGCAACAGGATCTGCCGGATTCAGGTAGATATAGTTCTTAAGTACAGACTCCTTGTATGCATTGACCAATGGAGTTGCTGCCTGGCTGTATTCTTCCTGACTTGCAGCATTACGTCTTGCCTCCAGCAAAGCTGCACGAAGATTGTTTCCTTCCTGAACGGCTGCCTTGAGACGATTGTTCAACTCGTTGTCACCAACGCTATAGTCGCTGCTGAAAGTCTTGAGATCGGCCTTGACATGGATTGGAGTTGCCAATGTATCGAAAACAAGAGGAATAGACTGAGTGCCGATACGGAGGTTAAAGTAGTCAGGACCACCCTTCTCGAGTGTAGTCTTGAAAGAGAACTTACCCTTCTCGTCGAGCGTAAGTGTATCTACGATTACCGGTGCACCGGAAATGTGTTGAAGGAACAGTCTCTCGCCATTAGCATTGGCAATAACACCATCGATGACACCGACATTCTCCTTGCTGCAGCCACATAAGATAGCTGCAAGTACCATTGTAATATATAATGTATACTTCTTCATTTTTTCTTATATAAAAAGAGTGTGAATCCTAAAATGCGATGGCAAAGGTAGATATTTTTTGAAATAAACCAAAAGAATTCTACTAATTTATATTAATTATTTGTTTTTTTATGGCAGTGATGCTCTTATTACGACTAAATTGATTATCTTTGCGGATATTTAAGTGAGTTATATAAAATAATTATGGTAAACAATTTGGTTAATCCAATTAAGAAGACAATTACCTTGAGCGATGGACGTACCATCACTCTCGAAACAGGTAAGGTGGCAAAGCAGGCCGACGGAGCAGTGGAGCTCCGCATGGGTGGCACTATGTTGCTTGCCACAGTTTGTACAGCGCGCACAGTGACACCAGGCACTGATTTCATGCCGCTCACAGTAGAGTATAAAGAGAAATACGCATCTGCAGGCCGTTTTCCTGGTGGTTTCACAAAGCGCGAAGGTAAAGCAAGTGATTATGAAATTTTGACAAGCCGTCTCATTGACCGTGCACTCCGTCCACTTTTCCCAAGCAACTATCATGCTGAGACATTTGTCAATGTGACTCTATATTCTTCAGACAAGGAGAACCAGCCAGATGCTCTCGCTGGTCTTGCAGCTTCTGCAGCTATGGCAGTAAGTGGTATTCCTTTCGAAGGCCCAATCTCTGAAGTACGTGTAGTACGTATCAATGGCGAGTATGTCATCGATCCTACTTTCGAACAGATGAAGCAGGCAGACATGGATCTCATGGTCGGTGCTACTTACGACAACATCATGATGGTAGAAGGTGAGATGGAAGAAGTGAGCGAGCAGGATCTCCTCGGCGCTCTCAAGGCAGCTCACGATGCTATCAAGGTACACTGCGTAATCCAGAAGGAACTCATGGAGGCTGTCGGCAAACCTGTAATGGAATACTGCCATGAAGTTAACGACGACGAGCTCCGTGCAGACGTCAAGGCTAAGTGCTACCAGGGATGCTATGACATCGCTAAGAGCGGTAACAAGAACAAGCATGAGCGTGAAGCAGCATTCGAGGCTGTCAAGGAAGCATATATCGAAGCTCTCCCAGAAGAGAAGAAGGAAGACGAAGAATGGCTCGGTATGATCGACCGTTACTTCCACGATGTAGAACGCGAGGCAATGCGCCGTTGCGTACTCGATGTCGGAACCCGTCTCGATGGTCGTGCTCTCAATGAGGTTCGTCCTATCTGGATCGAGCCAGACTATATCCCAGGCCCTCACGGTTCAGCAGTTTTCACTCGTGGTGAAACTCAGGCTCTCGTAACATGTACTCTCGGCAGCAAGCTCGATGAGAAGATGGTTGACGATGTGCTCCGTAACGGTTACGACAAGTTCCTCCTCCACTACAACTTCCCTCCATTCTCAACAGGTGAGGCAAAGGCACAGCGTGGTGTAGGTCGTCGTGAGATCGGTCATGGTCACCTCGCTTGGCGTGCTGTAAAGGGTATGATTCCAAAGGATTTCCCTTATACAGTTCGTGTCGTTTCAGACATCCTCGAGTCTAACGGTTCTTCATCTATGGCTTCTACTTGCGGTGCTACACTCTCAATGCGTGACGCAGGTATCCCAATAATCCGTCCGGTTTCAGGTATCGCAATGGGTCTTATCAAGGACGAAGATTCTCCAAAATATGCAGTTCTCTCAGATATCCTCGGTGATGAGGATCACCTCGGAGATATGGACTTCAAGGTAACAGGTACTGAGAAGGGTATCACTGCAACTCAGATGGATATCAAGTGCAACGGTCTCTCTTACGAAATCCTTGAGAAGGCACTCCAGCAGGCTAAGGAAGGTCGTCATCACATCCTCCAGTGCATGCTCGAAGCACAGCCAGAGGCTCGCGCAGACTTCAAGGATCATGCTCCACGTATCGTAGCATTCGATATCGATAAGGAATTCATCGGTGCTGTTATCGGTCCTGGCGGTAAGATCATCCAGGGTATCCAGGAAGAGACTGGCGCTACTGTTACTATCGAAGAAGCTGACGGTAAGGGTCATGTTGCAATCTCTTCTGAGAACAAGGCTTCGATCGACGCAGCTGTTGCTAAGATCAAGGCTATCGTTGCCATCCCAGAAGAAGGCGAGATCTACACAGGTCCTGTCAAGAATATCCAGACATTCGGTGCTTTCGTTGAATTCATGCCTGGCAAGGACGGTCTCCTTCACATCAGCGAGATCGACTGGAAGCGTTATGAGACAATGGAAGAGACTGGCATCAAGGAAGGTGATATTCTCACAGTCAAGCTTGTTGAGATCGACAAGAAGAGCGGTAAGTTCCGTCTCTCAACAAAGGTTTTGAAAGAGAAGCCAGCTGACTATGTAGAGCCAGAACCACGCCAGCGTCGTGAGGATCGTCCTCGTCGTGATGACCGTCCACGCCGCGATGACCGTCGCCGCGATGATCGACCACGTCGTGAAGGTTTCGAACGTCCTCGTCGCGAAGGTGGTTTTGATCGTCCACGTCGCGAAGATCGTCCAGCAGAAAATGCCGGCGAATAATTGATGATTATTAATAATCCATATTTATATCACCCGCATCCGCTTTGCAAAGTGGCTGCGGGTGATTTATGTTCTACCATAAAGTCGAATTCCGACTGGGAACGAGAGTTCGCCAAAGGGAAGATGCTGGGAGTACTGATAATTAAAAATGAAAAATTAAAAAGTAAAAATTATCTCACCCAGGCTCCAGACTCTACGCGCGTACATATTATTAATAATGAGTACGCATATCTTGCTGCATATTCCGGCATTGTGGACCTCTCGCTAACCGATAATTATCAATTTTCAATTTTCAATTATCAATTCTTCGTTCCTCCTGTCTACGACCTTTCCGTAGAAGAAGATTTCTACAAAACCGAAGAAACGAAGATTTCGGCAATCAATGCACGCATCAAGGAACTTGAAGCGAATGCCGGTGTTTACAGGAACCAGATAGCCGCGCTAAAACGCGAACGCAAAGAACGCAGCCAGGCACTGCAGGTCGAGATATTCAAACATTTCAACTTCACAGACTGCAAAGGAGAAGAAAAAAATATACTCGATATCTTCAATGATGCCAAACGAGGACTTCCTCCCGGCGGTGCAGGAGAATGTGCTGCTCCTCGCCTTCTTCAATATGCTTTCACTCATGGACTCGAGCCTGTAGCGATGGCAGAGTTCTGGTACGGATACAGTCCGAGAAAAGAGATACGTCTGCACAAACAGTTCTATCCGAGCTGTATTGAGAAATGTTCGCCGATACTTCAGTTCATGATGAGGAACGAGAACCCGGAAATAAAGGATGAAATAATTTCAAATCCTAACCTTGACCACAAAACCGTGAATCTCGAACCCGCAATCATCTATGAGGATGACAATATCATCGTTATCGAGAAACCGGCGGAATATCTCTCGACACCAGCCAAAGACCTGTCTCTTCCAAATGTAGAGACCTGGTTGCACGAGAAATATCCTGAAGTGAAAGGTCCGATGCTTGTACATCGTCTTGACCAATCGACATCAGGACTAATGATTGCCGCAAAGAATGCCTCCGTATTCAAGACGCTACAGCAAGGATTCCTTGACCACAGCATACGTAAGACATATCTTGCCTGGGTCAACGGAGATTTGTCAAGCGAGTGTGGTGTAATCAATCTGCCTATCTGTCCGAACCCAGATGATCGTCCCCGCCAGACAACAGATCGTCAGTTCGGCAAACAATCTGTAACAAGATATAAAGTAATAAAGCGCGAACAGGGCAAAACCCTACTCGAGCTATATCCGTTCACTGGGCGCACGCACCAGCTACGCCTTCACTGTGCCTCACCTTTCGGTCTCAATACTCCAATCGTGGGTGACAGACTTTATACAGTGTCTCCTTTTCAAAGTGCCGACACCCGCCTGATGTTACATGCGGCACGAATCCGATTTACCTTATTCGGGAAAGATTACCAATTCGAGTCAACGCAGACTCTTTGACAGGAACTGATAAGTGCAAAAAAAATCGCCCTACAGGATTTCTCCCATAGAGCGATTCTCAACACTACATATTTATTTATAATCAAAATCCAAAGTTTGTCTGATGTCAGCCGAAGAAACACCGAGGTGAACTTCAAACTTACCTGCCTCAGCAATCCATCCCTTTGCTTCGTCGTAGAACTTCAATGCATCGCTTGAGATCTCAAACTCTACAGTCTGCTTCTCTCCTGCCTTGAGAGATGTCTTAGCGAATCCCTTAAGTTCCTTAACCGGACGAGCTACAGAGCACTCTACATCGCTGATATAAAGCTGTACAACCTCTGCGCCATCAACATTACCAGTATTTGTTACATCGACAGTAACTGTTGCCTTGAAGTTATCGCCACTGCCTGAAGTCTTGATCTTAGCATTGTCGACAGCGAATGTTGTATAAGAAAGACCGTGACCGAATGGGAAGAGCGGCTGGAGATTGTTCTTCTCGACATAACGATATCCGACGAATATACCTTCTGCATATTCAAGATCTGTGATTCCTGAACCATCGTTACGCTTAACACCAGGATAAGCACCTGTTGCATGAGCACCATTCTGATCGAGAGAAGCATACCATGTCATTGGGAGGTGACCTGAAGGATTTACGTCACCGACGAGAACTGAAGCAAGAGAAGTACCGGCTTCACTGCCGAGATACCAGTCCTGAACTATTGTAGAAACCTTATCAGCCCAAGGCATTGCAACCGCGTTACCAGAGATATTCACTACAACGAGGTTCTTGTTTGCTTCGAGAAGAGCCTCAACGAGTTCGTTCTGACCATAAGGAAGAGCATACTCAAGACGATCCGAACCCTCAGCATCCATATGATCTGCCTTATTAAGACCACCGATGAAGATTACAACATCCGACTCGCTTGCGAGCTTGACAGCTTCTGCCTTGATGACCTCAGCAGGACGATTGTCTGTAAGGTTCTGACCAGTTGTCACACCATTGTATTCGCCAGTTGCATCTCCGACGTAACCACGTGCATAAACGACCTCTGCCTTACCAGCAAGACGCTTCTTAAGACCATCGAGAGGAGAAATCTCGTGCTGAACCTTCAATGAAGAAGAACCACCGCCGACAGTCATCATCTTGATTGCATTCTCACCGATGACAGCAATCTTCTTATTGCCTGCAAGATTCAAAGGAAGAAGGTTTGCTTCGTTCTTGAGAAGCACGATACCTTCTTCGCCGATCTTCTGTGCAGCAGCATAGTGTTCGTCGCTGCAGAGAGAACCGAGAGGACGATTCTGATTGCCTGTTGTACGGAAGATGAGACGGAGCACGCGACGAACCTTATCATCGAGTTCCTTTGTACCAACCTTGCCTTCGTTGATGAGTTGTTCGTATGGACGAGCCATATAATAGTTGTCATAAGCATTGGTAAGACCCATCTTAAGACCATCTGTCCAAGTACCATATTCGAGGTCAAGACTATTGAAGATAGCTTCTTCCGTGCTCTGAGTTCCACCCCAGTCAGAGATTACGGCACCGTCGAAGCCCCATTCACCCTTGAGGACCTTGTTCATAAGATAATCGTTATGGCAAGCATGCTGGCCACGGAAGAGGTTGTAGCCACCCATGATACTCCAAGCGCCACCTTCTACTACTGCTGCCTTAAATGCAGGGAGATAGATCTCACGAAGAGTACGCTCGTCAGCAATAGCATTTGTAGTATAACGATCCACTTCATTATTGTTAAGAGCGTAATGCTTCACACAAACAGCAACGCCATTGCTCTGTACACCCTTTACATAACCAACGGCCATACGACCTGAGAGATATGGATCTTCTCCGAGATACTCGAAGCTACGACCATTGAGAGGAGTACGACAGATGTTTACACCAGGACCGAGAAGCACAGCCTTATTACGATAACGAGCCTCCTCGCCGATGCTCTTACCATAGAGCAGGCCGAGATCCTGATTCCAAGTAGCAGCAAGACATGTGAGTGCAGGGAAGGCTACACACGAGTCGTTTGTCCAACCTGCCTGATCCCATTCATCCCAAAGAACCTCTGGACGGATACCGTGAGGGCCATCGGTACACCAAAGCTCCGGAATACCGAGACGTGGAACGCCAGCTGAAGAGAACTTCGACTGAGCATGGATCACTCCGATCTTCTCATGAAGAGTCATCTTGCTGAGTGCATCCTCAATGCGAGCTTCGATGTCGGCATCTCCAGCAGCACATTTATCGCATTTCTTTGCGCTGTCAGAGCAACTTGTCAAAGCTAATGCAACAGTTGCAATTGTTAATAATGATATTTTCTTCATATTATATATTGTTTAATTATTTCTGCCAAACTCTTACCCAATCAACTTCCATAGTGATAGGGAGCGCACTTTCGTCGATACCTTTGTATCCACCCCAGTCTCCACCCCAAGCGAGGTTGAAGATGACATAGAAATTAGCATCGTAAGGCCAATCGACTTTTCCTGTGCCAGGATTCTTGTAATAGAGTGTCTTCTTTCCATCAACATAGAACTGGAAATAGTCTGCTGTCCATTCCATTCCGTAAGTGTGGAATTCTCCTTCTGCGCCATCACACTTTATCTCCTTTGTCACCTGAGTGTTGTTTGAGTGAACGTGACCAGTTGCGTGAAGACTTGAAGACACATAATTTGGATTAGCACCGACTTCTTCCATGATGTCGATCTCTCCATCTGCCGGCCAAGCTGTGAAATTCACTGGCATCATCCAGAATGCCGGCCATGTACCTTTTCCCTTAGGCAGCTTGATGCTTGCCTCAACATATCCATATTTCCATCCGGTATTTCTCTTACCATAGACACGACCTGAATATACCTTGCCGTTCTCCTTGAAACAATGGATCTGCAGTTTACCATCAACAATTTCTGTCACAAGCTTACCATTTGGAGACTTGTGGTTTACATAGTTCTGAAGTTCGTGGTTTACCCAACCTGAATTCTGAACCTCATGTTTCCAATCTTGTGAATTGAGTTCTGTACCCTCTTCAAATTCGTCATTCCATGCCAACTCATAACCGTCGAGAGGGCAAGAGAATGAATAAACAGGCTTTTCAGCTGCTTCCTGAGAAATCTTAACATACTTTCGCTCAGTACCTGCCTTTACAGTGATCTCTGCTGTACGGGATTCATAAGTAGTATTTGCCTGAACCGACACCTTGATGGTATTACTTCCCGAAGCACCGTTTGTTGGAGATACGCTGATCCAAGATTCGCTATTTGTTGCAAAACAGCTCCATTCACGGGTAGCACTAACATTAATAGATGCCTCACCTCCTTCTGCCTTAAAATTCAAAGACTCTGGTGTAGCAGAAAGCATAAGGTTTTCTACAACATTACCACCTTTATCGTCGTTTCCACCACCGCATGCGCTCAAACTAATGATGCTAGCAAGTGCTATTGCGAAAATATTCATTAATTTCATTTTATTAGTAACTAATTATCATAGATATTTATATTATTACACTTCGACAAAATAAGAGAGAAAAATAAGATTATAGTAACCTAGGGCTAAGACCTTTGGATTTCTCCCCAGGAAGATTAATGTCTTCGATGCTTTTGTGACGTAAAATACGCTCACAATTGCAAATAGCCATAGGTTACTTTTTTCATAATAATGATGTCAAAGATATATAATTTTCTATTATAATATCAATTAAATTTACAAAGATTACTGATAATAAATAGTTAATTCAGTTGATCCATGATTACCGGATGCCGTATCTTGAGGTCCCAAACTCGCACAGAAAAATGCCTGATTCCAATAAGTTCCTGCATCTATGAAAATAGGAATGCTTTTTTCTACATACAAAGGAGCTGTTGTTGATGGAAATATTTCATTCATCATATCAAATCGATATAAAGGAACCGTCTTTCCACTCAGACCATAGATTTCATTTAAGTACCCTGATATTGACGACCATGAATTTAATCCTTTATTCACTCTTATCTTATATGTTACAACCTGGCTATCATTAACTGTAAAACTAGACGTATTTGGAGCATAAGACGTCACCGTTAAAGACTTGGTAGTTGTTCTGGTCAACCACCTAGGGTACAATACTCTATCCTGATGAAGAACAGTACCATATTGCCATCTTGAATTTAAGTTAGGATCATTATACCATCCACCAAAAACTCTACTACTTGTAGAATTTGGCACTATATTTCTTTGAAGTTCATACCCTCTTTTCTTTGAAAAAATAATAGAAGACAAACTATTATTAAAAGAAAGTGTGCAATAAACAACAGGCCAAAGATAACGTAACATTATCAAATCGCCTTGCGAGAATCCATGCCAAGTAGGATCTGATGCCCATGATCTCATAAAAGAGTTCTCATCTGTATATGACGTACCTGGAACATGAAAAGAATTGAATGAGGCTTCTGTATGCATCAATCCAATACAATGCCCTATCTCATGCATAAGTATTCCGACCTTTTTTGCCACAGTATAAGACGAACAATCATAATTAATATACACTCTGTTGAAAGGAGCGTTTGCTGAAGTAGGGAGACCTGAGCGTCCATAAGTAGTATCATCAAGATCATCTGGCATAATTAAAATATCAGGATTGTTATTACTATAAGTAAAATACAAATCTGTATTTTCATTATACAAAGACACGGATTCTTGAAGCGCAGCAACCCAACTTTGATCATTTTGATATTCAGCACACAATCCTACTGAAATTTCCAATTCATTTGCTACATAAATCGGGGCGTGTTCTTGACGTGTGTAAGAAGGTCTATAGATTTGACTATTTTTCGGGATCAAAATATCACCCTCTACTACGAAATATTCATTCCATTCATAAATACCTGTAGTATCAAGTCCAAACTGACTCATCGCCAACCTAATTTCGTCTAAACTCATTTCATCATCAGTCTCAATACTTCGAGTTTGAACACTTGAAGATAAATACTGATTGTTCTCATATGACAAATCTTTTTCTAAGAAAGATCCATCTTTACAAGAAAACAAAGAAATAAATGTACATAATAAGATAAATTTAGACTTGTTCATAATGAATTGGAAATCTACTAAATAATATATAAAGCAATCCAGAGAAATCCTATAGGGAGACCTCCCCGGACTGCCTAATTAATCAACTTGTATATCTCAAAACTATTTACTTGTGTTCCTGAAGATGCATATCACTGATTATAACTTCAGTACCTTCTGCATTTCCGCCGAAGTCATATACAATCTTGAGGTTATTGATTACACCCTTACCATCTTTACCAACGAAAAAATTAAGATCTACAAGTTCAATCCAAGTTTCTTCGTAAGCTGCGAGAGCATGTCGATCGGCAGTGATAAATGTGTTATCATCATCCTGCTGAGTGAGCTTAACTGTTACACCTGGGTGATCTTTAGTAGATGTCAGCTTAACGCGGAAGTCATAGCTCTTCTCTGGATCAAGTGTCACACCAATATTATTGAATGTGAACTGTGCCATCCACTGATCTGAAGTTGCAAAAGGATAATAGATGTTGTAAGTGCCACCATCTGCAGTATATTCAGCATTATCGATCTGAGCCCAACCTGGAGCGTAGTACTGCGAGAGATCTACAGGCATTGATGCGAGGAGATTTGTACCATTCCAGTCAGTAGCACCAGCTCCTGCCTTTTCCTTGTGTTCCTGGAGGTGCATATCGCTGATTGTAATAACTGTACCAGCTTCAATACCGCCGAAATCGAATGGCATCTTAAGGTCTGTAATCACACCCTTACCATCCTTACCAACGATAAACTTAAGATCTGCAAGTTCTACCCAAGTCTCTTCGAATGCTACGAGAGCGTGACGATCTGCTGTAATGTAAGTGTTATCATCATCCTGCTGAGTAAGCTTAACTGTTACGCCTGGATGATCTGTTGTAGAAGTAAGTTTAACGCGGAAGTCATAGCTCTTATCTGGATCAAGAGTGATACCTGTGTTATTAAATGTGAACTGAGCCATCCACTGATCTGATGCTGGAGAAGGATATGTGATAGTATATACACCATTCTCTGCAGTGTATTCTGCATCATCAATCTGTGCCCAACCTGGAGCATAGTACTGCGAGATGTTTACATTCATACCAGAGAGGAGGTTTGCACCTGTCCAGTCAACCTGTGGGCCAACTGGCAGCGGCTCTTCTGGATCATCACTTGGAAGCTTATCGAGTTCAGTATTGAGAGCGTGGTCAATGAGAACAATGTTCTTTATTGTCACCTCTGTTTCAGCGTCACAGCCACCAAAGTCGAGAACAAGCTGGAGGATGTTATCCTGAATATCAACACCCTTCTTATCTACTACATAGAATACATAATCCTCGTATGCCTTGAGGTTTGTTGAGTTGTCGTAGAATACAGCATTTGTATCATAAGCGATACCGAGTGAACCAGGAACGCCATTATCACCTGTTTCAACAAGTTTGAGTGTCATACCATTGAGATCCTTGTTCGAAGTAATGACACAAGAGAAGTCATAAGTCTTTGAAGAAGACATGAACTCACTGCCAGGACCTACATTGGTATGGATAGGGAACTGTGCCTGCCACTGTGCTTCTGTAGAAAGTGGGAGAGCTACTGTTGTCTCCTGATTAGTTACATTGAATGTTGCACCGCCATTGTCTGGATATGGAGACCAACCACCGTCAGCATAATAGATACCACCTGCATTAACCTCAATATTCTTCCAGATGTTGTTTGGCTGATCATACTTGAAGCCTGTGAATGCCTTCTCAACAGTGTTCTCTGTTGTGAGGATATACTGCCATGAGATAGCGCCGTTGTCGATGAGGAGAGTCATCTTCTTAGTAGTGAGGTTTACAACCTTGTACTTAGGAGTGTTCCAGATATCATCGTTAGCGATGTATGGGAAGTATGTACCCTTCTTGAATGTGAGATAGAGATCATCACCGTCAACCTCAAGACCGTACTCAGTATTCTGAAGTTCAACAGGTACGTTGAAGTCTTCATTCGGGTTACGGAAATCTGGCCAGATTGTTACATCCTTATTTACATAGATAGTACCATGATCACCAGGATTGAATGTGTACTTGAAGTCTGTTGTGAAAGTCAACTCATTGTCGTAAACGCCCTCATTGAGCTTACAGTCTGCATCGCCACTCCACCAGTTAGTACCGTCTGTGCCAGGTTCTCCACATGCGAGGTGACCCTTCTCCTTGTTTGCAATGTGCCAAGGAGCCTTAGACAACATTGTAGTGTACTTGCCGAAGTCAACGATAGAGTTGTCGATGTGGAAAGTAGTAGTGTATGAAGCATCGCTGATACCGTTACGGTTACCAACAGAAACTGTAACTGTATAGTCACCAGAGTTTGTATAAATCTTAGTATAGCCGTTTACTGTTGACTTCTCTTCCTTACCGTTTGGCAATGTGATAGTCCAGATTGGATATACCTCTGGAGCATCAAGAGTAAGGCTCACCTGATTAATGCTCTGATCGACATTAATCTTCACGCTATTGGTGAAAGCACTCACCTGAGGAACGCCTGCCTCGTTCACGCCCTCGAATTTTTCTGGTGAACAAGCTACGAGCGAGCCTGCAACCAAGAGAGCGCTAAGCATATATTTTAATGTACTTTTCATTGTCTCGAATTATATTAATAGTTATTCTGAACGAGTGCTGGATCTGAATCCAACTCAGCCTGAGCGATAGGAATATACTTCTTGCTCTCAGTCCAAGTACCTACACGACCCTGATCGCCTGCATTAACGCCATCGCATGGTGTCGGAACAAGAACATTCGCTGCCTTGCCTGTACGAACGAGATCCCAGTAGCGCTTACCTTCGCCTACGAACTCGAGCTTACGTTCTTCGATGACATCGTCGATAGAAACAGAAGTGAGCTCAGCAACACCAGCACGTCTACGAACTTCATTAATAGTGGCTAAAGGATCACCCGTACCAAGACGCAGCATAAGCTCTGCAGCATTGAGCAATGTCTCTGCATAACGATAGTAACGGAGGTTGTTGTTATAGTTCAAGTTGTTATCGAAACCTGCATCTGCATTGTTTGCAGTGTATGGACGATACTTCTTCAACCAGATGTGAGTATCCTGATAACGGTTGTTATATTCAACGCCACGAACATCCCAGCAAGTTGCGTCACGACGAACGTCACCCTCAGCATACATATCATAAGTTGCAGTACGAACTGGGAGGAATCCCCATCCGTCGGCACCCTTATCCCAACCGTCGCCGCCTGGCCAAGAGTTTGGAGAGATGAGTGTAGGAAGAACTGTACCACCAGTTGCGAGTGGAGAGCCCCAACCACGATTGTTGTTACCATCTTCATAATTGATTTCCCAGATTGACTCTTTGCACCATTCACCTGACTCTTCCCAAAGGTTTGCATAGTCTGGGTTGAGAGAGTAATAGTCTGATTTCTTGATATCATTCATATAGTCGAGAGCCTTCTGGTAACGAGACTCATCTTTCTGGTACATTACCATCTCTGCATATAACATATATGCCATAGCCTGGCTGATACGACCGCTGTTTGCTTCATCCCAACGCATAGGGAGAACCTTCATATCAAGAACCTTTTCTTCGAGCTCGACAATAAGCTTGTCATAAACCTCGTCAGCAGAAATCTGAGGAGCAGTATAAGGAGCTGTAAGGTTTACAAGATAGAAAGGAATGTTTCCGAAATAGTGCCAGAGCATATTATAATAGAATACGCGAAGAGCACGGCCCTGAGCCTCATAAAGTCTCTTGTTTGAGTCAGAAACATCCTTGAGAGGGTTATTTTCGAGATAGTTGAGCAAGTCATTACAACGCTTTACACCAGAATAGTCTACTGTCCAGAGTGAAGAGAGTGTGTTGTTCTCGTCAGCCTGAAAGTTAGAAAGCATATGCCAGTTCTGCATATCAGAAAGGTTAGAACCGCCTACCCAGAAGAGGTCGCCCATGATCTCAGCATCGATGTTGAGAGCATTGTACTGTCCCAATCCCCAGTCTGGCCAGTGGATAGGATCATAAGCAGCGATAAGAGCCTCCTGAATATGTTCGTCTGTAGTATAGTATTCCTCAAGTGGCTCACCAGATGGGTTTGATATCTCAAGGAAACTGTCGGAGCAGCTAGCCAATGAAAGACCTGCTACTACGGTTGCCATCAGAATATATTGTTTTTTCATATTATTTCCTTATTTTCAATAATTGTCAATTATCAATTATCAATTATCAATTAAAACGCTAAGTTAAGACCAACTGTCCAAGTACGTGGCTGTGGATAAACACCACGGTCGATACCCTGAGCGTTACCAGAACCTGAAGAAATTTCAGGATCGAAGCCCCAATACTTAGTCCAAGTGAAGAGATTATCAACCATACCATATACACGGAGGCGGCTGATGAATGCCTTCTTAGTCCACTTTGAAGGAATTGTATAACCGAGGCTGAGGTTCTTCATGCGGAGGTAAGAACCATCGCAAACATAGATATCAGAACCCTTCCAGTTCTCTGTATCACCGAGAGCAAGACGTGGATACTTGTTAGAAGTACCTGCACCTGTCCAACGGCCGAGCATCCAAGATGGATAGTTACCAGAGAATACGTCGTTACGATAAGTACCATCGAAGATATCTGCACCGCTTACACCCTGAAGGAATACGTTGAGGTCGAAGCCCTTATATTCGAAATTGAAGTTGAAACCGAATGTCCAGTCAGGATTACCGTTACCGATGTTTGTACGGTCGTCTGAAGTGATCTGACCATCACCGTTAACATCAACATAACGAACATCACCAGGAACAGCATTTGGCATGATCAAACCACCATCTGCATTCTTGTAAGCCTGAACCTCTGCCATTGTCTGGAAGATGCCATCAGTCTTGTAACCGTAGAAGTAACCGTAAGGCATACCGTTTTCAGCACGAGCATAGAAGTCTGAGATTGACTGAACTGAAGTACCATCGATCTGCATGAAACCTTCTGAGTTACCGAGGTTCTTTACAGTATTCTTAATGTATGAGATATTACCCTTGAAGTTATAGTTGAAGTCACCTACATGACCCTTATAACCGATTTCGAATTCAACACCCTGGTTTGACATATCACCTACGTTACCTACTGGCTTAGTTTCACCAACGTAACTTGGGATAGGCATTGTGATGATCATACCATTTGTCTTCTTGTTGAAGTAGTCAACAGTCAAAGTAACAGTGTTGTTGAGGAAACCGAGATCGAGACCAAGGTCGCTCTGCTCTGACTCTTCCCACTTAAGGTCTGGGTTAGCAGTCTTATCAGCCTTCGAACCGTAGAAGATCTGTGCTGGAGAACCGAAAAGAACATTGTTACCCATAGCAGTAAGAGTTGTATAACGGAAATCACCGATGTTATCGTTACCGTTCTTACCCCAGCTGTAACGGAGTTTAGCCATGCTGATCCATTCTGGGAGCTTGAGATATTCCTCGTTAGTAAGGTTCCAACCGAGAGAGAATGAAGGGAACACACCGTAGCGGTTGTTAGAACCGAAGCGGCTTGAACCATCACGACGTACAGTGAACTGAACCATGTAGCGCTCGTCGTAGTTGTAGTTAGCACGAGCGAAGAGTGAAGACATGCGATGTTCTGTGTTCACACCACCCCATACACTATAAGGAACCTTTACACCATTAGCATTACCAGTCTTCTCGTCGAATGTGATTTCTGCACCACCTGTAGTATAGTCGATAGATGGCTTGTCAACATTTACGAGGTTCCAGTGGCTACCACCGAGGTAATCACCCTTAGACTTGAGTGCCGACTGACCGAGAACGACGCCGAATGTGTGCTTGTCGATAGTCTTGTCGTAAGAGAGCACATTTTCAATCTGCCAAGTTACGCCATAGCTCTTTGAAGATGTAGCACTTGTGTGATCTGTATTGTTGTTACCAGAGAAATAGTAGAGGCTCTTAACAGCTCCATCATAACCCCAGAAGCTCATATCTGCATTGAAAGATGTGCGGAACTTCAAGTTATCCCACAACTGAACATCGAGGCTTACGCTTGGAACGATCTTATGGCTCCAGTTCTTGTTTGGAGTCTGACCAGCCATCAAGGCTAGAGGGTTGTTCATTTCCTGATAAGAACCACCGTAACCTACAACAGTATAAGGATTGCCGTTCTCATCGCGTACGAGATCATACTTGCTGTAAGTATCGATCATACCCTGTGCATAGTCACCCCAAACTGTTGGAGTAAGAACAGGAGACATATAAAGAGCAGAACCGAGGATTGAACCCCACTCTGAGTTAGTGCTTACACCTGTGCTGTGAGTACGCATGTATGAAGCATTAACGGAAAGATCTGCCTTGTTAAGCCAAGTACGTTCCTTGCTCTCATCGAAGAGGTTGATCATTGTATTGCTACGGAGAGTGAGACGATCATAGTTTGACTGACCGTAGTTACCACCGATGATACCTTCCTGGCTATAGTAACCTGCAGAAAGATAGTAGTTAACCTTCTCAGAAGCACCACTTACAGAGATATCGTGATTTACAACAGGAGCATTGTTGTTGAATACGAGCTTCTGCCAATCTGTTCCGCCATTTACTGGAATTGCCTCACCCATAGCATTCTTCAAGCTATATGGATCAGCAAAAGGAGCAGCAGCACCACCGTTGATATACTTCTCGTTCTGGAGAACAGCATATTCAGTAGCATTTGTTACATCACGATGCTTCCAAGCTGAAGCCCAACCCCAAGAAGCGTTGTAAGTAACATTTGTACGACCCTGCTTACCTTTCTTTGTTGTAACGAGGATTACACCGTTAGCAGCACGAGCACCGTAGATTGCACCAGAAGCAGCATCCTTGAGGACTTCGATAGACTCGATATCGTTAGGGTTAACGAAGTCAAGACCTCCGCTGATTGGCATACCGTCAACGATGTAGAGAGGATCAGAATTATTAATTGTACCAATACCACGTACACGTACACGAGAAGCCTCACCAGGCTGACCTGAAGCAGATGTTACAGTAACACCGGCAGCAAGACCCTTGAGGGCATTATCCATACGTACAGGTGAAGTAGCCTTGAGGTCATCGCTGCTTACCTTTGCGATGGCTGCTGTAACGACGCTCTTCTTCTGAACACCATAACCTACAACGACTACATCCTCGAGCATCTTGTTGTCTTCCTCAAGCACGATGTTCATGTTTGCAGAAGCGGCAACTGTCTGTGGGACGTAACCGACATACGAGAATTCGATAGCATCTCCCTGCTTAACGCCGTTAAGAGTAAAGTTACCATCGAAATCTGTGATTGTACCGTTGTTGGTACCCTTGACACGGGCAGTAGCACCGATTACTGGTTCTCCTGTCTGGTCAATCACAACGCCCTTCACTACCATGTTCTGCGCAAAAACGCTGAATGGAGAGAAAAGCATCAGCGTCAAAGTCATCATAACCTTGAACGCTAATTTCTGTAGAGATTTACTTTTCATAGAATTAATATTTGAATTGTGTTTGTTGTGCATTATTAAAATTGCGGTGCAAAGTTAAGCATAATTACAATAATATAAAATATGCAGTAATAGGTATCGGTAAACCTACTACTGCACATCTGTATTGATTATCAGTATTTTATTTTTTCTTGTCGGTAAACTTAAAGTAAGCTACAAGGAATATGGTATTTTGTACAATATCCCGATGTTTAATCAGTTGCACTGCCAAGATTACGCACAGCCTCAGTAAAGTTTTCTTTCGGCACGATCGCCTTATTTCTAACCTTCAGTCGGTTGTTATAGACCGTCTGTGGCGAACAATGCAGGAACTCAGAAATCTTCACGCTATCGGTAATTCCGAGTCGCACTAAGGCATATATTCGGAGGTCGGTATTGAGTAACTCTCCTTTCTTTGGTTCGATTCTTTCTTCCGGTGCAAGAAGCTCATTGAACTCATTGATAAAGTTTGGATAGATATGAAGGAAGATAGCATCGAAGTTCTGATAGAACTCTTTCAGTTCATCCTGTACAACCGTCTGCTTCTCGGTCAACGCAAGAATCTCCGGCAGCATCTTAGCTTTTGCCTTTCTATTGATATCTTTTCTGTATTCCTCGAGTTTGCTTATATAGTTCGAACAGATAGAGAATACATATCCCACATATTCTTCCTTAACTATGTTCGACTCTTTCAACTGGTCATTGGTCAACTGCATCTTTTCATTGACCTTCTGCAGGCTTTCATTTGCCTGTTTCAGACTTTCGTTGGCAAGCGACAGTTCCGAACGACCTTTCATCAGCTGTTTGTTCATGTCATGCAGTTTCTTGCGCGAATGACTAAGTCGCACCATATTTGTCACGATCCATGCAATTGCTATCACAAGAAGCACAATCAGAACTATCAGCGAATAATTGGCACGTTTCAAGATTCCTCTTTGCGTTTCATCTCTCTTGAGGAACTCCTGAAGGATATTATCGTGTACACGAGCTATACTTACCGAACGCACACGGTTATGGTATTCCTGTGAGGTCTGCAAACACACATTCATATAAATATACGCGCGCGTAATATCTCCTCTTTCGAGCAGCATCTCGGCAAGTTCCTGAATTGAAGCTATATCCTTATTTGAGGCACGAAGATCGGCAATACCAGATTTTGCGAGGTATCTCATACACATATCCTCATCACCGGCATTCCTATAAATACTTGCCAATGCGTAGGCTCCCATCGCATCTTCACGCGTATTCATAGACGACATATCCGTCTTCACGCGCAACAGTTCTCGAGTAGATTCCAGGTCGCCTGTATTTATCTTATACCAGACGTCGTGCCATAGATAATCCGGATCATCGCGTGTAATAATCTGATGTACAGAGTCGTTATATACCCGTTCAAGAGCGTTATATTGATCCTGCAAAGCTCCGGAACCAGAATATTGAGCGAAATGACTATACAGATAATTCATCTGACTATAGTATGCAATCTTAATAGAATTTGGCAAATCGCTTATAACCAAAGGACTGATAACATCGAGCGCCTCTTTCAAAAGTCCTGTTGCGGCAAGGACAAAAGATTCCTTTATGGTCCATTCCACAACAAGTGTCTGATCATCAAGCTGCTTCGCTATTTCAAGGTTCTGGAGAACACAATTCATAGCGAGATCAGAATCGAACACATAACTCTCATCGTAGAGCAAGCTATTAAAACTTATAATCTCGTGAGGTGTACGTTGGCGGTTCTGATTCTTCTGCAGTTCCGACAACCGTTGCTGTTTCATTGCATTGTAAACAGGACGCTGTTGTATCACAGAGTCGAGACGTTGCAACCATTCTTCCGTTTCAGGCAGAAGATTGTCGGCCGACGAAATGCCGGTAGCAAAATACAACAACAGAAATATGAAACCGAGTTTTCTCATTTGCGTTTATTCATTCTTTCTGCAAATATAATTGCATATCAACTAATTTCACAATTTATTATTAGAAAAAAACAAAAAATAAATGTGAGGATTATTCTTCTGTAAAATCAACTGCACGATTCACATAGTCGATAAAAGGCTTTGAAGTGCGGAAGATTTCGGCAACACGTTTTGCAAGATTTGGCTGAAGGAGGAAATTATTGTCGATATTGAATGCCAGGCAAAATGCCTTCTGGCGCATCCAATCAGCATAAGGTGCTGTGGCATCGAACCCTTTCGGCACTTTTTTCAATGCATCCATCTCGCTGATCTCAAAACGGGAATCTGCTACACCAAGGACTTCGTCACGGAATTCCTCCCACCCGAAGCTGATGTCTTCGCGGAGGATCTTAACCGTGCGAGGATCATAGCAGTAGTTGCCTGCTGCAAACATGTGAGCATGAGGATAATCTCCTGTCTCGCCTGTTCCTACATGGAAATAATAACCTGCATGCATCGATTTCTTTCCTCCTGGAGCAAGGAAAACTCCGAAATGAGTCTTGTATGGAGACTTATCGTTGCTGAAACGAGTGTCTCGATAGATGCGATATGTGCATTGGGCAAGTGTGAGTTTCGCAATATCAGGGTCGTATGTTCCTACCTCACGGATCAGTTCAAGACAGAACTCGTTCCAAATGCCTTGTGCTTTCTTATAACGGTTTTTATTTGCAGCGAACCATTCACGATTATTGTTGGCCTGAAGATCGCGCAGGAATTGTATTATTTCGTCCATATTCTTTGTCTTTTTAGCATTAATCATAGTGCAAGTTTAATAAAAATACTCGAAAATCACTCATAAATAAGCAACAAAAATCATACAGTACACATTGCAAAACACATAAAAACACAGAAAAAGATAAATTTTGGCATAAAAACATTTGTATTATCAGGATATTTTTCTCATCTTTGCACCCGCGTTTCGACATGCACGCATGTACAAGCGCATAACAATTATTATTAATAAAGTTCAAAAATTACACAAATGAACAACTACGAAACCGTTTTCATTTTGACTCCCGTTTTATCTGATGCTCAGGTAAAGGAAACGGTAGATGCTGTAAAGGCTGAGCTCACTAGCAATGGTGCTACTATTGTTAATGAGGA
Organism: Bacteroidales bacterium; assembly: GCA_045627785.1. Lineage (GTDB taxonomy): Bacteria > Bacteroidota > Bacteroidia > Bacteroidales > UBA3663 > Liminaster. The sequence continues at coordinate 223 of JAZQOF010000012.1, read as the reverse complement.
GGCTTGGGGTATGAAGAAACTCGCTTACCCTATCGAGAAGAAATCTTCTGGCTTCTACTTCCTCGTGGAGTTCGATGGCGAACCAACAATCGTCAAGAAACTTGAGACTTATTTCCGTCGTACTGACCGCGTGATCCGTTTCATGACAGTCAAGAACGAAAAGTATGCAGCTGAGTACGCAGCAAAGCGTCGCTCACTCAAGAACGCTAAATCACAGGAGGCT
>JAZQOF010000011.1:0-7880 GCA_045627785.1 Bacteroidales bacterium | reverse complement strand
ATCCCGCAATCTCACATCAAATGCAAGGTTTTCTTATAAAAAAGCAGCCGGATGCATTGTGCATCCGACTGTCTTCAGGAAGATATAATATGTATTAAAGCCTACATAATTGTCTATTTTTAATGAGTTGTCTATCCCCGAACAGACGAAATAGTGCGCACACACGAGGAATCCATACCTCGTGTGTGCTTTTTTAAGAGGTGTACCTACGACTATACGTTATGGCGATACTCGTATGGCAGAACTTTAAGTCCGTTGAACTGTGGGCAATCGCGTACCCATTCAAGAGATTCCTTCAGGATAGCAGTCTGCATTTCCTTGTTGTTAGGCTCTCCTGCGTTTGATCCGATAGGAACATGAGGTGCAGTGATTCTAGGAGCACCCTGCTGTCTTGCGATAGGTGGCAGTGCAGCAATTACTACGCAGCTCATTCCCTCAGCTTCGCAAGCTCTTGTAACAATAGTAGCTGATCTGTGGCATGTACCGCATCCGCCTGTGCAGAGAACGATATCAACGCCCTGAGCCTTCAGCTTTTTAGCGATTTCAGGACCTGTCTCGCCGCGGAATTTCTCAACGTTTCCGCCGCCGCCCATGAATGTGTAAGTCTCCTCAGGAAGTGATCCGATAAAGCCCTCTTCTACGAGCTCGTGAAGACGATCGATAGGGAACATAGCGTTTACGTCCTTGTTGATGTCTGAGTTATCGAATCCGCCGTGAGTTACCATCAGCTCGCTGCTTGGTGTATCAAACGGAATTGTTCTGTATGAGAAGTCTCCTGAAGTGTTGAAAGGAGTCTGAGCCTTGTTGTGGATACCACCGGCTGTAATGAATGCAACCTTGCACTCGCTCAGAGGCTTCTTAAGTTCTGTGAAAATTGGTTCCGGAGTCAGTGGTACGAAGATCTCCGAAGTCATTCCTTCTACTGTTGTCAGTTTCATTAATGTTACCTCCTGTAACTTAAACTATATTATATAAATTGTTTAGGCAAATCACGTTTGCCCGTAACGTTTATGCAACTGAAATAGAATTCTACATCACACCCGTTTTCAGGCACCTTTGATGTAATGAGCCACCTTCTCGGGACGGTGATCTCTCCTATTCTGTCCATTACAGCAACCGTAACTGCTGTATCATTAACATCTATGATCGTTCCGCCCAGAAGACACGGCTCTATATCATGATCAGGAGTCATATCCGAGGCATCATAATCATATGGTTCATCGAGCATTTGCATATAGCTGAAATAGAATTCCAGCGTATGACCGGGTTCCGGTGTGATATCTCCGCGGAGCAGTGACGGGTTCACTTTGATCACGCCAAGCCTGCCGTTGAGATATATCTTCACGGTGCCGTCTTCATATACATCTTTTACGATGCCGCCCATTATAACGGGGTTGATGAGATAATCTAAAGTCATTAGTGCAGTGTTCCACTTTCTACGAGCTTAGTCTCAGGAAGTCCGAGCAGCTTGTTGTTTGCATTGATAACGTCATTGTTCCACTTCTTAGGAGCAGGGTTGATCTTAACGCCTGCGATCTGGTTCTTGAGCATCTGGATAGCTCTTGCAGCAACCTCAGTAGTTACGCATGAGCAGCCTGCGATATCGTTCTCGAATCCGCCTTTATCCATGTTCTCTTCAACCATAGCGTTAGCATACTGGTTTCCAACTACCAGCTGACCCTGGTAAGCGCAGAAGGATACTCCTACTACAGGAATTCCTCTCTTACCTGCCTGTCCGATGTGCTGGATGAAGTCGATGTGGTTGTTACCAAAACCTTCAGTTGTGATGATGCATCCGTCGATATCCAGTGACTCGAGCATTGATCCCAGTCTCTCGGAAACCCACATCTTCTCATCGTTAACCTGAGGTGAACCTACGCAGATTACTCCGATCAGGTCGAGTTCGTCGTCATTAGCAAGTCCCTCTACCAGCGGCTCTCTGATGTAGTGTCTGGTCATTTCCTTAGTAGCAGGTCCGATGCAAGTCAGAGCGTGGATGGATCCGTCTCTTACCTGGTTAGGCGTCAGCATGATAGGAACGTTACCGCAGTCTACGTTCATCTGTCCGCCAGGGATTCCGCAAGGCTCAGTAGGGCAGATTACGTTATCGTGCATTGCGCCCTGTCCCATGATCTCCTTAACGAGAACGACCTTAGTAGCTCCCTTTCTTCTTACGTCTTCACAAACTTCTTCTCTTACTACTTCACCTTCATAAGTCTTCAGCTGATCTCTTACAGCCTGAATGATAACGTCCTGTGCCTTGTGAGCAGCGAGAGGGCCTGATCTTGACATTCCCTTAAGTCTCTCGATAACTGCGGATACTCTGATGATGATATCTCCCTCATCTGCGCATCCAGGATGTCCGAAGAACATCTTCTCGTCGAGCATACCCTGGGATGAACCGAATTCGTGAACCTGAGTTCCGTCTTCGTCAACACCTGTCAGCATGAATACGATACCGTCAGCAACCTTAGTAACGCCTTCGCCGAGAGGGCCTTCAACCTTAGTAGCGATTGGGCATACGTCCATAATAGTCTCTGTATAAATATGTCTCTGATCCGGCTTGATTACGTCGATATCCAGCTTCTTAACCAGTGGATCTGCCTTGAGAGCCTCTTTCAGAAGAGCCTTATCGATAGTGATCTTTCCATTCTCGATGGAAGTCTTCTTGCCGATCTCAGCATCAGTGATCTTGATGTGCTTCTTAATCAGTGTACGGATAACCTTCTTGCTTCCATCAGCAACAGCCTCTGCAGCTGCGCCTGCCTCTACCTCAGCACCGGCTACTTCACCGCCACCGAATACAGGAACATCTACCTTAAGACCGGACAGATTGTCAGCCTTTTCAATTTCAATATGAATCATTCCTTTTCCTCCAGAAGTTTTTACAATTGTTGGAGCAGCACCCTTAACAACAGGAGCAGCGGCTTTTTCTGCTACAGGAGCAGCAGCTTCTTCTGCAGGCGCTTCGCCTCCAATAACATTAACTTTATCAAGCACCTTTGCTGTGATAGGCACGAGTGCCTCACAATCCTCGAGCAGTGTGCATCCCATAACCTGCTCAATTGTCAGAGCATCGTCACTGAGAGTCAGCAGACCTGCATCGATCATATCCTCGAAAAGACCCGGATCCTCCAGATCCTTTTCACTGATAACCAGTCCCTTTTCTCTTCTGCAACAGAAGATTGCAGGGTCTTTCAGATGTGCCTGAAGCGTTTCTTTGGTTATAGACATTTCTAACCTCCTCTATTTCTTGTGAGTAGATAGTAACAGTAAGCATTATGCATGCCTCTCGATTTGCAATGATTGTGGCCATCAACCATTTCTTTGCATTATGACCTGCTGTTTGGTACAATATTAACAATATCTCAGATATTAGAATAGCGACAAAATTTTTGGCAAGATATTAATTTTTTTCACATCTAGATACTTCATGTCTTATCTATAGATAATACTTATTCCACCCTGTTTTCGATTGATTTGATAATAAGGAGAAATATAATGGATATACGCAAATGCAAATTATTTGTGCTTACTGCAGAGACCGGAAGCATCTCTAAAACAGCAAATATGACAGGCTATACACAATCAGCTGTCAGTCACACACTTAAGTCTCTAGAAAATGAAGTTGGAGTCCAGTTGTTTATCAGAGATCGATACGGAGTTCATCTTACTCCTCTTGGCTCTGACTTTCTTATACATGCAAGGCGTTTACTTGCAGAAAATGAACGTTTGGAACAATATATTTACGATGTACACGGATTGGAAGTAGGAACAATAACTATAGGAACGTTTACGAGTATATCTAGTTCATGGCTGCCCGTAATAATCAAACGATTCAAGGATATTCATCCTAGTATCGAAATTATTATTAAGGAAGGCGGGTTTGATGAGTTAACTACATGGCTTCAGAACATGAGCATCGATATCGCTTTTCTCAGCAAATCAGCGCATATGGAAATGGACTTCATTCATCTCGCATACGATCCAATGGTTGCAGTCTTGCCTCTCGATTATGTTCTGCAACCCAAAGCTGCAAGTTTCAAACTTCATGATTTTGACGACAATCCGTTTGTGTTACTGAGTGATGGTGTGGATTATGATATTCGAAGAATACTTGAATCGACCAAGACCGTCCCGAAGTTTAATTATTCTTCTCAGTATGACCTTACGATTATGTCAATGGTTGAAAATGGTCTGGGATTATCAATACTTCCACAGCTTTCCTTTTTTAACATTCACAACCCAAATATTAAAACACTGCCTCTCGATCCACCTTTTTACAGGGATCTCGGCATCGGTATTCGCAGTCTCGAAGCTACACCGCCGCTTGTCAGATCATTCATATACACTGCTCAGTCATTCTTCAAGGAAATGACCAACACTAGCAGTGTGACAGATTGAAAGGAGTAAAACACGAATGGGACTTGGACCTAGTATAAAGATGACATCGCTTCATCACTATGACTGCCCGGTTACTCGCAGGCTAATAAATGACCCTGATATTGATTTTATTGGAGTAATTGAGGACGGAGTGTCGGAAAACTGTGATGCCAAAATTGCTTCTGCAGTAAAGACGGGACAGATGGGTGACGAGTTGCAGCTTGACGGAGCAATCGTCGCAATCGATGGATGGGGCAATCACCACGTTGATTTTGTCAACGTAATTGAGCAACTGGGAATTCATGACATTCCCAGTGTAGGTCTCAGCTATATTGGTTTGCAGGGGCGACTTGTTGCCACTAATCCATATGTTGAAACAGTTGTAGATTTCAACAAAGAAAGTTCCGGTTATGAATCTTGTGTGGTCGGACAAAACAACCTAACAGATATGGATGCATTCAAGGCAATAAACATTCTCAAGAGCAAGGTAAGTAAATACAACTACAAATATCGAAACTCTATCAATTCAAGAGCAGGCGATGATTATATTAAACACAAGCTTGTTCGCCAGTACTACACCATAAAAGACTGTTGCTTTGGTTCCAAAACAAGTATTTATGATGGTGTATTGACACTACGCACAGGAATAGGCAAAGAATATATAGGAGATTCACGCATCAAGGAAATACACATTCAATTCATAAAGCCTGAAGATGACCATAATTTCTATATCAATTCCAATCTGGATTTCATGCCTATTGCGTGCAAGACAGACAAAGAAAAAACTCTCGGCAAGGGAACAACAATGCAGCTTGACGGCATCAAAGTTATGCTCAATGGTGTAGAAGCAGGCAGCGGTTTTCAGCCTGCTAACATCGGTTCCTCTGAGGGCATCCTCAGTGAACATGTAAAATTTGACGAGGCTGGTACTCCTAAATCAAGCGACATCATCCTGCATATTGATTTTCTATTCAAGGAAGGTGAAGGAAGAACGGCAGAAGGAATCTGCGAAGCACATGCAATCGCCGATTCGATTCTCAACGAGATTAGGTGCGAAATACACAATCTTGAAGCTGATAGTTCTGAAGAGTTCGTTGTACAAGCTCACCCACGCAAAATGCGTATAGCTCTCGTCAAAGTCTGCTCAGGACTTGGAAATATGTATGACACTTCCCTGTTCCCTGACGAGCCGGCTGGTTATCTCGGATCATATCTCACAAGGGACAGAAATAACGATCCGGTATTCCTTACACCGACGCAAGTGCTTGACGGTGCGATACACTCACTGATCTAGAACCGATCGATCTATTTAAAAGAAGCTATCCAACTTTTTTAATAAGTTAGATAGCTTTTTTAATTGTTTTGATAATATTGTTGCCAAAATGTTGCCAGTGGCTTTTCAAATGTGTTATTTCTTTCGATATCTTTGATTACGACTGGTAGGCTTATCTGGCAATGTCATATCAATAAATCCAGATTCAATTGCAGGGTCTATGTAATTATGTCTCAATGTTTCTTTGGATTTCAATCCTAACAACGCTAAGAGCTCATTAGCCGAGTATTCCGTATCATACTCCATAGCGGACAACAACCTACTGACATATTTCGATGTTCCTGAATATTCACCACTTTGCTTAAGAACTGCATCAAGAACTTCGTATATTCTATCTAGCATGAACTCTATAAAATCATTCGAGTTTCCGTTAGCATTACAGCTGGCAATAGCATTATAATAACCATCCTGAAACGTCTCAATCTGACTTTCCAATGGAATATATTGAAAGACCGGATTCCATTCTGTTAACATTATTGTCTGCCACAGTCTGGCCATTCTTCCATTTCCATCACTGAACGGATGTATAAATACGAATTCATAATGAAATACACATGAAAGAATCAATGGATGAATTGTCCCTGAATTTTCCTTCATCCAATCAAACAATTGAAGCATTAATGGCTCTACCATATCCGGCGGCGGTGCCATAAATATACACCTATCACCATCAAAAACACCTTCTGCTCCTCTGCGAAATACACCAGACTCATCAACAGTCAAATAAGTCATTACGCCATGCAATTCTTTAAGTGCATCAATTGAATATGGATTCACTTTGCCTATATAGTCATAAGCTGCAAAGGCGTTTTTTACCTCTTGTATTTCCTTCTCAGGTCCAATAACAGCCCTATTGTTTAGAACTGAACGCACCATTCCTTCAGACAACGAACTTGATTCGATTTTCAAGGATGAATGTACAGATTTGATCCTGTTATTTCTGCGAAGCTGTGGTTTGGTATCCAGACTTCTGTAGGCGGCTATCATACCCAATTTCTCAGAAACGGCTGATATCTGGCTAAGCATCCTATTTGTAATGTCAAAAGGTGGCTCATAGCGATCCATGTTTCGTCTCCTTTTTCTTTATGTCTATATTCTACATCAACGCTCTAGACAAAGCAATCTTCTTGCGTATTATCTTGCGTATTATCTTGCAAAAATAAAAATACCGCATAAAATTGCGGTATTTATTGAATAATTTAAAAGAAATCCAAAAACGACACGGCAAATACATTTATAAAAAATAATATATCTCCAGTTTGCGACCAATTAAATGTACAAAATCGACACCTTATCAGATTTGATAAAATGTCGATTTTTCGAAATATCTAAAAGCTCTGTCATATTCTGTTAGCACACTAGCAGCTTAATTCTCGCTATCTCTCGTAGTCTCGCTCCTTCTTTATTCCTGCTTTGCCATCTGTCCTTGTAGTTTTATCAATGATCTTTCCCTGTGCCTTTGCCTCATTTGCAACAACGTAGTCCATAGTTGTCTGAATCTTATTTGAGTGTTCCTCTATGCCATGGTTTATTTTAAGATGGTTTCGTATGCTTGTGATTTTTTCAGTAATTTCAGCTTTCTCAACTCGCAATTTTTCTTTGTCTTCAGGTGATGCCCTGTGTATTCTATTCTGTAGCTGTCTTCTTTCGTCTACCAATTTATCACGGCTATTTTCAAGCTGTGCCCTGTCTGACATCAGATCATCCATTGTCTCAATTCCATGTTCGGACATATAGTTTACATAAGAAGAATACTTATCCAGTTGCCTAAGCGATTCTTTAAGAAACGGGCTTTTCGGTTTGAAGTATTCGCTTCTTGGATAGTAACCAAGCATATAGCAGTAGTACACATAGAGCTTATGAATATTCTTCGGCTGTGTGAATGGCTGGTAGTATGCCCTGACCCTATATGGAATATTCGGTGAAAATGTTACCTTAGCTATGATACTCTTCTGATTCTTGCTTCTGCCAAGTTCTTTCTCAAGTCCTTCAGGTGTCCATTCATTATTTAGAGTATCAATTCTTGTATAGTTCTTATATTGTGGCAGCTTGATCTTCCAATGCTTTCCGCTGAAGTCGGTTTCATATCCCAGCCTTATAAGATATTTCTCCATATCAGAAATGCTGTTGCTATTAGATAGTGCTTCCCGTATATCTTCTCTGT
>JAZQOF010000010.1:0-129482 GCA_045627785.1 Bacteroidales bacterium | reverse complement strand
TCTTGTCTTTCTCATTTGATTCCGAATTATGTGGTTTTACATTCATTTTCGTGTAAACCACCACGGAGTGAACTCATGTCAACCATTGACAATGTTTGTCAACTCTTTCCACGATGTTCCGTTCTTCAAACGAGGTCACTTCCTTGCATCCTTCCCTTTGGTCATTGTGTCAACCTTGGTAAACGCTTGTAAACCTTTGTCAACTCCGTCCACTGGATAACAAAATAAAAGCTCCCTAAATTCTCCGCGGTAGAAATACGTTGCAAAGGTAAGCGGAAAATCGGGAACCACCAAATAGCAAGTCCGAAGTGTTAAAATCTAATATCTATTGATAATCAACTGATTATCTCTATATGTTTTTCGTTGTTTATGGTTGTTTTGAGGGCTCTAAATACAATTATTGAATTTGGAATAATTAATGGATTTAAGCTTGTACAATAATAGAAAGCTTCTTCTCCAATTGTAGCTACAGATGTTCCTATGGTTACTGTGGTTAGATTTGTACAATTATTGAAAGCACATTTTCCAATTGTAGTTACTAAATTCGGGATAGTTATTGAGGATAAACTAAAACAGTAAAAGAAGGCTTCTTCTCCAATTGTAGTTACTTGGTTTGGGATAGTTACTGAGGATAAACTTGAACATTTATAGAAAGCTCTTTTTTCAATCTCAACAACTGACAACTCTCTATTATTATATGTAACCTTATTTGGAATTGTTATATTTCCTGAATATTTATTTGGATTACTTGTTACCGAACATGTAAGATCTGTAGTTGATACTATATTATAATAAATACCGTTTACTTCAAAATCATAAGCATATAAAGTAATAGACAACAAGCTAATCAATAAAGAGAATAAAAACTTTTTCATAATCTTTAAGTTTAATTTTATTTCTGCAAATATATTAAATATTAATATGTGAAACATAATTCAACCCAAAATTATTAAAAAACCGTGTTTATATTTATAAATAGTTGTTGATATATATAAAAGTGGATTCTTTTCTGTATCTTATTTATGAATCTTTATTACTTCTGAAGAAGTGCTTTGATCTCTTCCTTACTGATTGAATGATAGACTACAAATTTTACAACTATGACGATACCAGCATCTATTGTCTTACCAAAGCTAGAATGCCTCTTAACATATGGCGTGTAAATGATGTTGTAGTTAAGATACAATTCAGCGACAGCTTTCTGAACATCCTGGGACAATGTGCATGAGCAGCTACAACATGCAGTTTGATGTAATGTTGATGAATTGCTCTCAAAACATCAAAAAACAAGAATATTAGAGTTATTATTGTGTCTTGGCGAAAATGTTTATCTTCGTGCCATGAAAAAAAACAACAAACAATGAGTTCTCTTTAATGGGAATCTACCAAAAGAGGGATTTGTCCGGGCTTCCCTAAAGTTGAAACAGAAGAGTCTCTTGTTTTCCATTGCTGTGATAAGACTGAAGGGTAAATCGTAGGGACAGGCACTGTGGTTGTAACTATAAAGAATCGCAGTGCCTGTCCCAATAATTTAAGTATGTATTTATACAATTCAGTCCTTTACTCGTTTATTCAACAATGTCATCTTTACCTTCAATTCTTTTTCGTTTTACGGTGTGTTTTAGTTTACCAATAAAGAAATTGAGTTCTAGAGAAGATTCTGTTTCGGATGTCTGCAATTCGGGAATTACTATATCTGATAGTATTTCTCCAAATTGTTTCATCATAGATTTTTGAACATCCGGATCTTTTTCCTGATGCATCTCGTTTAATCCTCTTTGTAGTTTTCTAACTTTATCGTATGTCTCAATTATGGCAATGGTTGCTTTTATTGCTTTTTCTCCCTTTAAGATAGTTGCAAGCATGTATAGTCCCTTTTCTGTAAAGAGTTTTGGAGTATAACGAGTGCCTCCATAGCTGTAACTTGAGGTCGAAATTTTCGACCTCAAGTTTGTAATCTCTTGAAAATCAGGCTCGATAACATAACCATTTCACCTCGCAGAGGTATTAGTTGACTCTGCAAATCTACTGAACTTAGCTCAAGAACAGTCTTCTGCTCTTTGCTTTTGTTTACCTTTTGTTTCATAAATTTAAGAACATTATGTGTTTGAACGATTACTATCTAACTTATGGCTTCAAAGTGAGATAATAATGATAACGTTGCAAAGATAAGAAATGATAATTATATTTCCAAATTTTATACAAAAAAAGCATCTCACCGAAATGATGAGATGCTAGTATATGTCGTTTTGTATTGATTTATTTGTATAATTTTATCAGCAATTCGCCGAACAGGGTATTTGCCCAAGCGAACCAGGAGCGGGTGAAGTTTTTGTCATCGTCCTTGTGGAACGATTCGTGCATGAATCCTGTACCGCCGTGTGTGGTCATGAGCATACGGACGCAGCGCTGAGTTTCTGCTTCATCGGTTGAAGTCATTGCCTGCATGATGATGCTCATAGGCCAGATGGTGTCAAGGGTTGTGTGTTGCGAACCAATACCTGCGCCGGCTTTACCACTGAAATAATATGGATTGTCGTCTGAAAGGATCATACGGCGTGTGTTCTGATATATAGGATCATCGACTGGCATGTCGGTGAGATAAGGCAGTGAGAGGAGAGATGGAACATTGGCATCGTCCTGAAGAAGGGCACTGCCGAAGCCATCGACTTCGAAGGCATAGACATTGCCGTATTTCGGATGTGCGACAATTGCTTGCTGTTGGAGTCCGGACTGGACCTCAGATGCTATCCTTTCGCACTGTCTGATGAGTGTTTCCATTCTCGCGTCAGTTCCCTTTCCAGCCGATACTTCACGCATCATCCTGGCTGTTTTTGTCAGGACGTCCTGTGCCATGAAGTTACTTGGTATTAGGAACTGGAACAATGTACAGTCGTCGCTCGGGCGGAACATTGATGCAATCATTCCGCAAGGCTTGACCGGATGTCCGTAACCATAGTTTGAGGTTGTGTCGTGCATGGCATGTGTCTTTCTGCCGAAACGATAGGAGGTCTTCTGAACGCCATCCCATTTCTGTTGTTCGACAAAAACTTCAAGCACCTTCTCCAAAGCATCGAGAAAGAGGTCGCTGCTGATGAGCTCAGCGTCGTGAGTCTGCTGCCAGTAGCCGTAGATGAGGCGCAGCACGTAGCAAGGCGAATCAAGCTCCCATTTGCGTTCGTGGAGCATTGGTGTCATTGCTGTGTAGTCGCTCATCCATTCACTCTTTCCTGGTGTACGGTAGAAAGCATTGGCATAAGGATCGATGTTGAGGCATTTCAGCTGGCGGTTAATCACGCCACGAATGAGATGTCGCAGCTTCTCGTCCTTGTTGATGTAGGCCACATAAGGCCAGACCTGCGCTCCGCTGTCGCGAAGCCACATGGCATCGATATCGCCTGTGATCACAAAAGTATCGTCAAGACCATCTTCTCCGACACAATAATCGACAGCAGTGTTCAAGGTGTTCGGGAAACACTGTGTGAACATCCAGGAGAGGGTATCGTTGCGCAGTACTGTCTGCATCTCTGCTACAATCTGATCGATAGCTTCGGATGTGAACTTCCTGGTCTCGGTCTTGGATGCATCGGCTGCTATTGCGTTGGAAAAGAGCAGTAGCGACGCGACGATGCTAATGTATGTCTTTTTCATTTGGTCATAAAGAATTCAAGTGTTCCACCTTTGATGAGCTGTTCGTGCATGATGTAGCCGCACGAGATTTCTTCGCCATTGAATTTCACTTTGGCGATATTGATGTTTTCAGCGCTGTTGTCGTGTGCGACGATCTTGAGCAGTTTGCCGTCGGCGACACGAAGCACAGCATCGGTGATGATAGGAGTGCCGAACCAGTAACGACCTCCGGCAGGCTCAACCTGATACATGCCAAGAGCCGACATGAGATACCAGGCTGACATCTGTCCGCAGTCTTCATTACCGCAGAGTCCGTCAGGACGATCGTGATAGAGCTCGTTCATCACATAGCGCAGCAGCACATTGCCTTTCTCCTGCTCGCCCAGCATATGATACATATACAGGATATGATGGCTCGGTTCGTTGCCGTGTGCATACTGTCCGATGAGTCCTGAGATATCAGGATTGGCATCGGCATTCAGCTCACTTGGAGCTGTGAAGAGCGAATCGAGACGGGAAAGGAAGATCTCTTTTCCGCCGACAAGCTCGACAAGACCTTTCACATCGTGTGGCACGAGGAAGAGATATTGCCAAGGGTTGCCTTCAGTGTATTCGTTGGTCTGATATTGTGGGTTGAAGTCATCGAGTGGAAGGAATTCTCGTTTCACTTCTGTGAGAGATGCATATTCCCTGCACCATTTCTGAGGGTATCTTCCGCGGAAATAACCTACCCGCTTGTCGTAGAGGCGTTGATAGGCAAGGGCAAGGTTGTCCCAGCATTTCATATCCTCTTCCTGTCCGAGCTTCTCTGCTACACGGGCACCACTCCAATAGGCGATGGCGTATTCGAGAGTCTTGGCAACCGATTCGCCTTGTCCCATAAGAACAGGTATGTAGCCGTATTCCTGCATAAGACCCATTCCACGGTCCTGATTATAGAGGCTTGTCCTGATGGCAGAATAGCATTGCTCGATATCGACATCAAAGCCTTTCAGGATAATATCGGAAAGGACGATAACGCCAGGACTTCCGACCATGCAGTTTGTCTCGTTGCCCATCAGATGCCAGACAGGAATGTAACCCTGGGTATTGCAGATATCGACAAACGACTCGGCAATGGTCTTCTGCTGTTCTGGCAAAAGGATAGTCGAGAGAGGCGAAGCGGCACGATAGGTATCCCACAAGGAGAATGTAGTCATGCGGGTCGGATTTCCGTCCTGGTCGAAGAACGATGACGGTTCGATCATGAAATGATAAAGACAGGTATAGAATATCCTGCGATCTCTCTCGTTCATGAAATTGGCATTGACGCGACCGAGCATCTCGTTCCACTTGTTCTCAGCGTCACGTCTTGCCTGGTCAAAGCTCTTTGCCGGAATCTGGTTATTGCCGAAGTTACTCTTGTTGTAACTCAGCGTAATGCTGCACTCGTACTGCTCTTGTCCTGTCTGCAACAGATAGATGCCTTCGTTATTGTTCTTGGCAATATCGACAGGGCACGAGAAATGCATTGTGAAATATACGGTCTGGCTTGTTGCCCAACCTCGGCTCAGACGATGACCGATTAATGTCGTTTCGTCGATCTGTTCGAGATGGGAATCCTTGTATATGTCGCCAACACCATTCTGCAGGTCGAGTGCAAGCAGATTACTTCCATCGATACGATAGAAGGCAGAGAACTGCGATGCCGTGATCTCGACTTTTGCCGAAGGGAGAGTCACACAATAATAGCCAGGCGAGACAACCTCATTGTCGTGCGAGAATGGTTGTGCAAGACCTGTGCGGCTCAGTTCGACATCGGCCGAAGCCAAAGGCATGATCGCAATATCACCAAGATCGCTACATCCTGTTCCACTCAGATGCTGTTGCGCAAAGCCGACTATTGAATCGCCGGTATAATGATAACCCGAACACCAATCCCAGCCGGTTTCTATCTGTGTAGGACCAGCCTGAATCAAGCCGAACGGTACGTTTGCACCAACAAAGACATGACCATGATCGCCTGAACCGATCAATGGATCAACATATTGAATGTAGTTCTGTGCCTGGCTTGACAACAAGCCTGCAAGGAACAACAGAGATGTAGCGATCTTTTTCATTACTGCATAAGGAGATTTACGAGTTCGCGATCCTTGAAGTCATGCTTTTCCTGATCCCAGAAACCAAAGTCTGCATCGTAGCACCAAGTAGTCCAAGCTACATTGAACTCGTTGAAGATAGAGATCATATCGCGTGTCCAAGCGTAAGCGAGTTCGCGGTCAACTGGTTCGTAAACGCCCCATTCACCACAGAAGAGCTGAAGACCGAGTTCGTTAGCAACATTGATAGCATCAGCCATCTTGTCGTGAAGGACGTCACGGTTCCACTCTGATACAAATGGCTTGATAGCTTCCTTGATCTCTTCAGGAGCTGCATCGTAATCCTCCTGTGAAACCATCTGGCCAGGATAAGTGATCTTGCCTGTATATTTGCCTACAGGAGCCCACCAAGCACCGTAGTGAGTAAGGAGCATTGGCTCGTAGAAGTGGAAGCTGAGAACGAGGTTCTTATCACCTTCAGGAACGCGGAGATCCTTGAATGTGCCACAGCTCTGCCACATGTTTGAACCAACGACGAGAGTACGCTGTGGCTCAAGTTCGCGGAGTGCCTTGTGAACCTTTGCGATGAGCTGATTCCACTGTTCTGGATCTTCTGCAACAGGCTCGTTCATGAATTCGTATGCAACGCTGTCAACGCTGTATGAGCTGTACTTCTCAGAGAGCTGCTTCCACATGCCGATAAGCTGCTGCTGTGACTCCTCGCTTGTGAAGAGTGTGTTAGCTGCCTGATCTTCCTCGTTGACGGCATTGAAGTAGTGTGAACGGATGATGTGGAGGTCGATGATTGCACGGAGCTTGTACTGTCCGCAATAGTCGAGAGCCATTGTCAAAAGATCCCATGCCTCAGGTAGTTTGTTACCCTCTTCATCCCAGAACTGAACCTCGTCGATAGGAATACGTACGAAGTCGAAGCCGAGTTCAGCGAGACGCTGGAAGTCGTCTTCCTGGATGTGCTGCTGACGAGCCTCGCCGCGCTCTTCCGACTGAGAAAGCCAGTGGCTGAGGTTTGTACCACGCTTGATCTTGAAGTTGTTTTCAACTGGAGCTTCCGGCTCTGCCTTCTTTGAAGTGCAAGAACCTGCCATAAGGATAGTAGCCAAAGCAAGTGCTACTGTAAAGATTCTTTTCATAGATTTGTTGTATTATTAGTTAAAAATAAATGGTTATTTTGTCATAACTCTCCAAGCTGGATGCACATCGTTATCCTGATGTGACTGTTTCTTCACGATGTCGTAGAAGAAGTTGAGGATTGCATTCGAATCGTTGGCAAATGCAGGATCCGTGCGTTTCTTCTCCTCGAAACGGGCTTTCAGCTCTGGATCGGCAGCGAGCATCTCGCGTCCTTTCTCCTCCATATATGAAAGACGGATCCAGAATTCGTTAGTAGGTTGTACATGACCGTTGAAATATCCCCAATAGGTAAGCGAACCAGGAGCATTCGGTTCGAGAGCAAAAACCGCCATTTTTGCATTAGGCTGATTCATGTCGATGTAATAGCTTCCTCGAGGATAAGTGAGTTTCTCGGTCTGTGTTGTGTAGGTTGTCGAGACAACAGGCACACGACCTTCACTCTGACGGGTAGAGAACTGTGCGCTTGTATATCGGTAGGTCTCAACTTCAACTTCTTTCGGTTCGTCGAGACGTGAAACCTTCAAACCGTTAAGCTCCAGGATCTCTGCCACATTGGAATATTGCGGCATAAGGATGTATGCATCCGGAACCTTGACGGTAACTGTCGGGATATGCTTTGTGTACAAAGGAATATGATAGGTCATCGGCTTATCATAGTTATGTCGTACCCAATCAGCTCCACTTAAGTCACTCTTTATAGTATCTCTTTTCCACCCGAGATAATCGACCATGATGCTGTCTTTTGAATCGATGGTATAATCCAATGGGAATTCCTGTCTGCGGAAATCTGCACTAGCAACGTATGCGTCGGATTTCTCAATTGCACTGCGCAAGTCCTTCTTGCTTTCGGCAAGGATAAATGCGCTTTGGCGGATTGCCTCGATGGTGCTCTCTACTCTTTCCTTATACGGTTTGTAGATGTGTGTCTCAAGCAATAGGCCGATACGGTTGCGGAATGCAGCATAGCTTGTCGAATAACGCGGATCGAAAGCGTCAAGGTAAGCTCCTAATTCTGGCGCATAGGTACGTCGATACTCGCAGTAAGGGAACATAGGGAAGCCCACTTTCGTCATTCGTTCGTTGAGCTGCTTCTCGTATATCTCTGTAGAGTAGGCTTTCAATGCCGGTGCCATTGCTTCTCCATGATTCTCCACGGAATAGGTCATCACATATTGGAAGTCAGCACCGTTGGTCACATGGCAGTCGATAAAGAGTTCCGGATCCCAGTAGTTATACATTCTGTGCCAGTCCTTCATCTCGGGAGCTTCGGTCTTGAGGAAGTCACGGTTGAGGTTCATCAGAAGTGCGTTGTTTCTTGTGCCTAATTCTTCCGGACCATTCTGGTTGATTCGGTTTGTGGCACGGAAATCCTCGTGTCCGTCAACATTGAACACAGGATCGAGCACAAAGCTTACATCGTTGAGCAATTGCTTATCCTTACCCTTGAGAAGCATGTCGCGGAAATAGATCATACAAGCATCTTTTCCGTCAGGTTCTCCACTATGGATGCACGATTCGACAAGAATGATGATTCTGCCTTTTGCACGGATCTCTTCCGGCTTGGTCAAGCCATCCTTATCGATAATGACAAGCGACAATGGACGGCCTTGCGGACTTGTTCCGAAGCTGGTATTGTGTATCATTGGAGATACCTGTTCGAGACGATAGAAGAAATTCAATGTCTCTTCAAACTTAGGCGTTTTCCTGAAGTCGGTCTTTTCGCTCAACACGAGGTAGTCTTCCAGATTTACCGGTAATTGTAGTTCCAGTTCCTTCTCCTTCTGGATCTGAGCCTTTACGTCGAAGCCCAAAGCCAGGCAGATAGCAAAGAGTACTACTAGATATTTATTCATAGCATTTATAGTTATTCTTCAAATACTTGCAAAAGTAGTGAATAAAACAACAAGTTGTTTAAAAGAAATTAAAAAACGGAGAAATTAAACCGAGTATGAAATAAAATGCATAATTTTGCAGTGAAATATTAACCCTTAAAACTGTATTTGTTATGCATCACGTTATTAGCTTCATACTTCGTATAGCATATGCTGCTGTTTTTGGATTCATCCTGCTTTGGCATACAGGTGATATTGTGAAATATATTCCACAGCTGCTTGGCGGTCTTCTTTTGTTTGAATGTATTGCTCAGCTCCTGGAGTTGTTTGTACTGAAGGTTCGCACAAAGGTTCATGGTTCATTCTTCATTGTGCCTACAGCAATTCTTTTATACGGCATCTTCCTGATCTTCTTCTGCAAACTTCCGCTCGACATCAACTTGAACGATTTTGCTTCAAGTCTTGGAACAATGATTGCGCTGAAGATCGAGCTCAAGATCGGCGGAGCTTGTTTCCTTGCATTTGTTGTCTCGGAATTAGTTATATCTGCCGTCTTCTTCAAGCCACTTTACCAGCCAAAGAAGTTTGCTGAGGAAAAAGCAAAGATTCTCGAAGCACAGAAGATTCTTGAAGAAGAACGCAAAAGACAGGCTTATGAAGAAGCTTTGAAGGCAGAAGAGGAAGCTCAGAGAATTGTTGAAGAAACAACAAAGGAAACTATCGGCTAAGTTCTTATCTATATAATAAAGTAAGCCCCCTGATAATTATCCGGGGGCTATTTTTTTGAGACTTTGAGGAATCTTTTACTTTTTGAAGTAGCGGTTGAAGAGACCCTGGAAGCCAGCGCCATGACGAGCCTCGTCCTTAGCCATCTCGTGAACTGAGTCGTGGATAGCATCGAGATCGAGCTGCTTAGCAACCTTAGCGATTTCCATCTTGCCTGCGCAAGCACCTTCCTCAGCGAGCATACGCTTCTCAACGTTTGTCTTTGTATCCCAAACTACTTCGCCGAGCATCTCTGCAAATCGTGCAGCATGGTCAGCCTCCTCAAGTGCATAGCGCTTGAAAGCCTCTGCAATCTCAGGATAACCCTCACGGTCAGCCTGACGGCTCATAGCAAGATACATACCGACCTCAGTACATTCACCCATGAAGTGATCCTTGAGACCTTGACGTACGAAATCACCTTCTGCACCAGCAGGAATATTTTCTGCAATACCAAGTACATGCTCGGTAACGAACTGGAGACCCTTGTTCTCCTCCATCATTTTAAACTTTGAACCAGGAACCTTGCACTGTGGGCACTTCTCTGGAGCGGCATCACCTTCGTGGACATAACCGCATACAGGACAAATCCATTTAGCCATAATTATTAGTGTTTTAAAATTAATATAAATGTGTAATGGTGCGAATATACACATTTTTGGGTATTTTTCCAAATAAAATGAGGACAAAATACCAAATAAAGCTTTTATTATAGACCTATGGCTTGCTGGAGTTGTACTTCACAAACGTAGCAATTGGCACAAGCTTCGATATAGGCATTCATGACATCGTTGTAGGTCTGTTGTGCTCCAATGAGTTCGACAAGACTGCTTTCGCCATGCATATATCCCATCTTGCGGCTTTCGAATACCGAACGGGCGTCTTCGAGAAGCTGGCTGTCGTATTGCTTCAATACTTCGCGTGCAACTTGCAGAGAGTTGTAAGCCTGAGCAACTTCCATGTGAACCTGCTGACGGGCAGATTCGTATAGCTGCTGGCTCTGTAGTACTGCACTTTTTGCTGCACGGACTTCGCCCTTGTTGAAGCTTGAGAACTTCAATGGGATTGAAATTCCGACACTAAGACCGTTGAATTTCGGTGCAGGTGCAATCTCGTTTCGAACTTCTGTGTTATAGGAATATCCGAGACTGAGACCCATTTCGAGCGCACGGGATGCCTTGACCATCTTGAGATTGCTTTCCGATAAAGTCTTAGAGAGTTCTGCTGCGCGAAGATCGGCACGAGTCATTTCTGCTACATCATAGATGTTCGGCTCGGTGTAATTCTTTCCTTCGATAGGAAGAACATCTTCTGCGATATCGCCAATCAGCATTCCTCCAGCCATGAAGGAAAGAGTGAGAAGTGCATTCTTATATTCGGCCTGTTGAGCAAGAAATTCGCTCTTTGCCTGCTGTGCTTCGAGTCGTGACTGAGTAGCATCGGCACGACCAATATCACCAACGGAAAGACGAACGCTATCGCTTTTGGCAATCTGTTCCATATCTTTTGCAGCACTTTCGAGCAACTTGCCTGTCTCGCGCAATTTCCAGGCTTCTGCCCAAGCCTGAGAAGCTTCGGCACGAAGGTTACAGAGATAGGCATTGACTGATGCTTCGGTAATCTCTTTCTCATTCTTCGCACTACGGATGCGAGCTCGGCGATTGCCTGCGAGGTCGAGATCATAGCTCAATCCGAATTCGAGCGATTGTCCCATTTCCATGTACCAATCCTGATTGTTGCCATAATCGACCGAAAGCTCAGGATCGTTGAATACCCGCGCTGCCGAGAGATTTGCTTCGGCAATATCCACGTTGTATTTCTCGGCAAGATATGCAGCATTCTTCTCTGCAACATTCTTGATATATTCCTTATAGCTAATGCTTTGGGCATTGGCAATGGAACAGCAGAAAAGTGCTAGTATGATAGTTTTAGAAATTTTCTTCATCGTCATTCTTTGCTTTTGCTGCCGCACGCTTTTCCATCTGGTAGTATAATGTCGGCAAGATGTATAATGTGATGATTGTAGAGAAGAGCAAACCGTAAACGATAACGGTTGCGAGAGGTCGTTGCACGTCGCTACCAACACCCGAAGCCAAAGATGCAGGCATAAGTCCAAGAATTGCTACTGTAGCTGTCATGAGCACAGGACGAAGTCGATGTGAAGCTCCACTTACGACAGCCTTATCCAAAGGTTGTCCGGCTTTGCGCAAGTCGTTGATATGCGATATCATGATGACACCGTTCTGTATCGTCAATCCGAACAGTGCAATGAATCCGACGGCAGAAGATACGTTGAATGTCATATCGCGAACGAGAAGCGCGAGAAGACCTCCGAGCAATGCCAGTGGCAACATAGCAATGAGCAATCCTGCCTGACGGAACTCACCGAATGCACCATAAAGCAAGAGGAACATAAATGCGAGAACGAATGGGATGATGATGGCGAGTCGGGCATAGGCACGATTCTGATTCTCAAACTGTCCGTCCCAACGGATCTGATTCTTCGTGTGGTCGAATGGAATATCCGATTCGATCTTGCTTTGAGCCTCGTTGAGGAATGAAGTCAAATCGCGTCCGCGAAGGTTAAGACGTACAGTGAGATGACGACGGTTCATTTCCCGGGCAATAGAGCTCGCACCAAGCGAAGTCTCAATCTTTGCAACAGCAGAAAGAGGGATATTCACACCACTGCTATTAGTAAGCATGAGAGCACCGATCTTTTCAGGAGTATCGCGCGATGATTCGGCATAACGGCAAGTGACATCATAAACCTTACTGCCAATAAATACAGAAGAAACAGACTTACCACCGATTGCAACCTCTATAAGTTCGGCAACATCTGCGACATTCAGTCCATATTGTGCAATACGATCTCGGTCGGCATGAATCTTGAGCTGTGGAAGTGGAGGTTCCTGGTCGATGACAACATCGACAGCACCTTCAATGCTTCCGACTACTTTTAAGACATTCTCGGCAAGATGTCGGGTTTCAGTAAGATCTTCGCCATAAACCTTCACGGCAAGGTCACTATGCGAACCAGCCATCTGGTCCATAACCATATCGATGATAGGCTGAGAGAATCCGACTTTATATCCAGGCATCAACGCAATGCGTGCAGCCATATCTTCGATAACATCCTCTTTGGCTCTGCCGAACTTCCATTCAGAGTATGGTTTCAAACCTACGCCACATTCGATATGAGAAGGAGAGAAGGCTTCTGTTCCTTCATCGTCACGACCGACCTGAGTCATAACATAAGACACTTCCGGGAACTCCTTCAAGACATGACGAAGAGAATCGGCCATCTTGGCAGATCGTTCGAGAGAGATGCCTGGAGGTGTTTGAACCTGAATCCATATGCCACCTTCGTCGAGCGTAGGGAGGAAGTCTTTTCCGACAAATACAACCAAAAGAATCACAATTCCAAGTACGCCTCCAATTGTATTGTATATGCGTTTTGGACGATCGAGCATCTTTGCAGTCTGCGCACGATATCGCTCTGTAAGCCTTTCGATAAACTTATTGTGGAAGACCTTTTGAGGACGACGATAAACGGCATAAGCCATACCAGGAATGAGGATCAATGCTACAAGCAATGCGCCTGCTAGAGCATAACCTACTGTGAATGCCATTGGCGTGAAGAGCTTTTTCTCTATACGCTCGAAAGAGAACAATGGCATGTAAGCCACAATGATGATGAGAGTAGAGAAGAAAATCGGCTTTGCAACCTGTGCAACGCGACGGACAGTATCTTTTCCGTCAAGGTGAATATCAGGATTGTCCTCTCGTTTCTTGAGAATTGTCTCGGTCATCACAATAGCACCATCGACAAGAATACCAAAGTCGATAGCTCCTAATGAAAGCAAGTTGGCTGGAATGCCTGTGAGATGCATCAGGATGAAGGCAATAAGCAATGAGATAGGGATAGTGATTGCCACAAGAAGTGCGCTTCGAGGACTACCGAGGAAGATGAGCAATACTCCGATGACAAGAAGCATACCGAAGAAGAGAGTATGCGAAACTGTGTCGAGAGTGGTATTGACCAAGTCTGTACGATCGAGGAACGGATAGATCTTCACGCCATGAGGAAGTACATCATTATTGAGTTCGTCGACTGCATCGTGAATCTTTTCAAGTACCTGAGAAGGATTCTGGTAACGGAGAATCTGAACAATGCCTTCTACGCCATCACTATAATCGACTTCATCGTTGAGGAATCCGAGAATACCCTTACGTTCGAGATTACCGTATTTCAGTTCGCCGAGATCGCTGAGATAGATTGGAGCTCCATTGATGCTCTTTACGACAATGTTCTCCATATCCTTGAGGTCTGTAATGAGACCTTCTCCGCGAACTACATAACTCTGATCACCTCGCGTGAGCATACTACCACCGGCATTGGAGTTATTGAGGCTGATAGACTCTTCAACTTCAGCAAGCGAGATGCCGTATTTCATGAGTTTGTTAGGATCGATCTCAACCTGATACTGTGTTGTGATGCCGCCATAGTTACTAACGTCGGCGACACCCTGAATCTGAGTGAGACGAGGTATGATAACCCACTTGTTGAGGTCGGTCATCTCACGCAATGTATGATTGTCGCTCTTAAGGATATAACGGAACACTTCGCCTGTAGGAGAAGTCAAAGGATTGAGTTCCGGAACTGCATCGTAAGGAAGTTCGACATCGCCTATACACTCTCTTACTCTTTGTCTTGCCCAGTAATCTTCTGTCCCATCCTTGAACACAAGCATGATGGTCGAGATACCGAAAGTATTGTTGCTTCGCATCATCTCCAGCGAAGGCATACCATTCAAGGCACGTTCCAATGGAATGGTAATCTGCTGCTCTATCTCTTCGGCAGCAAGACCTGGCACCTGAGTAACGACCTGTACAGATGTGTCGGCAATATCCGGATAGGCATCAATGCTGAGCTGGTTCCAGGCATAGATACCGAATGAAGATATCAGGAGAAACGCTACGGCAATAAGCCATCTGCGTCGTAATGCTAATTCAATTAATTTGTTCATGATCAATCGGCAAGATAGATTCCACCATCACTGATAACTCTCTCGCCTGGGTTAAGTCCACGACGTACACAGATCTTCTGGTTATCATCGCTGCTTGTTGAAACTTGAACCTGACGACGAATATAGGTATTTGGCTTGTCGGTTGCTACAAATACATAACTGCTTTGTTCGCCTTGGAACACTGCAGTAGAAGGGAGAACGATTGCAGGATGTGGTTCAGCCATAAAATGAACTGAAACATACATACCATGCTTGAGTTTGCGGTCTGCATTGTCGCAAGCGAGCAACACCTGTACGGAACGAGACTCTTCGTCGACGATGCTTCCGACATTGATCACTTTACCCCAAATCACGTTCTCATTGTCGGCCTCTGTAAAGATTTCTGCCTGTCCACCTAATGTTACAGTACTGATGTAACGTTCCTTGATAAGAGCATTGACCCACATTGTGCTCAAGTCGGCTATAGTTGCAATTGCTTCATCATCTGCCTTGATGAACTTGCCTGTGGTAATATTGCTTGCAACAACTTCGCCACTGATTGGAGAACAGACACGAAGAGGTTGACCCATCTTGATTGAAGATGGATTCATGTTATAAACACGAAGGGTTGCTTCTGCCGATTCCTTGTCTTTACGGGCATTGTCTGCTTCAGCAAATGCCTCGTCCAATTCGCGCTGAGCAGTAAGACCATGTTCGAAAAGAGTCTTCTTACGCTGATAATCTGCTTCAGCCTTCTCGTAGTTGTTGACAGCCTGGAAGTACTCTTTGCTTGTTTCAAGAAAGTCTGAAGAAGACATCTCGAATAGGCCTTGACCTGCACTAACCTTACTGCCAAGATGCACAAGAGCATTTGTCACACGTCCATCAAATGGCGTGCATACTTCGGCATATTTGCCGGTTTCAGCCTGAGCAGTTCCGACAGTGCGGAATTCGTCACTGAACTGTTCTTCGGTAACTGTAACGACTTTGATTTTTTTACAGATTGGAGATGTGCTGTTTACTGTAACAGAGTCTCCGTTATAGATGATTTCAGCGGATTCATTCTGACTATTATTGCTGTTGCACGACACAAAAGCTACAATAGAAAAAACAATACCCAATAACACTACCTTCTTCATAATAACGTGCGATAGAAACAAATATATTTATTTTTAATGCGCAAAGATAACTTTTTATAGGTAATTTTGCAAATATTCCAGCGATAAATACCTATTTGTGGGTATGTGATATCATTTTGCAATTGAGTTGCAAGATTTTTTTATCAACTTTGTGCCGTTGAAATGGCTCAGAACTGTTTTGAGTGTTGTTATATTGGTATTTAAAGGCAATGGATCAAATCATTGGTATTATTAACGAAATGTCGCCTTACCTGCTTTTGGGTTTCTTACTTGCAGGTTTGATGCATGCATTTATTCCAGGACAAGTATATAGCCGATACTTGTCAAAGAATAGCTTTAGTTCTGTAATTTATGCAGCACTCTTTGGAATCCCACTTCCACTTTGTTCTTGTGGTGTGATTCCAACTGCAATGTCGTTGCGTAGGGAAGGTGCATCGAAAGGTGCTACTGTTTCATTCCTAATCGCAACACCACAGACAGGAGTAGATTCTATCATCGCTACGTTTTCATTGATGGGATTGCCTTTTGCAATCATTCGTCCGATTGCAGCATTGGTCACAGCTTTGTTTGGTGGCCAGATGGTAAATGTCTTTGAGAAAAACAATGAAGATGTTAACAACAATAAAGAAGGGAAAGAGCATTGTTGTTGTGATGATGATGACGACGATGATTGCGGCTGTGGCTGTGGTTGCGGACATCACGATCATGAGCATCAGAGTTTCTTCGGCAAAGTAAAAGAGGCTCTTGAATATGCTTTTGTTGATATGATGGCCGACATAGGTAAATGGTTGCTTATCGGACTTATTGTTGCGGGTTTGATTACAGTATTTGTTCCTGCAAGCTTCTTCGAGATCTTTGCCGACAATAGTCTGTTGTCGATGCTTCTCGTACTTTGTCTGGCTGTTCCAATGTATCTTTGTGCTACAGGCAGTATTCCAATTGCTGTTGCCTTGATGCTAAAAGGACTTACTCCAGGTGCAGGTCTTGTGCTATTGATGGCTGGCCCAGCTTCGAATGTCGCATCAATACTTGTTATACGTAAGGTTTTGGGAAAGAAGACACAGATTATTTATCTCGCATCAATCATACTCGGAGCCGTTCTTTTTGGATTGGCAATCGATCACCTCATGCCTCGTGAGTGGTTCTTGAGCAATCTCATTGCAGAAGATGCTTGTTGTCACGAAGAGACAAGCTGGTTCAGTTGGGTATGTACTGTTGCATTATTCTTAATGTTGTTCAATGCATTGGTTCTGCAGAAATATTTCCACAAGCATAATCACGAACTGAAGAAAGAAGATAGCTGCTGCTGTCATTGTGAAAACGAAAACAATAAAACTACACAGAATATGAATAACGAAGTTTTGACATTCCATATTGAAGGAATGAACTGCAATCACTGCCGAATGAGCGCTGAAAAGGCTCTTAAGTCGGTAGCAGGTGTTACTGATGCTACTGTAGATCTCGCTACAAAGGAAGCACGTGTTATGGGCTCTGCTAAATTTGAGGATCTCAAGAAGGCAATCGATGAGGTAGGATTTGAAGTGAAGCAATAATATACAATAATGAAGATAAATAGATTATTTGCATTTGCCGCATCTTCGGCTGTGTTGTTGTCAGCATGCGGTCATCACGACCATGACCACGAACACGAACACGGACATGTGCATATTCATGGTGGACATAGCCATGGTCATGAGGATGGTGACGAACATGATCACGATCATGAAGATGGTGTGATTGTCTTTTCAGAAGAGCAAGCTGAGATGGCTGGTCTTGAGACCGAAACATTGGCACTTGGCTCTTTTGCCGAAGTAATTCGTGTGAGCGGACAGGTTTCTGCTGCTCAAGGCGACGAGGCAGCAATAGTTGCTCGCACATCAGGAATTGTCAACTATACTCGCGACCATCTTTCGGAAGGCTCGGAGGTGAGAAATGGAGAGGTAATTGCACGTGTTTCGGCAGAAGGCATTGCTGGTGGTGATGTTATTGCTCAAAGCAATCTTGCTCTTGCTACAGCAAAAGCAGCATACGAACGTGCACAGCGACTCATATCTGATTCTATTATATCTCAGAAAGAGTTTGAGAAAGCTCAGCTTGAATATGAATCTGCTCGTCTTGCAGCAAATGCAGGTAATGGAGGAAAGGGAGGAGCATCGGTAGCATCTCCTCTTAAGGGTTTTATCAAGCAGGTTTTGGTAAAACAAGGAGAATATGTTGAGGCAGGACAGATCATTGCAACGGTAACTAAGAGCTGCAATCTTCAGCTTCGTGCAGAAGTGCCAGAGCGTCATTTTTCATCTCTTACAAAGATTCGTTCGGCAAACTTCAAGATGGGCTACGATGATATTGCCCGTAGTCTTGATGAACTCGGTGGACATCTTGTAGCAATCGGAAAAATAGCAGATGAAGGTTCGGCATATATTCCTGTTACATTCGAATTTACAAATACAGGATCTGTTGTTCCTGGCTCCTTTGCTGATATTTGGCTTATAATGCAGAATCGTGAAAATGTGCTCACTATTCCTGTGTCTGCATTAAGCGAGGCGCAAGGTGTGTTCTATGCATATATTCAGCATGATGACGATGATGATCATTTTGAGCGTCGCGAATTGCGTATTGGATCTTCCGATGGCTTGAGAGTTGAAGTTCTAAGCGGATTGGCAGAAGGAGAAAAGGTCGTGATTAAAGGGGTGAGCCAGGTGAAGATGGCTGGTGCAACAGGAGTTGTTCCTGATGCTCATAATCATAGCCATTAAGTATAAGTTATTAATTAAAAGTTATAAATTAATTGACGGCTTATGCTGAATAAGATAATAAGATTCTCATTAAATAACCGCCTTGCGATTCTCATTGCCGCTGTTGTGATTATGGTTGTGGGATTATACACAGCCAAAACAGCAGAAGTCGATGTGTTCCCGGATTTGAATGCTCCGACAGTTGTAGTGATGACTGAGGCAAACGGTATGGCGCCTGAAGAGGTGGAGCGTATCGTGACATTCCCTATTGAGACAGCAGTAAACGGTGCGACAAACGTTCGCCGTGTCCGTTCGTCTTCTACTACAGGATTCTCGATTGTTCAAGTCGAATTCGATTGGGGAACAGATATCTATCGTGCTCGTCAGATTGTGACAGAAAAGCTTGCTGCAGTCGGCGAGTCTTTGCCAAAGAGTGTAGGAAAACCGACACTCGGTCCTCAGTCGTCAATTCTCGGCGAAATGATGATTGTTGGTTTGACAATTGATGACACTGCCAATAATTCAGAATCCAGGACACCAGAACTCTCAATGCTTGATGTTCGCGAGATTGCCGATTGGGTAATCCGGCCGAGACTTCTTTCTATCTCTGGCGTGGCAAATGTTGCTGTAATGGGTGGAGATGAAAAGGAATATCAGGTATTGCTTCATCCTGAGAAACTACGTCATCATAGTGTGAGTATTCAAGAGATTCTTGACGCAGTCGAGGAGATGAATCAGAACGTGTCTGGTGGAACTTTGTATGAATTCGGAAATGAATATCTGATTCGTGGCGTTATTTCCACTAATGATGTTGAACAGCTCGGACAGACTGTCGTAAAGAGCGTCAATGGCGTACCAGTATTGCTCAATCAGCTTGCAGATGTTGAGGTAGGTGCAAAGACTCCAAAGACTGGCGTGGCATCAAACAATGCCAAGACAGCTGTGCTTATGACTGTGACAAAGCAGCCGAATGTAAGCACAGAAAAACTTACAGCTGAACTCGATGCAGCATTTGACGATATCCAGACAACAATCCCTGAAGGAATCAATATCGACCGTCAGATATTCCGCCAGCTGCGATTTATAGACGCATCTATCAGCAATATCAAGGAGGCGTTGATTGAGGGCGCGATATTTGTTATCATTGTACTCTTCATTTTCTTGATGAACTGGCGCACAACAGTCATTTCGCTTGTCACAATTCCATTGGCATTGCTTGTTTCTATCATTGTGCTTCACATGATGGGAATGACTCTCAATACAATGAGTATCGGTGGTATGGCAATCGCTATCGGTTCACTGGTCGATGATGCTATTGTCGATGTGGAGAATGTTTATAAGCGAATCCGACAAGCGGTTTCTGCTGCCCAGAAGAAACTCTCGACAAAAGAGTTGATAGAAGTTGTATTCAACGCTTCGCGAGAGGTGCGTATGCCGATCCTCAATTCGACACTCATCATTGTCGTATGTTTCCTTCCATTGTTCTTCCTCAGTGGAATGGAAGGTCGTATGCTTGTCCCTCTTGGAATTGCATTTATCCTCAGTTTGTTTGCATCGACAGTAGTTGCTTTGACGCTCACACCTGTGCTCTGTAGTTTCCTTTTGAAGAATGTAACAGAGTCGGGAGAAGATAATGTGAAGCAAGATCCGAAACTTGTTGCTTGGTTGAAGAATAATTATGAGAAAGCATTGAGATGGACACTCGGACATCGTCGACCTGTCCTAATTTCTGCAATTGCGCTTTTTGTTGTTGCAATTGGTGTTTTCCTTCCTTTCGGACGTACATTCCTTCCTCCATTCAATGAGGGTTCATTAACCATCAGCATTTCAAGTCTTCCTGGTATAGCACTCGATGAGTCGGACAAGATAGGTCTTGAAGCTGAGAAACTTTTGATGCAGATTCCTGAGATCAAGACAGTGGCAAGAAAGACCGGTCGTGCCGAACTTGACGAACATGCATTCGGAGTGAACACAAGCGAGATTGAGGCTCCATTCGAACTCGGCAACCGTAATCGTGACGAGTTCATGGACGAGGTACGCGATAAGCTGAAGGTTCTTCCTGGCGTAAGCATCGAGATAGGCCAGCCAATCTCTCATCGCATCGACGCGATGTTGAGTGGTACACAGGCTAATATTGCAATCAAAATTTTTGGCAACGATTTGAACAAACTCTATACATTGGGTAATCAGATTAAATCGGAGATCAGCGAAATCGAAGGTGTTGCCGATCTTAATGTCGAACAGCAGGTCGAGCGAGCACAGCTTCAGATCATACCTCGTCGCAATATGATGGCAAAATACGGAGTGACACCAAGACAGTTTGCCGACTATGTTCATGTCTTGCTCGAAGGTGAGGCAGTCAGCACTGTTTACGAAGGCAACAATGCGTTCGACTTGACTGTTAAGGTAGCAAGTCACGATCGCGATGCTATTGAGTCAATACGTAATCTTATGGTCGATGCTGATGGCAAGAAGATTCCGTTTGAATATATAGCAGATATCAAGTCCGGTTCTGGTCCTAATACAATCAACCGCGAGAATGTGCAGCGTAAGATTGTGGTTTCATGCAATGTCTCAGGTCGAGATCTGCGCAGCACTGTCAATGATATCAAGACTCGTATTTCTTCGGATGTTCAGTTGCCGGAAGGTTATCATGTCGAATATGGCGGACAGTTTGAGAGCGAAGAGTCGGCAAGCCGTATTCTCATGCTCATCTCTTGTATCAGCATTATGCTTATCTATCTCTTGCTCTTCGGACAGTTCAAGAGCATGCATCAAGCGGCAGTAGTTTTGATAAATCTTCCTCTTGCACTTATCGGTGGAGTATTTGCAATAGCAATAACAGGTGGAGTAGTGAGCATACCTGCCATAATCGGATTCATTTCATTGTTTGGTATTGCTACGCGAAACGGAATCTTGCTTGTGGACAAATATAATGAGAATTATCAGCATGTGAAAGATGCGACGGATATGAGTTATATCATTGAATCATCACTCGACAGATTGACTCCAATTCTTATGACAGCATTGACATCGGCTCTTGCTCTCATTCCGCTTGCTCTTGGTGGCGATCTTCCAGGTAATGAGATTCAAAGTCCAATGGCAAAAGTCCTTCTCGGAGGTTTGATAAGTTCTACATTATTAAATATGTTTATAACTCCACTTGTCTATAAGCCAAAGGAGAATTCATAATACAAAATTGAAAATCGTCTTGACAGCAGAAATATGATAAAACGTTCTTTATTCCTTTATATATTTTGTGTACTTCCGTTAACTTTGTTTGCTCAGGTTTCGGTAGATGAGATTCTTCGTCTTGTCGAGCAAAACAACACAACTTTGAAGGCTGCATCTGATAAGACTGAGACTGCAAAGCAGGAAGTGATGATGGAAACATCGCTCGAAGATCCTGAAATCGGATTTGACTATCTTTGGGGTAAACCAGGAATGATAGGAAAACGAAAAGATATCAATGTAAATCAAACCTTCGATCTTGCTACAGTTTTTGGTTATCGCAAAAGATTAGCAAAGTCGCAGAAGGAACTCCTCGAACTTGAACTTCAGCAAAAACAACTTGAGACACGTCTTGAGGCAATGGATCTTCTAGTGCAAATTACCTATTACAACCAGGCTCTTGCCATTTATGAAGAACGATTGCAACAGGAAAAACAACTTGCTGCATCTTATGAGAAGCGTCTTGCTGCTGGTGATGCAAACAAACTTGAGGCTAACCGCGCGCGTCTCTCGCTTGTCGAAATAGAGTCGGAAACAGAAAAGGTTAAGATGGAAAGAGACCTTCTCATGCTTCAGTTGCAGACACTTTGCGGTGGCACGGAAATCATATACAACAACACAGATTACAATGCTATCAATATCGCGTCTGGTATGTCTTTGAAGGCTTTGCAGGAAGCGCAGAACTCTCAGCAGGAACGTGTTGCAGAGAATGACTTGAAGACAGCAAGAGCTCAGTCAATGCCGTCTATTACTGCTGGATATATGGCGGAACTTACAGATGACGAGAAGTGGAATGGTGTGACTATTGGCGTTAGTATTCCTTTGTGGAGCAATCGTCATAAAATGAAACGTGCTCGACTTTCTCTTCAGTCAGCTCGTAGCGAAGCAGCAGATGCATCTTATAAACTCGAACAGTTTGCTGCATCACAACGCTTGCGTACAGAACGCTATCATGATATTGCTCAGAAAATGCAACAGAAGCTAGCAAATGCCTCTTCAACTACACTTTTGCGTAAAGCTCTCGAGGAAGGAGAGATTTCACTCGTGGAATATACTATAGAAAGTTCCGATTTGTTTGATCTCCGAGTCAAGACCCTTGAGGCAGAGCGAGATTTTCAACAAGCTAAGCTTCTTCTTTCTGCTTTGTAATATAGTTAAAAAGAGAAGAATCTTCTATAGAAATGGTATAATTTTTCAAATTATTCTTTTTTTATTCCTCTTTTTGGGTAATATGAATTTTTCCTTTAACTTTGTGCCGTAAAAATTAAGATTTTAATTATGTCTGTATCAGAATTTTTAGACAAGGCACAACATCCTGTATTTTCATTTGAAATTCTTCCTCCTCTCAAAGGAAATAATATTAATAAGGTATATGGTATTATTGATAAACTGCGTGAGTTCGATCCGAAGTATATCAATATTACTTCTCATCACAGTGAACCTGTATTGCGTCAGCAGGCTGATGGAAGCCTTCGTCAGATCAGTGTTTTGAAGCGTCCTGGAACTGTTGCTATTGCTGCAGCTATTCAGCAGAGATATAACATTACAGCTGTTCCACACATCATCTGCAAAGGCTTTACAAAGGAAGAAACAGAATATGCTTTGCTTGATCTGAACTTTCTTGGCATTACCAATCTTCTTCTTTTGCGTGGCGATTCAAAGAACATAAACATCAAACCGGAGGAGCGTAGCCATTATCACGAACATGCAACAGATCTTCAGCAGCAAGTCAATGCATTCAACAATGGATTGGATCTTGAAGGCAACCATATAGATGGTATTGATACACCTTTTTCATATGGTATGGCTTGTTATCCAGAGAA
The DNA here is from genome assembly GCA_045627785.1 of Bacteroidales bacterium. Lineage (GTDB taxonomy): Bacteria > Bacteroidota > Bacteroidia > Bacteroidales > UBA3663 > Liminaster. Next base: position 106,088 of record JAZQOF010000010.1, on the reverse strand, counting down.
GCATGAAGAGGCACCAAACCTCGACTCTGATTTGCGATATGCTGTCGAAAAAGTAAAGAATGGGGCTCAGTATCTTGTGACACAGATGTTCTTTGATAATAAGAAATACTATGAGTTTGTAGAGAAAGCTCGACAGGCGGGAATCACTGTGCCAATCATTCCAGGCATTAAGCCTGTTGTTTTCCGTAATCAGCTCAATGTCTTGCCTAAGGTTTTCCATACAGATATTCCAGAACCATTTGCAACAAGTCTCGAACAGTGTAAGACTGATGAGGAAGCAAAGGAAGTTGGTGTAGAATGGTGTATAGAACAATGCCGTGACTTGATACAAAATGGAGTTAATAACCTCCATTTCTATACATTTATGGCATCAGACAGTGTAGCTCGCGTTGCTCGTGCTGTACTGTAAGACAAACAGAATGAGAGATCAGCTAAAGAAACGAATATTGATCCTGGACGGTGGTCTGGGAACAATGATACAAAAGAAGTTCGGCGAACATAAAAGTTGTGCTGAGGGATGCTGTTGCCATAGTGGCAATAATGATGCACTTCCTCTCGAACATCCTGAGATCATAAGAGAAATACATCGCGAATATCTTGAAGCAGGTGCCGATATAATTACGACCTGTTCGTTTGGCGCGCAGAGAATTTCGCAGGCAGAATACGGAATGCAAGACCGTATTGTAGAAATGAATCTTGCAGCCGCACGATTGGCTCGTGAAGAAGCTGATCGTCTATCTACTCCAGATCATCCACGATTTGTTGCTGGTAGTGTAGGTCCAACAGGAAAGATGTTGTCTATGTCGGACAACGCAGAAGATCCTGCAGCTCGCGCAATAACTTTCGACCAGCTCACAGATGCTTATACTGAGCAGATTTCAGCTCTCATCAAAGGTGGAGTTGATGCACTTTTGATTGAGACAATTTTTGATACTCTCAATGCCAAAGCCGCTATTGTCGCAGCTCAAAAGGCGATGGATCAAGTCGGACGCAAGTTCGAACTGATGCTTTCTTTGACTATTAGTGACAAGAGTGGTCGTTCGTTATCTGGACAGACAATCGAAGCCTTTGTTATTAGCATTCTGCATGCTCGTCCATTGACAATTGGTCTTAATTGTGGACTTGGTGCGGCTGATTTGTTGCCATATCTTCGTCGTTTGTCTAAGGCAGTCGGAAACGCTTCATATATCAGTTGTCATCCAAATGCAGGATTGCCAAATGCTATGGGTGAATATGAAGACACGCCAGAGGTAATGTGTCAGCAACTGATTCCATTTTTCGAAGAACAGCTTGTAAATGTTATCGGTGGATGTTGTGGCACAACACCTTCTCATATTGCTGCTATTGCAAAGATGGCAAACAGCGATTCTTCGAAGGTAAGGGCTTTAGAAGAACGTTGTGAGTCAAAAGGATTGGTTTGTTGCGGTCTTGAACCTCTATATCAGCAGGAAGGAGAATTTCTTGCAGTCGGCGAACGATGCAACGTTGCAGGATCACGAAAGTTTTTACGCTTAATAAAGGAGAAGAACTACGAAGAGGCAATTGATATAGCTCGCAAGCAAGTTGAGACAGGAGCGAAAGTCATTGACATTAACATGGATGACGGCTTGATAGATGCTAAGGAGGAAATGTCCCATTTCATGCGTCTCATAGCTTCTGAACCTGAAGTGGCAAAAGTGCCTATTATGCTCGATTCTTCACATTTTGAGGTAATAGAAGAATCTCTTAAATGGTGCCAAGGAAAGTGTATCGTCAATAGCATATCACTTAAGGAAGGCGAACAGAAATTCTTGGATCATGCTCGTACTTTGCGACAGTTCGGTGCTGCTGTAATTGTTATGGCATTCGATGAAGAAGGACAGGCAACAACTTATGAGCGAAAGATTGCCATTTGCCAACGAGCATATCACTTGTTAAGAGATAAGATTGATTTCCCTGCTGACGATATAATCTTTGATCCGAATATCCTGACGGTTGCTACAGGCATGGCAGAACACATGGATTATGCTATAGATTATGTTCGTGCCGCAAAATGGATACATGAGAATCTGCCAGGTGCACACGTTTCTGGTGGTTTGAGTAATCTTTCTTTTGCATTCCGCGGAAATAACTATATTAGAGAGTCTATGCACTCTGTTTTCCTTAATGAGGCTACAAATAATGGTATGGATATGGCGATTATGAATCCTGCAACAGCAATTCAATTCGACCAGATTCCATTATCTTTACGTCTTGCTATTCAAGGAGTGCTTTTCTCTCGTCGAGATGAGGAGGCTACAGAACTGCTTATTGCCATTGCAAACGAAGAAATGGCTAAAAAGACCCTTGAGAAAGAAACATCTTCAACTCAAAGCCCTGTTCCAACTCCAATAACACAAGTGTCTTCATTGTCGGCAAAAGAGCGCTTAGGACAGGCGTTGATAAAAGGAGATGGTAGTCATCTCAAAGCAGATTTGAAGGAAGCTATGCAGGAATATGGTAGCGCACTCAAGATCATTGAAGGCCCATTAATGGAAGGAATGAAGGAAGTGGGTCGTCTGTTTGGCGAAGGTAAGATGTTCTTGCCACAAGTAGTCAAGACTGCGCGAACTATGAAACAAGCTGTCGAGATTCTGACCAACGACTATGGACTTATGTCTAATGATAAGAGCCATGGCACTGTTGGTAAGATTATCCTTGCTACCGTTAAGGGAGATGTTCACGATATTGGAAAAAATATCGTTGGAGTAGTTTTGACTTGCAATGGCTTCAATGTTATTGACCTTGGAGTAATGGTTCCTCCAGAACAGATTATAGAACGAGCTCAATCGGAACACGCAGACATAGTTTGTTTAAGTGGATTGATTACACCATCTTTGGCTGAAATGCAGACCGTTGCACGAATGATGCAGGAAACGGGTCTTTCTATTCCGATAATTGTAGGCGGAGCAACAACATCAGAAATGCATACGGCATTAAAGATTGCACCACTTTATCCAAATGGTGTTGTAATTCATGCAAACGATGCAGCGCAGAATCCAGTAATTGTATCTCGTTTGCTTTCTCCTGAAAACAGAGATAGTTTTATTGAGGAAATCAAATCAAACCAAGCTCAATTAGTTGGAAATTCCGAAGAATCGAGTCAATCAAAGGAGGTAATTTCTGGCTATTCTACTCTTTCTATTTCTGCAGTTCGGCCATTTGTCGATTGGAAGTATTTCTTCCGCGTATGGCGAGTAAATGCAGGCTCACCGGAAGCAGAATCATTAAAACATGATGCAGAGTCTTTACTTGACCAGATTCAGAACAAAGACGGATTCTGTATAAATGCATTGGAAACGTTCTATAAGGTTCAGCGTCGGGCAGAAGGTCTCTTTGTTGAGGATAAACAGATTTGCAATTCAGAAGCGCCTATATATAATAAGGTGTCAGATGGTGATGAAATTGGTTTATTTGCAGTAACAATATCCAAAGCTTTTATCCAGCATATAGAAGAATTAAAGAAGGGCATCGATGATTATACAGCTTTACTCGAGCAATCTTTAGCCGATCGGTTAGTTGAAGCAGCAAATCAGTTATTGTCAAAACAGCTAAAGGAGAAATCTGGATGGAAAGGTATGCGTCCTGCTGTTGGATATCCTATGTGGCCCGATTTGCAAGATAATTTCCGCTTGGAAGCAATAATGGATTATAGCCAGATCGGAATCTTTCTTACTGAAAATGGTGCAATGTATCCGCAAGCCTCTGAAGCTGGAATGATTTTGAAAGACTGATCAATAGATACAATCAAACAAAATAATTGGAACATAAATGTGGAAAGAATCATCACATTATATGTTCCAATTTTTTTGTATATAAACCCTTAACGGATAATAGATGCTTACAACTCAATAATCTTCTTAGTAGATTCTGTAAGCTGATCGTAGTCAAGTCCTTCAGGCTTGATTGGATTATGAACAGTTACAGAGACATTGCCACGACTAGGAATCTTCTGATGCTTTGGCATTGCTTCATAAGCACCATTGATGGTTAATGGAATAACTGGAATTCCGAGTTCGACACTAAGGATAGCGAATGTCTTCTTGAAATCGGCAATCTTACCATCTTCAGTACGAGTTCCTTCTGGGAAGATAATAATATTTTCACCACGCTTCAAAGCTTTGCCAACTTGAAGAATAGAAGACTTGATATTGCCTTGACGCAATACAATTACGTTAAGACGACGAGCAAGGTATATTGCCAATGGCTTTGTTACGTGCGATTCTTTTGCAGTAAAGAATGTATGGCGGATGAGATTATTAGGCAATGTCGACATCACGAACATACCATCGAGATAACTTTGATGGTTTGCAGCCATGATAAATGGACCTTGTGCAGGAATATTCTCAAGTCCTGTCATCTTAAAGTGGAAGTACCACTTGAACAACCAACGGCATACCTTTGTAATCAATACACCAACAGGCGCTGTGCCTGGCAGATTCTCGCCAGTAGAAGGCTGTTGAAGTATTTCGTGCCAATCAATCTTTTCGATCTCCAAACGAGTCTTGTAGTCTGAGACATATTCTGCAAGTTCAGAGATATTCTTGAACGAAGTCATACGTTCTTGTGGCAACTCCATACCAAATGTCTGTTCGATAAATCCTTGCAAACCGATCTTGTCGAGAGAGTCGAAAGCGAGATCTGTCTCAAGATGGTCTGTTGGACGAACGTTACACTTCTTTTCCTGCTTGATGTATTGCTTGATTACGCGATACTCTTCGAAAGCTGGTTCAACAAGCTGCTTTTCTTTTGGAGCAGAATGAACACCTTCATTTAATATAGCCGCCAACTTGAAGCGTTGCAGTTTTTCGAGCTTTGTGCGAGGAAGTTCTCCACGATATACAAACAGGCTCATCAACTTCTTATAAGGAGCAACGGTGAGATTGTATGGTTCGAGGACCTCTCGTTTGAGCTTTTCTTCTACTTCTTCGTCAGAGAGATCTTTAGCCCATTCTGGTTGAGGGACAATGATAGCACGAAGCAATTGCTGATCTTGAACTACAGCAGCTTCTTTGATCAGTTGATCATATTTCTCAAGTTTGAACTCTATTTCATGAGGCTGAATGTTCTTACCATTTGGAAGTACGATGATTTCCTTGCTTCGACCTGTAATGAAGAGTCGTCCATGATCATCTATATATCCAAGATCTCCTGTACGCAACCAACCTTCTTCATCAAGCACCTGACGTGTCTCTTCAGGTCGGTTATAATAGCCTTGCATGATGTTAGGACCTTTGACGAAGATTTCGCCATTGCGAATCTGGACTTCATCAGATGGAAGAGGTTTGCCCACGCTTCCCGGAACAATATCATCTGGTCGGGTGAAAGCAATGATAGGAGCACATTCTGTCATTCCATAGCCTTCGAGCAAGTCAAGACCAAGAGTCTTCATTGCTATTGCAACATCTTTGTCAAGAGCAGCACCACCACTCACACAATAGTCTATATGTCCGCCCATAGCTTTTCGTACGCTCGAGAATATGAGTCGAGACAGCCAACGCCATTGGAGAGCTTTACACATATTATATAAACCACGCGTGATAGCCTTGCTCTTAATCTTATAGAGGATAGCAGTTATCAGCGTTTGCCAAAGACGAGGTACGCCAATCATGATGGCAACTTTTCCTTTCTTGAGAGATGCCATAATGTCTGGACCTGCGAGAGAAGGAGATATTGCCACGCCACCGCCAATCATCATAGGTGCCATCAAAGTACCCATGAGAGGAAGGATGTGATGGAGAGGAAGTAGAATTAAAGTGCGACGCTCTGTGTTGAAGATTGGCACTTCATAAGCCACAGAATTGATGTTGGCCATACAGTTTGCATAAGAGAGCATAACTCCCTTTGGCGAACCAGTAGTACCAGAAGTGTACATGATCAAAGCAATATCTTTATCATTAGTCACAACTTCAGCTTTCTGCTTTTCGTCAACGTTCGCTTTTTCGAAATCGTCGATCACAAGGATAGGAACGTTTATTCCAATAGATTCAAGAGCAGCTTGTGCTGTCTCCAAACGCTTGTGAGAAGTCCAAATATACTTTGGAGCAGCATCTTTGACGATATAAGCTACATCTTCGACAGTGGAAGAAGCATCGACAGGAATGACAATTCCTTGCTTTGTCCAAACTGAATACAATGAGTATATCCAGCCTTCACGATTTTCACTGAATACAATACACTTATCATCTTTGTTGATAGTGAGCTGTTCAGAGAAATGCGTGATGTGACGAAGCATCTCCGCAAAGCTGATTTCGTGATTTAATGTAATGATAGCTGGTTTATCCAGCTCTTTGATCATTTGAATAGTCATAGGCTATTTTTTATATTTATCCTATCATATGAAACCCTGCATCGTGCAAGGCTTTTCGGATTTCTTCAACATGTTCGGCATTGCGTGTCTCAACTCTTACGGTTAGCTGACAGGCAAGTACATCGACAGTCTCACGACTACGAGAATGTTCTACAGCAACTACATTTCCTCCAAGCTGTGCAATAATCTGAGCGATTCCAACGAGCTGTCCAGGTTTGTCGTCAAGTTCGAAGACAAATCGAGCTGTGCGTCCACCCATCAGAAGACCTCTTTTGATCACACGATTGAGAATGTTTACGTCAATATTTCCACCGCTGACGAGACAAATCACCTTCTTGCTTTCAATTGGAACTTTGTCGAACATCGCTGCAGCAACGCTAACGGCACCTGCACCTTCTGCAATCAGTTTATGTTGTTCCATGAGTGCAAGAATCGCTGCGCAGATTTCATCATCGGAAACTGTTACAATGCCATCGACATATTTTTGACAAATTTCGTATGTCAGATTGCCTGGTTCCTTTACTGCAATTCCATCTGCGAAAGTATGAACCTTTGGCAAACGTTCGATGGAATGATGTTCGAAACTGTTGAACATACTTGGCGCGCCTTCTGCCTGAACTCCATAAACCTTAATATTAGGATTTAGGGATTTTATTGCAAAAGCGACACCGCTGATGAGTCCTCCACCACCTACAGGAACAAGAACTGCATCGACATCCGGCAGTTGGTCGAGTAGTTCAAGACCGATTGTGCCTTGTCCGGCAATGACATTCTCATCATTGAACGGATGTACAAATGTATAGCCGAATTCGTCTTTGAGCTGAAGAGCCTTTTGATAAGCATCGTCATAGACTCCAGGAACAAGACAAATCTCTGCTCCATAACGGCGAGTTGCTTCAACCTTGCTTATAGGAGCACCTTCTGGCAAGCAGATCAAAGACTTGATGCCGCAATGGGTAGCTCCAAGAGCAACGCCTTGTGCATGATTGCCTGCCGAACAGGCAATCACACCTCTTTGCTTCTCTTCTTCAGAGAGCTGAGAAATCATATAATATGCACCACGCACTTTGAACGAACCTGTCACCTGAAGATTTTCTGGTTTCAGCCAGATGTCGCACTTCTCGTTGAGTTTTGGTGCATGAATCAGGTCTGTTCGTCTTACTACCTCTTTAAGGACGTAGCGTGCGCGATAGAAATTATCTAGGTTCAGCATTTGAAAGCTTCTTTAACTTTTTCTACGTAGTCGAGCTTCTCCCAAGTGAAGAGTTCTACCTCAACTTCTGTAGCATTCTGTTCGTAGCGGTTCTGGAATTTCTTCTTTACAGTTTCGCAAGGACGACCGAAATGACCATAAGCGGCAGTCTCCTTATATATTGGGTTGCGAAGCTTCAAGCGTTTTTCGATTTCAAACGGACGCATGTCAAAGATCTCGTTCACCTTTGCTGAAATCTCAGCATCAGTCAAAGCTACCTTTGCAGTGCCATAAGTATTGACACAAAGGCTAACTGGCTGAGCAACGCCGATAGCGTAGGCAACCTGAACGAGAGCCTGATCTGCAACACCTGCAGCTACAAGGTTCTTTGCGATGTGTCGAGCAGCATATGCAGCACTTCTGTCAACCTTTGAAGGATCCTTGCCTGAGAATGCTCCACCACCATGTGCGCCTCGTCCGCCATAAGTATCTACAATAATCTTACGGCCTGTAAGACCTGTATCACCATGAGGACCACCAATCACAAATCGACCAGTTGGATTGACATAGAGATTCAATTTGCCTTGGAACAAAGCCTTTTCTGCTTCATTAAGACGAGCCTTCACGCGAGGAAGGAGTATGTTTTCTACATCAGCTTTGATCTTTGCCTGCATTTCTTTATCAGTTGACGCAAACTCATCATGCTGAGTAGAGATTACTATTGTATTAACTCGTATAGGACGATTATTCTCATCGTATTCAACTGTTACCTGGCTCTTTGCATCTGGACGAAGGTAAGGCATTAACTTTGTTGTCTTACGGATCTTTGCGAGCTCGATCAAGAGCAACTGGCTAAGTTCAAGAGTGACAGGCATAAAGTTGTGGGTCTCGTTGGTTGCATAGCCGAACATCATGCCTTGGTCGCCTGCACCTTGCTCTTCTGCAACAGCACGTTCTACGCCTTGATTGATGTCGCCACTCTGTTCGTGGATAGCACTGAATACACCACAAGAATCACCATCAAACTTATATTCGGCCTTAGTGTAGCCGATTTCGTTGATAACGTCACGGGTTGTGTTGAGGAGATCTACGTAAGCATTGGACTTTACCTCACCAGCCAATACCACTTGGCCTGTTGTAACGAGAGTCTCACAAGCTACCTTGCTTTGAGCGTCTCTAGCCAAGAATTCGTCAAGGATCGCGTCGCTGATCTGATCAGCAACTTTGTCTGGGTGCCCTTCAGACACCGATTCGGAAGTAAATAGATAGTTCATAAAAACAACTTTTTAATTGGTTGTAAATCAATATTCGTGCAAAGGTACACTTTTTTTTCCTTAATAAATATTAAATAATTATTTAATTTGGATTATTGTGCACAAATATCCCAATTTTGCGCATAATGATATTTCCATTGTTCTTTGTGCGTAATATTCTTCAACAATTATAGCTATTGTCGATTATTGTTATCGGCAATTTGCAAAAGCTATTGCTATCGAAAATTCTAATAACTAATATTGATTATTTTCATTATAATTATACGAATAAGCGCTATAGAAAGAGTAAATTTGCGCCAAATTTTAAGAACTATATGTGGATTAGTAATTTGTTTTTGGGTCATGGTGTTGCCCATTCTCTTATCTTGGTGACTCTTGCCATAGCTTTCGGATTGTTGTTGGCAAAGGTTAAGATAGGCAGTTTTTCTCTTGGTGTTACTTGGATTCTTTTCGTGGGAATTGTTGCAAGTCATTTCGGCCTTGTATTGGATCCTGAAACATCTCATTTCGTCAAGGAATTTGGTTTGATACTATTCATATATAGTATTGGTATTCAGGTTGGTCCAGGTTTCTTTAGCTCTTTCCGCAAAGGTGGAGTGACACTAAATCTTCTTGCTTCTGGAATAGTGCTTTTGGGTTCGCTTCTTGCGTACATTATTCATGTTGTTACCGATACGGATCTAAATGCAATGATTGGTGTTCTTTATGGCGCTGTTACCAATACTCCAGGTCTTGGTGCTGCTCAACAGACATTCAGCGACATGCATAATGGCGCAAACAATTCTGTTTTCGCGCAAGGTTATGCTGTTGCCTATCCGCTTGGTGTTGTTGGAATCATTTTGAGTATTGTGTTGCTAAAATGGATATTCAAGATAGATTTTCATCGAGAACAGACACTTTATATGGCAAACAACAGAAAAGATGCAGAACAACTTGTTGCGGTAACAATAAAGATTGAAAATAGTGGCGTAGTAGGAAAGCGTTTCAGTGAGATTCAGGATTATGTCGGAAGAAATATTGTTGCAACAAGAATCAAGTATCAGTCGAATGAGAATATTGAGTTGATAAATAAAGATACTCGTTTGCATATTGGTGACTTGATTTATATAGTGATTGCTCCAAAAGATCTCGATGCTGTCAAAGCTATGTTGGGCAATGTTATCAACGAAATCAGTCAGGATCATTGGGATAATAATGAAAGGAATGAGCTTGTTTCTGAGCGCCTTGTGGTTACCAATCCGAAACTCAATGGTCGTCGTCTTGGAGATCTTAAGCTTCGCCAGACATTCAATATTACGATTACGCGCGTAAGACGAGCAGGAATTGAACTCATTGCTCATCCTTCACTCATTCTCCAGTTGGGCGACCGCGTTACTATTGTGGGCGAGAAATCTAATGTAAATAAACTGCATTCCTTTATTGGCGATTCTGTCAAGAAACTTGATGAACCTCAGCTCTTTACGACCTTCTTTGGTATTGCGCTTGGTATTCTTCTCGGAACAATGCCTATTATGATTCCTTCGATGCCAGTTCCTGTAAAGCTTGGTCTTGCTGGTGGTCCATTGATCGTTTCTATTCTGTTGAGTTCGTTCGGACCTCGTCTTCATCTTATTACCTATTCTACCACTTCGGCAAATCTTCTGATGCGTCAGATTGGTATTTGCATGTTTATGGCATCTGTTGGTCTTGGCGCCGGAAACGGATTTGTCGATACAGTGCTTAATGGAGGTTATATGTGGGTATTATATGGATTCATAATTACCTTCTTACCTTGTGTTTTGATGGGAATTGTGGCGCGAGTTGTCTTTCACAAGAGTTACTTCACAATTGCAGGTATGATAAGTGGAGCAACGACCGATCCACCAGCACTTGCCTATAGTAACAGCATTTGCGGAAACGATCAGGCTTCTGTAGCATATTCAACAGTTTATCCTCTCACAATGTTCCTGAGAGTTTTGATTGCCCAATTGCTTGTGCTTTGTGTAATATGAATCGGGAAATAACATGGAATTAAGACAGCTCAAATATTTCGCAAAGGTAGCAGAACTTAAGAATTTCTCTGAAGCTTCGCGTGTACTGAATATTACCCAAAGTACATTATCCCAGCAGATAAAGCAACTTGAAGGCGAACTTGGTGTAAATCTCTTGGTGCGAAACACTCATTATGTTTCCCTGACAGATATTGGCGAGGCTTTCTATCCATACGCACAAAGAACTATCAACGATGCTCAAGCTTGTATTTCGCGCATCAAAGATGTGGAAGAACTCAATATCGGTGAACTTAATATCGGCTCAACCTATACTTTCTCACCACTTTTGAACGAGACTTTGGTTTCGTTTATGAAACAATATCCAGGCGTAAAAATCAATGTGATCTGCAAGTCGATGGAAGAGCTTATGGATATGCTCGAAAAACAAACTATCGACTTGGCGTTGAGCTATCGTCCGAATGAGGCTTATCCGAATATCGAGTCGCACAATCTCTTTGAGAATAGTCTTTCAGTTGTACTTTCAGATACACATCCTCTTGCCAACAATGATAATATCCGTTGGTCAGATCTTGAGAAATATCCATTGGCATTGCCTTCAAAAGGTCTTCAGGCACGAAATGCTTTCGACCGTGTGATGGAAGGTTTGGATTATCATTTCGATATCCGAATCGAAGTAAACGATATTTCCATGCTGCTTAATATGGTGAGAAGCAGTCGTTTGGTGACACTTCTTTCTCAGGCAACAGTTCATCGTCATCCAGGTTTAGTGGCAATTCCGATAAAGCAGAAGGCTTGCGAAATGGAAGGATGCTTCCATTTCTATCGAGATGCCTACATAAAGCGCACTACAAAGGAATTTATCAGGATGTTGTGCGAGAATAAGACCTACGGAATGGCTTTTATGGATATTCTTTAGGTTTTGTACGGCAATAACACCTATTGAAACGTTCTATAAATATTTATTTTATAATCCTTTGTTTGTTAGTAACTTTGCACCGTCAAAATTTATTAACAAACTTAAAGGAAATGGAACAGAGTATCATCCCAATTATTGTCTGGAGTTTGGTCGCTTTGGTGATTTTTGTAGCTTTTGCGACTAATGCATATTGTAAGATTAAGGCTTATAACAACAAGAAACGTCAGTTGTTTATCGATGCAGATGCAGTTGTTGTTAAGGTTCTTGAAGAAGATCAGCCAAAACCAATTGGAATCATCCCATTGGAAGCTCTCCAGTTCAATCATCTTGCCGCATAAATAATTAAGGCTATAGTCTAATTTGACTAAGATTAAGCATTTATTGATAAAGTAATATTTTAAGGCTCTCCGTCTGTGAAGATAGAGAGTCTTTCTTTATCTTTTTTCTGCCATAGGAAATTCTCTATCGAGCTGTTTTATAATCTTTTCAGTACGATCGTGCAGTTTCTTCAAGCGTCTTTGCTTTGGAATCAGAATATTGCCCAAAGCCTCGCCAAAGTCGAACGAACATCCTGTTTGAGATTTCTTGAAACTTAAGTTGAAATCAATTGGTGTTGGAAGAGGTAGTAAAGTATAGAATTCTTTCTCCCACATTTTGAGTGCTTTGTAGGTCGAATCAAATTTCTCTGCCTGAAGTGCTTTATCTGTTTCTGTAGGTTCGCCAACCCATTCGTGCAATTGTTCTGTTGTCAAAGGATCGTCTTGTTTAGGCAAAGGAGCAGTTGTAGGACCGAAAGAAAATGCGCCGTCCAACGCTTTCTTGAAACTATCCGACAGCTTGATATCTTCATCTTTCTTAGTTACTTTCGTGCTATCAGTCTGCGTCGAATTACTCGCCCAAACGACGTTGTTCGGACAAAGTAGGAGAGCGAAAAGAATAGCAAGCTGATGTTTCATAGCGCGAAGTTATGCCATTAACATACAGCTTGTTGATTCTGGTAAGAAATGATAACATTTCAGGCGTTCGCTTTTAGAAACTTTATGTTTACTGCAAAGTTCTTTTATACTTTTTTACACTTAGTGCTTTGAAGGGCATATTAGTGTTGTTGAATTTACAGCTCGAAGCGGAAACCTGCGTTAAGATTGAATGTTACAGGTTGCTTTGTATGAAGTGTCGGAATCGATTTATTTGTTGTGACATAATAAGTCACGCCTGGTTCGATGTAGATACCAAATCCTTTCGTGAAGTTGTATTGAGCACCAATATCTGCTCTTGTCGAGAACTGCCATTTGTTTGGTACAGAGAGAGATTCTCCGCCTCGCGAAGCAGAAACACAATAGTCGAGCAGAACGCCACCACCGAAATAAATATTCCAATGACGACTTCTATAGAAAACATCATTAAGCTTCAAAGGAATGCCGATATACTGCAAGTTTTGCGAGACATTCTTTCTCCCTTTATATATATAATCAGAGACAAGTTGTTTTTCGATAGTTACATCCGAAGTAAGCAAGGTATAAACTAATCCGGTTTCGATAGCAAGATGTTTTGTGAGTTGTTTCTGCACAGAAAGTCCGAAACTCCATGCCTGATGATTCTTCGAATCGACTACTTCTTCCACAATCTCTTCGCCTGATAAAGCTCTTGTCGCACGAGTTTCTCCATTATTTATATGTGTAGAGTCTTGTGGCTGAGGTAAATGAGGAGATGCTTCTGTTCCCCAATGATTTTGATTAACATCATTCATAATCAACTCCTCCTTACTTCCAAGGAAATCCAAATCGATATTTCCATTTCTTCCCACAATGACACCCAAATTCCATTTGCCGTTTCCTTTCAGCTTAGATTTCGCCTTCGTTTCAGAATCGTCCAAAGCTGCAAGAAGCTGTTCTTCCTCAAAGTTTTGCAGTGCAGGTAAAGTGTCTGTATAAGAGATATTTTGCTGTGTTTCTTTCTCTTCTATATCATCTTTTTCAGCAGCATCTTCTTCAGCAAGCGTTGCACCGTTGCACCGTTGCACTGTAACGGTTATAATATCATTATTATTTTTTGTAGCAGAAGGTTTGTTTTGTGCTGTAGATTTATTCTGTGCAAATAAATTCTGTTTTTTGTTATTAGTAGTATTTTTATATTCTACATTTAAATTATTATTACTTTCAGAAGTTTCATCAGCATTCTCTTCTATAACCGTTGCACTTTCCGTTGCGTTGCACTGCAACGCTGCAACGGTTTCGGCAACATTACTATGTTTTGTGCCAAAGTCAAAGATATTTGTTGCTGTTCCTATTCCGATCAAGGCAAGAATAGAAGCTGCAATTGTGCCCCAAAAGTTCTTATTCCAAACAAAAATAGTTTTGTCTTGTTTGTTTCCTGAAGTATTGTCTTTAGTGTAGTTAGAAGCCGTAGTTTCTGCTGATGCGAAAGAAGAAAGGGAAGGAGAAGCTTCCGAATCAAGTTCAGACGCCAACTTCTCCCAACCATCAGTTGGAACATCTGCCTCGAAATCCTTCAGTTCCTCTCGGATTTCGTTAAGCCAATTGTTGTCGTTTTCTTGTTTCATAAGTTTTCGTTTCTCCATTTTATAATTCTCTCTGCCAACATCTTTCTTGCGCGAAACAGTTGCGATGCAGAAGATTTCTCTTGAATTCCTAAAGTTTTGGCAATCTCTTTGTGCGACAATCCATCGATCACAAACATATTAAATACCGTTCTGTAACCATCAGGAAGTTCTGCAATAAGCCTTACCAACTCTCGTTTCGGAATGTCTTTAACCGTTTCTGGTTCAGGAATATTCGTCAGTTCTTCATTCTTATCGAGCGATACAACATCTTGCCATTCAATATTCTTCCTCAAGTGTTGCAGCACTACATTCTGTTGCACCTTGAACATCCAGGATTTCAAACTTCCTTCATGCAGATATTCGAATTGGTCGAAGTGCGAGAAGATCTTTATAAATCCATCGTGCAACAAATCTTCTGCAGTGTTTCGATTGCCGACATAACGAAGGCACACACCAAGCAAATAGCTTGCGTATGTCTCATAAAGTAGCTTGCGAGCGGCATTATCGCCTCGCTTGCATCGTTCTGTCAGTTCTGCTTCCGAAATCACTATTTATTCTTCAAAAAGAATCAGTTTTTGTGAGCAGTATTACTTAAATTCTTTGTAAATCACAAGGTATTCAATCGGTTCTCCGTTCAGAAGTATTTCTTCTTTTAATTCCGGGCGATTGTTCTTATATTCAACAAATCTTGTGAGTGTTATTGTGTCTTTTGTTCCGTCTGGCCAACTGATTATGATTGGCGTATTCTCAAATTTCATATTTCCTCTAAATGTGCCGAACATAAGATAATAATCTTCTTTGCCGTCAACGGTTTGCTTGTATTCTATAATAAAAAGGTCATTTATATAGGGAATAAGAATATTCGCCTTTGTTTGTGGCTTATACGAATATGATGTTCCGTTGTAAGTCACACTTACCTTTTCAATTATGTTTCCTTCATAATTTGGGTCAAGTAGATTGTTCGTTCCATCTGTCGCATGAATATACAAGTTGATAGGTATTACTTCCCAAGTAAAATTGTCTGGTTCTTCGTAGTTACTTTTGTCACAAGAAGAGGAAAGTAACATCAAGGCAGATGATATTAGGAAGAAGAGATACTTTTTCATATTCTAATAATTTAATTTTCCTTTTTAGTTTTATTTTCTTACTTATATAATTCGCGAAAGTGAAAAATACTGCATGGAAATATGAAAAAAACTTTTCAAAAGCATTTTTGGGTTTCAATTTCTCCAATAAAAATTTTTCGAAGACATTTCCAAGAACTCGGAAATAACTTCGAAAAAAGGAGATTTCATTTTTTTAAACTCGGAAATCCAATCTACAAAGTTTTATGACTATTCAGACTTGTCAAATAGATAATCCTACAAGTTTTAGAATATTTCTGTATTGTCAAAAAGATAATCTTCCAGGTTGTATGACATTTTAGAACTGTCAAATGGAAATTCCTATAAGTTTTTTGACACTTTAGAATTTTCAAATAGAAAATCCTCTGAGTTTTATGTTATTTCAGTGTTGTCAAACTGAAAATCTTCCAAGTTTTATGACTTAAGCCAAACCTGAGATGAAGATCAGGAGAATGCAGATTGGAGCAATGAAACGCACGGCGAACATAAACGGTTTGTAGAACCAGGAATTTTCTGTTCCATTGTTCGAAAACGCATTGCGCAACAGCTTCTTATCGATAATCCAACCGGCAAAGATTGACATCAACATACCACAAGTTGGCATGAGAATATTTGCACTAAGTTTGTCGAAGGCGTCGAAGAGAGAATAGCCGAAAATCGAGAATGAACTTGTGTATTCTGGGATGAATGACATTGCGCAACCTAAACCTAAAACCTCGCCGATGATGCAAGCTGTAATAACTGCATTGCGACGCTTCAAACCGAACTCTTCGACAAGGATTGTGATTGGAGTTTCGAACATCGAAAGGGTGGAAGTCAACGCTGCAACAGCAAGCAGAAGGAAGAACATCACGCAAAGCCAATAACCGCCAGTCATCTGGCTGAATACTTCAGGCAAAGTGATGAATGCAAGACCTGGACCTGCTCCTGGTTCGACGCCAAACTGATAACAAGCAGGGAAGATGATGATGCCTGCGAGAATGGCAATCAAAGTGTCGAGCAAAGTGATGGAAATTGCAGTCTTTCCCATCTTTGTTGTGTCGCCTAGATAGCTTCCGTAGGTCAAAAGACAAGAGATGCCGACAGAGATGCTGAAGAACGATTGTCCGAGAGCGGAAATCACAACTGAAGAGTCAATCTTGGAGAAATCCGGATGGAAAAGGAAGTTCAATCCGAGACTTGCCTTTGGCAACATCAATGAGTTGATACAAAGTATGATAAGAATGACTCCAAGGAAAGGAACGAGAATGTTCGATGCTCGTTCGATGCCTTTCTGAACACCTCCTAAAAGGATGAATAAATTTAGCAGGATGAAGATTGTGAGCCAAACGATCGGACCTCCAAAACTTTGGCTGTATTCGCCGAAATTAGGAATGTTGTCGGCAATTGCACCAGCAGAATAACTGAGCGTCCAACCTGCAACGACAGAATAGAATCCGACGATGAGAAGCATTGTTGTAGCGCCAACATAACCGATTAGCGACCAAGCAGTTTTTGCCTTTGGAGCGAGAGTCTTATATGCTCCAACAGGATTCCTGTGAGTGATTCGTCCGAGAGTCAGTTCGGCCAAAAGAAGAGGCGTGCCGAGAAAAAGCACACACAGAATATAAATAAGGATAAATGCTGCGCCACCATTTTGACCTGTCTCATAAGGAAAACGCCAGATGTTTCCAAGACCTACAGCAGAACCTACTGCTGCTGCAATGCCGCCAAGACGAGTGACGAACAATGCTCTTTTATTATCGTTTGCCATAATTGTTTCGGAATATTGACGCAAAGGTATAAAAAAGTTTGAAATATCTTGCGCAAATGTAAGATAATTTTTAGTCGAGTGTACATTTTTCCATTTCTTTCGGCTTTCTTATGAACAGCAGATAAGTTTTTGGGCAAAAAGAAACGGAGATAACGGAAATAAAACTATCTTTGCACTTCATCGCGTACTCACGCGCGAACATACACATGCGTAAATTTCTATTGACTTTAGCCATCGTTTGTGTGGCAACAGGATTCGCTCAGGAGAGCAGTAAAAAGAAAGCCAAGACAGATCCGAAACTCGATGCTCAGCAGTATCTTGAGATTATGGGTGCAGTGATCAATTCATTGCAGCGCCATTATGTTGACAGCATCAGTTGGGATAAGGCAATGACTGCCGGCATTGATGCAATGCTTGCTTCGCTCGATCCGTATACAGAATTCTACAGAGAAGAAGATACTGAGGAATTCAAGACAATGACAACCGGCGAATATGCCGGAATCGGTGCTGTGATACAACAGAACGGCGATACTGTGATTGTTGCCAATCCGCAGGAAGGTCGTCCTGCTCAGGTTGCTGGTTTGCGGGCTGGCGATGCAATCCTGAAGGTCAATGGAGAAAGCATGATCAAGAAGACCGTTTCGCAAGTGAGCGAGAAGTTGCGCGGACAGGCAAACACAGACATTGAAGTCGAAGTGTTGCGACCATACGAATCGGAACCACGCACATTCTCTTTCAAGCGCAATAAGATTATGACCGATGTCGTGCCTTATTACGGATGGCTCAACGACAGCATCGGTTATATTTCCCTCAATCAGTTTACCGACAAGGCAGCAATGGATGTCCAGACGGCAATGCTCGACCTCAAGGGAATGAAAGGTCTTGTGTTCGACCTTCGAGAGAATCCAGGCGGTTTGCTCGAAGAGGCGGTAAAGATCGTGAGTCTTTTTGTGCCAAAGGGAACAACCGTAGTTTCGACAAAGGCAAAGCTTCCTGAATGGGAAAGTACGACTCGTACAAGTACTCAGCCGCTCGACACATTGGTAAAGATTGCCGTGCTCATCGACAGGAACTCGGCAAGTGCAAGCGAGATCGTTTCAGGCGCACTTCAGGATATGGATCGTGCAGTGATTATGGGCGAACGCTCATTCGGCAAGGGCTTGGTACAAAGCACTCGTCCGTTGCCTTACAACACACTCATGAAGTTCACTTCGGCAAAATATTACACTCCAAGCGGACGTTGTGTTCAGGCAATCGACTATGCAAATCGTAATGAAGACGGAAGCGTAGGAAGAATTCCGGATTCACTCACACATGTGTTCAAGACAGCCATCGGACGAGAAGTGCGAGATGGAGGAGGAATCTTGCCTGACATCGTAAAGGCTTCACAAGCAGCTTCCAACCTCGAGTATTTGCTCGTTGTCGAAAACCTGATATTCAAATATGCGACCAAGTTCCATCATTTCAATGCCGAGAACCGAGCATTTACCGATGAAGACTATGCCGATTTCAAGGAGTTTGTCTGCACAAATGCCAAAGACACTTTGGTAAAGGCATTGAAGCTTGACCTGAAACACGACCTTGATTCGTTGAGAAATACTGTTCAGTTACGACTCGACGGCGAACTTGCTCTTCGTTACGGATATCAGAAGGCGCAATATAAAGTGACAATAGAGAAAGATCCGCTCGTGCTCGATGCAGTAGCATTGTTGCAGGACGAAGAGAAATACAGAAAGATATTATCTCCAGCAGAACAGCCAGCTGCTTTGCCAAAAGGTAAGAAATCATCAAAGAAAGGTTCAAAAAAGTAGAAACTTAAAACCTAAAACCCAAAACCGTGTTCCGGCGGGTTGAAGGTACTTTTATAATTATAGAAAATATGTATCAAATTATCGCAAAGACCCTCACAGGCTTAGAAGAGATTTTAGCAAAGGAAATTGAAGCAATAGGAGGTATAAATATCGCCATTGGCAATCGTATGGTTAGCTTTGTGGGCGACAAGAAGGAACTCTATAAGGCAAACCTATGGCTTCGTACGGCACTTCGTGTGTTGAAGCCGGTCGAACGATTCGAGGCATTCTCGGCCGACGATCTTTATGACAAGGTAAAGGCTATCGACTGGACAAAATATGTGGAAGAAGGTCAGACAATTGCCATCGACAATACAATCTTCAGCGAGAATTTCCGCAATTCACGCTATGCTATCTATCGTTGTAAGGATGCCATCTGTGACTTCTTTGTAGAGAAAGGCATGAAGCGTCCAAAGATCAGCGTTGCAAGTGCAGATGTTCAGCTCAACCTTCATATTACCGACGAAGGCGCACAGGAAGGAAGCGCTTGTACAATCAGCTTGGATTCATCTGGCGAACCACTTTACAAACGTGGTTACAAGGAACAGCTCACAGATGCTCCAATCAGCGAAGTGCTTGCTGCAGGTATTCTCCTTAAAGCAGGTTGGGATGGAACAAGAGACCTTATCGACCCAATGTGCGGTAGTGGAACATTCCTTGTTGAGGCAGCTTTGATAGCAACAAATACTCCTGCAGGTATCTATCGTAAGAACTTCGGTTTCGAACGTTGGACAGTTGGAGAGAACGCTTTCGACGCAGATCTTTGGCAGGAACTCTATGACGATGATTCGGCAGCAAAGGATTTCGACCATAAGATCTATGGTAGCGATATTTCGAAGGTTGCTCTCGAAGTAACAGAAAAGAATATTAAGGCAGCAGGTCTTGCAAAATACATTACTCTCGAACAGAAAGACTTCGAGGAATATGAGAAAGAGACTCATCCTGCAATGAAGGCATACACAACAGCACTTGAGGAGAATCCTAATGCTGTTGGACCAATGCTTGTGTTCAATCCTCCTTATGGCAAACGACTCTTCACCGATGTTCCTACTTTCTATCGCATGGTCGGAACAACTCTCAAGAAAGGCTTCCAAGGTGCTGAAGCTTGGGTAATCTCAAGCGACGATAAGGTTGTGGTTAAGGATAAGTTCGGCAATAAGGAAGAAGCAGAGACATTCGATTTTATCGGACTTAAGCCTTCAGTTAAAATCGATTTGAACAATGGCGGTATTGTGTGTCAGCTTCGTAAGTACGAGATGTTCAAGGGAAAGTTCCAGGAATTCCGTGCTGAAGGAAATGAACTCGAGAAGAAGACTGCCGACGAAGGAAGCAATAAGAAATTTACTAAGATCGAGCACAACTACAGAGGTAAGAAATTTGACAAAGGCGAGAAGCGTGGTAGAAAACCTGCAGAAGGCAAGGACGGAAAGCCTGTTCGTACTCGCAGCGAAAAAACAGAGCGCGCTTATGAGGTAAAGGAAGACGGAACTATCGTAGCAAAGAAATTTGGTGACAAGAAGTCTTTTGACAAAAAGCCATTTGACAAAGATAAGAAGTTCGACAAGAAGTCTGGCGACAAAAAAACTTTCAGCAAAGACAGAAAACCTTTTGATAAGGGAGATAAGAAGCCATTTGATAAGGGAGATAAGAAGCCATTTGATAAGGAAAAGAAGGCTTTCGACAAAGAAAAGAAGCCAGCAAAACGTACTCCAAGAACATACGATCCAAATCGTCCGATGTTCAAGGAAGACTTTGATCTCTCAAAGCATGTTCTCGATTTCTCTTCCGATAAAGACTAAATGTAATAATTGAATTCGAATATGAATAAGACATTATCAGTATTAATTCTCATGACAGCAGCAATGACATCTGCATTTGCGCAAGGCACAACACCAGAACAGAAAGGTGAGGTTTTGACTTTCGACCAGTTGGCTACAACCTATGCAAAGTCGTTGTTGAATGTGCATTTCGACGAGAATGGTGTCTTGCAGTATGTAAAGCCTGAAGATGCAAAAGATGCTGCTGCAATGTTGCCAAAAGGCCCACGCGGACAAAAAGGAATTCCTTCGGCTGACGGCGAATGGCGTGCAGTGAATGAAGGCAATCGCTTGAAGGTTGTTAAGTCACAGGCATATAACGACGGAGTTGCAATGACTCTAGAAATGCCTGTAGAGTTTGAGGTTTCGGACAATAGCGAGGGCGATATCGTTTGGGGACAGTCGGTTCATCGTAACGAATTCGGTATCAACGGCGGTATTTTCTGGAGCCCAAATGGACATCAGCTTGCCTTCTATCGTATGGACGAAACAATGGTTCAGAGTTATCCGCTCGTTCAGAGTGATGATCGTGAAGCAACTGTGAAATGGGTGAAATATCCGATGGCAGGAATGACTTCTCATCAGGTAACTGTCGGAATTTACAATCCAGATACACAAAAGACTGTTTATCTCAAGACAAATGAGAAACCAGATACGTCAGATGGTGCAAAGAAAGGTCTTAACGATCCTGAACACTACCTGACAAATATCTCTTGGCGTCCAGACGGCAAGCAGATCTTCATCTTCGAGCTCAACCGCCTTCAGAATTATATGGAGATGAATGTTTACGATGTTGAGTCGGGTTGTTATCTGTACACTCTCTATACTCAGGAATCGGAAAAGTATGTTGAGCCTGAGAATCCTCTCTATTTCCTTCCAGGCAGCAATGATATGTTCATCATGCAGAGCAAGGAAAGTGGCTACAATCATCTTTGGCTATGCGAGATAAAGGAAAACGTAGTGAAGAAACCTCATCTTATCCACACTGCAGTATCATGTCCTCGCATGCCTCTCACATCTGGTGACTGGATGGTGACAAACCTCATTGGAGTTGATCCAAAGTGCAAGGCTGTCTATTATTCTGCAACAAAAGATTCTCCACTTGAAAGTAATGTCTATAAGACAGATCTTCCTTCAAAGGTCGTTTCTGGCAAATGGTCTCCAAAGGAACCTGTTCGTCTTACAGCAGAATCTGGTCGTCACAATGTGATGTTCAATAAGGATTATACTCAGTTCTACGACACATACACAAATCACGACACTCCTCGTGTTTGTCAGCTTTGCACAATCAAAGGCAATAAGGTTACAGGCAAAGTGCTTTACACTGCCGAAGATCCTTGGAAGGGATTTGCTCGTCCGGAAGTAACAGTAGGAATGACAAAGGCTGCTGATGGGAAAACAGATCTCTACTACCGAGTTGTGAAGCCAACCAACATGGAAGAGGGCAAGAAGTATCCTGCTGTGGTTTATCTCTATAATGGTCCACACACACAGCTCATCACCGATGGTTATCAGTGGGGCCTTCCAGCTTGGGATTGCTTTATGGCTTCACACGGATATGTTGTATTTACTATCGACGGACGAGGTTCAAGCAACAGAGGATTGGAATTCGAACAGACAATCTGGCATAATCTCGGATACAACGAAGGCCTTGACCAGATGAAGGGTATTGAAGTGCTCACTTCTCTTCCTTATGTCGATGCAAATCGTATTGGTATCTACGGATGGAGCTACGGTGGATTCATGACAACATACATGATTCTCAATTATCCTGAGACATTCAAGGTGGGCGTTTGTGGCGGACCTGTTCTCGACTGGTCACGTTATGAAGTGATGTATGGCGAGCGTTATATGGGTACTCCTCAGAACAATCCTGAAGGATATGCTCGTAACCGAATGATTGATCAGGCAGGAAAACTCAAGGGTAAGCTTCTCATCATCCACGACGATCAGGACGATACAGTTGTGCCTCAGATGTCTTACCAGTTCCTCAAGAACTCTGTAAAGGAAGGTACTTATCCTGACTTTATGCTCTACATCAATCATCCGCATAACGTGCGTGGTAAGGATCGCAATCACTTGAATACAAGAATTGCTCAGTATTTCTTTGATAATCTTTAAGCATCACCTCACATAAAGGACGAAAATAAAAGAAAGAATAATATGAATATATTGTTATTAGGTAGCGGCGGACGTGAATGTGCCATCGCATGGAAATTGGCTCAGAGCCCAAAGTGTACAAAACTCTTCATTGCTCCAGGAAATGCTGGAACTACAGCATACGGAGAGAATGTTGCAATCAAGGTCAATGAATTTGACAAGATTGCAGAGTTCGCAAAAGCAAACAATGTAGAGATGATTGTAGTTGGCCCTGAAGATCCACTCGTAAATGGTGTCTATGACTATTTCCAGGGTAGCGATATTAAGGTCATTGGACCAAGCAAGGCAGCAGCACAGCTCGAAGGCTCAAAGGATTTCTGTAAGCGTTTCATGAGCCGTAATGGCATTCCTACAGCACGCTATCAGTCGTTTACTGCAGCAGAATATGACGAGGCTTGCAAGTTCCTCGAGACACTTCAGGCTCCTTATGTGCTCAAGGCAGATGGCCTTGCTGCAGGTAAGGGCGTTTTGATTCTCCCAACACTCGACGAAGCAAAGAAGGAACTCAAAGAGATGCTCGGAGGTATGTTCGGCGCAGCATCGGCAACAGTAGTTATTGAGGAATTCATGAGCGGTATCGAATGTTCGGTATTTGTACTCACAGATGGCAAGAACTATAAGATCCTTCCTGTAGCAAAAGACTACAAGCGCATCGGTGAAGGTGATACAGGACTCAATACTGGCGGTATGGGCAACTGTTCTCCTGTTCCTTTCGCCAACGATGAGTTCATGCAGAAGGTTGAAGAGCGTATTGTCAAGCCAACAATCGCAGGTCTTCAGAAGGAAGGTCTCGTATATAAGGGATTCATCTTCCTCGGACTCATCCGTATGGATCGTCCAATCCAGAACTATAAGGAAGGCGACCCAATGGTAATCGAATATAATGTACGAATGGGTGATCCTGAGACAGAAGTCGTAATGCCTCGAATCAAGAGCGATCTTGTAGATCTCTTCGAAGGTGTTGCGGCAGGAAATCTCGACGAGAAAACTCTTGAGATCGATCCACGAACAGCAGTAACTGTAGTTCTCGTTTCTGGTGGTTATCCAGGTTCTTATGAGAAGGGCAAGGTAATGACAGGAATGGACAATGAACTCTTCACACAAGGCGTAGTTGCTCCTGAAGATAGCTCGAAGAAGAGCATTCTTTTCCATGCAGGAACAGCCGAGAAGGATGGAAAGGTCGTTACAGCCGGCGGACGAGTTATCTGCGTTACTTCTTATGGAAACAACCGAGAGGAAGCACTTGCTCAGTCAATGCGAGGTGCTGAGCTCATCAACTTCGAAGGCAAGTACTATCGTCGTGATATTGGTAAGGATCTTGCTGCTTGGGACTAAGAAATGCATCCATTTAGCAAAAAATACATAGACTTTATATTAGTCTTGTTCAGTTTAGCGCCTGTTCTGACTCATTATTTTTTGGGTCAGATGGGCGTTAATACGCTTTTAGCTATTTGGATTTCGGCTGTCGTATTTGCATATGGATTAAGAAACATCATTGTGCATTTTAATTTTGCATCACATGAGAATAACCATTTCTTTGCAATTCCGCTGGCTATTATTTCTCCTTTCCTGACTTTTCTCATTACCGATTTCGGAGCAGATACAATTGTTCTTCTATATCAGATTTTAGCATTTCTGGGCATTATGACCTTAATAGCTTTAGTCTGGCAGCAGAAGATAAGTACTATTCCGTTGTTGGCAATTGGCTTTATAATAGGTTTGATAAGCACTCAAACGCCATATTTCATCTTTTTGTTACTGTTAACTCCAGTCTTTCTCTATATTTTACAAGCTTGGAGTGGTCCGAACTTAGGCAGTACGTTTACAGGATTTGTGCTCGCCGTTTGGCTTGTCTATGTTTTCAAGTTCTTTGTGTTTGACGAAGATTCTGCAAATGCTATATTCGTCTCTTGTGTGGACTTTGTTGACAATCTGTTGGTTTTCGACGGAGTATTCTCAATAATAGAACTTATTTTTATTGTCACTGTAGTTTTACTCATTATTATATATTATATATACGGCTATTTCTTTAATGCTGCAAAGACAGTAAAGGCACACGCCTTCTTTGTCACAAGTTCAGTCTTTTCTTTTTTGCTGGCAATTTTTGCTATTGTCGATATTTCTCATTTGCCTTATTATGCATCGCTTATTTCCATAATATTCGCTTTTCAGCTTTCTATTCAGCAATCATGCAGTAAAGATGCAACAACCGAATGGTGGATTCTTTCCATTTTGTTCGGATATGTGCTGATTTCTGTTTTTATGCCAATTTTCCACCTTTTGTATTAGCAAAAAGACAAAAAGGGCACACTTATTTGGCAAAATTGCGTTTTTTTCTCGTCTTTTATAAAAAAAGTGTAGTAAAAGTTTGTTTGGTCAAAACTTTTGCTTTACCTTTGCATCACACAAATTAAGACAAAGTTCCCTAAGTAGGTTATGTATTTTTAATTCAAATAAAAAATGGACGCAAAAAAAGTTCTTGAGGATCTCAAGCGCAGATTCCCAAATGAGCCTGAATATCATCAGGCAGTAGAAGAGGTTCTTGGTACAATCGAAGAAGAGTACAACAAGCACCCAGAGTTTGAGAAGGTTAATCTTATCGAACGTCTCTGTATTCCAGATCGTATCTACACTTTCCGTGTAACTTGGATGGATGATAAGGGTAACTACCAGACTAACACTGGTTACCGTATCCAGCACAACAATGCTATTGGCCCTTACAAGGGAGGTATCCGTTTCCACAGCTCTGTAAACCTTGGAATCCTTAAGTTCCTCGCATTCGAGCAGACATTCAAGAACTCTCTTACAACTCTCCCAATGGGTGGTGCAAAGGGCGGTTCTGACTTCTCTCCACGTGGTAAGAGCTCTGCAGAAGTTATGCGTTTCTGTCAGGCATTCATGCTCGAACTTCACCGCAATATCGGTCCTGATTGTGACGTTCCTGCTGGTGATATCGGCGTGGGTGGTCGTGAAGTAGGTTACATGTTCGGTGCTTACAAGAAGTACACTCGTCAGTTCCAGGGCGTTCTCACTGGTAAGGGTATCGAGTTCGGTGGTTCACTCATCCGTCCTGAGGCTACAGGTTACGGTACAGTTTACTTCCTCCGTGCAATGCTCGCTACTAAGGGTGACAAGATCGAGGGCAAGAAGGTTCTCATCTCAGGTTCAGGTAACGTTGCTCAGTATGCTGCTGAGAAGGTTCTCCAGCTCGGTGGTATGGTTATGACAATGTCTGACTCAGACGGTTATATCTACGATCCAGAAGGTATCGATCGTGCTAAGCTTGATTACATCTTCGATCTCAAGCAGGTACAGCGTGGTCGTATCAAGGAATATGTTGACGAATATCCAAACGCTAAGTATGTTGCTGGCCAGAAGCCTTGGTTCGAGAAGGCTGATATCGCACTCCCATGTGCTACTCAGAACGAACTCAACGAAGAGCAGGCTAAGGCTCTCGTAGCAAATGGCTGTATCGCAGTTGCGGGAGGTGCTAACATGCCTTCAACTCCAGGTGCAATCAAGGTATTCCAGGATGCTAAGATCCTTTACTCTCCAGGTAAGGCTTCTAACGCAGGTGGTGTATCAGTATCAGGTCTCGAAATGTCACAGAACTCTGAGCGTCTCTCTTGGACTTCTGAGGAAGTTGACGCTAAGCTCCTCTGGATCATGGAAAATATCCACGAGAACTGTGTTAAGTACGGTACAGAAGCTGACGGTTACGTCAACTATGTTAAGGGTGCAAATGTTGCCGGCTTCATGAAAGTTGCTAAGGCAATGATGGCACAGGGTGTATTCTAAATACAGACGTGCCAAAGGTTTTATACTTAGGCACAGGGCGTATTCTAAATAAAACAATACTAAAGTTTTATATATTGGCACCTCAGAGCTTCGGCTTTGAGGTGTTTTATTTTAAAAAAATGTCATGTTTCCGGCTTTTTTATTAATCATTTATGAATTGTATCATATAAAGTTAAATAAGTATTTTTGCAGAACCAATAAAATGCATAACTTTGCAGCGCTAATTTGGTAAATAGGCTAAATTTGCAAACACACAATCAGAGAAAATAAAACCATAAATACGTTATATGATGAAAACCAAATTATTCGTTGCAGCTATTGCCGCATTGTCGGTAGTGGCATGTACTTCCAAGAAACAGGCTGAAGAAGTAGAAGAACAGACTCCAGCAGAGGCTTTATTGACTCGTATCGACACTTTGCGTCAGCATGGTTACATGTATGCACATCAGGACGATCCGTTCTATGGTATTACATGGCAATGGGACAGAAATGGTCGTTCGGATACAAAGGAGCTTGTTGGTGATTATCCTGCAATCTTCGGTTTCGATCTTGGTGGTATTGAGATGGGCGATTCAAAGAATCTAGACAGCGTGCCATTTGAATGGATCAGAGAAGAGGCAATCCGTCATTTCGAAAGAGGTGGTATCGTGACATTCAGCTGGCATCCTCGCAATCCGAATAATGGTGGAACAGCTTGGGTTGTCAACTCACAGATGCTTACAGACGAGGAACAGAATACTGTAGCTTCAATTCTTCCTGGTGGTGAAAAGCACGAGAAGTTCCAGGGTTGGATGAATAATGTCTCAGACTTCCTTGCTTCTATCAAGACAGCCGATGGCAAGCCGGTTCCTTTCATCTTCCGTCCTTGGCATGAATATAACGGATCTTGGTTCTGGTGGGGCGAAGCAGAAACAACTCCAGAACAATATAAGGGTCTTTGGAATATGCTTCAGGATCATGTCAACTCTGTTCTCCCTACAAATGTCGTTTGGGCATTCTCTCCAAACCTTGACGGACGTTGGACAGAAGAGCGTTTCCTCGAGAAATATCCAGGCGACGATAGAGTAGATCTCATTGGCGAAGATGCATATCAGTGGGGAACAGAAGAGATGTTCAAGTTGGGCACAACTGCCGATTTGGATTTCCTCAATGCTTTTGCACAGAAGGTTGGCAAGCCTCTCGCACTCACAGAATGTGGTTATCAGAATTCTCCGGATCCAACATGGTGGACTCGTGTCTTGAAGCCAATCATGGATAAATATCCTATCAGCTATTTCCTGCCTTGGCGCAATTGGCACGAAGAGCATTTCGGAGCATCAAAGGATGCTTGCACTGCCGATGATTTCAAGAAATTGTATGAGGCAGACAACACATTGTTCTTGCAGGATATTCAATAATATTATTTTATAATCAAATAACAAGATCGCACAATATTTTTGTGTTTCCTTAAACATTATATTCAATGACTTTCGCAGAAAGAAAAGCCTTTGTTGAGGCACAGCACGAGGCATTCGTGACAAAGAAAAACAGTCCTATCGAAGGCAATGGTATTGTAACTCGTTGGGCAAATCCTATTATTGAAGCAGAGACAGCTCCGCTCATCTGGCGTTATGACTTCAATCCAGAGACAAACCCATATTTCATGGAGAGAATCGGCGTGAATGCTACTCTCAACTCTGGCGCTATCAAGTGGGGTGGTAAATATGTCGTTGTGGTTCGCGTAGAAGGCGCTGACCGTAAGTCATTCTTCGCAGTAGCAGAATCACCAAACGGCGTGGATAACTTCCGTTTCTGGGATCATCCTATCACAATGCCTGAAGCTCCGGAAGGAACTTGTGTAGCAGGGCTTGACGCTCCTGGTACCAATGTCTATGACATGCGTCTTACTCAGCACGAAGATGGATGGATCTACGGCCTTTTCTGTGTTGAACGTCACGACGACAGCAAGCCTGGAGATTTGAGTGCAGCAACTGCTACTTGCGGTATTGCTCGTACAAAAGACCTCGTGAACTGGGATCGCCTTCCAGATCTCAAGAGCAAGTCTCAGCAGCGCAATGTGGTGCTTCACCCGGAATTCGTCGATGGCAAATATGCACTCTATACTCGTCCACAGGATGGTTTCATCGATGCAGGTAGCGGAGGTGGAATCGGCTGGGCTTTGGTCGACGATATCACAAATGCAGTTGTTAAGGAAGAGAAGATCATCGATCAGCGCTTCTATCATACTATCAAGGAGGTGAAGAACGGTGAAGGCCCTCATCCTATCAAGACTCCTAAGGGATGGTTGCATCTCGCTCATGGTGTGCGTGGTTGTGCAAGCGGTTTGCGTTATGTACTCTATATGTATATGACTTCGCTCGAAGAACCTTGGAAGGAAATTGCAACTCCAGGAGGCGCATTTATGGTGCCACAAGGTCCTGAATATATCGGAGATGTTATGAATGTGCTCTTCACCAACGGATGGATTGCTGATTTCACAACAGAGCCTGCAAAGAAGAATGGCGCAAGCATGCACTCTATGGAAGATAAGGTGTTTATCTACTACGCTTCGAGCGATACTCGCATGCATGTTGCGACATCGACAGTAGGTCAACTTGTAGATTACTGCATGAATACTCCAGCCGATGGATTGACAACTGGCGCATCTGTTGCCACAAGAAATGCATTAATTGATGCAAATCTTGCATATTTAAATAAATAATTGTATATTTGCACGGTAACAAAACACCTTGCAAATTCATAATTATAACACACAATACTATGGCAACATTAAAAGAAAAAATCGGCTATGCACTTGGTGATGCAGCCGCAGGTGGTATTACTTGGAAGATCATTTCTACTGCCTTTCCGTTCTTCTTCACCAATGTTTTTGGACTCACATTTGCAGACACTGCTGCATTGATGCTTATTGCACGTCTGTTTGATGTGGTAACAGACCCGTTGATGGGTAGTCTTGCAGACCGTACACGTTCACGTTGGGGAACCTATCGTCCTTGGTTGATTCTCGGTTCAATTCCTTATGGTCTTATCTTTGCGCTTCTGCTCTTTACTCCTGATATGGATATCGTCGGCAAGCGTATCTGGGCATATACTTTCTATCTGCTTATGATGGCTATCTACACAGCAGTAAACGTTCCTTACGGATCTTTGCTTGGTGTGATGACCGATGACAGCAACGAGCGTAATGAGTTCTCATCTTATCGTATGGTAGGTGCTTATGCTATGGGCTTCATCACACTCGGTATCTTCCCTTATGTTCAGAAGTGGATCGGTGGTACAGAGCAGCACCAGTATGCTATGATTGGTGTGATCTTCGGTGTTCTTGCTGCAGTTATGACTCTTGCCTGCGGTTTGCTCACAAAAGAGCGTCTTCAGCCAGTACGTGCCGAGAAGTTCGATTTCAAGCAGTTTGTTGACCTGGTAAAGAACAAGCCTTGGCTCATCCTTACATCTGCAGGTATCTGCACAAACTTCTTCAACGGTTTCCGTTATGCTGCAGCCAGCTATATGTTCACATACTGCTTGAACGGTGATGTTACCGTAGGAAGTTTCATTATCAACTACACAGTATTCATGGCAATTGGCGAAGCTACATGTATGATCTTCGGTGGCGTATCCCCAATGTTCGCTAAATGGATCGGAACAAAGCGCGTTGCCTTTATCTGGGCTGCAATCATCTGTGCTGCTACTTCATTCCTTTATTACTTGATCCCGATGGATGCATCATACATCTGGATGATGATTGCAGTAGCAATTCTCACTTCTGTAGGTGCAGGTCTCTATTCTCCACTTCTCTGGTCTATGTATGCTGACGTTGCAGACTATGCTACAGAAAAGAATGGTACATCTTCTACAGGTTTGATCTTCTCTTCAGGTACAATGGCACAGAAGCTTGGTGGCGCAATCTCTGGCGCTCTCATCGCACTTTTGCTTGGCATTGCAGGTCTTGTTTCAGACAACGATCCTATTACCAACGAGACTATCGTAACTGTTACTGACGAAGCAGCTGTTAAGCAGATGATATGGTGTCTCTTCTCAGTATTCCCAGGTGTCATAGCTCTTCTTATGGCTTTACTCACTTGGATTTACCCTATCAAAAAATAAATGTACACAAATATAGAAAACATAAAATCTGAAATGCGGGATGTTGTCGAAAACAACATCCTTGCATTTTGGTTAAACAACATGCAGGATGTCGAGCGTGGTGGTTTCTATGGCCAGATGCGCGGCGACGGAACTCTTGTAAAGGACGCATCAAAAGGATGTATCCTCAATGCCCGAATCCTTTGGGCATTTTCTGCTGCATATCGTGTTCTTGGCAAACCGGAATACCTCAAGGCGGCAACACGTGCCAAGGATTATATCCTCCAGCACTTTATCGATAAGGAAAATGGCGGCGCCTATTGGGAGCTCGACTGCGAAGGAAATCCTATCGATACAAAGAAGCAGTTTTATGCTATCGGCTTTGTCATCTATGGCTTGAGCGAATATGCAAGAGCAACAGGCGACAAAGAGGCTCTTGAATGGGCCATTAAGTTGTTTGATGTGATCGAGGAACATTCTTTTGATCCAAAATACAACGGATATATTGAGGCTTGTACTCGTGAATGGAAGGTGATTGAAGACATGCGTCTCTCAGAGTTGGATGCCAACTATCCGAAGTCGCAGAATACACATCTTCATATCATCGAACCATATACTAACCTATATCGTATTTGGAAGGATGCCCGTTTGGAGAAGGCTTTGCGCAATCTCATCGACATCTTCACCGACAGGATTCTCAATCCGGAAACATACCATCTTGATCTCTTCTTCGAAATGGATTGGAAGCGTGGAGCAGGATGGCTTGAGAGTTATGGACATGATATTGAATGTTCGTGGCTCATGCACGAAGCAGCACTTGTGCTTGGCGACAAGCAGGTGCTTGCAAAGGTAGAACCGATCGTGCAGCGTGTAGCAAAGGCAAGCGAGAAGGGCTTGAATGCCGACGGTTCAATGACACACGAGGCAAATGTTGATACAGGTCACGTTGACGATGATCGTCATTGGTGGGTTCAGGCAGAGGCAGTTGTCGGCTTCCTGAATATCTATCAGTATTTCGGCGACAAGGATGCTTTGCAGAAGGGTCTCAACTGCTGGCAGTATATCAAGGATAATCTCATCGACTATGAAGGTGGTGAGTGGTATTGGAGTCGCGATCCGCAGCGTAACATCAACCGCAAGGATGATAAGGCAGGTTTCTGGAAGTGTCCTTATCATAATTCAAGAATGTGTCTTGAAATCATAGAGCGAGAATTTAAGTAATTTATAATTGACAATTGATAATTGATAATTTGCTTTGCAATAGCACCAGTCTTTAAGCAAAATAAATACGCCGTCAAAATATTTATCAATTATCAATTAGTAATTATCAATTTTATATTATGAAACCATATAAGTTTGAACCATATCTTAAGACCACTCTTTGGGGTGGTTACCAGATTGCACCTTTCAAAGGTATCTATACAGCTCAGCCAAATATCGGCGAGTCATGGGAAATCAGTGGCGTGCCGGGACATGAGAGCGTTGCTATCGATCGAGGCTTGATCGACGATGTAGATCTTGGTCTTACTCTCACTGAGCTTATCGACAAGTACAAAGGCTTGCTCATAGGAAACAGAGTTTACAAGCGTTTCGGCAATAAGTTCCCGCTTCTTGTTAAGTTTATCGACTCACGTCAGGATCTCTCCGTACAGGTTCACCCGGACGACAAACTCGCACAGGAACGTCATGGATGTGCCGGAAAGACAGAGATGTGGTATATCATCAAGAGTGATGTCGGAGCAAAGATCTATGCAGGTCTCAAGAAGCAGATCACACCAGATGACTACGAACATATGGTAAGTGGCGAGGCACCTGAAGGTTCAAACCCGATGGCAGATGTCATCGCAACTCACGAAGCGCATCAAGGCGACCTCTTCTTCCTTCCAGCAGGACGTTTGCACGCTATCGGCGCAGGTTGCTTCCTTGCCGAGATTCAGCAGACAAGCGATATCACTTACCGTGTGTACGACTTCGGCAGAAAGGATGCGCATGGCAATCCACGTGAGCTTCATACAGAACTCGCAAAAGATGCAATCGACTATCAGGTATGGCCGGAATATCGCACATCATACGACAGCACTCAGCCAACCTCACAGCTCATCAACTGCCCATATTTCGTGGTTCATCGCGTAGTGGTTCAGGTGGCACAGCGCATCGACTTCAACTGTGATTCGTTCGTAGTCGTTGTGTGTCTTTGGGGTGAGGCAAACATCAATGGCGTTAAGGTCCGTCAGGGCGAGACACTCCTCGTTCCAGCTTCCGAAAATGTGCTTTACATCTTCGGCACCGCAACATTCCTGACAGCACATATCAAGTAAAATACATCTTATGAAAAAAATACTAACCTTTCTTATCCTTTTATCCTTCATTTCTGCCAAGGCACAGAAGATGAACTTCGACGCAGACTGGCAGTTCACATTCGGACACGCACAGTGTCCTGAGAAGGATTTCATGTGCGGCACAGAGTATTTCAACTATCTCACCAAAGCCAATTCCATCCACAACGAAGGTCCCTACGCCGAGAAGTTCGACGCATCTAAATGGCCTAACAAGTGGGAGAAGGTCAATCTTCCTCACGACTGGGTTGTCGATCTTGGCTTTGCAGGAGAGGCAAGCCATAGTCATGGCTACAAACGCGTGGGCTGGAAATATCCGGAGACAAGCGTAGGTTGGTACCGCAAGGATTTCACGCTCGATCCGGCAGACAAAGACAAGCATTTCGAGATTCATTTCGAAGGTATCTTCCGTCATTCACAGATCTGGGTCAATGGTTTCTATCTCGGTCTTGAGCAAAGCGGATACATCAGCCGTGAATACGATATCACCGACTATCTGCATTTCGATGCTCCAAACTTCGTGACAGTTCGCGTCGATGCAAGCCTTGAGGAAGGTTGGTTCTACGAGGGCGCAGGTATCTACCGTCACACTTGGCTTGTGAAGTCCGATCCTGTTCACATCACACCTTATGGTCTTTGCTTCACATCCAAGCTGAATAGCAACTATTCCGAGGCAGAGATACAGCTTGCAGCAGAGGTGGTGAACGACAGCCGCAACGATGCAACATGTTCGGTTGTATATACATTATATAATAATAAAGGAGAGAAGGTGACTTCCGCTACTGCAACACAGCAGAGCATGAAGCCTCGTGCAAAGGCCGATTTCAATAACCTCAGCATGACAGTCGGTAATCCAAACCTTTGGAGCCCGAAGAGCCCTTATCTCTACACATTGCGCACAGAAGTTGTTTCCGACGGAAAGGTTATCGATACACGCGACACAAAGATTGGTATCCGCGAAGTCGTTTTCGACAAGGACAAAGGTCTTTTCGTGAATGGCGAACACGTCAAGATACATGGTGTATGTATGCATCAGGATCATGCAGGCGTTGGTGCTGCTATTCCTGACGGCGTTCAGGTATATCGCTTGCAGAAGCTCATGGAAATGGGTGTGAACGGATACCGTTCGTCACACAATCCTATGACACCTGCAATGATCGACGCTTGCGACTCGCTCGGTATTCTTGTTGTTGAGGAAAACCGTCTTACAGGTATCAACGATTACCAGATCGGACAGTTGAAGAGCATGATAATGCGCGACCGCAACCATCCTTCGATCATCGCATGGAGCGTCGGTAACGAAGAGTGGGGCACAGAGTGGAAAGTCACAGGCAAGGAGATTGCTCACACAATGAGCGATTATGTACATCGTTTCGATCCTACACGTCCAAGCACGGTGGCTACTTCAAGCGGACCGGAAATCGTTAAGGATGTTGACATTGCCGGCTACAACTATATCATGCAGAATCCTGTTGAGGAACACCGTAGGAACTTCCCTAATCGTATCGCATTCGGTTCGGAGGAGACTACAGGTTGCGGCACAAGAGGCATCTATTTCGAAGACAGGGAGAATGGCCGAATGGCTTCACTCAACCGTTTCGCCGACATAGAGAAAGACTCAGCCATCAATCGCATCGAGAGAGGCTGGAAGTTCTATGCCGAGAGAGATTATCTCCTGGGATGCTGTTTCTGGACAGGCTTTGACTATCGAGGTGAGTCCAATCCGCTCGTCTTCCCTGCTACAGGTTCAAGCTTCGGTATTCTCGACTATTGCGGATTCCCTAAGGATGAAGCATTCTATCTCAAGTCATGGTGGACAGACAAGCCTGTGCTTCATATTCTCCCACATTGGAACCTTAAGGGTCACGAAGGTGAGGAAATCGACGTCTGGGCATATTCAAACTGCGACGTTGTCGAACTCTTTGTCAACGGCAAGTCACTCGGCAGACAGACAATGCCAAAGAACGGACATCTCTCGTGGAAGGCAATCTACAAGCCAGGCAGCGTAAAGGCTGTCGGCTATAAGAACGGCAAAAAGATCTTTACCGAGACAATCGAGACAACAGGCGAGGCAACACAGCTCAAGACCGTCGAGACCGTCAACGGCGACATCACAATCGTCGATATCTATGCGCTCGACAAGAAGAAGCGCTTTGTGGCAGATGCATGCAACGAAGTGAGCATCAAGGTCGAAGGCAATGCCGAGATTCTCGGCGTGGGCAATGGCGATTCTGCATGGCAGGCTAAGGAAAGACCTTTGGCAGGCGAAGACAAGCAACAGTTCAAGGTTTGCCTCTTCAACGGCTGTGCTCAGGCAATCATCAGGAACAATAGCGGAGCAATCTCCGTCTCTTTGTAAGTCTTGTGAATCGAAAGCAATAACACAATATATTTAAGCTATGAAAAAAAGTCTATTAATTCTTTCTGCATTGTTTGCTGCAACTACAGCAATGGCAGAGAAGGTCGAATTGCGCACACCTAACAACAGTTTCGTGCTCGATCTTAACAAGGGCGAGGAACCACAGTTCATCTACTATGGTCCTGCACTCAAGTCTCAGGAAATAGCACAGCTCCAGAAGATGGAAGGCGACAACTACAGCCGTTCGGAACTCTATCCTTCTTATGGCGCAACACACACACAGTCTGAGACATGTTTCGCAATGCGTCATGTCGATGGCAATATGTCAACACAGCTTCTGATCTCTGACTACAAGCTTCAGACAATCAAGGATAAGGCGCCTAATGGTGCTGAACGTACAGGTGAATTGCTCACTATCACACTCACCGACAATCTCTATCCTACAACCGTACATCTCTACTATCAGACATACGACGATGTGGATATGATCGAGTCATGGACCGATATCACCAACGGCGAGAAGAAGACTGTTACACTCACACAGTTCTATAATCCGCTTCTCCCAATCCGTCGTGGCGACGTGTGGTGTACACATTTCCATGGTTCTTGGGCAAGTGAGGGTCAGCTCTATGAAGAGCCACTCAACAACGGTTCGCTCGTAATCAAGGATAAGGATGGTGCACGTAACGCAACTGCCAACCGTAACGAGGTGATGATCTCTCTCGATGGCAAGGCTCGCGAGAACGATGGCGCTGTGATCGGTGCAGCTCTTCTCTATAGCGGAAACTACCGCATCACAATCGATACCGACGATTCGGACTATCACTACTATTTTGCTGGTATCAATCCGGACAACTCGGAATATCACCTCAAGACGGGTGAGACATTCACAACTCCACGCACAGCTCTCACATACTCTTCAAAGGGTACAAACGGCGTTAGCCAGGCATTCCACCGTTGGGCTCGTAAGTATCAGCTCCGTCATGGTGATAAGGAACGCATGATCCTTCTCAACTCTTGGGAAGGCGTCTATTTCGACATCAATCAGCCAGGTATGGATCAGATGATGAAGGATATCGCATCAATGGGTGGCGAGCTCTTCGTTATGGACGATGGCTGGTTCGGCGATAAGTATCCTCGTCTTGTCGATAACTCTTCACTCGGCGACTGGGTGGTAGATACACGTAAGCTTCCTGATGGAATCCCAGGTCTTTTGCGCGATGCAAAGAAGAATGGCGTGAAGTTTGGTATCTGGATCGAGCCTGAAATGGCAAATACCGTATCGGAACTCTATGAGGCACATCCGGACTGGATTGTCAAGGCTCCAGGTCGCGAGCCTGTTCTCGGTCGTGGTGGAACACAGGTCGTTCTCGATATGTCCAATCCACAGGTTCAGGACTTTGTCTTCGGCATCGTTGACAACCTCCTTAGCAACTATCCAGAGATTGCCTATATCAAGTGGGATGCCAATGCGCCTATCATGAATCATGGCTCGCAGTATCTTCCGATGGACGAACAGTCACATCTCTATATCAAGTTCCACGAAGGTCTCATCAAGACATTGGAGCGCATCCGTGCCAAGTATCCTGATGTAGTCATTCAGGACTGTGCTTCGGGTGGTGGTCGTGCCAACTATGGTCTTCTCCCATACTTCGACGAGTTCTGGGTAAGTGACAATACCGATGGTCTTCAGCGTATCCGCATGCAGTGGGGCACATCATATTTCTTCCCTGCAATCGCAATGGCATCGCACATCTCAGCTGTTCCAAACCATGCAGTCTTCCGTACAACATCGATCAAGTATCGTGTCGATGTAGCCATGAGCGGACGTCTCGGTATGGAGATCCAGCCAAAGAACATGACCGACGAAGAGAAGGAACTCTGCCGCAAGGCAATTGCCGAGTATAAGGAGATCCGTCCTGTAGTTCAGTTCGGCGACCTCTATCGTCTCGTTTCTCCATATAAGGGACAGGATATTGCGTCTATCATGTATGTTGCAGAGAACAAGAGCGAGGCTGTGTTCTATTGGTGGAAGCTCGAGACATACAAGAACCAGCATCTCCCACGCATCAAGATGGCAGGTCTCGATCCAGACAAGATGTATACAATTCATGAGCTCAACCGCATTGACAACGTGCCACTCGAATTCGAAGGCAAGACATTCAGCGGAGCATTCCTCATGAACACAGGTCTTGACATGCCTTTGCGTCACATCGTCGATCACAACAAGCAGAACGACTGGAGCTCACGAGTTCTTCGTCTTGTTGCCGAATAATTGCGTATATTCGCACTTTTTACGAAAAAATAATGAAATTATCCAAAAACTGATGCAGATTTTTGGATAATTTTGTTTTTTGTGTGCAAAATACATTATATTTGCATGCACATAAAATAATAACACAAACACACTATGAAAAATATCGATAACCTTGGTTATGCTTATCAGTATCCTCGTCCAGCGGTTACTGCCGATTGTGTGATTTTTGGTTTTGATGTTACAAACGCCGACATTAAAGTGCTTCTTATCGAGAGAGGCATTGAACCGTTCAAGCGTCAGAGAGCTCTTCCTGGCGGTTTCGTCCGCATCGAGAGCAGAACCAATGCTGCTGGCTTTGTGATTGAAGAGTCTAACGAGTCGCTCATGGATTGCGCAAAGCGAGAACTTGCCGAAGAGACAGGTCTCAAAATCAACTATATTGAAGAAGTAGGAACATTCAGCGACTACGGCCGTGATCCGCGTGGCGTTGTGTTTACCGATGCATTCTTCGCCCTTGTCAACATTCAGGACGTGAGGGGAGGAGATGATGCTTCACATGCCGACTGGTATTCAGTAAAGCAGGTATTATGCGATATCGAACAAGGCTATCACCTTGCATTCGACCACGATAAGATTCTTGCTAAGGCATTCCAGAGACTGCAGGAGAGCATCCATTTCCGTCCTATCGGATTCGACCTTCTCCCAGCAACCTTCTCAATGACCGAGTTGCAGCATCTCTATGAGGCAATCACAGGCCGTGAGTTCGACCGTCGTAACTTCGCACGCAAGATGATCGACACAGGTATCCTTGAGAGGGTAGAGAATGGCAACTACATCCGTAAGATCCGTTACCGTTTCAAGAAAGATGCTTACGAAGAGTATAAGACTTCCGGACGCTTCAGAGTCGAGTATTGATAATGCCGGAGCATTAGGAAATTAAAAATTAAAAGTTAAAAGTTAAAATTATAGCTGACGCACTGTAAATTATAACTTCTAACTATAAAAATTATAGCTGACGCACTATAAATTATAACTTCTAACTATAAAGATTATATCCACCCACACTGCAATGCTTGTAGTGTGGGTGGATAGTTTTTTTCTAGTCAGTTATATTTATTCTTTAATATTTAATAGATATTTGACGCTTAATATTTATTATTTATTCTTTACATAGCGTCAGCCCATAATTATCAATTATGAATTATCAATTATCAATTAAGAATTATGGATTCTCTTTCTTCCCAGGTCGTGTATAGAACTGTACAGAAGGCTTTTTC
The DNA here is from genome assembly GCA_045627785.1 of Bacteroidales bacterium. Classification (GTDB taxonomy): domain Bacteria; phylum Bacteroidota; class Bacteroidia; order Bacteroidales; family UBA3663; genus Liminaster. The sequence goes on along the minus strand of JAZQOF010000010.1, from coordinate 67,013 downwards.
TTCTTGATGCCCGATTTCATTGCCGCCTTCTTTTCCTCGTAAGCGGCATATTGTCTTTCCAGAAAATTGTCTGCCATAGTGATTTGTTTCCGCAAAAATAGGTCAAATCCTCCAAAACTCCAAATGTCATGCCCGAAAAGTGTATAAAAAAACACCCTTCCGATGCTCACGCACAGGGAGGGAGTTGAAAACATCTAATAAAATCATAAACAGCGTCAAAAGCATGAATAACAGAAAACACCTATAAAACTTTTTACGCTGCAAAGTTAAGGCTTTTTCTTGTGTTATCATTAAAGTATGAAAAGAAAGCGTAATATATTATAAATCAATAGGGTTTATTTCCAATTATGTGAAATTATGGAGGAGTCGTCTCAGTCGCTCATCGATTTTCTGCAGATCCCTCTCCTTGACATATCCCTTTTTGAGCAGGTCGTTGTCCACCTTATGCAGGTCATGACTCAGCCAGTAGTCCCTGTTGTCGCCACTGTCATGTTTCTTGCCCTTCGGAATCACACCGTCGTGAATCCAGTTACGGATGGTCCTGTCGGTCACACCGTATCGCATAGCCAGATCTCCGATATAGAGAACGTGAGTCTGCGGACTTGAAGCCACCTTCAGAAGTCTCATGCAGGCTTCCAGCTGTTCGTTGCTCAAGGTGAAGCTATTGTAGAGCCTCGATTTTGGGTTGCAAAGTTCTTCACCGATATGAATCAGAATCTTACCGATTATGAAACGATTGTCCATATTCCAAAATTTTAATGCCTATGCAAATTTAGTAAAACTCCCGGTTCGTCGAACAAGCAAAAAACGCCCGATGATCACTTTTTTACTAAATAATATGTATTTTTTGTACAATTAATAGAAAAATTTATCTATCTTTGCCATTCAGTTACGAAAAATTACAAAAAAATAACGATATGAAATTGAAATTGGCTGTTCTTCCAGGCGACGGTATCGGCCCGGAAATCATGGAACAGGGCCTCGCAGTGACAGAGGCAATCTGCAAGAAATTCGGTCACGAGTTGAGTTACAAGTATGCAATCTGTGGTGCTGATGCAATCGACAAGGTTGGCGATCCATTCCCAGAGGAGACATTCCAGACATGTATGGATGCCGATGCAGTTCTCTTTGCAAGTGTCGGTGATCCTAAGTTCGACAACAACCCAAGCGCAAAGGTACGTCCAGAGCAGGGACTCTTGGCAATGCGCAAGAAGCTCGGACTCTATGCCAACATCCGTCCTGTAACTACATTCGACTGTCTCGTTCACAAGTCACCACTCAAGGACGAACTCGTACAGGGAGCCGATTTCATCTGTATCCGTGAGCTCACAGGCGGTATGTACTTCGGCAAGAAGCAGGAACCAACAGTACAGGAGAACGGTGTGGAAGACGCACTCGACACCAACTACTACACTCGTCCTGAGGTAGAGCGCATCCTCCGCGTGGGTTATCAGTATGCACGTCAGCGTCGCAAGCACCTCACAGTTGTCGATAAGGCAAACGTGCTCGCATCAAGCCGTCTCTGGCGCAAGGTAGCTCAGGAGATCATGGGCGAATATCCAGACGTCACTACCGACTTCATGTATGTCGACAATGCAGCAATGCGCATGATTCAGGATCCACGTTTCTTCGACGTAATGGTAACTGAAAATACATTCGGCGACATCCTCACCGACGAAGGCTCAGTGATCACAGGCTCTATGGGTCTCCTTCCATCGGCATCGACAGGCGAACACACACCAGTATTCGAGCCAATCCACGGCAGCTGGCCACAGGGTAAGGGTCTCAACATCGCCAACCCATTGGCACAGATCCTCTCGGCAGCAATGCTCTTCGAGTATTTCGACCTCAAGGAGGAAGGCGCATTGATCCGCGAGGCAGTCAATGCATCACTCGACCAGAACGTACGCACACCAGAAATCCAGGTAGAAGGTGGTGCTAAGTATGGCACAAAGGAAGTCGGCCAGTGGATCGTTGACTATATCAACAAGAAGTAATTCGCGCAACTCCTATTTAAATAATAAATAGTAGATATTAAATAATATCCACCCCCGCTACAGAGCGTTGTTGTGAGGGTGGATAGTTTTTTTCGCATCAGCCTTAATTTCCTGCAATATATAGTTATTAAAATTTTATTTGTTTTATTATAACTAGCGAAGCGCGTTTGGCTGCTTTAGAAAAATTTACGTTATTTTTAGCTTAGAAGGTTAAGCCTTGACTTTCTTCCCAATACTTCTTGGGTCAAGCCAAGAAGTATTGAACGGTTAAGCTGTTAAGCTTAGAAAGCCGCTAAAGCTGGCAAGCTTTAATAACGCTTAAGCAGTTATGCTTAGAAAATTTTAATTTTTATTTAGAAAAAATACAATGAACCTATTGCTGATAATCGGAGCCCTTATAATATTCACCTGTATCTTCCTGAACAAGGTCTCAAGCAGCCTTGGAATACCCGTATTGCTTCTATTCATCCTGCTCGGAGTCGTAGTAGGATGGCGTGACGAAGTATCCATCGAGATCACGGAACGTGCAGGAGATGCTTGTACGGTTGCCCTGATTTTCATCATGTTCTATGGTGGATTCGGCACCAACTGGAAGGCGGCGCGGCCCGTTGCGGTTGAGTCGGGACTACTTGCCACCTTCGGCGTGGCATTGACAGCCGGCATAGTCGGCTTGTTCTGTCATTTCGCACTCGGATGGAATTGGGTAGAAGGCATGATAATGGGTGCCGTCATCAGTTCGACCGATGCAGCCACCGTGTTCTCAATCCTTAGAACCAGGAAGATGGGACTCAGGAACAACAGCGCACCGATGCTTGAGCTCGAGAGCGGCTCCAACGACCCGTGTTCGTATATGCTCACAGCCGTGATGCTCTCAATCCTTGCAGGCACAGCTTCCGGCGGACAAGTGGTATGGACTATATTCTCGCAGCTGGTATTCGGCGCCCTTGGAGGCGTAGCAATCGCACAATGTGCAGCAGTCGTACTACGACGCTTCACCATGCCGCAGGGCTTTGACATGATGTTCATCGTGGCAGTCTCGGTGTTCGGCTATGCGTTCCCGTCCATGATAGGAGGCAACGGCTATCTCAGCGTGTATATCATCGGTATGATCCTCGGCAACTATCAGTTCAAGGGGCGTAAGGGACTTGTGCTTTTCTTCGACGGCGTCACCACCTTTGTCCAGATATTGATATTCTTCATACTCGGATATATTGCCCATCCTTTAAAGCTTCCACAGGTCTTTGTTCCGGCTTTGCTCATCTTCCTCTTCATACTGTTTGTGGCACGTCCGATAGCAGTATCTGCCATCCTGGCACCATTCCGCAAATATCCGATGAGACAGATCGGCTTCCTGTCGTTTGTGGGACTGAGAGGAGCAGCCTCGATCGTGTTCGCCATCATGACGCTCACCTCGCGCCTGCCTTTTGACAACGACATCTTCGACATAGTATTCTGCATCGTGCTCATCTCCATTGCTCTTCAGGGCTCGCTCATCCCGAGTGCCGCCAGGATCTTCAGGATGAACGACCACAACTCCGACGTGATGCAGACCTTCTCCGACTTCAACGAGCACTGCGAACTGTCGTTCGGCAAGGTCAAGATACGTGATGGTGGCCGATGGGACAATAAGATGGTCAAGGATCTCGTCCTTCCCGAAGACGTCAAGCTGCTGATGGTGCTCAGAAACCACAAGAAGATCATCACCAAAGGCGATACACAACTGCTTGCCGGCGACGAGGTAGTGTTCTGCTCCAAGTCATACGACAACGCGACATTGGCCGACATCCGCGAGCATCCGTTGCTGAAGAAAAGCATCTGGGCAGGAAAGACCATAAAGGACTACTCGGACAATGGCGGCTCACATGTGGTGATGGTACGTCGCGGCGAGGAACAGATAATCCCGGACGGAAATACGGTGCTCTGCGAGGGCGACATCCTCTATCTGCTCAGTTCGAAGGAAAAATCTCTGTAGCGATGCAGTATTCTCCGTGTTTTTGCGTTATATAGGAAAACACAAGACAAAATGAAGAAGACTATTCTATTCGGCCTGTTCGGCCTTTTCCTTTTAGCAGCCACCTCCTGCGTCGATTTGGACGACAATAAGGACAACAACGATTATCTTATTGTCGAACCGGATGAGCGTGTGTTCGTATTCGATGAGAATGGCGTTCCGTCACATATCAGTGCGCCGACACTCTCGGCAGCTGGACAACAGACACTATATGACGAAGTAGTCGGATATGGATGGCGGAGGACTTTTACATGCGAGATTAATGACGATGGAACAATCAAGTCGGAAGATTACTTCTACTTGCTTGATGGAGCCGGACCTATTACCTATTATATCAAGACGGCAGAAGAGCTGCACCGATATTTCTATGTAGATGCAGTTCCGATGAATGCCTACAACATACAGCCCATCACTATCGATGCCAAGACAGGAACACTGTACGACGCAAATTCGACTCATTTCTCCCTTCGCATCTTTGCCATCTCACAGCATAACGACAAGTGGCACATCTATGCCATCGAGCCCTTGGGCTTAAGATCCAACGGCAGCTCGTATAAGACTGTTTGGGGATGCACCGACCTCGTCCGCATGACAGATGAAGAGCTGAAGCGGAAGCAAGACGAATCTCAGCTTCTCGAAACTGATAACTGATCCTCGCGCGTCGAAGACAATTCTTGAATCCGAGAGTTCCGATCGTAGGGCTACGACGACAACTCCCGGGAACAAAAGTTGTGACCGTAGCAATTTGGCGAGTACTCCCGTAAAAGAAAGCATTCATTGACGCTCGTCGAAGACTTCTCCGGACTTCCCGTGGACTGATTGCCGACCGTCGAAGACTTCTCGGGACTTCCCGTGGACTGATCGACGCTCGTCGAAGACTTCTCGGGACTTCCCGAGAACTGATTCCCGATCGGGAATTTGTTCTCCGCCTTTCCCGCGCTCTGATCTACGCGCGTGGATATAAAAAAGCTGTGCCAACTTAATTTTGACACAGCTTTTGTTTATATTTCTGTTGTAGACTATTGATCCCAGCGTTTTGAATATGGCTCAAGTACCTTCGGAGATATTTGAAATTGGGTAGCTACAGAGCGCCAATCTTTGATGGCATTGTGTACCTGTTCTATTATTTCAGTTGCTTCTTGTCGTTCGAGCATATAGCTCTCGCTTGCCGAAAGTAAAGCATTGATGTCAGATTGCTCTGTGTATTGATCTATAAGTAAACTTTGGTGTGTTTTTGTCCCCGGATTGATATCATATGCTGGTGAGAGTGTCCATCCTTTTGGAGTGAGCAAAAACCCATGATTGCGAAAGTGATCATCGGTGTTGCCAAACAGAATATTGAATGCAACTCTTCGATATAATTCCCTGAGATTATATTTTACATCTACACAATTTTGGAGTATAAAATCCACTATATCAAGGTAGCCATTCCCTGTGCTATTTCCTGCTCCATCGTCAAGACCTATCAATGACATTGCAGAAGCGAAGTGGATGCGTTTTCCTTCTGAGGTGCGATCGAACCGTTCTGACAGCAGAAGGTCGCGGTCTCTTGAAATCTTTATGGTGCGAGTTTTGGACACATTAATACCTGCAGCTGCTGCTAATTTGTGTGAGAAGTGTTCAATGAGTTCTGTATTCTCCAAATCTTTTTTTGAGGGAAACTTAGCTACATAAAGTTTTCCATCTACATCTATGACATTGGCTTTTGGACGAGCTCCACCAAGAGATGTTCCTGGGTCAATAAGTTGATCGAGCCATCGTTGTTCAGGTAATTCGTTACGTTCTTCTGCCAATTCAATTTCATGGCAAGCATCGCACAATGCCCGGAGGTTCTCAATAGGTGGAACAAGATATTTTGCAGTGGCATTGAGAAAATCATTGCTGTCTTCACTCTTGTACCTAATGCCGCCCATTCGTGTGAAATCCTCAATGCCAATTAGGTAATCATAGTTGGTGAGCATTCGTTTTTGTCGGCCTTCAGCTTGTGCCATAAGGCGTTCTCTGCGGTCAAGTAATAAACGTCCCCAACGATCTGGAAAAGAATCTTTGACGAATCCGAACACATTATCCTTGCCATGAGGATGCTGTAGTGAAGGCACGTTCAACAAGTCTCCACATAAAACAAAACCACCATACTGCTTAAGCCAATCGCGGGAATATTCAAACACGAAATGGTCGTTTCCACGAACATGATCATAGCCCAAGTATCCAATTTCTTGTGGCGAGGCAAGAAAATCGAAATCTGCATAAACTGAAATTCTCTTCATTTTCTTAGTAATTCAGCATCTTGCAACTGTCTGCCTAGAGCATCATCAGCTCCAAGCAGAGTAATATCCTTTTCCAAATTGAGAGCGTAGAGTACACGTGCATAAATGCCCATGGAAACAGTTGGGTCACCATGCTCTACTTTCGATACTGTAAGTCTTGTTACTGTCGATCTGTCTGCAATGTCTTGCATCGACAAATGTCTGCGCTTGCGAGCCAACATAATTTGTTCTCCCATTTGCTCGAGTGCTTGGCTTAGCACTCTTGGCATCTTTTTTCCAAAAGTATTCTTGCCCATAATTGTTCCTTATTTCATGCAAAAATATATATAAATGTTTATTATAACAAACATTTTATGCCAAAATTGATTATTATGCCTAAAAATAATCTGATGCTTGATTAGAAGAATATACTGAAATGACAAAAAGCTGTGTCAATTTAGTTTTGACACAGCTTTTGTTTATATTTCTGTTGTAGACTATTGATCCCAGCGTTGAACTATGAGTAACCTCTGGTGTGATTTAATATTTGGGATAATGTCGTATATGCTGGCGAGAAAAGGCAAGTCAAAAAATCGGAATCTGCATAAACTGAAATACTTTTTATTATCTCAGTGATAAATAAAAGGTCATAGTACAAAAGAAATGGCTTTTGAACATCCAATAGATTTATCTTTAAAAACGATTAACCACTTCTATAGCCTTTTGTAAAAGTTTTATCTGTACAGATGTAGGTTTAGAAGAAAATCTTTCCAAGATAGATTTGAGAGAATATTGCACCACCCACAGTTCAAGTAAATTAGTATATGATGAATCTGAGCGAAAGAATCGCATCAGAGAGTTCTCTCCGTCTTTTGTTGGCAAAGGCAAGCTAAGTACGGTTTCTATCATTCATATTTGGAATGATATTTTTTATTACATTCCGAGAAATCAAAATTTAATTGTTCTTCTGTTTGGGGAACATAAACATGGAGGTGTTTACTGATATATCTTATCTTGGATAAATTTAGCCCACATTTCTTTATGAAGAACGAGCATCTTTTTTGGTAGTTATCTTTGGATGACCTAGATTTTAGCATGTTAAACCATTCTTGATAAGCTGATAAAACGCAAAACAAATACAGTAATGGAGTAAAAACCAAGTAAAGAATCTCGTTAAACCAAAAAGACTGGAAAAAGTGATCCTCTATCAATGTTTCAATGCTTGTTATAGTTTTAAATAATGAAACAAAAAGTGTCACATAACCAATAGTAAATATAAGGTTGTTAGCAAGTTTATAAACGGTTTCATACTTGTCCTTGTATGTTTGGGCATATGCAGAAACGGCAGCAGCTACACACAATATGGGGAATGAAACAAATTCAATGACAAAGCTGAATGTGAAATATGATTGCATAGCAAGAAAAAGTGAAACAATAGTCCCATTACATATCGCGAAGTTAATAAAGTCAGTTTTCTTACCACTTATGTAACCCACCATCGAAGGGATTGGCACGAGAATACACCAAAACAGCAAATCCTTTAGAAGAAAAGAATGTATTATGCCTTGTCTGTACAGAACAAAAACAAAGCCCAATATATAAATATAGCAAATTAATAATAGGATTAAGATGTTTTTGTTGCAAAGAGACTTAATAACTTGCAATAAAGACGTCTGGAATGACGACCTTCTCATCTGAAAAATTATGAAAATGCCTATCCAAATAACTATTGACCATTCTCTTGTCGTAAATGACTCTTGAACAGTACTTAAAGCTCTTCCTATGTCAGAGATTATTAATTGAATCAACATTGTTATGCACTATTATTTCAAATATTTATCTAGGATTGCTTGTTTGCTAAAAGATACGTTTGCAATTGTTGCAATGCTTTGCTTTTTTCTTTTCTCAATAGCCTCCAGTTTATTAATAATGTCGTCTTGTTTATCAATAGAAGGAAGTGGTATTTCGTATTGAGCTAAGAGTGAGGCACTAATATTCGCTTGATTTACCGATTTCGTCATTACAGAAAAACCATGTTGCATTATTGGCTCGCTATTAAGAATATAGCTTAAGTATTTGCCTCTTATCTTATCCCTCTGATAATTTACACGAACGAGATAACCAGCAAAAATTGCAGGTCTTTCACCTTCGTATAAAGCGGTTTTGCCGACGTAGATAGGGCTATTTGTTCTGTTAAATAAAACGTCGTCTTTCTTTAGTACAAGTTTTTCAATATCCTGTTTATTGTCTGTATATACCAGATCTGACCAATCAATGCTTCCATCTACGATATTACCCATGCGTATTACTGGGACAGCGCCTGACGTAGAAGACTTTTCAGATGTTCCATACTCAAATGAATCACAGATTGTCTTCAAAACAACTTTCTCATATTTATCGAAACAAGGAAGGATGAGCTCATTGATCGAAGTCTTGATATCCTCCAAAACCTTGTTGGACATCTCGACGTCCTCTTCTATAATCTTACATTCATCAACAATCTGCTGCTGGATGGAAAGAGGAGGAAGAGGAACATTTAGATTTGAATAAAAACTTTCTGGGACTCTTCTGTGACCACTTGCACCAGTCATATTCATGGCGGCAGCATTCCTAATAAGAGGAGTATTAAGTAAAGCGAACAAATAACGGGAAGCGATCTTGTCTGAACACCTAAACACATGGAACTCTGAACTTCCTAATGCAATCCCATTGGTTAAGCCCTCTGCTATTGCGCATTTTCCATTTTCCATGCAAGGCGTTATTTTGGCAAATATCAAATCGTTCTCAGCAAAATAAGTATAACTACCAGACTTAAGCTCACCCAAAGGCCTGTCTACTTTTGTAGAAATGTAGCCTTCATTACTAACTGATGCCATTTCGACAAAAGAAACCAATGTATCATCGGAAATATTACGTATTTCTGATTTTGAAGGATTTAGTGCTACAATATCCCCCAATGCAACCATTGGATATTTACTTTTCAATTCAAATTTGTCGATAACAACGGTTTTAATTGTTTTATCTATCGCTGGTGTCTTAAGTTCTACCATATCCCTCAACCAGTAAGTCTTTACATACCTTTCAATTTCGTCTGGCACATCAGCAATCACATCACCATAGAAAGAGAAACGAACCATAGAAGCAAGGGTATTCGTTGCAAAGCGGTCAGCATCATTATACAGCTGACCTCCTGGTGTATTGATGATAATTCCTTCGGCTCCCTTACGATTACTCCAATCATAACCAAGGAATGTCTTCTGTTCCTTATTGTCGGTAGGAGCTGTAATAACAAGGGTCTTCTGCTGCCATACAAGCGTAAAATAATAGAGCTTGTCATGTTCGATGGCAAGAGCATAGTCAAAGAACTTCGTACGACGAATTGTTTCCTTCTCTTCTTCGGTAGAGTTCTTTGGGTATTTTATACTACCAAAAGAAAATGCTTCATAGTACGCCTTTAGGTAGGAATCAGAAGTAATATCATCCCATGATATGGACTTATCAATAAAACGAAGATACACGTCCTCACTCATTCCTTGATGTGCTAGATAAGCATCAAGCACCTCTTTATCTGCCCAGTTTTCGAGCTCTTTACCATTCATGATGGAATCGACCGTATCATTCGCTATCTCGCTAATGCGAGGCGGCTCATTGTATCGCTCTAGGAAAAGTACAACAGTGTTAGTGCCAGTAGCACCAAAAGTCTTACTACCAAAATTGACGATGGCACGAAGCATGAAATTCTGCAATAACTGTTCGCGTGCTGCAATGTAGCTGCTCGATGCGTTACTCAGAATACTAGCGGGAAGAATGATCGCCGCAAGGCCCTGTGGTTTTAGAAGCTGTGCCGTTCGCTCTACGAACAAGGCTTCTATTTCTGAGCCATCGAGCGTAATCTTATCTATGATGCTGAATGCATTGTTTTTAAGCTTCAGATGCTGCTTGAATCCACTGACAGAATAAGGAGGATTTGCCACCAAAATATCAAAAGTGCCATTGGTAATGCCTTTCTCCGCATAGTTTTCCAAGCCATCACCAAAGATGATATTGGCACCACCAGCACCATTCATAAACATTGAAATTTTCGATACTCGTGCCAGACGGTAATCTTTTTCTACTCCATAGATATGTTTTTCTACCCAAGTATTGTCGGCATGAGCATGTACAGCATTGATGGCCTCAACCGCTTCGGTCAGGAAGTGACCAGCACCACAAGCATAATCAATAACTCGTGGCAGGTCTCTCGAATCGATATAATGCTGTAATGGCAATGAATCCCAGATAAAACGTGTGATTGGTGTAGGTGTAAAGAATTGACCTTCATTCTGCTTGAATCCCTTATTGAGCAACTGCTCAAAAAGGTCTCCAAGGAACTGATGCTTCGATGGATAGACTATGCGATAGGATTGGAATAACTGCACCACCTCTACCAGAATCTTGCCATTCTGGAAGAAGAGTTCTTCGTTGTGCACATCCTTGAAAGCGAAGTCATTGTTTGAATAGAACTTTAGGATGCGAATAGTTCTGTTGAGGTCTTCTATAGCCGCTTTACGTTTACTGCCAGTATATTGAACAAATAAACGCTCGGCATAGTTGGCATCAACATAGAAGATTTCCTCTTTCATGAACTCCTCCATGCCCTGTTTATGCAGTCTTTGCAGACGGTCTTGCAAGGATTCGTAAGTATCTGAACCTTGCTTATATTGGAAATCGACCTCTTCGAAATCCTGTTTTGTAATCTCATCTACCAACTTGCAGATAAAGAGTGCTACCAGTCGGTTGAAAGCATTTTCCTTGTCAGACACATTGTTATGACGCAGAATCTCCTCAAAGCGGTTTACGATACGATCTTCTGGAGTGAAGTCATGCAGCTGTTTTTTGCGTAGCGGGGGAATGCCAATCTGATACGCTTGGCTTTCCTCACTGAAAACCACATCGTCAAGCCATTGCTTTGAGTAAGTGTCACGCCAAACCTCAAAACGTTCCCGATCGTTCTTTGCCTTGATATAGATATGAATATCAGTGTCTTTTTCTGCTAATTTGGCGATATTGGCATCATCCGTACAGCTGATCGTAAGACATTTGTACGATAATTCTCCATCTTTATTGATATCCGAAGAATATAATGCAAGCCAACGGGTGTCACCCTCCTGCTGCCAATAGCTGAATAGCTGACCACCATCCTCTTCGGTATTCTTCTTTTCTTTGTTGAACTCTGTTCCAACAGTCTTGCACTCGATGATTAACAATGGCTTGCCATTCTCATCTCGCACGAGGATGTCTGCCTTTCCTCCTTTAGCATCATGACCAAGCGTCCAGCGCGGTTCAAGCTCAATATGCTCTGGTCGATAACCTTTAGCCAAGAGACGGCATACACACTCCAGCACTACAAAATTCTCGGGATGCTCAAAGTTACTCGTTGTTTTATCATGGACAATAATGCTCTCTGGATAATTGATTTTCTCATTATCACAATCGATGGCGACAATACAAGAATCGAAACTAACTTGAAAGTATTCACCACTCAGGGCGATTCTCTCAAAGCCAATTTCTGAGAGCAAATCATAAAGGTTATCTCTTGTAATCATTGCATGTAATATTTTGCGTTGTAATAGTTGTTAATTTTGTGACATCTTTAATATTTTATGTCGTCATAAACGGTTCTTTCCAGATGTCATAAAAGACTATTTGTCCAAAGGCTTTCGAGTTTTCAAATAGCATCGAAAAGATGCAAAGCATTGCTTTTCTTTGAACTTTATTTCTGTTCATCTAAAATCTCCCAATGACCAGTCTTATTGCTTCCTACATACTTGATGAGATTCAAATCTCGGAGGACGTAGAGATCACGTTTTATAGTCTTCTCGGAAACATTAAACATCGTTGCAAGACCAGAAACATTTATCGGGACATTTACAAGGACATCTGTACCTTCTGTTCTATCAGTCACACCTGCTCGTTGTTTCATTTCATCGTAGAGAGGAGTAAGTTTGATTCCGTCAGAAGTCTCTATCAAGAGTTCTTGTGACATCAGCTTTTTGAGTGTGTCGCGATAGATGTCTGACTCCAGCTGTTCTATGGCATCTTGTGCCTGACGAGTACCGATGACGCGATGCGGATAGTTGTCGTGCATACCTAGGACAAGGCGACCGCCACCTTCGTTACAAAGGGCGATGACATAGCCAAGGATGCAGCGGCGACGATCCTTCGGATTGGTCTTGCCTCGACCATCGTAGGAAACATTGCCTCCTTCGCCCGCCTTGAACTCAACACAGTCTTCGGATTCGCGCATCTGCTGGAGTTGCTGTATGGTGAATTTATTCATTATTGTTGCGGTCTTATTTTTTGAGGTTTGTTATTGGTAACCCATTTGAATAATGGCAAAAATAATAAAAATAAATGATATGAATGTAGAATTGTTCAAAAGACTAATGGAAATGAGCAAAATATGTGCATATTCGCCAATCTTTAGGAGTTTTGATGACAAACTATAAACATAAAAAAGCTGTGTCAAAACTAAATTGACACAGCTTTTGTTTATATTGCAATAAAATGCGAAGCGGATTATGCTTCCCAGCCGAGAGCTGATGCACCGAGAACGGCAGCGTCGGCATCCTTGAGCTGTGAAGGAAGGACCTTAACCTTGTTCTTGAATACTGCGAGCATGTTCTCTTCCATAGCCTCCTTGACAGGCTTGAAGATGAGGTCGCCAGCCTTTGCAAGACCACCGAAGATGATGAATGCCTCTGGGCTTGAGAATACTGTGAAGTTTGCGAGTGCCTTACCGAGGAGCTCACCAGTCTTCTGGAAGATGTCCTTAGCGATAGCGTCGCCTGCCATAGCGCAGTCGAAGATGTCCTTTGATGTAAGTTCGTCTTCAGGAACGTTGCGGAGTGTACTTGGCTCGTAGCTGTTCTTGAGTACTTCCTTTGCTGTGCGTACGATACCTGTAGCCGAGCAGTATGCCTCGAGACAACCCTTGCGGCCGCAACCACACTCACGTCCGTCTGGCACTGCGATGATGTGTCCGAGCTCACCTGCGAAACCGTCGTGACCATAGACCATCTTGCCGTCGATGACGATACCTGAACCAACACCTGTACCAAGTGTGATCATGATGAAGTGCTTCATGCCCTTAGCTGCACCGTAAGTCATCTCACCGATAGCTGCTGCGTTAGCGTCGTTTGTGAGCTTACATGGTACGCCGATACGCTCTGAGAAAAGCTTTGCAAGTGGCACGATGCCCTTCCATGCGAGGTTAGGAGCGAATTCGATGTTACCTGTATAGTAGTTACCGTTAGGAGCACCGACACCCATACCCTGGATCTTGTCCTTGCCACCTACCGATTCGATGAGAACGTCGAGCTTCTCGCCGATTGCGTTTACATAGTCGTCGATTACTGGATATGCCTTTGTCTTGATAGAATCCTGGCATACAACATTACCAGCCTGATCTACGATTCCGAATACAGTGTTTGTTCCACCGATGTCCATACCTACTACGTATGGTTTTACTTCTTTTGCCATGTTATTATTATTAAAGTTATTCGTTTTGTTATTATGTTGCCGGTTTATAGTTTAAACCACGCAAATGTAATGCATTTTTTTGAAAAACAAAGCAAATTGAACAAATTTTAAGATGTTTTTATGCTATAAAACATGTTCAAGGTACTTCTTTACATCTTTCCAGCGGTAATAACATCCCTTCATGCTCCTGATAGGAAGGGTGACCTCGTTTTCGTTGTGCAGGAATTTTACAATAACATTGCCCGACTTGTTGCGATAGAAAACCATCTGAAGGTTGGCTGCCATAGGTGAGATGTAGAAGTCCTGCCATACGTTTTCGATGTTGAGCATATCTGCCTCCTGCCGACCGCATCCTTCGAGGTTCATGAGGGCAAGAAGGCGGATGAGATGGGAGTCGTGTCCGAAGCGGAGTGTTGCGCATTCACTGCCTGTACGGATTGCCTCGTCGGCCTTGTCGATGATATTGCGGAGCAATGGCTTTGCAGCCTCGAGTGCGATGCCCTGGGCAACTGGCGAAGCGGCATTGCAGATATACATGCGGTAGTTGACGGTGAGCCAGATCTCGTACAGCTCCTCGGGTGTGAAGAGCTCGATGAGCGAGAGGTCGGTAGGAAGGTCCTGCATGCCTTCTGCAAGCCAGTAGAGGTTGGTGGCAACGGCGTAGTCGTCCATGCCTTCGGTGATCTTGAACAACGACTTGCAGAGGCGGACTCCGTTGATGTGTGTGTGTTCGTATTCAAACCACTGGTCGCGCCATGCCTCTCCGTTCTTCTCGAATGCTTTCTGCTCTGGTGTGTCGTTGGCAATATAGCTCATGAACTCAGGCTTGGTATCCATCGAGATGCTGAGTGTAGAGTCCTTGTCGAGCAACGAGCCGCAGAATGCCTCCATGCTTTGACGGCAGCGTGTCACTATGCTTGAACGGGCATCGATGTGCCTGCCTGTGGCAAAGACCTCAGGGAAGCGTTCGTACATTCGTGCTGCTATCTCCTGATGCTGTCGTTCGCCTACCTTGGTGAGCAGTCCGCCATTGCCGCGCGCTATCACCCAAAGACGGTGGATGCGGTTCATCACCTCCTCGCCGAGTGGCGTGAGGTTGTTTATCCTATACGCCTCTTCGAAGAGGTCGAGCGCGAACTTATATCGCTCATCGCTTGGCTGGAAGCGCGAACCGTGCCTGCCGTAATGGCTGATGTAGAAAGGCGTGTAGCCCTTTGGCGCGTCGCTGAGCACTTCCTGCTGCGGGCCTGGATAGGCATAGTAGATGCTTCCGAGCTTCTCGGGTGTCTTGAGCAGTTCTGCCTTGCTCAATATCTTGTCGGCCGGCTGTGCAAAGACCTGGAAGGTGAGTGCAAAGCCAATCAGTATTGTAAAGACCTTCATTGAAAAAATATTTACGAGAGTACGACCGTCTTATCTCACATTGATCTTCTTGACCTCGCCGCCATAGTTGTCGAGGCTGTTGTTGACCTTAACGTCGCGGAGGGAGATGTTGGATGCTGTCTCGATATACACGCCGTATGTCTTGTCGTTGATGAAGCCTTCACCCTTGCATGGGCGCTTGTCGTACACGCCGCCCGGATAGCCTGTGCGCTTGGCGAGTGTCATGTTGATGTTTTCGAGGTAGATGTCGTGAACCTTCTCAGGCACATCGCCACCGATGAACGAGCCGTTCTCGCTGTTGCAGATGATGTCGCGGAACCAGATGTTGCTCACCTCACCGCAACGACCTTCTGTCTCGCCCTTAGGGAAACGCCAGTTGCCGTCCTTGTGGTTGCTTGTAGCGCGTGGATAGGAAGTGACATAGATAGGCTCAGCCTTTCCCCACCACACATCGCTGAAGAAATAGCCCTCGATGATGATATTCGAGAATACGACATTGGTCACCGTTCCCTCGTCGCGGTTCTGTATGCCGATGCCACGGTTGCTTGCCTTGATCACACAGTTGTCGATGAGCACGTCAGAGATGCTGTCCATATTCTCGGAACCGATCTTGATGGCGCAGCTGCGACCCGACATCACGCAGTTGGTAACGGTGATGTCCTGACATGGACCGTATTCCTCCCACTCACGACGGTTCTTGAGACAGATACAGTCGTCGCCCGATGTGATGTAGCAGTCGGCAATACGCACCTTGCGAGAGTGGTCGATGTCGATACCGTCACCGTTGCGTATCTTGAGGTTGTTGAGGAGGCTGATGCCGATGATGGAAGCATCGTAGCAGCCGATGAGGTGTACTGTCCAGTATGCACCGTTGGTGATTGTAACGTCGCGTATCTGGAGTTTGTTGACACCTATGAGTGTGAGCACGTGCGGACGAGGGTCGAAGCCCGGATCGGCAAGCTCCTTGAGTTCGTAGCTGTCGAGAAGTTCGGCACCCATGAATGCAATACCATTGCCGTCGATGGTGCCTTGTCCTGTGATGGAGATATTCTTTGTGTCCTTTGTCCAGATCCACATCATGCCTTCGCCTTCGTTTGCCTTGAAAGCCGAGAGATGATAGATGCTCTCGTCCGGATTGGCACGCCATACCGAATTGACCTCAAGATGATAGTCGACGTTCGATTTCAGTTCGACAGGACCTGAGAGGAATGTCTTGCCGGCTGGGAAGACGACCTGTCCGCCACCTGCTTCAGAACATGCGTCGATAGCCTTCTGGATAGCTGCAGCATCGTCGGTAACACCATCGCCGACAGCACCGTAGCTCATTACATTATATACATTGCCGTTGTTCTGTGGTGCACAGGCTGTGAGAACCAAGGCAATACATGCGAGTAATTTAGAAAACAGTTTCATATTAATTGATAATTGACAATTTATAATTTGATAATGATCTTCTTTCTGAAGAGCAGCCATGCACACAGTGCCATGAAGGCATCGAGAGTGAGGGCATAGAAGAGGAACGACCAAGGGCTTCCAGGACCGAATACCGATGCCCAGCCGTCGAAGAGAAGTCCTGAGATGCCTGTGACTCCGATTACCGATGGAAGCATCTCGCTGAGGATATAGACAAAGAGCGCGTTCATGCCGAACCACTGGAAGACGGTGCTCCATTTCTTATATCCCTTCATGTCGATGATCCAGGTGAAGAGTCCAAGAAGTCCGGCTGCCATACCGCAGGTCACGAATACGTAGCTTGGCGACCAGATACGCTTGTTGATAGGAAGACCGTAGCTGAGAAGGTATCCGCCAATCATAAGTCCGACGGCAATGACGGTGATGTTCATGATCTTCTCGCCGACATCCTTGCCCTGCATCAATGCCTTTCCGCAGATCACGCCAAGCAATGCGTGTGCAATGCCCGAGATAACGCCGACAAGTCCTTCTGGATCGACAGGAGTGCGTCCGTCGAGCACCTTCTGATAGATATGATCTCCGAACAGAACCTTATCGACCTTGCCGAGCCAGTTCTCTTCGGCAACCTCGGAATAGCCGTTGCCGACAAGGAGGATTATTGCATAGATGACGAGCAGAGACAATGTGATCTTCCAGAGATGCCTGCCCTTGAAGGCAAGGAACAGGAACGAAGCACCACAGTAGGAGAGAGCGATGCGCTGAAGCACACCCCAAAGGCGCAGATGTCCGGGAATGGATGCAGCATCTCCCCACACGATCATATCCCACGCGTGAAGGGCAACACCGATGACAAACAAGAGTATGGTGCGCTTGATGATCTTGGCAGAGATGCCCGGTTCGCCTGCGTGTCGGCTCAGTGAGATGAAGATTGAGACACCGACCATGAAGAGGAAGAACGGGAAGACAAGATCGCAAGGCGTCATGCCGTTCCATACGGAATGGTTGAGTGGTGCGAAACTGTATTTGCCACCGCCATTATTGACAAGGATCATACCGAAGACGGTGAGTCCTCGCAGTACGTCGAGTGAAAGCAATCGCTGTTTTTTCTGTGTTTCAGCCATATAAGATATTTATTTTTTGATTGTAATTTCCCAGTTTATCTCTACAGGATTGTCGGTCATCTTTACGATGAGAGGCAGTCTCTCGTCATCGACAACCATCATGGTTGCCCCTTCCTGTGTGTCGGAGAGAGTCAGGAGCGGTTTGCCGTCGAACGATGCCTGTGACGGGCAGAGGTCCCATGTAGTGCCGTTGAACGTGCATGAACCCGATTGGCGGATCTCACGAAGAGCCTTGCGCGAGAGGATGCCGAATGTCTTGTCCGTGAGAACGAAATGATTGCCCCAAAGAGGCTGTTCGTAACTGAGACAAGAGGCATTGTCGAGAGCTTCGGGCGTCATGGTATATGATCCTGTCCAGTAGTCGAGATTGCGCTGGATGCCCCAATTCCAGACGAGTGAATCGCCTCGCCATTCGAGAGGCACATCGAAGACGCGTCTCTGTCCGTGAAGTGAGTATGCGACGGTTAATGTCTTATCGTTGCCGACAGGAAGCTTTGATATTTTATTTCCGTCTTCCTGTTTGTTGCCGACAACTATTTCCGATACGGTTTCTGTGCCTTTGACCATCTCTAGAAGCAGTTCGCCGCCTTCGAGGATCTGCTGATGTGTGATACGGAAGTCTTCGATAGGGTTTCCGTTGAGCAGTACGCGCTTGATGCGGAAGTTCCTGTCGGAAAGCTTCGGCGCCTTGATCACAAATTTCTTTCCGTTCTGAAGATTGAGTGTCGTCTCCTTGACCAGCGGAGTGTGGATGAGATAATAGTCGAGACCGGCGTTAGGATAAAGTCCCATCATGTGGAATGCGAGCCACGAAGACATTGCGCCTGAATCGTCGTTGCCGGGAATACCTGTCGGAGTATCGTTGAACTTGTTGCGGATGATCTGTCGTACTCGGTCGCTTGTCTTGTCGGGACGTCCGATCCAGTGATAGAGACAAGGAGTGAGGAACGACGGTTCGTTGGCCACATTATAGTAATTATGTTCGAAGAAGGTGTCGAGTCGTTTGTCGAACGCTTCCTTTCCGCCGCACATTTCGATCAGTGCAGGGATATCGTGAGGCACGCTAAGGGAATATTCCCATGAGCTTGCCTCGTAGAAGAAACAATCCCACCAGGCGACATACCAAGGACCTTCGTAAGAGACGTTAGGAGCATATTCGAATGTCTCTGGCTGAAGCTTGCTGTGTCCGAACGGAACACGGTCGAGCCACTTGCCGTCCTTGTCCCTTGGGAGTATGAATCCCTTCACGCCATCCTGCTGGTAGTCGGCACGCCACAGGTTCTTCCAGTTGTCGGCCTGACGCATGTATTGCTCATAGAGGGCGTTCCTGCCGAGACCTTTGGCAACCTGAGCTATTGCCCAGTCGCAGAAGGCATATTCCGTAGTGCGGTTTCCGGCACGTGCAATGCCGTAAGGGATGTAACCGTATTCGAGATACTCGCGCAATCCGCCACGTCCTTCGGCTTCTTCGTTTCCGCCTGGAGGTGTCGTAGCATCCTTGAGCATAGCCTCGAGGGCTAATTCATAATTGATATTCTCAAGACCTTTGGCAAAAGCATCGGCAATTACGATCTCGGCATTCGAACCGCCTTGAGTGCGTCCGTTGCTGTTGCCGCTTCGTGCATCGGGCATGTAGCCGTCACGCTTATAGATATTGAGAAGCGAATTGACTATGTCGATCTCGCGTTGTGGGTCGAGCAGTGTGATGAGTGGGGAAGATGTGCGATAGGTATCCCAGATGGCATAGAAATCGTCGTAGTAAGGGACGCCCATGTCGTTCCATCCAGGGTTTTCTCCCGTGCGATCGACAGGCATAATCATAGTATGATAAAGACCTGTATAGAACATTCGCTTGTATGAGTCGGGAGTATCGGCCGACAGGCTTACGCGGTCGAGGATGTTTCCCCACTTGTCGAGAAGACTGTTGTATGTGCCGTCGAAATCGAATCCGTTGATCTGCGTCTCGGCATTCTGTTTCGCCTTCAGAGTGCTTAGGAAAGAGATCCCGACTTTGACCTTGACGTTTTCGGTATTGTTAGGGAAGAGAAGATTGACGCCTGTGCGGTTACCATTGTCGGCAATTGCCGGTTCCTTGCTGAAGATTGTCTTGTCGTTATCGGTCTGATAGCAAAGAGGCTTTTCTTCCCATGTGTTGAAATCCTCGAAGTCCTTATCTGCTTCGATATAGAAATAGACGGTGTAGGCTTTGCCATTGTTCCATCCGCCTCTCACGCGTGAATAACCACTCACGGCGTGATTGTTGAGCACCTGTATCTCAGAACCGACGAACTGCTGAGCCTCTCGTCCGTCGATAGTTCTGGACTGACCGAGATAGAAGCCAGCGTCGATGCTCAATCCCTTGAGACCTTTTTCTGAATAGGCAATGTCGTAGATAGATGCTCTTTCGGCAGTAGTGACTTTCACCTCAATGCCGCTGCGTTCGAACTTTGTGGCATAATAGCCGAGAGAGATATCCTCTTTAGTACGGAAGTCGATATGTTCGACCTCTTTCTCTCCATTTGAGAACGGCATGATAAGGATATTGCCATATTTCGGACCACCGCCTGTGCCGCTCACATGTACTTGCCCGAATCCGTTGACCTGAGTCGGCATTGGCGCCCAACCAGAGTTGTTGCTCGATGTACAGTCGGGCGAAGGCTTGACCATACCATAAGGGCATGAAGGACCGATGAATACCCGTCCGACACCTTCAGAACCGATGCGGGGATCAACAAACCTAGCGTTCTGTCCCATAAGAGACAGAGCGCATATAGAGAGGAATAATGTACTAAAGATTCTTTTCATTATTTATCGAATGCTTCGTGGAATACTTCGGCTGCAACTTTTGTGACCTCACCTTCTCCTTCGGCATTATATGGAGTATGGTCGAGAGTCCAAGGCTCTTCCATGCCGTACCAGTCGATGTTGAGGGCAGGATTGTCCTGTGAGTTCTTCAACCATGAAGAATTGCCTACAGGAAGCACAGGTGCCTTACCGTCGATTTGTTCCTCAAGAACACTCCAATACTTCACCCAGCGAGGATAGTAGAAATCCTTGAGGATGCCTTCCCACTCCTTGTGAGCGTAGTCGCGGAGCTTTCCTGTGTCGGCACAATAACGATTGCCCCAAGTAGTGATCTGGACACGAGCATTCCACTCGTAGAGGTCTTTCTCTGCCTGTGTATTGCCAAGCTTCTTCGCCTGTTCGGTCCAATGACCTACACGGAATTCCGAACGGGTCTTGAGTAGCTTGTCCTGAAGAAGGAGCAGACGAAGGAATTCCTGACTGTCGGCCTTGTAACGCTTCCTGTCGAAGCTCTTGAAGTCGGCAACCGTCTGGTTATAGACGATACGAGCCTGATCGGCAATTGCCTGACGGAGGATATCGACGAGGTCGTATTCGAAGTTGTTGTTACCTTTGTATTTGTCGGCAACGCTGACCATGAGACGTGCAGCTTCAGCTGTTGTCGTAGGATCGTAGTAGTTGCTCATCTTGCTCCAGCTTGATGCCTGGAAGCAGTCGAGGGAAGGGCGGGAACAGAAGATCGACTCGTGAGGGCCTTGCTGATTGTTGGAAGGAGGACAGTTGTAGATCTCGCTTGCGAGAATCTGCCATGCCTTCTGGATATTTTCGTCGTCAGCACCGTAACGTGCCTTGACATATTCCTTTACCCAAGCTTCCTTTGTGAACTTCTCGGCGCGCCAAGGAAGCTCGCACATGAGTTCGTACATGATAGGGTTTGTCTCGGAACCTTCCATAGTGAGACCCATGCCGATGAGATGCTGAGCCTTTGGATGTCCCTTTGTCATATAGAAATTGTCGATGAGCTGATCCATACGACCATGAAGACCTACGTTTGCACCGAAGTTCTGAAGCAGACAGAAACACCAGTCGTGGTTCTCATAACCGTTCTCCTTGTACCAGATGGAAGGTGCGCCCCACTGAGGACGACATTCGCTGAAGAGATCGAGGAAGATGACATCGCCTGGAGCAATGGCCTTGAGCATCTCAGGACGAGGATTCTCACTCCATCCCTGACAAACCCATATTGCTTTTGGATTGGCTTTCTTCATAGCTGCGTTAACAGCCTTGAAACAAGCTTCGAGATCGAGATCTTCAGGGATATTTGCTGCCTCGTGGAATGGATCCATAGAGTAGAAATCTGCTTTGCCGAACATGCGCACGCTCTCCTCGTAGAAGAGGTCGGAGAACTGCTGGAAACGAGGATCGGTAGGCATGAGGATGCCTGGACGTGTAAAGCCGTTCCACAACTGGACATTCGACAATGAAGACTCGCCGTTGTCTGTCTCGGCAGCAGTCTCGGATGCCTGCTGTGTCATGAACTTGCTCGGTACCATTCCGCTATAGCCTGGAAGAACAGGATGGATGTCAAGTTCCTTCATGCGTTTGATGATCTTCTTCTGAAGAGCTTCCTGCTGAGTGTACCATGAATCAGGATTAGGACCGCCCCAACCTTCGAGGTTGTTCATTTCCCACCATGCGAGGAATGCAGGACCTGCAATGAATTCGTCAATGTCTTTCTTGCTATAGCCGAGACGTTCCATGATATTCTTCCACACACACTCATAGCCGACAGCAGCAAGAGGCATGTTGATGCCGTGCAGTGCCATCCAGTCGATTTCCTTCTCCCAGCGTTCCCAGTCCCAGAATGCCATAGAGTAGGAGAATGTGCAATAGTTGAAGTCGTAACGGAGAGAGAGATTAGTCTCGTGACGCTCTTTCTTTGTTACAGGTGGAAGGACAGCCGGAAGTTCGGCCTTCATGCAGTTCCACGACAACTGAACGCCAGCATAGTATTTGAGGTACCAGTTGATACCTGATGCGATATTCACATAGTTATTGCCACGAACGACAACTTTATTGCCTCGCTGGTCAAGCTCAAAGAAATCGACATCCGATTTCTTCTGTTCGATAATGAATTTCCTTGATGCGCCTTTGTCGATTCGTTCGAGAAGGCCATCGATAGGCGTTGCTGCAAATGAAGTTGCTGCACTGATTAAGCAAAGTAATAGAAGAAGGTATTTTTTCATATGGTTGTAGTGTTATTATTTCAATGGTTCCGATCCGAATTCCTTCAACAGACGGTCTTTCTCTTCCTGTGTGATAGGAATGATTGTGCCGTGACGAGGAGTGAACGAGCCTTTCACTTCGGTATTCTGTACGAACTCAAACGTCTTGAGATCTGTTGACTTGCAGAACTGATAGTGCTTGTTCATGTAGCAGTCGTACATGATGATCCAGCTGTTGCCGTCGATCGACTTGCAGACACCAACGCCTTCTACAGCTTCCTGTGTCTGGTCAACATGTTCGTCGATGATCTGCCATTTGTCGGTAAGGTTCTTGGCAGTTGCCTGGAAGATTCCGCGTCCGTTTTCTGTCTTGTAGAAGAGATGATACAACTCGTCTTTCTCGTTATACACGATGTCGCCGTCGATAGTAGCATTGCCCGAATCGAAAAGCCATTCCGGTTCACCTTCAAGATCTGTGAAGTCCTTGTTGGCATACTGATAGTAGATCTTGTCGTATCCGCCTTCGGCTTTGAGAAGCGAATAGAAGACCATATATTTGCCTGCCTTATTATCGTAAACGGTTTCTGGCGCCCAGACGCGAGTCACAGTCCTCCATTTCTCAGGATACTTTGTAGGGAAGTTGACAGTAGAGTGCTGCCAATGGATGAGGTCTGTGCTTTTCAGCATCACGAGTCCACGATTGCTTGCCCAACCAAGATCCGACTTCATATCGGTTGCGACCATGTAGAACGTCTTTCCGTCTTCGCAACGCAGGATGTGTGGGTCGCGCACACATTGTGTCAAGGCAATTGTGTCGGAAGAAATGACAGGCTTGCCATTGTTCAGTGGTGTATAGTTGTAGCCGTCGTCGGAAATGGCATAGCAGATCTGTTCGTCCTCAGGTCTGTTGCTGTTGAAATATGTGAACAGATAAGCGACCTTCTCGCTTTGTGCGAAAGCGGAACTTGCTAATGAAAGCAGGATAGCTGTGAGTGATAGACTTTTGTTTTTCATCTTAATAGTTTTTCAAATAATTCAGGTTTGTCGAGGTTGATCATATCAGCACCGCATCCGATAGCCTTCTGATAATCCTCTTCGTTTTCTCCTTGTGCAGCTACCATAACCTTGATGTTGTTGTCGTGGCAGAAAACAAGGAATTCTGTGGTTATTGCGTCAACGTGTGTTTCCACTACCGAAGGCTCGCAGATCGTCATCCAATATCTGAGTCTCGGAATGTCGTTAGCGTTGACCTTGATCTTCATCTCTGGAGCAAATTTAATGAATTCTTTCAACATTTCCTCTTTTGCGAACCAGAAAAATGAGTTTTCGGCAAAGCCGGATTCACGAACCAAGTCAACAAGGTCTTTTATGTTGCAGTTCTTGACATCAAAGAACACATTAGCCCTGCCTTTCAAGCCGTCAAGCATAGCTTGTATGGTAGGAACTTTGAGCCCTTTGTATTGTTCGCCAAACCATGATCCGCAGTCAAGTGTCTCTATGTATTTTGCAGTTTTTTCTGTCAGTTTACCTTTTCCGTCGGTAGTGCGTTCCAATTCGTCGTCATGGAGATTGAACATCACACCATCTTTTGTCGTACGCACATCGACCTCAATCCAGGTTGCGCCATGCACAAGAGCCGAGTCGGCAGAAGGCATTGTGTTTTCAGGCGCCAAGGCATTTGCTCCACGATGCACAAGAACCTCGATTTTCTTTCCGTAACGGATTGCGTCATACTTGCCGTTAGGAGCTTTAGGCGCAGAAATATTCTGTGTCTTCAGATCATTGACATCCTTGAAATAGAACGCGCTTTCCCATACCGTTTCAGGCTTCTCTTCGTTCCACGACACGCTACAGTTGTCGAGAGTCAGTCCATCGACACCGTCAAACAGATAACCATTCGCGCTACGTTTGTCGATTGCATCTTCCGGTTCCATAAAAAGCTGGAAATCCTTGATGGTGATATTCTTTATCCTGCTGTCGAATCCCTCAAGACGCACGCCGCTCTGTCCGTAAGCTATCACGTTGCTTACGACCACATTGCTGATGTTTCCCGAATATTCTCCGTCACGCTTCTGGGTTGTGAACCAAAGCGGATCTCCGTTTCCCCACCAGAATGTCTCGTGGCGGTTACAATATATTGTGAGATTGTTGAAGAGCACATTCTGTACCGATCCACCATCTCTTATTATCATATTCAATCCTCGGTTTGCGTGATCAATCACACAGTTGGAAACCACAATATCCCTAAAGTCGGCGTGGCTTTCTGTTCCGAGTTTCAATGCAGCCGAGCTGCTTTGCAGGATACAGTTGTTGACTGTTATCCAACGGCATTGTTCTGTTCTGCCGTTCAGACGAGTGGTCTTAAGGCAAAGGGCATCGTCGCCGGTTCGTATCTCGCAGTTGCTGATTCTCACATTCTCGCTTCCGTCGATATCGAGTCCGTCGGCATTTACGCCATTGTGTGGATCAGAGTAGATATAAAGGTTGTCGCAAGTGACTTGTTTGCACCATTGGATATGTACAGACCAGCCGTTTGCCTCAATCACTCTTGCGTCGCGCAGCAGAACATTCTCGCAATCGACAAGATAGATTGCTGAAGTATAAGGAGCTGTCTTCCTCCATTTTGTGCGATAGTCAACACCATAGTTATGAGCGTTACGCACTTCCCGTCCGGTTACCCGGTCATTGTCATGATCATCTGTAACAGGATCTCGTTGATAGGAATAGCGGTGTGCACGGCAATGAATCGTTCCACGACCTTCAACGCCGATATTCTTCTTTCCTATGGCACCAATAAGCAATTGTGCTGTAGGCATATCTCCAGCGCCTCTTTGCAGAGATGCGCCTTCATAATCTGCCATGTTTCGGCTGGCATACAATGTACATCCGTTGGAAAGGTAAAGAGTAACATTATCGTCCAGCCAGATTGTAGAACACAAATAATCTCCAGCAGGAACAATTACCGTTCCTCCTCCGTTTCTGGCACACGTATCTATAGCTTTCTGTATTGCTTTGGCGGAATTAAATGTAGTGTCTGCCTTGATGCCGAAATCGGCAGCGTTGTAAATACCATTCTTGGCTTGTGAGGTAAGACAAACTGCAATGCACAACAGTAAAGACAGGAGATGTTTCATGTTTCGATCTTACGATAGATAAATATTAGTAATAAAAAGGAAAGAGGAGGAAACGTCGTGCGGCGTTACCTCCTCTGTATGTTCATAACATTGAGGTTTTAGACCTATGTTATAATTGAGATTCAGTTAAATTAATAACCAGGGTTCTGAGTCCAAGTAGAGTTGAGGTCAAGGTCGCTCTTCTTGATAGGGAAGATACGACGAGTCTTCTCAAAGTTAGCATTTGGATTGCTCTTGTAGTGAGGGAAGAACTCATCCTCATAGTGACCGAAACGGATCATATCGTTACGACGCCAGAGCTCATCGAAGAACTCACGACCACGCTCGTTGTAGATGTCGTCGAGTGTTGGATCTGTTGTAAGAGTAGGAGCACCTGCATAAGTACGGATTTCGTTAACAAGATCCTTAGCACCGCCCTGACCGAGACGTACGAGAACTTCAGCCTTTGTAAGGAGAATGTCTGCATAACGGAAGAAAGGAACGTCGTTAGACTGGTTACGACCGTTAGAGTAGTCATTGTTGCACATGAACCACTTAGCTGAACGATAACCCTGTGACCAACCCTTAAGGTCATCACCAACGTCATTTGAAGCAACTTCACCTGATACGTCGATGTCCTTATGGAATACGAGTGGATTACCCTCACGATCGAGAGCCTTAACATCTGTTGGGAGAAGAGTTTCAGGATCGTAAACATATACCTGACCATTAGCTGGGTTGTGATCCTTATCCTCAAGACCGAAGATCATCCAGTTTCGCTGGTCGCCTGGGAGGTTGAAACGATTGCTTGCCTCAGGAGTAAGAGTCATGTAAGCACCACCAGAGTTGTTGAGGAACTCACCGAACATAGAAGGCTTGATAGACTTAACATCCTTGTAAACGTGAGAACGACCCCACTGCATACCCTGTGCTACGTTTGTATCATACTCCATAACATAGATGAAGTCCTTGATAGTACCTGCCTTTACGCGCTCTGTGTTATCCCAGTTGAACTTGAAACGATATTCGTCTGGACCGAGAGCAAAGACATTAGCACCAATGATGGCATCGCAAATGTCACGACAAGCTCCAAGTTTCTCGTTCTGAGCTGTTGCAGCATCGTACTGATCAACAGAAGCAGCTGTATAAACAGGCCAGTTGATGTAGAGCTTAGCGAGGAGAGCCTGTGCCATGTACTTTGTTGGCTTACCGTACTGAGCACCGAATACGTCAGTTGGAAGCTTGTCGATGCAAGCGAGCAACTCGCTTTCGATATACTTAGCAACCTCTGGACGAGCAACACGGTTGTCTGTTGGGAGGTTGTGAGCCTCAAGATACTGGTAGTCTGCGATTGGCACATCACCCCACATATCCATCATAAGGAATGTATGGAAGGCACGCATTGTGCGAGCAAGAGCCTTAGTCTCGTCGTCAGCATCGGAATTAGCAATTTCCTGAGCTGCTACGTTAGCACGACCGAGGTCTTCCATCCAGTCGATAACTGCATCTTCATAGCTGTAGTTGTGATATGAAGAGTGAGCGTATGTATAACCATCAACCCAGTTACCTGAGTATGCCAATGATGTGTATTCGTCAGAAGAAAGACATGTAGCTTCCATATAACGACGACCAAGAGTACCTCTGAATCGAGTGTAAAGGTCGTTCATAGTTGCATTAGATGCAGCTGGAGAACCTGGAAGCTGAGTGTACTGAGAATCGACAGTAACATCCAAATCTGTACAGCCAGTAAGTGCCAAAGCAAGAAGACCAGCTGAAAGAATCAATTTATTTGTTTTCATATTCGCGTAATCAGAATTAGAAGTTAATCTTAGCACCAATCATAGTAGTGCGTGTGTGAGGATAAACCTTCCAACGGTAGTCAACACCAGGATCAATACCACCAAGGTTAACTTCTGGGTCAAGACCCTTATAACCTGTGATAGTGAATACGTTGTTCATAGTAACATAGAGCTGGAGGCTCTGGAGCCAACCATCAAAGTTCTTGAATGTGTAGCCGACAGAGAGGCTCTGGAGACGAACATAAGAACCATTCTCGAGGAAGCGGTCTGATGGACGGTTTGAACCAGTATCCTTAGGATTACGATCTGTGATGAACTCCTTCATTACATTCTTACCACCTGCGAAGAAGTCAGGTGCAGTATAGTGTGAACGGAGACCGTTGTAAACATCGTGTCCGAATACACCTGTGAGGAACATAGAAGCGTTCCAGTTCTTGTAAGTGAAGTTGTTGTTCCAACCGAGGTTGAGCTTAGGCTGTGCGCAACCAGTGATTGTACGATCCTTATATTCTGGGTCGCGTGTTGTCTTACCATCACGTTCGCCAGTCTTCTCGTCGCGAGTATAGTAAACTGAAATACCTTCTGAGTCAACACCAGCCCATTCATAAGTATAGAATGTACCGAGAGGCTCACCTTCCATTACACGCTGTGTCCAACCGTTGGCAGAAACACCTGCAACCATTGGGTCACCCTGTGTGAATGTAGAAGTCTTATAGATGTCGTTAGAGAGACGATCTACAGTATTGCTGTTGTGTGAGAGGTTGAGAGTAGTATTCCATGTGAAGTTCTTTGTCTGAACAGGAGTTGCAGAGAGAGAGAATTCAACACCGATGTTAGTAATCTCACCGACGTTAGCAGAGATAGAACCGAATGGGTAAGCATAAGAAGAAACAGGATAATCCCAGATAAGGTCCTTAGTCTTCTTGTTGTAGAATTCGATGCTACCTGAGAGACGACCCTGAAGCATACCGAAGTCGAGACCAGCATTGAACATGCCTGTTGACTCCCACTTAAGATCTGGGTTGGCAAGCTTAGTAGCGTTGAGAGTTACATAGCCGTCCATTACGTTACCTGTAGAACCGTATGTTGCAACTGGAGTGTAAGCGCCGAAGCCCATAGCATTACCAGAGACACCATAACCGAGACGGAGCTTCAAGTTGTCAAATACATTCTGATTCTTCATGAAATCTTCCTCTGTGATGTTCCATGCAACAGAAACTGAAGGGAATGTACCCCAACGGTTATCCTTGCCGAATACAGAAGAACCGTCACGACGAACAGTTGCCTGCAACATATACTTAGAGTTGAAAGAGTAGCTTGCACGACCATAGAATGAGATGTTGCGGATAGTCTCGATAGAACCAGACTCAACCCACTTCATACCGTTCTTCATTTCACCTGCATAAGTGAGGTTGTTCCAACCGATTGTGTCGTCGAAGAAGTTGTTTACACGAAGACCGAAACCGTCGTTGTTAGAGTTCTCTTCCCAAGAGTAACCGACCATCAAACCGATCTTGTGCTTGCCGAATGTAGCATCGTAGTTGCCATAAGTTTCGAAAGTCTGACCGTGTCCGAAGTATGTGCTACGGTGAGCGACACCATTGAATTCAGGGCTTGTGAGACCATTCTTGTCGATGATCTGGCTCTTGTGAGAGTCATAAGAGCTGTATGTGCGCTGGAATGTGTTGTAAGAATAGTTAGCATTCCAAGTGAAGCCTTCAAAGATGTTTACAGTAGCCTTGCCGATGAACTGGAGGCGCTTCCACTCAGTCTGAGACTTGTTCTCGTTGATGAGTGAGAGTGGGTTGTAGTTGTTTGAACCATCACCCTTTGACCAATCGCCATCCTTACCATAGATAGGAAGAGTTGGGTTGTAGTAGTTCATGGCATCGAGTACAGAAGCACCTTCGTCGCCCATAGGAACGCCGATGTTCTTACCGATCATACCGTTGATACCTGCGCTGACTTCGAGACGATCCTTGAGGACCTTTGTAGAAACGAGGGAACGTACATTTGCACGATCATTGCTTGAACCGTTTACAACACCTTCGCGCTTAGCGAGGTTCATTGAAGCCATGTAAGTAGTCTTCTCACCACCACCGTTGATCGAGAGGTTGTGGTTGTGGCTCAATGCTGTGCGCATCACTTCCTTCTGCCAGTCTGTGTTAGCACCACCATCATACATGTAGTTGATGCCGTTGCTCTTTACATAGCCACGGATATCTTCTGCAGAAGCCATGTCGAGAGTCTTGAGAGCGTTGTCGAATGCAACATAACCAGAGTAGTTTACATTAACGCGCTCAGAGTTCTTCTTACCCTTCTTTGTTGTAACGATGATCACACCGTTGGCAGCCTTAGAACCATAGATTGCAGTTGCAGTAGCATCACGGAGGACGTCGATAGACTCGATATCATCAGGAGCAACCATTGAGATGTCAACACCAGGAATACCGTCGATTACATAGTATGGAGACATTGCACCAGAACGGAGAGAAGAAGCACCACGGAGAGTCATGCTTGGGCTACCGTTAGGGTCACCGCTTGAAGTAACAACGAGACCGGCAACCTTACCCTGAAGCATGCTTGCAGCATCAGAGAATACACCTGTGTTGAGGTCTTTAGCCTTTACTGTAGTAATAGAAGATGTAACATCCTTACGAGCCATTGTACCGTAACCGATGACTACTGTCTCGTTGAGGAGCTGGCTATCTTCAGAAAGTGTAACGTTGATCTTGTTGCTTGTTACAACAACTTCCTGTGAAGTATAACCTACGAATGAGATTGTGAGAGTACTTCCCTTTGGAACATTCAAAGTGAAGTTACCATCAATGTCAGTGGTACAACCGTTAGTTGTGCCCTTCTGTACAACACTTGCACCCATGACAGGCTCGCCGAGATCATCAACGACATTACCTGTAACGCTGATGTTCTGAGCAAATGCCAAAGTGCAATTAACGAGAAGCATTACAAGCGCGATTGCGAGTGTCTTTGCTCCTTTGTTTAGAAATTGAACGATAGACATAAATAGAATTGATTAAGTAAAAATAATTAGTTGTGTTTTCTATTATTGGAAAAAAAGCCGTGCAAAGATAATATTATTTGCGCAACTGAGAACCAAAAATCGTTCGAAACATGTTGCATAACATAAAAAACTGTGTCAAAATGTTATTTTTATTGCCGTCAAATCCCGATTTTGCGAAAAAAAATGTACTTTTGCCACAATAAATCGGAATAATGCAGATTATCTACGAAGACAATCATATAATTGCCGTGAGCAAGACTTGCCATGAGATAGTTCAGGGTGACAAGACCGGCGATGAACCGTTGGGCGAGACATTGAAGCGTTTCATAAAGGAGCGTGACAACAAGCCCGGCAATGTCTTCTTGGGAGTCACTCATCGACTCGACCGTCCGACAACGGGCGTTGTGCTTTTTGCCAAGACCAGCAAGGCGCTTGAGAGGCTTAACAGGATGTTTGCAGAAGGGAATGTGCACAAGACTTATTGGGCAATAGTTCCTAACCGATGGAAAGACTCAGAGAGCAGGGACGATAAGTTGCAGCAGATTGCCCGTGAGGCAGATCTTAAGCATTGGCTTGTGCGTGACGAGAAGAAAAACCGTTCTTTCGCCTACGACAGGCAGGTGCCGAATTCAAAGGAAGCACGTCTGCATTATAGTGTGATTGCCGAAACCGAGAGATATGCCTTGGTCGAAGTGCAGCTCTTTACAGGCAGGCATCATCAGATCCGTTGCCAGCTCTCGAAGATAGGATTGCCTATCAAGGGTGATTTGAAGTATGGCGCTCCCCGCAGCAATCCGGATGGCGGAATCTCTCTGCATTCGCGCAAGGCAAATTTCATTCATCCTGTCTCAAAGGAAGAAATAACAATAGTAGCTCCTGTTCCGGAAGATAATCTTTGGAAGGCTTTAAGTATATGATTTCTGTATCAATTGTCAAATATAAGACTCCTCAGAAGGAAATAGACAGATGTCTGCAGTGTCTGCAGGCGTCTAAGCTCGTTTCGGATATAAGGATCATCGACAACGATCAGAACAACATCGGCTATGGCGCAGGACACAATATTGCAATAAGGGAGTCGAAGGCAAAGTATCATCTGGTGATCAACAGTGATGTGTATTTCTCGGAAGGAACATTGGAGACGCTCTGTGAATACATGGAGAACAATCCTGATGTGGGACAATGCGCTCCAATGACTCTTTATCCAGACGGGCGAAATCAGTTCATTTGCCGACTTCTTCCTACGCCATTCGATCTTTTTGTGCGTCGTTTCCTCCCACGATTCATGTTCAAGAAGAGCCGTGAACGCTATACATTATATAATATATGCGACAAGCCGGTGAATGCTCCGAGCTTCCTAGGTTGCTTCATGTTCTTCCGTCGTGATGCTCTCGAACAGATTGCCATCGACAGAAACGGACGAAAGGAATATTTCGACGAACGGTTCTTCCTATACCTTGAAGACACAGATATCTCACGCCGCATGCACCAGCAGTTCCGCACAATGTTCGTGCCTGAGGCAAGTATCACTCACATCCATCGTCGTGCAAGTTACCATAGCCTTTCCCTTCTGAACATTCACATTGCCAGCTCTTGCAAGTATTTCAATAAGTGGGGTTGGTTCTGCGATAAGGAAAGAGACCAGTTCAATAAGCAATACTTTTCATAATCTCACCTTTATTCATAAGTTCCTTTAGTCCAATTTCTAGGGCTTTATTCATGATCTCATTGCTTTCTAAATACGATTCACCTATCAAGTAAACCATCTGTCCACGTTCACCCTCTGTCTTTAGCATTCCTTTTGACTTTAGTTCATCAATAAACTTTCGTAGTTGTTTGTCTGACAAATGATTTCCACACAATGTGACTATATCTGATTTTTTGGCCTTACCATATTTTACAAGAAAAGGATATACTACAGCCCACACTTGATGAACATCCCATCTGTAATTAATGAGTACTTAGCAATGTTGCCTGATAGCTCATAATACGCACGAGGCAAAATATAATATTGGGCATTAGTTTTTCCGTGTTTTTCCGGATTAATACTTTGCGTCTTAGTATAATAATCAGCAGAACTAGGGAATTGACGTTTGCACCAATCTTCAACCTGCTCTTCTATGCTGTGGATCGTATTTTTAGCCATACTTTATTATGTTTATGATACTCGCATCCAAAAATCTTTTCAAGATTTCAAGAATTTCTGTTGCAAATATAAGAATAATCTTTATTTTTTACAATAATCAATAATTATTTTATAAATTTAATAGGCACATTGTTAGAAATACTTGTAAATAATAATAGTATTTGAATAAAAATCAATCTCTCCGCAACGAAGTATCTAATCTGCTGAGATTTGAATATTTAGCGATACGGACACTTGTTGTTGTGTGTCCACAAAGTCTCCGCAAAGTGTCCGCGTGGAGAGTTTGCAGACAGTTTGCGGATAGTTTAATGCAACTCTCCGACAAAGTAATATATAGATTTTCAAATATTTATATTTACTTCGTGGAGAGTTTTCCTTTTCATTCATTTCAGGCAGCTTTGCTTGGTACTATATAGTAAAGCATACCGTTACGGTTCTCTTTGCGATCGAATCCAAGTTGCTTCAAAGCATATCCCAAATGGATTTTTGAGCGATTATCGCACTTGATGTTTGGAAATTCACCTGAAAGAATTTCGAGAATCCTATCACTGCTCAATGGCATCGACATCTCTTTCTGTTTCGGTTTGCGGAAGCAGTGATTGATCATGTCTGGCAAATCCATCTTTGCCATGTAATCGAGATTCAATTGCTGAATCCGTGCCACCTCTTCATTGTCGAACCAATAAGGAAGTTTCAGTTCGATGACTTCGTTCAGAATCTGAGCGTAAAATTGCTCATAATCGATCTCTCCCACATTATCAATATATTCTCCTTGCGGAATCCGGATACAGATAAACCGTCGGCTTCCAGTCGGATCTGACAATGGTCGAGGATTGTTGGTTGTTGCCACAAATGAAGCGAATCTGACTCGATCTTCCTGAGTATTGCCGTAAATCACACGTCCGTTGACCTTCGACTTAGACAAAGTCTGCTTCAGTGCTGCATGCTGTGATGGGCGGATTGCGTCGAGTTCGTCAAGGTTTACAAGCAGATTGTTGGTCAATGCCATTTCCTTGTCAAACTTGTTCGAGAGATTCAGATGATCGAGGTAGTAGCAACGCAATTCTTTAGGCAGAAGGCGCTGTACGAAAGTCGATTTTCCACACCCTTGTGCGCCGATCAATGTCGGAACGCACTCATTACCATGAAGCGTATCAAGCTGTTTCCAATGGGCAACCATCGAACGAAGCCAGACGAGCATGAACAACTTTTTCTCGCCAGTCAATCCGGGAACACGGTTCAGCACCTTTGAGACATGATCCTGTCCGTCCCAAACAGGTAGTGCATTCAAATACTCTTCGATCGGATTGTAACTTGCGACAGCATCCGAATACACATACTCTTCGAGATGCGGACGTGGACTGTTTGCCGTGATTCCTTCCATTCTCGCACGACGTACGATTGAGTTTTCTGCAATCTTGTCGAAGATCCTGAATTTCGGTTCTTCACACTCAGTAGTTTCTTCATCCTTGTTTGATTTCGAGAGTTTTATGAACTCTGGCTTGCCGCTTAGGATGTTTCGGCGGAAGCGATAGTTCTCTTCGAGGAATGTCTCCATCATAGACGCGTCGTCTTCAGGAGACCCAAGTCCTCCACTCATGATTTTTTCTAAAAGATTCATGAAAAAATAAAAATTTTAAGGTTGGTCTAAATACCAAAAATTAAGGTTTGTAACACACTGTTCGCATTAGGTTTTCTGCGAAACTGCTGCAAATTTACTAATTTTATTCCGTTCTTCCAAATCTTTGGTAAAATTTCCACTGTAATAAGTAAAATAAATAAATAAATTTTGTATTTAGAATATTTGTATTTACCTTTGCGGCGTAAATCATTCCGATTAAAAAATAATCATTATGAATATTTCAAGTAAAACCGATTTTTCTATTGAGTCGAAAACTGACTTCAATCCGACTTCTACTTCAAGAGGTTCATCATTTGCCATGTTACAAAACTCCTTTTCACCTTGCAGTTTAACTGATGAAGAAATTCGACAGGAATGCGAAGCTGCCCGCCTTGAGATTTACAGGAAGTATTATGAACACAAATGATAGAATTCGCTTAATTGTTGACACTAACGTTTGGATCAGCTCACTTATTGGTAGAAGTTTAATAGGAATAAATCAAATATTTAATCATCCATTTATCGAACTTATTACCACTCCACATCTTATTGAAGAAATTGAGATTGTGGCCAGCTGCCCAAAGTTCAGCAATTATTTTGGCAATGAAAGTGTTAGAAATCTTATCAACTGGATGAGAGAGAATATGACGTCTGTCGAAATTGGAGATGTACCCAGCAGGTGTAGAGATCCCAAAGACGATTATCTTCTTGAGTTGGCAATTCAATCTCATGCAATCTATCTCGTTTCAGGTGATCAAGATTTGCTTTCTCTAGGACACATCGAAGGATGTACAATCATGACAGTTGCACAGTTCGAAGAAGAAAGGGTAAAATTCACTAAAGAATTTGGTAATGTCATCTAACTAATACGATCGGACAAACTAAAAGTGAGAATTAAGCTCGGAGCAGTTGGATGATATTCCCAAGATTCTGGAAGTCTGATTTCCATTCGGAGGAATCAACACTTTGTACATTGTGTTGATGTCGACGATTGTCGAAGACATTTCGGAGCTTTCGGAAGTCCAATCTTCAAGCGTCGATCAGCGCTCTTGACTTCTGGAGTAGTCATCGTATCTCTACGAAGACAGTTTTCACTTTCAAAAATTCTAATCTACGATCACAGATCGGACTTTCCGATTTTGTTTTGCCCAATCGTAGCAGTTTGCCGATAGGAAGTTGCTAAGAAACGCATATTCTACCAAGATCAAACTCTTCACGCGGACACTTTGCGGAGAGTTGAAAAGACTTTTAATTTGCTATTGATACCATTTCTTTGAAGTCAAGAAATATTTAGATGCTGTATGACAGAAAGAACCTTCATTAATATTTAGTGAGATTCAGCGTACATGTCAGCATCGCAGTTCTCCCGAGCAGCGAACAGTCAAATATGTAGCGATCAGGACCTGTGTATGTGGTATGAGAGTAGTGTTTTGTATCTAGCAGGTTGTTGAGACTCAGCTTCCAAATAGTTCGCTTTGCCTTATATTGTGCCGAAGCATGGAGCAATGAGGCATCTTTATGTTTTGATGCATCAATCTGCGCATGCATGTAGTCGTATGTAGCCTTTATCTCGAGAGTCTTGACCGGATAGAATGCCAATGAGCCTTTTACCGTGATATCATCGTAATCGTTGTGGACACCGTTGAAGCGGGTATAGTTTTTATCGTACGAAACCTTACCCGTTATCTCCGACCAAGACACAGGCGATACTACAATCTTTCCGGAGAGAGAATAGCCTTGCGAATAAATAGTCACAGGTTTCTTCTGTGTCATTGTCTCTCTGCTTGACCAATATCCCGAGACATCCAGTTCAGCCTTTGTCTTTATAGGAATATAGTTCTTCGAGAGCTTGATCATGCCGTTGGCACTTCTGTTATAGCTATCCTTGATGATGCTTTCCACATTCACATTTCCACTATCCACCATCTGCGACGACAAGACATTGCGCTTGCCCTGAGACCATGAACCATACACATTCATAGAGAAATAGCTGAAAGGAACCTGGTATTTGTAGTCGAACGATGTTGTCCAGTTCTGTGTCTCACCGATGATACCCGATGCCATTGTCGTATTGCGATAGTCGGTTTGTATTGGTGAAATCAGAAGGTCGAGCATATCGCCCGAACTATGTCTCAGAGAACTGCTAATCACCAGTTCCTTCGTTCCGCTGAATGTATATCTTATGCGCAAATGAGGGTCAAGGAAGAGTCTCGAATAGTCGGTGTCTTCCTTCCCATACATCGCATTATAGTGCAGATTATTCCATCTCACGTTGACGCCGAACGATGCATGTGCTTTCTTGTTTGCAGAAATCCATTCAGTCGATGGGTTAGCCGATGGTTCAACAATCCATCCGCTCAATCCCTGCATATTATCCATCTCATGAGTTCCTGCAAGGTCGGTCTTGAAGAAATCGTAGTTGGCCACAAGTATCAATGGCAGATTTATCTTCAGTCGGCCGTTATCATTGAGAGTTATGCTTGTGCGATGCTTTGTTCTTAACGCAGTGCTTTGTCCTCTCTGCACGATATCGTTCATCTTCATTACAACTTCAGGAGCTCGCTGGAAACCAATAGATGAATTGAGGAAATACTTCGTGCCACCTTTCTTTATTGTAGTGTCGAAATCATTGGTCACATAAAGAGCTGTAGCATCGCGATGCTGCTCGAAGTTCGCCCCATTATATATCACAGGATTCTCGTCATCCTCGAAGCTTGCTCTCACCTTCAGTTCTTCCCTGACATATCTCTTATCTGCATTGTTGACATATCTCAAGCTCAAGCTTGGCTTATGCACTCTTGCAAAAGGATGCTGTGTCTCTGCGATGTAGATGTTCTGTCCGTCGGCAAAGTAGAGTGTCTGAGTCGAATACTCATTATGATTTCTCTCATAAGCATAGTCGGCATTGATGCGGAAGGTATGATTGTTGTCCTTCTTCATGATCGAATTGAGCGAACCATACCCGTTTCTCTGGTATTGATAATCGCCAAGAGGCGGTTGTCCACCCTGCCATTTTCTCAACAGAATTGTCGCTGTCGCTTCATTGCTGCCAGACATATTGTGGTCTATAATGTCGTAAGCGCCATAGTTGCCATCGTTGCCGAACTTTGCCGAACCGAGCAACTGGAACTTATCGGTGAACATCATCTCGGTCAACCCCAATGCCACAAGGATGTCTTCGGCTCTATATCCAGCACCGAATTCCTGTTGGCCGAAAGGTTTGAACTTCGCCTTTCTGCTCAATCTCACATTGATAGCCACATCATCGCTCTCAGTATTGGCATCTACCTTACGATCCTTATGATGACGTAGTATCTCGACCTGAGTAGCATATTGGGCAGGGATATTCTTGGTGGCGAGATTGTATTTTCCTCCCAGCATGTCCAATCCTTCGATATAGAAATTGGAAATTCCTTTGTCCAAGTATTTGATCGCGCCTTCCTTGGTGACCTCAACTCCCGGCAGACGTTTTATTCCGTCCTCGAGAGTCACATCACCCTTGCCTATAAACGAAGTGAGATTGTATTTCAGTGTATCACCGCTCTGATGCACAGGTTGCGCATAGACTTTCACCTCTTTGAGGGTTATGTTCTTCGCTAACAGTACGACATCCTTGCGCACCTTTGTGCCGTTCTGTTCCAAAGGGAGAGACTCCTTCTCGAACGAGATATGACTGAAGATGATGGTTATTGACTTATCGGCAGTAACTTTCTTATCGAAACTCAAATAGTATGCGCCCTTGTTGTCTGTAGTAGTGAAGGCATAAGTCTTTGTACCATCTGTTACTTTTACTATCACCTCAGGCAAAGCCTTGTTACTTTCATCGCCAACGATGCCGCAAACCTCCACCTTTTGGGCGAAAGCAAGAGAGAAAAAGCTAAAAAGATATAAGAAAAGGAATAACCTGCGCATATTACTTCAGTTCAATAGGTTGAAATTTATGAGCTACATCAAGAACTACGATTCCATCAATCACATTAATATCGGTTACGTCACCATATCTTACTTCCCTATATCCTCCAGGAGCAACAAACATCATTGGATTCTGAGGATAGTTCTTATGTCCAAGCACCTTCTTTCTGAGAGCAATCATCTCTTTCTGGGTTTTCTTCTCAAAGTTGATAGACTTAAATGTATCACCCTTCAGGCTTATCATCCTAATAGTATAATATTTGTCGAATGTAATCGGAGCCTCATCCTTGAAGATCTCAACAGCCTCGAAGCTATGGATACCATCTTGATCTTCAGCCTTCATAATCAAACCTGGCAGACCTCCAAGTTTCCAAGGACCAGCAGAAATAGGGACATCTTCACTGTATGCTACTTTCCATTTCTTGCCTCGGAAATCGCAGATAGCATTGAGGCAGTCGTAATCAAGCACCTTTCCCGTTTCATTCTTCAAAGTCCAATCCTGGTACGTCTTCGCTTCCTCAGTCTCAAAACATTTTGAACCGATAGTCTCACGACCAATAATTTTACCATTGATATTATCAGTGAAGATTGTCTGTGCATGCATAAGAGTTTCAAGATAGATGCCGTCATTTGGATTGAATTTTGAATCTTTCTGAGCGATGTATCTTTCATAAGGGAACCACTTACATGTTTCATCGCCTATCTGAAGGACTATCTTCATCGTATCCGACACCGGTTTTTTATCCTCGTCAAGCGTGTTGATCACGTATTGATAGACAACTGCCATCTTGGAAATCCCTGTAGTGTCGATTGCAGCCGGATCCTTATATGACAAAGTCTGTGCAAATGTCATAACCGACCAAAAGAAAGATAAAAGTAGAATTGAGAGTAAGTGTTTCATATTGTTTTTATTTTAAGTTTTCGATGCAAAGTTATTGCGAAAAAACACATGCTCCAATAGTGCATAACACAAGAGAGACACCCATAAGGGCATCTCTCTTATTATCAATAATATAAATATGATGAATATGTACAAATGTTATAAACGGTCAATAACCTTTTTGGCAATTATTGCGCTGCTATCCTGTAGTTTTAACCTTAAGCGACTCCTTGCCATAGAAAAAGCCTGGGAGGATTGAAACTCTAAAAGTTTTTCTATTTCTTCTTTCGAAAAATTCTCACAATAAACAATAATGCATAACACCTGCTCCCTAAGAGACAAAGAAGGACAGTCTTTAAGAAGCTGGTTCATATTCCTCTTATTATTGGTATTGCGCTCACAGAAGAGGTCGACAATCGCCTGATAGTTTTGGGAGATACCTGCAGTATGATCTATCTGAGACGGCAGATAATGACGAGATACAATACTTGACACAAGTTCATGGAGTTTTTCTTGTGTTTCCTGATTCTCTTTTTTCTGTCGTTCCATCTCTCTCGCCATCTCTTTTGTCTTCTTCTGATTGACCGTCAGGATTCTTTCGTGTTCAATAAGAATACGGTCATTAAGTTTCTGCTGCTTGAGAAGATCTGCCTTCAAGACCTTCTCCTTGCGCCTCTTTTGATAACCAATCACACTACCTATGATCAGCAACAAAAGTATTGCAAATGATGAAGATAACCAGATCAGTTTGGTATTTCTTTTCTCCCTTTTCGCAACTTTTGTCACAGAATGTTCTTCTTTCATTCTTGCAATGATGTTAGCTGCTGACTCAGGGAAAACTAGGTCTTGCTTTTTGCGCAATGCATCTCTTAGCAAAAGAGTCAATCCTGTTTCTCTGGCGATGCTCTCTTCTAATTCAAAACACTCAACAGCTTCTTCATAAAATGCTGCTGTCATATAGACCTCGCCTAAATATTTCTTATGCAGACAACGGAACAATGGTTCAGACAGCCTCTCCGACTCCTCAATATTATAAAGAATGGACAAAGCGTCGATTTCTTTACCTTCATTGAAAAGTCTTATGGCATGCAAAAGATAAGCTTCTTGCACTTCTTCTGTTTCCTCATTCTCCAACGAAGAATAATAGTCATATACTACCGACTCCGAATCTTCATCTGGCATTCCTGTCTTGACAATGCCGACATAAGATTTCAGCATCATGTAATGGGCCATATCGGAGGAATCGTCATTCGATAGTTCCATTGCATCAAGAATAACCAATGCGCTATCTGTATTCTGTCCGATTGCATATTCCACATCCTCCCAATTACTCTGCCTTTTGCAAGACATCAGAAACATAAGACAAGATGCAATCAAGACTGTTCCTATAAATCTCATTGTCTTTTATCTTAGCTGAAATGAAATTGGTAAGTTATATTTTACACGGACTGGTCTTCCATTTTTCTTTCCAGGATTCCATTTTGGCATCATCTCCACAATCCGTATTACCTCTTTTTCCAAGGCTTCTTTTGCCTGTTGCTTTAGTTCGGGAGAATCATTTTTGATGTCACTATAAGCAAACACATGCCAACGGGAATCATACGCGCCTTCTTTGATTTGTTTCACTTTAGCGTGTGTAATAGATCCATCTTTCTCAACAATAAATTGAGTGATGACATGCGCCTCATATCCAGTTTCTGAGGCAACTTTAGGATATTTGATATTTAGTGCCAAAAACCTCCACATCTCATTTTCCCCACCTACAAATTCCGGCATTGGGTTACTGACGAGTAACGCCTCGTCTTTATCTTGCGCATATGAAGATAAAGATATCGAAACTAACATAAGTAATATTTGCAAGAGTCTTTTCATATAAAGATTGGGTATAATAAGAGAGAAATAGCCAGGTATTAAAACCTTCTCATACTGCTAGGGCTCGAACCTTTGTTATTTCTTGATCGTAATGGTCTGGAGCACTACCGAGAGTGCGATCAGGCTTAATCCGATGAAGAAGGAGAGGTTCAGCTCGTCCAGTTCCTTGAAGAATATTGCAGCGAGGATAATGCTGTAAACAGGTTCCATGTTGTTTGCGAGATTGACGGTGAAGGCAGAGATGGTCTTCAGCGCGTCGATCTTCAAGGCGTATGGAGTGATGGTTACGACTGCTGCGAGTATGGCGAGGTAAGTCCAGTCGGAAGATGTGGGAGAGTAGTTCAATGCCAGGTCGTTAAGTGTCTCTGGCAGAGAGAATCCGCTTGTGATAAATGTCGATACCAGGACAAAGACTGAAAGGGCGGCAAGACCGCATAGGAGTTCGATGAAGAGGATGAACCACGACGGATAGTTCTTGTCATCCTTCTGCTTGAGGGTTCCGAGCTGGCGGTTGGCTATCATCAGCAGTGCCACGAGAGTAGAGGAGATGATACCATAGGTGATGCCCAGACGGTATTGCGAGTCGAACGAGAAGATGCACACGATGCCTATCACAGAGATGATGCTGAGCAGAATGTCTTTCAACGAGAATTTCGCAGTCTTCGAGAAAAGAGGTTCGAGCAATGCTGTGATGAATGCTACTGCCGAAAGGCAAACGACTCCCACAGAGACATTTGCAGCCTTGATGCTGGCATAGAAGAATATCCAGTGAGCAACGAGAATCACACCAGCCGAACCGATGCGCCAGAAATGGTCGAACGGAAGCTTCTTGAAACTGCGCGTCGCTGCCAGAACCAGTCCGAGAATGATAAGAGAAAGAAGGACACGGTACCAGACGAGAGCCGTCTCACTCAAAGAGATCCATTTGCCGAAAAGCCCGGAAGTGCCGGCAAGAAAAATGGCAATATGCAGTTTTAGTAATGCTTGTTTCATCGGGATTTATTTCTTGATTACAGGTCTTGTCACCTCATATAGCCATTGTTTGTGAGCCTCATCCAAGCGAGGAGCAAGACGGTCATATACCTTCTGCTGGTATTCATTGAACCACTTTATCTCCGATTCCTCAAGCATATTTGTATCGATTGCCGAAGTGAGGATAGGACATAGAGTGAGGTGTTCGAACTGGTAGTAAGGGCCGAATGTGATTGTCGGAACATCCGATTCGACAACGATCATTGTATTCTCGTGACGCACGCCATGGCTTCCTTCGATATAGATGCCTGGTTCGTCGGTCAGCGTCATGCCGGGAAGGAGAGGAGTAGGCTTCCATTGCATGCGGATCTGGTACAGAGCGCAGTTCTCGTGTACCGACATGAACGAACCTACGCCATGACCTGTGCCGTGCAGATAGTTGATGCCATATTTCCACATTGCCTCGCGAGCCAGCGCATCGAGCTGAGTGCCGCATGTGCCCTTTGGAAAGACAGCCGAACCAAGACGTATCCATCCTTTCAGGACGAGGGTATAGTCGCGACGCATCTCAGGAGTGAGAGGACCGAGAGGAATCGTACGGGTGATATCTGTCGTGCCGTCGAGATATTGACCGCCCGAGTCGATCAGGAGAAGACCTTCAGGCTTCACAGGCACATCCGATTCCGGTGTCGGTTCGTAGTGGACGATAGCCCCGTGAGGTCCATAGCCCATGATGCTTTCGAAGCTCAGTCCCATGAAGTGCTCCTGTTCGGCGCGGAATGCTTCAAGCTTTGCGGCAAGCGAGAGTTCCGTCTGTCCGCCCTTAGGCACGTTCTCGAGAGTCCATTTCATCCACTTGACCATCGCAACACCGTCTTTCTCCATTGCCGAACGGTAGCCTTTGATCTCAGTCTCATTCTTGTACATGAGCATGAGCGCGATAGGGCTTGTCTGGCAGACAGGAGTCTTGATTGCCGAATAGACGGCATAGTTGGTGCCCGCAGGATTTACCACTACAGGCATTGTGCATGCAGCAGTGTCTTCTGCAATCGCCTCGTATGGTCGAATGCCGACGCCTTCAGCCTTAAGGTAATCCTCGACCTCAGGAGTCAGCTTCTCCTTATTGATATAGATATTTGCAGTTTCAGGTGTGACGAGCAGGTAGCTCACAAGGAAAGGCGTGTAGAGCACATCGTCGCAACGCAGGTTAAGAGTCCAAGCCACCTCGTCGAGCATTGATGCAAGTATAGCCTTGCCCTTCAGTTCCTTTCTCAGGCGGGCAATCTTGCTCGAAGCCGATTCGCCGGCAAACTCCATCTTCTGGATGAACACCTTGCCTGTAGGGATGCTCGGACGGTCGGTCCAGATCTCTGCGTATGGGTCGATATCCGTGCGAAGCTCCAGGCTGTATGTTGCCAGTTCAGTGCGCATGTCTTCCACGTCCGATGCAGTGTTCACCCATCCGTCAACGCCGACCACCACCTTTGTGCCAGCTTCCGATTCCTTCTTTGTTACCTCAGCGATCCATTCAGGAATGCTTGGCGTGCCCTCGATCTTC
Source organism: Bacteroidales bacterium (assembly GCA_045627785.1). GTDB lineage: Bacteria > Bacteroidota > Bacteroidia > Bacteroidales > UBA3663 > Liminaster. Next base: position 23,399 of record JAZQOF010000010.1, on the reverse strand, counting down.
TCCTTCATCAACACGAATTCAGTGTCCGAGAGCTGTTCGTTGGCTGCAATGAAATAACGCGAGTCGGTCCAGAGTGCTGCCTTGTCGAGAGTGACCACGGCAATACCAGCCGAGCCGTTGAACCCGCTGATCCATTCACGCGACTTCCATCGGTTTGGCACATATTCGCCCGAATGAGGGTCTGTGCTTGGAGTGATAAATGCCGAGATGCCTTCGCGACGCATCACCTGTCGCAGAGCTTGGAGTCTTTCAGATATCATACGTAATGAAAATTAAAAGTTACAAATTAAAAGTTAAAAATTAAAATTGATACCACTGCTATATTGCCAGCTTAGTTCAATGATAAGATTTAATTTTAATCGGCTACTTACTAAAGAATGTACAAAGATAGAAAAAATACCATTCAAGGGAATGCAGTTATCGGATATTTTCATATCTTTGCCAATATTTAACGCCAATTATTGCAAAATTCCGTCCAATGACAAAAGAACAATTAGATTCGCTGACCGAAGAGGTCAGGAAACTTGCACTCGAAGCCGGCTCGTTCCTGCGCAGCGAACGACAGAAGTTCGACCGCAACAAGGTCGAACAGAAACGTTCGCACGACTACGTGAGCTATGTCGATAAGGCTTCGGAAAAGATGATCGTGGCACGACTCAGAGAGCTCCTTCCTGAAGCAGGCTTCATTGCCGAAGAGGGCAGTGCCAAGATGAACGGCGAGCCATATTGCTGGCTTGTAGATCCGCTCGACGGCACCACCAACTTCATACATGACCATGCGCCTTTCTGCGTCAGCATCGGATTGCGCGACGAGAAGGAGATGCTGCTTGGTGTGGTCTATGAGTGTTATCGAGGCGAGTTGTTCTGGGCGAACAAATACTCTAAAGCCCATCTCAACGATCAGGTCATCGAGGTGAGCAGAATCTTCGATATGGATCAGGCAGCCATCCTGCTTGGCTTCCCATATGATGCCGCTCATTTCAGCGAATTCATCGTCACTCTCATCAGCCGGCTCTATGGCAATGTCTCGACCTTGCGACTGTTGGGTTCAGCCGCTGCCGAGATCTGCTACGTTGCTGCAGGCCGTTTCGAGTCACGCATCGAGGCATTGATCGGACCTTGGGATGTCGCTGCTGCAAGCATCATACTCAAGCAGGCAGGCGGTCGTATCTCCGATTTCAGCGGCGAGGAGAGCGACTTGTTCTATAGCGGCAGGGAGACACTCGTCAGCAATGGCCTTGTACACCAATCGATGCTCGATAAGATCTCAGACCTAAAAGTGAAATAAATGGATTTCCTGCCATATCTCATCGTTTGCCCCCTCGTTTTCCTTGCAGGGTTCATCGACGCCATAGCAGGTGGAGGAGGCTTGATCTCGCTTCCTGCCTACATGCTTGCCGGACTGCCTCCGCACATCGCCATCGGAACCAACAAACTGAGTTCGGCAGTGGGCACGACAGTAGCGACAGCCCAGTATATCAGCAAGGGATTCATGGTGTGGCGCCTGGCGGTGCCAGCTATCGTCTTCTCGTTGATCGGAGCTAATATCGGTTCGAACCTCACACTGCTCGTACCTGAGAACGCATTCCTCATCATCATGCTTATCGCTTTGCCTGTGATAGCCATCTATGTCTTCACCCACAAGTCGCTGAGCAACCCTTTCGAACCTGAGATCACCACTCGCGTGTGGGTTGTGGTTCTGGCTTCGGCATTCTTCATCGGTATGTACGACGGCTTCTACGGACCAGGCACAGGCACCTTCCTCATGCTGCTTCTCACAGGCGCAGCACATCTCACCACACGTCAGGCAGCAGGCATCACCAAGGCTATCAACCTTTCGTCCAATGTCATGTCCCTCACCGTATTCCTTATCAACGGAACGGTGCTCCTTCCACTCGGACTTACTGCCGCCCTCTTCAGCATCGCAGGCAACTACCTCGGCGCTCGCAGCTTCATAAAGAAGGGCGATGCCATAGCTCGCCCTGCCATCATCACCGTGATCTCAATCTTCATCATCAAGGTGATCTACGAATATTTCGCTAAGTAGTTGTAACTTTGCAGAATAATTAATCTCGATAAACTACAAAACGGTACATTATAATGAAGAAACATTTACTTACAATTGTCGCATTGATGGCATTCTGCATCAGTGCCAGTGCACAGGGTTCTGGATTCACAGAGTTAGATGAATACGTATCGGTCTGGAAGGAGCAGCAGAGAACCTTTTTCGGCTATCCTTCCAATCAAAAGTCCGAACTGCACGACTTCTACGAGTGGTATATCAAGACTGGCATGGAGGTTGTGAACCTCAACAATGCTGGAGATCCTATGACCGACAAGCCTTCGCAGATGTCGTCGCAGAAGTTCGAACGCGATGTCATTGAGTACTTCGCACCCCTCTACGACTATGATCTTGACAACGTGTGGGGTATCGTGACCCACAGCGGCACAGATGGCAATAATCATGGTATCTACTTCGGTGCCAAGATGCTGTATAATACTACAGGCATGAGCCCTGTTCTCTATGTGTCGGATGAAGCTCACTATTCGAACATGCGACTTGCAGACTTGCAGAATCTCGACTTGAAGTTGATCAAGAGTGACGAAATGGGTCGTATGATCCCTGAGGAACTTGAGAAGGAATTGGACACCTCGCGTCCAGTGCTGATGGTCTATGCTATGGGCTCAACCTTCAAGGGCGCTATCGACAATATGGAGGAACTGAATGCTATACTTGACAAGCATAGCGAGATCCCTGCCGTTTATCGACACTTGGATGCAGCCCTCTTTGGTGGCTATCTTCCATTTACCGAGTATAAGGATATGGTGAGCCACAAGAAGCAGCGCTTCGAGTCAATCGCCATCAGCGGACATAAGTTCTTCGGCATCGACAGTCCCTCGGGTCTCTTCCTCTGCACCAGAACGGTCTATGACAGCCAGAACAGCTTCAACGTACCATATCTAAACAACAACATGCGCATGATCAATTGTTCGCGTGACGCCATTCAGCCTCTCAAGTTCTGGTGGCTCATACAGAAGGTCGGCAAGGAGGAATGGAGCAAGCAGGCCACAGCCATGATGGAGTGTACCAAGTACTTAGCTGATGAGCTCGAGAAGATTGGTTGGCCTCACTGGGTGAACGACTACAGCAACACCGTATTCTTTACCCGTCCATCACAGGCAATCATTGACAAGTACATCCTTGCCGGAGGTTATGATGAACGTTTTGGCGGCAACCTGAACCATGTGGTTGTCATGCAACAAGTCACAAAGGAGGCTATCGACGGATTCATTGCCGACCTCAAGAAGGAGCCTACGGCTGTGCCACAAATTCAAGCTTCATCCTCTCACTCATCAACAGTCAAGTATATTAAGGATAACGAAATATTGATTAGCACACCCCAGGCAACCTATCATATCAACGGTACTACCTCCAGTGTAAGTCTTCCATGACCGTTAAATAAACAAGTGGTGGTGGCTGCTTAAGCTCGTGACTACGATCCTCACTGCCGTCGCAACAATGTTTGGTGTACAGAGCTGCGGCTCATTCTGAGAATTAAAAATTAAAAGTTAAAGCAGGATAAAGTAAAAAAAGGGGAGTGTCAAAAAATGACGCTCCCCTTGTGTATATAGTAGTGAAGTTATTATTTCCCTTCTTCCTTCTCTTTTGGAACAACGAGATTGAGGATCACTGCAATGATAAATACTACAGCGACGCAGTTCTCGGCAAAGACTGTCTGAATGATCTCTGGGAAGATGGCGAACATCTGTGTTGCCTGTGTGAAGCCAAGGCCGACGCTGAGCGAGAGTGAGACGATGATCATATTGCGCTGTGAGAAGCCGCAGCGGCTCATCATGCCGAAGCCGGCAAAGAGAATCGAACCGAACATCATGACTGTACAGCCGCCAAGTACACACTGCGGGATTGTGGTGAGGAGTGTGCCCACTGCTGGGAAGATACCTCCAAGGATCATTATACATGCACCTGTGGCGATAGTGAAGCGGTTGACAACCTTCGACATTGCTGCAAGACCTACGTTCTGGCTGAACGATGTGATAGGTGTACAGCCGAAGAGACCTGCAATCGAGCTGACGAATCCGTCGCATGCAACGGCTGCACCGAGCTCCGACTTGTGAGGGTTGCGTCCGAGTGCTCCATTGGCAAGTGCGCTTGTGTCGCCGATGGTCTCTGTTGCCGAGACAAGGAAGATAGCGATGATCGAGAGGGTTGCGCCAAACTCGAACTCAAGGTCGAATGGCAGGAACTTCGGAAGGGCAACGACTCCGACTCCGCTGAGTGCAGAGAAATCGACCATGCCGAAGCAGATGGCTACGATATAGCCTACGATGAGTCCGACAAGGACTGAGAGCGAACGAAGGATGCCCTTTGCCAGTACCTGTGTGAGCAGACATGCAAGGAGTGTGATGGTTCCTACGATCCAGTTGTTGGCAGAGCCGAAATCGGCAGCACCCTGTCCGCCGGCAAATGAGTTGGCGCCTATAGGAAGGAGCGAGAAGCCGATGGCTGTAACAACCGTAGCAGCTACGACATGAGGGATGAGCTTTGTCCAGTATTTAGGGAAGAGACCCAACACGCCTTCCACGATACCGCCGATGACGATAGCTCCCATCAATGTGCCCATGCCCTGTGTCGTGGCGATGACGATGGCAAGGGAGAGGAAGGTGAAGCTGATACCCATCACGATAGGAAGGCGCGAACCGATGCGCCAGATAGGGTAGAGCTGTACGAGTGTACCGATACCTGCAATGATCATACAGTTCTGGATGAGTGCAGCACTGAGTTGTGTGTCAAGTCCTACTACATTGGCTAGGATGATGATAGGAGTGATGTTGGCAACGAACATCGCAAGTACATGCTGAAGTCCGAATGGGATGGCTTGTACCACTGGTACTTTACCGTCAAGTTGGTAGAGATTGCTCATATACTAATTGATAATTGATAATTCATAATTATTGCTGGCGGAACACGATCTTCTGTGTCTCGTAGTCCATGCTTTCGATGATTGCGATCGACTCGACGTGATAGCCGGCATCGCGCAACTTCTGTCCGCCTTTCTGCTGTCCCTTCTCGATTGCAATGCCGATACCTGTCACCGACCCGCCTGCCTGCTTCACGATGTCGATCAGGGCGCTTGCAGCCTCACCATCGGCGAGGAAGTCATCGACGATGAGCACCTGGTCGGTAGCAGAGAGATATGGGCGTGAGACAAAGACATTGTTGGTCTTCTTGTGGGTGAAGGAATAGGCTTCTGACACATACTTGTCGTCGGTGCTGTTGACCGTCTGGCTCTTCTTGGCGAAGACTACAGGCACGTCATAGAGGTCGGCTAGCATTGTTGCGATTGCAATGCCGCTTGCTTCGATGGTGAGCACTTTGTTGACTGGCTTGCCCTTGAACCGGCGTTTGAATTCATAGGCTATCTGACGCATGATGTCGATGTCGATCTGATGATTCAGGAAATTGTCAACCTTGAGCACGTTGCCTGGGTTGATCTTTCCGTCTTCCAGGATTTTTTCTTCTAGAAAGTTCATATAAGTGTGTTCTTTTTGTTATGTGCAAAAATAAGAAAAATTGTTATAACAGGGTATATATATTATTAAATAATGTGTGTAATGCTTCCGATCTTTGTGTTTTGGAGGTTTTTTTTAGGAAAAAGAAAAATTTTTCATTTTTTTTGTAATGAAATAACGGGCGATGGCGTCTAATAGTCAAAGAAACAAAAAAACAACAGAACAATGAATGAATTGGAAACAGAATTCACCCGGATGGTGAAAGAACAGAAGAGCACGATATACACCGTGTGCCTGATGTTCTCGGAAGACAAGGATGAGGTCGAGGATATGGTGCAGGAAACCCTCATCAACATGTGGCGCGGATTCGGGAAGTTTGAGGAACGCAGTAACTCTCGCACTTGGGTATGGCGCATCGCAATGAATACCTGCATATCGTTCGACCGCAAGAAGTCAAGACACAGCGACGAGGTTTCTTCGCTCGACAGAATCGGAATCGCAAAGGCTGACGTGAGCGATGAGTCTCAGGACGACAAACAGATCAGAATGCTGCACGATCGCATACACAAGCTCGGAGTCTTCGACCGCGCGATAGTGCTTCTCTGGCTTGAGGATATGTCTTACGACGAGATAGGCCAGATAGTCGGAATATCGGCAAGCAATGTGGGAGTTCGACTCGCAAGAATCAGGGAGCAGCTGAAAAAAATGAATTAAAAATTAAAAGTTAAAAATTGGTTATGGAAAAGAATGAAATGGAATTTGGTGAGATGAAGAAACAGCTCAAGGCATTACAGGAGCGCCTTGACAAGCAGATTGACATCAACGAGAAGCAGATGCAGAATGCTATCAGCGATAAGATGAACGGTCTTCAGCGTCACGATATGCGACTGTTATGGTTGTGCGCTTTTATCGCAATATGGATACCTTTCATGGTATATCATTATCAGGGTTGCGGTGTGAAATTCACAATCTTTACTTTTGTGTTCCTTTTGGCAAACGCTATATGGCAGTACTTCCTGAAGTTCAACGGTCGTGACCGCCTGAAGGGCAATCTGGTCGAGACAGCCAAGTATCTCGTCAAATATAAGAAGAACCTGCGTACCTCGCAGATGATAGCTATTCCTTGTGCCTTGGTTTGGGTATGTTTTTATTTCAATGAACTGAATAATATGGGGTATCTTGATATGAAGTATCTGGTTTTCAGTTGTTCCTTGGGTGCTGTAATCGGTTTCATCTTCGGTTATCGCCGCTTCTATCTCCCTTCAGTTCGTACAGCTGATAAGATACTCGCACAGATTGAAGACCTGAAAGAGAACAGGTAAAAACACCTTTTGTAAACTTTATATAACAAAACTGCTCTCAAAAGGGGCAGTTTTTTCGTTTCTGATCCGATTTCCGATAAAATATTTGCAAGAAGTGTACTAATTGCTATACCTTTGCAGTGTACTAATTAACTAATACAGTAGAAAATTAAAAGTGAAAAATAAAAATTGTTAGTTGGTTTTGATGTATTAATTTTTTATTTTTAACTTCTAATTTTTAACTTTAAAAAAACTTTTATAATGATACAGACTAAGGATTTGAACTACGGCTATCTGAAGTTTCAGCCGGTTCTGAAGAAAATCACCCTCAATCTCCCAGAGGGTCACATCTGTGGTTTGCTTGGAAAGAATGGAGTAGGAAAATCGACATTGCTCAAGGTTCTGACAGGAGCACTACTTGGAGAAGGAGAATACAAGGTGGGAGGTTATGATCCTCGTGACCGAAAGGCTGAGATGCAGCAGCAGATCCGCCTGGTGCCGGAGAACGAGGCATTGTTTGAAAACACGATCATGGAACTCGCCGAGGTTACTGCACCTCTCTATCCGACATTCAGCTTCGACCTGCTCAGGAAGGCTCTCGATGAGTTTGAAGTACCAACCGACAAAAAGATCACTCTGATGTCGCTTGGTCAGCAAAAGAAGGCTCTCATCTCGTTGTCGTTGGCTTGCAACACTCCTTATTTATTTATGGACGAGCCGACAAACGGAATGGATATCCCTTCGAAGAGCAGTTTCCGACGCATCGTAGCAAGTTCGGTAACAGAAAACAGCACGGTGCTCATCTCGACTCATCAGGTTGACGATCTCGAAGGCCTTATCGATTATGTGGTGATACTTGAGAACGATGGCGTTCTGCTCAGCGCTTCGCTTCAGGAGATCGGACAGAAACTCTGCTTCGGCGTCGCAGAAGAAGGCGATGAGGTGCTCTACAGCGAACAGACACTGCGAGGACCTTGGAGCGTGATATTGAACAAGAGCGGCGAGGAGATGCCTGTAGATATCAAGACTCTCTTCAGTGCAGTGGTCAAGAATCCTGCCAAGTTCAAAGAAATTTTTAATTCATAATTCATAATTGATATGAATACTTCCAGAATATATTCTTTATTACGCTACGACTGGGTAATAAACAAACATAAATTAGGATTGGCTGCTACGCTGATTTCAGTGATTTATTGCGGTCTCGTGCTTTTATATTTCTATTCAAGAAGCGCAATCGACTTCAGTGGTCAGGTAGCAGTGCCAGAGGGGTTCCCAACAGTGATGGCAGCTTTTATCCACTCTTATTTCTCATACGCATTATTGGCGATGGTGTTTGTGGTGACAACAATTCTGCACACAAAGTTTACTAATCCTCGCAGTGCTACAAGCTATCTCTCTTTGCCAGGTACATCGTTGGAGAAATACATTGTAATGCTTGCCGACTATGCTATTGCCACTGTTGCAGTATTCGTTCTTTGGATTGCTTTCCATTACCTCACAATGGCAATCTGCTGGATGGTTACTCCTGAGATGAACTGGAACGTGAATCCTCTTCAGTTCCTCATGCCAGCTGCAAGCCTTGACAATTTCTCGATGACAATGGAGGGTATCAACTGGGAGGAAAAGATGAATGAAGCTGCAATCCAGTCAGGCATGCCAGAGTTCTTCAACTATTTCATGGATATGCTTATGACATTGGTATGGTTCTCTGCTGTAATCAACTTGGTTCAGTTCTTCGCTTACATTTGTCTGAACATGGTGTTCCGCACTAACGGTCAGTTGAAGTCTATCGCAATTTTCTTTGCAGGCGGTTTGGCTTTCGGAATCTTCTGTGCTATTACAATGGCTATAGTCGTTGCACATGATGTAAGTGCTGCAGGAGCACTTTCTCAGGATGCAGTTCCACAGGCAATTGTGGGTGATCTGATGGCAGTACTGACATGTCTAAAGTATTTCTGCTACTTCTCACCAGCATTACTTGCAGGATTGGCATATCTTTTCTATCATCAGATCTGCAGAAAGCAGGCTAAGTAATTGATAATTCATAATTATATTGGAATAGGGGAAATTTTTAAAACAAGAAAACTTATAAACATGGAATTTCAAAATACACAACCAATATTCATGCAGATTGTCGATGTGGTATGCGACAGAGTACTGCGAGGCGAACTGAAGACCGATGATCAGGTGCCTTCTGTACGAGAACTCGCAATGCAGATGCAGGTCAATCCGAATACTGTGCAGCGAGCTATCGAACGACTACTTCAGTATGAGATCGTGTACAGTCAGCGTGGAAAGGGAAACTTCCTTGCTGAAGGTGCAATCGAGAAGATTCAGGAGATGCGTTCTAAGCGTTTCTATGACGAACAGCTTCCTCATATCGCAAGTGAGATGAAGCTGCTTGGAATAAATCCTGAGCAACTTTTAGAAAAATTAACAGAAATGATGCAACAAATCTGATGCTTGTTGCGTCTAATGGATAAACAAACCTATTGATGATGGTTTGAACTAGGAGATTTTTATATAGTATTTAAGATTTAGTATTTAATATTTTAATTTTCAAATTACAATGTTACTCACAACTACAAATGTGATTGAAGGTCACAAGATTAAGGAATATAAGGGCTTAGTAAATGGAGAGGTAATTCTCGGTACAAGCATTGTTCGTGATTTTATCGCATCTTTCACCGACATGGTTGGCGGAAGAAGTTCAAGCTACGAAAATGTACTCGTAACAGGTCGTGAGAATGCCCTCAAGGAAATGTCAGAGCGTGCTGCCCAGATGGGTGCGAATGCAGTTATCGGCATCGATATCGACTATGAGACAATTGGCGAATGTTCGATGATGATGGTTTCTGCTTCTGGTACAGCAGTAGTGATTGAAGAATAATTAAATAGGGGAAAAATGATAAAATTGACAGGAATCCAGAAGACTTACCAGTCGGCAACTCCCTTGCATGTGCTTAAGGGTATCGACCTGCATATCGAGGAGGGTGAGCTGGTAAGTATCATGGGTGCCTCTGGTTCGGGTAAGTCAACCCTCCTGAATATTATCGGTATTCTCGATAACTATGACGAGGGTGACTACTACCTGGCTGGAACACACATCAAGAACCTCAACGAGACTCGTGCCGCTAAGCTGCGTAATGAGCTTATCGGATTCGTGTTCCAGAGCTTTAACCTGATCAGTTTCAAGAATGCGATGGAGAATGTCGCATTGCCTTTGTACTATCAGGGAGTATCAAGGAAAAAGCGTGAGGCTTTGGCACTTGAGTATCTTGAGTTGATGGGACTTCGCGAGTGGGCCGACCATTTCCCGAACGAGATGTCGGGCGGACAGAAGCAGCGTGTGGCTATTGCGCGTGCTTTGATAGCTCAGCCTAAGATCATCCTTGCCGATGAGCCTACAGGCGCCCTCGATTCAAAGACCACACAGGAGGTGATGGATATCCTCCGCCGTGTGAACAGAGAGAAGAATATGACTGTCGTGATCGTTACTCACGAACAGGATATCGCAAATCAAACAGATAGAAGGATTCACATTCATGATGGACTTATTGACCGAGATATACGTGTCGATGTCGAGAAATAAACTCCGCATTGCGCTTACGGGTTTCTCGATTGCCTGGGGTATCTTCCTGTTGATAGTGCTGCTCAGTGCCGGCGATGGCTTCCTCAATGCGATGAAGCAGAATTTCGCGTCCGATACTGTCAATACCATCCGCGTGAGCCCGGGCTGGACCAGTGAGCCTTTCGAGGGTTTGCCAAGAGACAGGAGAATCAAGTTCGACGAGAATATCAAGAATCTCCTTTCTTCAGAATTTTCTTCACAGATCATCGATGCTTTCCCGACGGTCAGCAAGGGCGTGTCGCTCTCTTATGGTGAGTTCAGCACCAGCACCAGCATATCTGCCTACGATCCAAAGAACCTGAAATGGCAGAGAATCAAGATCAAGAAAGGTCGTGATCTGAATAATGTAGATATCAAGGAATGTCGAAAGGTGATTTTGGTCGATGAGGAAACTCTGAAACTTCTGATGCCAAAGGAGAATAATCCAGTCGGAAAATGGATCAATGTAGGAAAGATACCATTCCAGATTGCTGGCGTCTATTCGACAGAGAATGCAAGTAGGGCAGATGTCATCTTTGCACCAAAGAGCACAGTGGGCATCATCTTCAACCCTGAAGGAACCTACAACTCGATTACTCTTGTGACCGACCGTCTTGAGACAACCGAGGAGAATGAGGAATTCAACAAGAAGATCCGTGAGACAGTTGCCAATTACCGTCGATTCAATAAGGATGACTGGAGAGCTGTATGGGTGAGAAACTCCTACGAACAGTTCCTCGAGATCTCAAAGGTAATGAAGGGTCTCGATATGTTCATCTGGCTTATCGGTATCGCTTCGCTTATTGCCGGTATCGTGGGCGTTTCGAACATCATGCTCATCACAGTGCGTGAACGAACAAGAGAGTTCGGAATACGTAAGGCACTTGGAGCATCTCCTCGTTCGATTCTGATGCTTGTACTGCTCGAGTCGATAGGAATCACGATGTTGTTCGGATATATAGGAATGATTCTGGGCTTGGGATTGGTGAAGCTTGTCATTACGATCACCTATGCCGTCCAGCCATCTGCCGAGCAGGTGTTTGCGACACCGACAGTGCCACTCGGAATTGTCTTCGCCGCTAATGTGACAATGATCATTGCTGGCATCATTGCAGGATACATCCCTGCAAAGCGTGCAGTTAGTATTAAACCAGTTGAAGCACTTGCAGCATTATGAGAGAACTATGGCTTGAAATATATCAGACTATCAAACGCAATAAATGGCGTTCGATAATGACAGCCTTCGGTATCTTCTGGGGTATGCTCATGCTGATCATCCTTGTCGGAATGGGATTCGGATTCAACAATGGTATCATTGCTACACTGAAGACTATTCCTGCCAACAGCATCTTCTACTTCACAAGCAATACCTCGATGGCATACAAGGGCTTCGCCAAAGGACGCTACTGGAACCTTGAGAATAGTGATTTAGAAATTTTGGATAAAAGGTTCAGCAGTCAGATAGAGCGTCTCGTTCCGCAGAACCAGGCCGGTTCGATGCGTTGTAGCTACGGCGAACAGTCGGATGACTATTCTGTAATCGGCACTACGCATGGGTATTATTACTCAATCCCTCAGAAGCAGGTCTATGGCCGTTATCTCAATGATATTGACCAACGCGAACACCGTAAGGTTTGTGTCATAGGAAAAAAGGTTTATGACACTCTGTTCAAATATGGCGGCGATCCTTGCGGAGAGATAATAAAGGTCGGCGATATCTATTATACCATCGTGGGCGTTGTGAAAGAGACTTCGGGAATGATCAATATCGGTGCTTCGGTTGACGAGTCGATACTTATCCCGTTGAGCACATCGCAGATGACCTACGGACAGGGTGACAAGATTCATGTACTGATCTGTACGCTTAAGGATAATTGTCCGGCTCAGGAATGGCAGGATAAGATCGATGCAGTTGTCAAGGAAGTGCACTATATACATCCAGATGACGAACAGGCTCTCGAATCGTTCAACCTCGCAGATATCATCGAGAAGTTCGACCTTCTCTTTGTGGGAATCTATATCCTCATCTGGATCATCGGCGCAGGAACATTGCTCGCAGGCTTGATCGGCGTTTCGAACATTATGCTTGTGACGGTCAAGGAAAGAACTCAAGAGATAGGAATACGTCGTGCTATCGGCGCTTCGCCTTTCACAATCCTTTCGCAGATCATGTCAGAGAGTGTCGTGATCACTGTTGTCTCAGGTATCGGAGGATTGATGCTCGGAGTATGGATTCTACAGGCGGTGGATATCGTGACAAAGGGCGCTGCTACAGCAACTAATGGATCTACAGAAATATCGGCTTTTGACAATCCGCAGATCCCATTCTCGATAGCAATAGTATCGTTGACGATTCTGATTGTCGGAGGATTCATTGCAGGTTGGATGCCTGCACAGAGAGCTATGCATATCAAGGCAATCGATGCATTAAGAGATGAATAAAAAATAACATATATGAAAAAGATTATCAAAAAAGTAATTTGGGCAATTGTAGGAATCTTTGTTCTCTACACATTCTACTTCCTATGGCAGCAATCTCAGCCAAAGCAGAAAAACTATGAGGTGCTCACTCCTGAAGTACGTACACTTGAAAAGAAAACTGTGGCAAACGGTAAGGTAGAACCTCGTGATGAGGTGAATCTCAAGCCGAAGATTCAGGGTATCGTCACTGAACTATATCGCGAACCAGGCGACTATGTTCACTCAGGCGATCCTATCGCAAAGATTCAGGTTATCCCGGATATGGCTCAGCTGAGCAATGCACAGAGTAACCTTCGCACAAGCCAGCTCACACTCGAAGAGACAGAGAAGGAGTTTGCCCGTACAGAATCGCTTCATAACCGTGGCGTTATCTCGCGTGAGGAATACGAACAGGCAAAGACCAGTCTCGATAAGGCCCGTGAACAGGCTCAGTCAGCTCAGGATGCGCTCGATATCATAACAAGTGGTATCAGCAAGCGTGCAGGTAAGATCAATACTACTATTGTAACAAGTACCGTGAATGGTCGAATCCTTGATATTCCTGTGAAGATCGGTACAACGGTAGTAAATGCCAGCAACTATAGCGATGGTACAACAATCGCAACAGTGGCAGATATGAGCGATATCATCTTCCGTGGCAATATCGACGAGACAGAAGTGGGTCGTTTGCATGCAGGTATGGATATCACACTTACCATCGGCGCAATTCAAGGCGTCAAGATTCCTGCCGTGCTCGAATATATCTCTCCAAAGGGAACAGAAAACAACGGTGCTGTGCTTTTCGAAATCAAGGCTGCTGCAACAAACATCCCAGACAGCGTAACAGTGCGTGCAGGTTATAGTGCAAATGCAGAAATCGTGCTTAACAGAATCAGCGATATTCTTTCAGTTGAAGAGACTGCCATCGAATTCAGCGGCGACTCTACATTTGTATATAAGCTCACTTCGGCAGAAGATGCACACCCACAGACTTTCGACAAGATCCCTGTTGAGGTCGGCATGAGCGATGGTATCTACATCGAGCTCAAAGACGGTGTGACAAAGGATATGAAACTTAGAGGAAACGAAAAGGAAGAATAATCCTGGGTAAGTTAAAAGTTAAGAGTTAAAAATTAAGGAAACTCTATGAAAAAACTATATATTCTTCTGATGTTGGCGATGTGCTCATTGGTCGCAGATGCACAGACACAAATGTCTTTGCAGGAGTGCGTCAGGTACGCCATCGATCATAACATCACAATAGAGCAACGAAAGCTTCAGGAAGAGAATGCTGCAGTGACGCTCAATACAAGCAAGAAAAGCTGGCTGCCATCGGTAAGCGCAACACTGAGCCAAGGTTTCGGTTTCGGACGAAGCACAGGACGTGATGGTTCCACTATCGATAATACTTCGGCAAATACTTCGTTCAACATCGGAGCACAGATGCCACTCTTCACAGGTCTTCGCATTCCGAATCAGATCAAGAGCGACAAGTACTCGCTCATGGCAGCTGCCGAGAATCTGGAGAAGGCAAAGCGTGACATCACAATCAATGTTGCTGCGTTGTATCTGAATGCCTTGTATTATAAAGGTTTGTCGGATATCCAGCGTATTCAGCTCGATTTGGATAAGGAAACGCTTGAAAGAGCCACTTCATTGTATGAGGCAGGCAGAAAGCCTGAATCGGAAGTTGCTAATGCCCGTGCACAGGTTGCCGTGACAGAGCATTCGTTGACAGAAGCTAAGGGTAATGAGATTATCGCGCGACTTGATCTTATCCAGTTGCTCAATCTCGAATGCAGCGCAGATCAGTTTGCCGTAGTCGATCTCGATACTACAAGCCTCTTGGGCGATATGCCATTGCCTGAGACAGTATTCGACTATGCTGTCGAGACTCACCCTTCGATCATGGCTGCAAAATACAACCTTGAGGCAAGCAAGTATCAGCTGAATGTGGCTCGCAGTGCCCATATGCCGACTGTCTCTCTCTCGGCTTCATACAGCAACAGCTTCTTCCATAATTATGGTTCGGAGTTCAATCAGTCGTTCGGCAAGCAGCTGGATCTGAATGGTAGTGAGTATGTCGGACTTTCTGTGAATATTCCTATCTTCAACCGTTTCTCTACACGCAATAGCGTACGTCAGGCCAGATTGCAGATCGCAAGTCAGAACTGGCAGCTGCTTGAGGCCAGACAGAACCTTAACAAGGAGATTCAACAGGCTTACTGGAATGCTGCAAAGGCTCGTGACAGCTACTTCTCAGCACAAAAAGCTGCAGAATCTACTACTATCGCATATAAGTACGAAGCAGAGAGATTTGCAGCTGGTCGCAGCACTTCGTTGGATATGCAGAATGCCCGTGCCAAACTTGAAAAGTCTTTGCGCGATGAGCTTCAGTCGAAGTGCGAGTATTTGATTCGTGTGAAGATCCTGGAGTTCTATAATGGCGTGGATTTCCACTAAGAAATCATCTTCTGAAAGATTGATCTACATCAGATTTCGATTACTTCCATATCTTCTGGAACAAGCAGATGGCCGTTATAATACTTTCGGCCTTCTGCTGTATATAACACCTTTCGGTCGGAGAGATGTGTGCCTTCAGTGTGATAGAGAATCACGTTTGGAACATTGAGTTCCGAGGCTAACGAACACGCATCCTTTACTGTCGAATGGTGTTTTTCGTATGGCTTGTGTATGTCGGCTTCGGTAAACAGGCAGAATGCCTCATGCATCATCCATTGGCAACCCTTGACATATTTCTCGCAAATGGCATTGTACGGTTCGTCACCCAGACAACATAGATAGTTGCTGATGCCTTTGTGAGACATTGCGAATCCCATCTGGTCGGCTTTTGTGCTTCCGATGTCGAAGAACTGGAATCGGTGTCCTATCATCTCGTGGGTATCACCGTCGTTCAGAGTGACGAAGAACAGAGCCTTGCCAATCTGATCGTGTTGTTTCTTCGGGAGAACATCCTTGCAGAATCGTTGGAAAATACCAACAACCTCTTCGTTGGCATATATTGTTGCCTTGCCCTGATATTTTCCTGAAGCAGCATTCTGGCACACAAGCCTGATCATCCACACAAGTCCGAGGATGTGATCTATATGTTTGTGTGTGATAAAAATGTGATGGATGTCCTGCCATCTTATTTCTGCTGCTTTCAGTCGGCGAAGCAGCTCGTTGCCTCCACCACCATCGACAAGCATCACTTGTCCGTCGTCGGCAGTGATCGTAAAACATGTATTGAAGTATTCAGTAACGAGCGCACTGCCCGTTCCAAGCATATTGATTTTCATTCTTTTTATCGTTATTAGTGCTGCAAATATAGCAATTAAAACACAAAGAAAAACGTTCTTATTTGATAAAAGTGGCAGAGAATGCGCACTATTTATTAAGATTATTTGCATCAGAAACAAAAATGCCGTATATTTGAAGCATAAATAAAATCTTGAAATTAAATATTATGGCTTTCTCGAAAGAAATTTATGAGGCACGACGTGCCCAACTGCAGAAGACAATGGGAAGCGGCTTGCTGCTCTTCCTGGGTAATGGTATTGCTAGTATGAACTATCCGGACAATAACTTCCAGTTCCGTCAGGATAGCACATTCTTATATTTCTTCGGCTTGGACTATGAAGGTCTTGCTGCTGTAATCGATATTGACAATAACAAGACAATCATCTTTGGCGATGAACTTACCATCGACGATATTATCTGGACAGGTGTTCAGCCTACAATTGCCGAGAAGAGTGCCGCAGTAGGAGTTACCGAGACTCGTCCGATGTCGGAACTTGCTGTATATATTAATAATGTAAAGGCAAAGAAACAACCTGTTCATTTCATTCCTCCTTACAGAGGTCATACTATTCTTTGGCTTCAGGAGTTGCTGGGTGTGCCTGTCAAGACAGCTGCAGCCGATCCTTTTGTTGCAGGAATGAGTGTTGCTACACCTTCGCTTGAGATGGTCTATGCAATCGCAGATATGCGTAACCATAAAGCTCCGGAAGAGATCGAAGAGATTGAGAAGGCTGTAAATATCACAGTGAATATGCATTGCAAGGCTGTCCAGATGGTTCAGCCAGGAATGAACGAGAAGGATATCAATGCTGCTGTTATGGAAGTGGCTTTGCGCGAGGGATATTACTATTCATTCCCAACAATCGCTACCAATCATGGCGAGACACTTCATAATCACGGATATATTCATACTCTGAAAGATGGCGATCTTCTTCTGCTCGATGCAGGTGCAGAGAACATCATGCACTATGCTGGCGACTGCACAACTACAATGCCTGTAGGCGCTGATTATACCTCTCGTCAGAAGGATGTATATACCATTCTGATCAACTGTTACAAGAATGCGACTTCTATGATTCGTCCAGGCATCACCTATCGTGAGTGTCATGTTGCAGCTTGGGCAAAGATTGCTGAAGGTCTCAAGGGTTTAGGTCTCATGAGCGGAGATCCAATGGAAGCAGCTGAAGCTGGCGCAGTGGCAATGTTCATGCCTCATGGTTTAGGCCATATGATGGGTATGGATGTGCATGATATGGAGAACTTCGGCGAGGTTTATGTAGGTTATCCTCGTGGTGCACAGAAGGATATGCGATTCGGATTCCGTTCGCTCCGTCTCGGTCGTGAACTCGAACCAGGTTTTGTATTCACTGTAGAACCAGGCATCTATTTCATTCCGGATCTTATCGATCAGTGGAAGGCTGCTGGTAAGTTCACAGAGTTTATCAACTATGACAAACTCGAAGCTTGGAAGGATTTCGGCGGTATGCGTAATGAGGAAGATTATCTCATAACAGCAACAGGCTCACATCATCTTGGATTGCACAAGCCTGTGGATATTGACGAGATTCTGGCTTGCAAGAACGGCACATTCAAACCATATTAATAAAAAACTATATACTGTAACATTAACAGTATATAGTTAATAACTTGCAAGGCAGTAAGTATTATTCAAAATACAAGATAAGCGAGACGCTCTTGTTCTTGGCCGAAGAAAGTGCTTCGGTATAAGGCATGAGCGTTTCGTCTTTTATATCGTTACGCACATGATCGAGCATATCTGCAAGTCCTAAATTGAAACGCAGTTCAGGACAGAATTTGAAGAATGGGAGATAGATATCTGTTCCTAACGCTATGTGAAGAGAAAAGTCTAAACGATTGAAGACAACAGGCGTTTCCGATTCGTGTGCAAGATCGTAGCTGGCACTGAATCCGGCAAGTAGGTATGGACGATAGTTGTTGAGTCGTTTGGTTGCTACCTTGATGCTTATAGGAAGCTCGATGACACAACTTTTCAGTGTCTGTTTTGTAGTTTCGGCTGTCAGCTGATTACGGAAAGTGATTCCTCGTGAGATGAAATGCAGGGTAGGAGTACATCTTAGACTGAGATTTTCGGTCAAGGCCATATCTCCGAGCAACCCGACAGAGAATGCAGGATTGACACTCGGACATTCGGCATACCAGTCTGTTCCTGTATGCTGGAAAGTGATGTCGGTCATACTAAGTCCAAGGCAGAATCCGTAATGGAATCGTCTAAGATCGATATATGGCAGGTTCTTTAGTTTCTGCTTTTGTGCGAACATTGCACCTGAAATACAGAAAAAAAGTAGTATTGTTAAGACCTTTCTCATTATCAATATTAATGTAGAGTTTGCAAATTTAATAAGAATAAACAAAAAAACTTGAATATTTAACAAATATTTGCAAGTTAATCGTTTGCGCAGCTATTATTTGATATAACTTTGCATCACAAAAATTAAAACGAAAACTATTAAAAGTTATTGTGTTATAATCAAATTTAAAATTTTTACGGAAATGAAGAAACTTGTTCTTTTTGCAGGTGTTGTGTTTGCTATGTCATTCGCATCTTGTACTTCTGCTAAGCAGGAAGCTCCTGCTGCTGAGGAAAATGCTGCTGTAGAAGCTGTTGAGGCTTGCTGCGCTGCTGCTGATTCTTGCTGTGCTGCTGCTGACTCATGCTGCGCTGCTGTTGATTCTTGCTGCGCTGCTGCTGCAGAGGCTGTTGAAGCTGCTGTTGAAGCTGTTGAGGCTGCTGCTAACTAATCTGGATGTTAGATTACAATCAAGCATAAACAGAACAGGCTCATATCCTTTCGGGTATGAGTCTTTTTTTTGTCATAAATAGCTGATGGCGCTGACTAATAAAGAAATTTCATGTCTTTTCTTTTAATTCGTTGCCTAAATCTGCCATTATTTCCCAAAAATCATTAACTTTGCACGATATATATTATATAAATAATGATTGAAAAAGTAATAATTCTTGAACAAGTAGATCCTGTGATCTTCTATGGAGTGAACAATAGCAACATTCTATTGCTCAAGACTCTCTATCCGAAGTTGCGTTTCGCAGCCCGTGGAAGAGCCATAAAGATTTATGGTGAAGAGAGCGATATCCAGGTGTTCGAGACCTTCATGGATCGACTTGTGAATTATTGCAACAATTACAACAAACTCAACGAAGAGATTATCCTTGACTTCTATAATGGCGAAGGTCCACAGGAGAAGAAGCAGGATCATCTCATCATATATGGCGTTAATGGCAAGCCTATCACTGCCAGAACACAAAACCAGAAGGCTTTGGTCGATGCCTTTGCCAAAAACGACCTGGTATTTGCTTTGGGTCCAGCAGGTTCGGGTAAGACCTATGTGGCAATCGCATTGGCTGTAAGAGCCTTGAAGAATAAGGAAATAAGAAAGATAATATTGTCCCGTCCTGCAGTCGAAGCCGGCGAGAAACTCGGATTCCTTCCAGGTGAGATGAAGGATAAGCTCGATCCGTATCTTCAGCCACTTTACGATGCTCTGGAGGATATGATTCCTGCGGCAAAACTTAAGGAATATATCGAGACAAACGTAATCCAGATTGCTCCATTGGCTTATATGCGTGGACGTACTTTGAGCGATGCCGTGATTATTCTCGATGAGGCACAAAACACTACTGCTCCGCAGATTAAGATGTTCCTCACTCGTCTTGGTCTCAATGCAAGAATGATTGTGACCGGTGATATGTCGCAGGTCGATTTGCCTCATAATGTCCAGAGCGGACTTGTGTTGTCGCAGAAGATCCTGAAAGGCATTCCTGGTATTGCAAGAATAGAATTTGACAAACATGACATCGTGCGTCATCGTCTCGTACAGAAGATTGTCGATGCATACGACCGATGGGAGGAGGAACGTAAGAAAATGCATGTTGTCGAAGACTGATTTTTAATTGTTAACTTTTAATTTTTAATTATATTTTATGTCAGCATTAACTCGTACCGACTTCAACTTTAAGGGTCAGAAGTCTGTTTACCACGGAAAAGTCCGTGACGTTTATAACATCAACGACGAACTTATGGTGGTGGTCGCAACTGACCGCATCTCTGCTTTCGATGTTATTCTTCCAAAGGGCATTCCTTTCAAAGGTCAGGTTTTGAACCAGATTGCGGCATCGTTCCTCGATGCTACAAGCGACATCGTTCCAAACTGGAAGCTCGCTACACCAGACCCAATGGTAACTGTAGGTCTTAAGTGTGAAGGTTTCCGCGTCGAGATGATCATCCGTGGATATCTCACAGGTTCTGCTTGGCGTGAATATAAGGCAGGTTGCCGTGAGCTTTGCGGCGTTAAGCTTCCTGAGGGAATGAAGGAAAACGAGAAGTTCCCAACTCCAATCATCACCCCGACAACCAAGGCAGAAGAAGGTCACGACCTCAATATCTCCAAGGAGGAAATCATCGCTCAGGGATATGTGAGCAAGGAGGACTATGAGGTAATGGAGAAGTACACTTATGCACTCTTCCAGCGCGGTACAGAAATCGCTGCAAGCAAGGGCCTTATCCTCGTTGATACAAAGTATGAATTCGGTAAGAAGGACGGTAAGGTTTACCTCATCGACGAGATCCATACTCCAGACTCAAGCCGTTATTTCTATGCTGAAGGTTACGAGGAGAAGTTTGAAAAGGGCTTGCCACAGAAGCAGCTCTCTAAGGAGTTCGTTCGCCAGTGGCTTATCGAACATAACTTCATGAACGAGCCAGGTCAGGTAATGCCTGAGATTACTGACGAATATGCAGAAAGCGTTTCGGAACGCTACATCGAACTCTATGAGCATATCGTCGGTGAGAAGTTCGTTAAGGCTGAAGATGCTGATCTCGCAGCTCGTATCGAGAAGAATGTCTCAGAGTATTTGAAGACTCTCTGATTGAAAGATACTTTTAGTCATTAGACTTTCTGCCAGATAATTTGGTGCACAGAGTTGTGCGTTTTGTGCATCGAAATTGCCAAATAATCTTAAGATTATACATAAATCTTGTATATAGATGATGAATTCTGCGGAAATAATCCGTGGAATTCATTTTTTATTTGTACCTTTGCAGACTTAATGTAGGAAATAATTATTAATAAATTAATAAAACAATAGAAATGAAAGTTGCAATTGTTGGTGCAAGTGGTGCTGTAGGTCAGGAGTTTCTCCGCGTGCTTACTGAGCGCAATTTTCCTTGCGATGAACTTGTTCTTTTTGGTTCATCCCGTAGTGCTGGTCGTTCGTATAACTTCCGCGGCAAGGATATCGTTGTAAAGGAACTTACACATAACCCAGAGGATTTTAAGGGTATTGATATAGTATTTACCAGCGCAGGTGGCGGTACTTCAAAGGAGTTTGCTGCAGATATCACAAAGTATGGCGCTGTAATGATCGATAACTCTAGTGCATTCCGTATGGATGCTGATGTGCCACTCGTAGTGCCTGAGTGCAATGCAGCAGACGCATTGGTTCGTCCACGTGGTATCATCGCCAATCCAAACTGTACTACAATCATGATGGTTGTTGTTCTTCAGTGCCTCGAGAAGTTGAGCCATATCAAGCGTATTCACATCGCTTCATATCAGGCAGCTTCCGGTGCAGGTGCAGCAGCAATGGCTGAGCTCGAACAGCAGTATCGTGAGGTGCTCGATGGTAAGCCTGCAACTGTTAACAAGTTTGCATATCAGCTCGCATATAACGTGATTCCTCAGATCGATGTCTTCACAGACAATGGTTACACTAAGGAGGAGATGAAGATGTTCAACGAGACAAAGAAGATCATGCACACAGACGCTGCTTGTTCAGCAATGTGCGTTCGTGTCCCTTCTCTTCGCAGCCACTCAGAGGCAGTTTGGGTTGAGACTGAGGAGCCTGTTTCTGTTGAGGCATTCCAGGAGGCAATCCGCAACGGCGAGGGCGTTCAGCTCATGGACGATCCTGCTAACAAGGTTTATCCAATGCCACTCTTCCTCGCAGGCAAGGATGACGTTTATGTAGGTCGTGTACGTAAGGATCTCGCTAACGAGAATGGTCTTACATTCTGGCTTGTCGGTGATCAGATCAAGAAGGGCGCAGCTCTCAATGCAGTTCAGATTGCTGAGTGGCTCATCGCCAACAATGGCTTGAACAAATAATATTCAACTGTCAATTTTCAAATATCAATTTAATAAATATGGCATTAAAAATCATCGTACTTGCTAAGCAGGTACCAGACACAAGAAACGTTGGTCCGGATGCGATGACTCCAGAAGGAACTGTCAATCGTGCAGCTCTTCCTGCTGTTTTCAATCCAGAGGATCTTAACGCTCTCGAGCAGGCCCTCCGTCTTAAGGAGCAGTTCCCTGGCTCAACAATCTCTGTAGTGACAATGGGTCTTCCAAAGTCGGCAGAAGTAATTCGTGAGTCACTCTACCGTGGTGCAGATGCAGGTTATGTTGTAACCGATCGTTGCCTTGGCGGTGCAGATACTCTTGCTACAAGCTATACACTCTCTCAGGCTATTCGTAAGATCGGTGGTTATGACATCATCCTTGGTGGTCGTCAGGCTATCGATGGTGATACTGCTCAGGTAGGTCCTCAGATCGCAGAGAAGCTCGGTCTTACTCAGGTAACTTATGCTGAGGAGATCCTTTCTCTTGACGAGGCTGCAAGAAAGGTTGTTATCAAGCGTCACATCGATGGTGGTGTTGAGACTGTTGAGGCTCCACTTCCACTCGTTGTAACTGTTAACGGTTCTGCTGCTCCATGTCGTCCACGCAACGCTAAGCGCGTTATGAAGTATAAGAATGCTACTGTTCCTGCAGAGCGTCCAGCAGACAAGGCTGAGGAAATTGCAGCAATGGTTGCTCAGAAGCCTTATCTCAACATCACACAGTGGGGTGCTGCTGATATCGATGCAGATCTCAAGCAGGTTGGTAAGGCTGGTTCTCCTACAAACGTTAAGACTGTTGTAAACATCGTCTTCAAGGCTAAGGAAAGCCGCACAATGACTGGCAGCGATGCTGATGTAGAGAATTTGATGGTTGAGTTGTTGAACGATAAGATTATTGGCTAATATGAATAGTGTATATGTATATTGCGAAATCGAGGGTACAACCGTAAAGGACGTCAGCCTCGAGCTCCTCACAAAGGGTCGCAAACTCGCCAATACTCTTGGCGTACAGCTTGA
>JAZQOF010000009.1:0-18382 GCA_045627785.1 Bacteroidales bacterium | reverse complement strand
TCTCAATAACCGGGTAGACCGAAACGCAGTGTAGGTGTGCTCGGGATATGGGCATCGGGGTAGTTCCTTGTCTGGAAGACAATACCTTGAAAGAGTGGAGAACTTAGAGTGGAGAGAACCATCCGGATGGCTCCATAAACCCTAAACCCTCGAAATGTAGTTGATTCTCAGCGCCATGATGTAGCGTCCTCCAGACGCTTGTCATTCGTAGACTTTAAGGAGAGTAATATAAGCCGGATTCCATCACTTGAAATTCCGGATGAACCTCAAAAATTACGCCCAGGAAAAACATGTAAACTCGTAAAATGCAACGTCGACATGACAATTTTAAAAAAAACAACAATTTACTCTAAAATTAAACCGACCTAATCCGACCCGTTTGAATGTAGAATCCGACCTAATCCGACCGATATTAACGCTTTTAACACCTTAATTTTCAACGCTTTAAGTATTGTTTGCATAAAAAAAACTTCTTAACTTTGCAGCACGAAACCTTAGCAATTGCTTGGGTAGTAAACAATTCTCACATATGAATGAAAGTAACATAATTATTGGTTTGAATGGGCTCGCTGAGTATCTGTGTATCTCGCGCAGCACTGCATATCGCCTCGTTAGATCAGGAGCATTGAACAACTGTTGCTACCGTGTCGGAAAGCTACTCCGTTTCGATCGCGAGATGATTATTCCAGCTCTCAAGGCCGTGGACAAAGTTCCATGGGATGTACGCGCCTAATTAATTTAGGTACAAGCGCGTACACGTAACGAAACGCTCTTTGACATACTGAAACAAAAGGAACACACCACAGCCCGGTAAGGCACGTAAGTGCAAGGATAGTGAGTTGGCAGTTTCGGCTTGAGGCCGTAAGGGTCGCATTCATAAACCAGCAAGCAGTTGTAAGCTTCTGGCGGCGAACATATGGTTGATTAACGCCAGCCACACCAAAGCATTATATGTTAGGTGGTGAAGACGACTAAACGAAACCAACTAGAATCTTCACAGGTAATAAAATTGTATATCAAACAGTTAACTGTTGTCTGTGAAGATTCTCAACAATAAATGCAACAACTAAAGGTCGTGAAAAGGACACGACGTATAAATTTAATAATATGAAAAGAATTACGTATCTAGAAGCGTTGACTGCTTTTCAAGATTTCTTGAAAGAGAACTATGAATTACGCCTCAACGATATAACAGGTAAGCTTGAGATTCGAGATTTGCAAATTGAGCAACAACACTTTGATGAATTGACAAACGTAAGGCTTAATACATTACTGATTCATGCAAAAATAAACGGAGTCCCATTCTGCGACCAAGACATGAAGCAGTATCTGTCGTCACGAGCTATCGCCAAATATAATCCGTTTCGAGAATATCTTGGCAACCTTCCTGCGCCCGATGGCGAAGACCATGTGGATTGTATCGGACACTGCCTGACTGAGAAACCGACATTGATCGCTGCATTTCATGTCTGGGCCAGGGCAATGGTAGCACAGATGATGGGGTTTCCCATGCAAACGGCCAACTCGTTTATGCCAATCCTGATATCGGCTAAGCAAGGCATGTACAAAACGACGTTCTGCAGACAATTAGTTCCGCCTGAATTGCAGGCGTACTATACAGAACGACTCGATGTTAGCGAGGCCGGACATTTCCAGGAACAGCTAATTTCCAAGTATCTCATCAACTTGGATGAGTGTGACATGCTGATGACGAACGAAAAGAAGATGGCCTCTCTCAAGAACATACTCACCATGAAGGAACCTTGTTACCGCAAGCTATTTACCAATAGTTTCGTGAAGCGACAGCGTTCAGCTTCTTTCATCGGCACTAGCAATCAGTTGGATATTTTGTCCGACCCATCAGGAAGCAGACGCGTAGGAGTATACTTGATCGAAAAGCCGTTAGACAAAATTCCGATGAATCACGAACAGTTTTATGCACAACTGAAAGCGGAAGTCGAACGAGGTGAGTTGCTGTACTTAACTCATGAACAAGAAGAGATTATCCAGGAATACAATAAACAATTCTATCCAGTCTCAGAGCCGGAAGAACTGTTCAACAGATGCTTCCACCTTCCTGGTCTTGATGAGCCAGCCAAAGCATATACAGCCGTAATGCTCGTTGAGATTATAAAACGGGCGTTTCCGAAAGCAGCAAGCGGCTTGAAGGCGAAGGCTTTGAGCTATGCATTGCGCAAGGTAGGTATTACGCCAACGCACACTCGTACAGGCAATGTTTTTATGTTAGTAGAAAATGTTTAACACTAAGTACGTTCCACCTTCTCCTCTGGAAGCCGAAGGCAGATCTACTTCACGAGTTGAAGCGGACTCCGGGTGGAACGTTATTAATAACAACGGTTTATGGTACCAATCCATATGTTTGCTCCAGCCGATGAAGCACCGACTGTTGAAGCAACGCAATTTCAGGCAGGCGTAGTAGAGCCTGAACCAATAAAAAAAATAAACGAACAAGAAATGGAAAGCAATAATCCATCGGCTTCAGCACCAATAGTTGGTGAGGAAGTACAGCTTAGCAGCGTAGTAGCAACCCCCGAGACTGAAGGCCTTGTAAAAATAACTCCATCAGCCGCACCAGTGGTTCCAACCCATTCTGATGCAGGAGCAAGTACCAACGACTATGTCTCCCTTCTCATAAAAGCTCTTGGTGAGGAAGCTAAGGTCAGTTATACGCCGACCGTTTCGTACCAGGCAGTCAAAGATAAATTTCGCTTTGCTTATGCTGCCGGAAATCGCCTTATCAGTAATGCTCAATTAACCCGACTCTGGAATGATGTCAAAGACTCGGTCGACAAGACTTTTGACAGACCAATTGAGTGCATACCACTAAAAGAGATCCTGGCCGTCGATCCTGAGTTTAAGGCTCATGACTGTAAGACAGGCGAGCTGGTTACCCTCGAAAGCGGCGATATCGACTCTTATCTGGTGCCATCAGACGGCCAGCACCGACTAACGGTCGCCCTTCTCCACAGTGAAGTTGACATGAAGATTGAACTTCATAACTATAATGACTTCGGCAATAACTACTACGAGCATGTTAAAAAGGCAAACGCGAATCAACGCAAGTGGGATAAGGACGATCACGTCCGTTCTAATGTTGTTACCGGCAAGACCGATGGTGCATTCTTCAGCAATGTTGAGGAGGTAAAGTCCATCGCACCTCTCTCAACAAAAGCTGCCGAGTACCTCTTGACGTATAAGCGTGAACCAACCCGCTTGGCTGATGCTGTCGCTGGAAAAGAGGTAGAGTTTAATCAGGAAACTGCAGATCGAGGCATCGCACTTCTTAAGGCTTGGGTGGCAACCTTTGGCGTTGACAAAGAAGCCAAGACGACGTACCGGATGGAGCTCGTAGATGCACTCAAGTCAATTTATGACAACTTATCTGACAAGCAGCACCCGAACTACGGCAGAAACCTCAAGTGTGCCATCTTTCTCATGACCGAAAACAACAAAACCGAGGTCAAAGAGTTGTTCAAAGTCAAGGATTGGGCCAAACTGAATAAGTTCTTGAGAACCATCTATACAGACTTTGTCAAGGCAAATAAAGGCGAAGACGTCGACGCAATCGCGGTCGGAGTTGACGAAAATATTTCTAGAGTTTTAAGAGCAAAGCAAGAGGAAGCGGAAGTGGAAGTGGCAAAGACCATTAAACGTCTGAAAGCTGGTACAGTGGCAGAGATTTACAGCAACTACAACGCACTGGCAGATTCGAAAAAAACTAAGAAGAGTAAATAACAACGGCCAGAGCCAGCCAACTACTCTCCGCCAGGCTCCTTAGTGGTGGAGAGGATTTAATCTCTATTAGTAAATGAGTATTTGTAAATTAATCCTTGGCGAGCCACAGGTTGGCAGTCAAGTCCCTGTCCAAGGACAGGAAGAAACTCGAAAGAGTTTTAAAGGTAAGGCAATCTACCGTCCAAACGGCAAAGCAGCCGAATATTCCGAATGGGCTTGCAATTTCTACAATGGCTGCACTCACAACTGTAGTTACTGTTATAACAATCACAATCTTATGAGCAAGACAGTTGGCGGTACAGATGTCCGTCTCAAGAAGTCGTTAGTAGATGAACAAACTGCTTTTCAAATATTTATGGCAGAGCTCACGAAAGTTAAAGACAGTATTATCAAGGAAGACAAAGCTCTCCACTTCAACTTTGTGTCAGACCCGTGTCTGCCTGAAACAATCGAGCTTAACTGGAAATGCATTGGACATGCTCTCCGCGAAGGCGTTAAATGTCAGATACTTACTAAAGCTGCTGACTGGCTTGAAAACCCAGTTGTGGTACCAGCTTTCCAGTACAA
Source organism: Bacteroidales bacterium (assembly GCA_045627785.1). GTDB lineage: Bacteria > Bacteroidota > Bacteroidia > Bacteroidales > UBA3663 > Liminaster. The sequence continues at coordinate 14,059 of JAZQOF010000009.1, read as the reverse complement.
AGAGCTCATTTCAGTAGGCTTTACATTGACAGGCTGTGACGACCAAGAGCCTGGAGCAGCTCCCAATGCCAAGCGCATCGAAGCGATGAAGCAGCTTCATGACATGGGCATCAAGACGTGGGCAAGCATCGAGCCGATTATCGATCCTGTAAGATCATTTGAAATGATTAAAGCTACAGTCGGCATTTGTAATTACTATAAAATCGGCATTCTTTCTGGAAAGAAGAGCTACAACCCTGATGACATCCGTACACTTAAGGCAGAGGTCGATGCGCTCAATCTGGAAGCAGAAATCTATTGGAAACACAGTTTAACAGAATTCATAAATAATGCTATGAATGCAGATTATATCACTAAAGTATTAACAAATACACAACCAAGATCCAAATATGATACTGACGATTCACACAAGGGAGTTCTTCAATAGAAAGAAAGCCAATGTCATGAAGAGTTTAGGAATTTCAGAACGAGCTTATAACCAGATTAATGCTCACGGGATTCCTAAGGGGCCGGATGGTAAGCCGTTGGCTCAGTTCGAGATCGAGATTCCTGACAGCGAGGTAATGGGAGGGCAACCAGCCCTCCCCTCACTTCCACAACAGGCACAGATGCCTCTCCAACAAATTTTTGGGCAGGTTCCACAGGTCCATCCGCAGCTGCACCATCTTATTGATATGGCAGAATATTATCAACACCAGGCAGAGGAATGGCTAGATAGTTTTACACAACGCCAAACAGCCCCCGACGCAACGCCTGATGAACTTGACTATTATCTACAAAAGCATCATGAATGTGAGCAGAAGATGCTGTATTATGGCAAGGAAATAGAAAAGTTTAGCTGGTCAGAAACCTGTTTGCATCAGGGCAGTAGCGGCATGGATGCTTATACCAAAGCGGTCAACACGCCGTATTCCAACTGGATGATGGGGCTTGGAGCGGTACACGAAGGTATCTCTGTCACCAATGGTGTATTAAGCTTAATCAAGAATATTAAAGATCTTTTTGGTCGGAGTAAAGATGGCAACAATTAGTCTTATTAACGATGGGATGCAGTTTCTAAATTGCTGCATCCCACTGCCTTCTGAAGTTGGTTTGTCCGTTGTAAGCTCTGGATGCGGATCAGGTAAGACAACCATGATAACGGCAATCATAAATAGTTTCTACAAAGCCGGAATAGCTGTTGTAGTTCCGACAATAGAAGCTGCCGACGAGCTCTACAGGAAAGCCGTGGAAGCGACAATCTACAATGACTGTTCAATCCGAGTCCTTCATAGCAAGAACTATACCGAAATGGATGAATACAGAAAGAACCCTGAGAGGCTATCTTGGTACGACGTTATCATCATAACCTCAGCAAGGATGATCATAGATCCAATCGATTTGTTCCTGGCTTATAAGGATGGCAAGACGAGACAGTACCTATTGATCGACGAGATGATTAACTTTTACCCTGAACCATTCGCCATCCCTTCCCCACTGTCAGACATACTAACTTACATAGATCATGTCCCTGAAGATGGAGAGAAGATAGCAGAAGGAGTATACAAGCACATCTATTCTGATATCGCTGTGATGAAATTGGCATTGGATAGCAGTGAGTTCGATATGTTTCCAGGCAAGTCGAGCGGCTTGACGAGATACAAGACTGACCATATTCTCAACCACATCCACAACAACGGCCTGACTCCACTGCTCAATAAAGTTCGTGATTTCGCTGACAGAGCCATTACAATTCTTCTCGACGGAACTGCTGATATTCTGTTTCCAAAGGATAGACTCTTACCTGTAACCGGCCATCGATATGAGTCCGATATTCGCTTTCAGCTCTTTCATAACACAATCAAACGCCATCAGTCAGTTGTAGTACCGGGGAAGGAGACATTGATTACACTTGGTCATGAACTGTTTGAGATGATTGCCAAGATGACTGTAACCGGGCATAAGGTATTGGTGATATGCTGGAAGACGATTACTTTTTATCCGCCCAACAATGGTATGGTAGATGATGATGACCTAGGTACTGGCAACCCGGAAGTTTTTGAGTTTTCCCAATTGCTGACTGATTGTTTGGTTACTGTCGGAGCTGAAAAAGATAACCTGGCCGTTATTTACAGAGGTAGTGGGCAAGACAGAGGCAGCAACGAATACCGTGACTTTGATACCGTGGTGTTTCTTGGAGGATGGAATATTCCAAATACCATAGTGTCTGACATCAACTCCAACTTCGGCATAGATTGTTCGTTTAAGGATTATATGCTGTCATTGATGGTACAGACTATATGCAGGACTCAGATCAGGAAGCATACCGGATTGCCCATTGATGTCTACTTCTCGGATGATATTGACTATGACTTGGTTTATGCTGTCCAGGAGTACTTTAAGGTTAATTCTGATGAAAAATGTAGTATTGATGGTATAGCATGCCCTTGTAAGAAGTACAGTAAGCCCGAAAAGAGGACTATTGTTGATGTCATTACTTTATACCCTCACTATCCACAATTAAAGATGTTGGTAGAGGATGGTAAAAGTGGAGTTATCGATATTACTCTGGACGAGCTATATAAGTTACTTCCTAAACCTCGTAAAGCTAAGGATAGATACACCTCTATTGTTAGTTGGTTAAGTGATAAAGGTATAACATTAAATATCACTACTACAACCAAAAATTTTTAAGTTCCTATATAAAGCATATAAAAAAAATAAAAAAAATGGTTCAAGTAATTGCCCACCCAGAAAAACAATAAAAGATGGTAGAGATTAATGAAATAATAGTATCAGCATTCCGGTACATAAAGGACACCAAGCACCCGGACAATTTCCTGCTGATGGATGTGCTGGAGACTATGAGGAACCCGCCGACTGAATTGAAGCAGAAGATCAGCGAAATCAGAAAGGCACCAGAAAAAGAACAAGGAGAACTGAAGATAAAACTCCTGCCACTGATTTGCCCCTCTGGAATATTCAGTGAGAGAGCTGACGACAAACTCATTAAGATGTCCCCTGCCATATGTCTTGATCTGGACAATGTGAAAGACCAGGATACAGTCAGGAGAGAACTGTCTGGCTGTGAAAATGTCCTTGCTATGTTCACTTCCCCGACAGGGACCGGACTGAAGGTTATCATCCTTCATGACCTTGACAGACCGGAACTGAATCCAGCATTATACAATTGGATTGGTAGCCAGCTGCATCTGACAGGAAGGAGTGACCTGAAGTTTGATCCCCATTGCGGAAACATCAGCAGGGCCTGTTTTGTCAGTTGCGACAAGGACATGTACCTGAATCCTGAAGCCAAGCCGATGAATGTAGACCCTGGGATGCTGGAAGGTATATCGGTTCCAAAGGTTCGTTCCACCAGAAAGGACAAGTCTTCTGCTGACAATCCAACTTTGATTACTCCACTGACTGATCCTGAAAAGATAAAGGAGGTGATAGTGGAGGAGCATGAACTCTTCGAGCGTTTCTTCCCGATGTATCCAGGTGTAAGGAATGCGAACCTCTATCGGCTGGCTTCGTTCTTTCATGATGCCGGTATACCAGAAGAAACAGCGGCTTCATATCTGTCTGCCTACTATGGACAGGATGGGTTCGGAGCCGATGAGATAATCACAACAGTAAAATCAGCTTACGGAAAATGAAAAATACAAAAGAAGCATTAGGCCAGATTCTACAGGCCATAACAAAAATACCTGACTTCAATCTGAAGGATGCCCCCAAAGTTTGCCATGAGATTGTATCGATAGCAGAAAAAAACGGGTATCATTTTACTTACATGAACAATCAGGTGTATCTATATCAGGGACAGTATTACGCTCCCGTCGATAATGTAACACTTAAGGTCTTCATCAAGTTTGCCCTTATCTATCTTTCAGATAACACTGTGGTTGCATCTGACAGAAAGGTCATCAATGACAACCATGCCCAGTTCCCGTATTCCGTAATGACGCTTGACACTGCCCCTCCGGCATCCAAGATAAACTTTGATAACGGAACTCTTGACCTCGTTACCATGAAGTTCTCCAATCATAGCTACAAGGACTACTTCCCCTATGTCCTGCCTTATGGTTACGATCCTAATGCCGCCTGTCCTGTATTCGAGAAATTCCTGTCTGAAGTCCTTCCCGAACGACAAGTGCAGGATGTGATAGCTGAATATATTGCCTGGCTCTTCACTCCCGGCCTCAAATTGGAAAAGGTGATGCTGCTTTATGGCAAGGGATGTAACGGAAAGAGTGTGTTGGTGGAAATCATTGAAAACCTCATCGGTCAGGAAAACGTCTCTCATGAATCGCTCTCAGATCTTGCTGACAATGCCAATGCCAGAGCCAACATCATCGGGAAAAGACTCAACACCTGTACTGACATCGGAACTGCAATCGAGAACCCGGATGTCCTCAAGAGACTGGCATCAGGAGAGTCCATATCAGTTAAGAAGTTGTACCAGGATGTGGCCACTGTAGATGATTATGCCAAGAATATCTTCTGCTGCAACGAACTCCCCAAGTCGAAAGACATGAGTGACGGTTTTGCCAGACGCCTTCTCATCATACCATTCGACAGGCAGATTCCGAAAGACAGGGTTGATCCGACACTGGCCAGTAGAATCATCAGCAATGAACTCCCCGGAATCATGAACTGGGTGATTGACGGATATCAGAGGCTGGCCAGACAACAGGCATTTACTGATAGTCCTTGCATACAGAGAATGACTGAAGAGTATCGAAGACATAAGACAGTGAAGGGAAAGATAAAGTTGTATCTACCACCATTTTTGAAATAACGAATTATGAAACAGATATTTAGCATCAGATCTCCTCCTGAAAGGAATGAGTTATTCTCGTTTTTGTGTTTACAAATTCGCAAACTCTGCCTTTATGTCGTTGACGATATATGTGTCAGACATTAGCTGATATCCGTATTTTGGGTCATGCAGCTGTTGTCCTACGGTAGAGTTGTAGAAAATTAGCATGGCTCGCTTTGAAGAGATGTGAAGTTCCTCGGATAGTTGCATGATGATACGAGTTATCTTGCGGTATAGTTGATAGTCTTTCATGTTCTTATTATAGTTGAATGGATTCCTGAAACGTAAGGTACTGGTCGATGAGTAGTTGGTTACTGATGCATACCTGATGCCTGAGTTCCTCATTGATGAGTTTGCCTAAAGCCATCTCTGCTGTCATGGTTCCATCGACATATGCGTCAACGGTGGAGATTACACTGTCGTTGGCAATTCCGCCTTCTATCCAATCAAAGCCCATCCATGGTTGTCTTCCCTTACGGCTGGCGGCAATAAAATCCAACCACTCGATGTTATATTCTGGGAACACTATACGGCGGAAGTTGCTGTTGGCAAGAAAATCCTCAAGATTGAAACGGTATATGTTCAGTACAGCCTTGAGGCCTTTCTTCCGACCGGCTTTGGTGTTCGCCCAATTGATTGCCTGCTGCCTGTCATTGGTAAGGTAGAAACCAGGTCCAAAATCAAGTTCTGGACGGCCTACATGCGTGAGAGGTTCACGAACTTCTGTCGTAGCTCCGTGGTAGAGTATGTGATTGTCGCTATTGATCATGTTCGTAGTTGTAGAGGGTTTCGATGATGTCATCCGCCACATAGTCAGCACTCTGGGTGTGTAGTGTGTCATAGAACTTGAAGAGACGTCCTTCAATAAGTCCCTGCTCATCAAGACGCTTGGTGAGCTCGGCTGAGGAGATGTCCATCTTGCGAGCAGCCGTTTCTATGGCTATTACGCAGAATTGCATCACATCGCTTTCGTGGGTTCGGGGTGTTCCTTCCATCTTATGAGTGTATAATTTTACTAATCCAGGTTTTTTGCGACTTATGCATTATAACGCTATGCAAAGTTGCATTTATTTCAGGCTGAATGGTGGTAGGCTTAATTATTTCTTAGGCGGAACGATACTTGCATCGATGATGTAGTAACCTTCTTGCACTTCGTGTACTTCAAAGTACTTGCCCAAGCGTTCTGTTAGTTGCCTGCCCAACTCTCCATTGTCAATCCTCACTTTGGTAATGACAAAGAAACTATCTTCAGGGAAGCTATAGTGAAAGTCGGAGATGGCATCGCCGAGTAATTGTCTGACGATAGGTTCAACGACTTCAGTTTTCGTTTGCTTTCTGCCAGCGTATTCATCAGCTTTCTTGTGTCCTTCCTGATCATCTGAATATTGTAGGGAATTAACCTCACAAATGAATTTGATCTTTCTTAATTGGACATCATTTACAAGCTGTCTTGCCTCTGCTGGGCAAGAAGAGAGATCTGCTAACAATTCACCTGACACTGTATAGTTACTGAAATCTGGGAAGTGGTCAAGTTCCCAATGGTACTTCTCTCGGATTTCTTGTTCTGTCATAAATGGTTATTTTGCTTTAGAAAAATAGTAATCAGTCTGCATCCGAATCGCAGATGGGAGAATCGGTTCTCGTTGGTGATTCGCAAGCTGCAACCCATGCCGATAATAATACAGCTTCTCTCGGTATCAATTCACCTGATAACCTTTCATTGGGCAAATATAGTACAAATTATTAATTCGACCAAACAAATAGCAGAAAATAAGGTGGTAGTACATAAAAAAGCATCATCTTTGTCACTACTATGGACACTGGCGGAACCTTGACAGGTATATTGCATAGCACAGTTATTTTGCATGATACTGTCTCGTTCCGGTTCTTCAACCGACAAGTTTTGTGTAAGTGCACACCAACATAATTAATGTTTATTGATTTGATTCGTCTCGATGCACCCGGACAGTGCAGATTATTTAGAATTATGCACTCTTGCAATGCACAGTTATGAAAAAGTTCTCAAATCATAATCATTTCCGACGAATAAGTATCATTCTTTAAGAAAAATATATGGTCAGTGTGGACAAAACCAGGAAAAATCATTGCCCCTTCATCACCTACCACAACAGCAGCACCTCACCTCCCTGTTTCTCGCTTCTATATCTGGCGAAAACGGAACATGCCCACCCTGGCGAAAACGGAGCATGCCCACCCACTCGGATCGGTTTTAATCCATCCGCTTTGAGCCGTAAATCGGTTTAAAAACGGCTAAAAAAACGGAGCATGTCCGTTCACTTTTCTGCTCTTTTTACGTTGTTTGTATGTAGAAACGAATCCAACATACAATATATGACAAGACTGCGTGAGGAAGCGTAGCACAACTATAGCATACAGTACAAAAAGACTACAGCGATTATCAACTCCAATATGAAGTGATAATCGCTGTAACTGCTGAAAACGGAGGATATCCACCCACCCAAAACGGGGATATCCGTTTACTTTTCTGACTCTTTAACCGTAAGCATTCGATAAACTCCAAGTAGCAATCCCAGTATCTATATTTACAGCGACTATTGGAATCGTAAATTTATTGATTACCGTATTCTTTTGCATATTCTGCATCTACTTCACTATCTGTTACTGGTTCAAACATTTCTTGCCAATTATCAGGCAATGTCGCATTTTTAGGAACTACACTTCTGACTCCTCCGTTCATATACTCAATCCGTATTCCCACAATTGATAAATGGTCAATAACACTAACATTATGTTCAAATACATTATCAAAAGAACATCCACCAGTATTTTTTGCATATATAGGTCCTTCGATCCTACAATTATGAAGATAACCGTCTGTATTAATCGGATCGTCAAATTGGTTATAAGCACATACTGAGAATGTAACGTATTTGATGTCTTTATTAGATGGATTAAAAAATTCTATTGAAAATCCTTTGCTATCACTGTCGCCGATTTGATGGAAATCAATAATACCTAATCCTGCATTTATGATTTTTTGACATTTTGCCTCTTTTTCTTTAGTTAAGCGAGCTCTTATTTGTTCCTTCTTTTCTTGCATTTCAAGTGCTCTCAGATGATTGTTATACGATGTTTCCATTGACACTATTGCATGAAGTATTTGTTGGTCGGTTGCATCGTTTGGAAAAGTTGGAGCACGATAATTCTCTTCTAAGTAAATTATTCTGTCTGAATAATTGCAAAATCCTTTTGAGTCTACAATTTTGTCTAATCCAGCATGGTAAACAAATGTATACCCCATGAAATCATATTGATACAATTGACCATCAAGAGTTGTTTGTGCGACAACTTGTTCTAAATCTGGTGATGACAAATAATTGGTATCAATTGGAACCACTTGTGTGGTATTAAAGATGTCAGAAGTTGGATAAAGTTCTCGGATTATTCCTAAACTATCTTTTGCATGATAACAAAGATTAATCGATTTAGTTATTGCTAATAATGCGTCGCGATATGAAATAGCAAGAGCATAGTCCGTAGAATAATTGAGCTTAAATTTAGTATGAAGTTTCACTTTAGAATCTATTGGTGTTTCCAAATCAATGACAGGGCGAAAATAATTTTTGGAATCAACAATTCTTAGTGCATTATTATCTGATTTAACTGGCTGTGCATATAAAACGTCTTCATTACTGGCAAGGAACACAACTATACCTCTGTTGGGAATGTTACAATAAATCTTGTATTTGATGATACTATCACCCTCCGTCTCATTAGATACTTTGACGATGCTATCAATCACAACTGATTCAGGATTTGCTGGTGCAATTTCAGAATTATTGCTATAAAAAGGTTTACATTGGCTTAACGGATATAGTTTACCCATAGTAACTGAATCCTTTTTGAAATCAGCAGTAAGGAAATCTAAAACTATTTGCTTTGCTTCATTTTTGTGACTATCACATGCTGTAAGAAGCAAAATTAACAATGCTGTAAAAATGAATGTTTTTTTCATAAATGATAATTATATAAGTATGTTATATTGTTTGCTTATTCCTAATCATGAATCCAATATTTTCCTCTTCTCTGTTTCAAACTCGTCTAGCGTCAATACACCATCATCCAATAATTTCTTAAGATCAAACAGTTTTTCCGTTTTTGATTGTGACTGAACCTCTTGCATTGATTGAAACATATTGGATTGCTGTGTATTATATTGTGTGGTTTGTTGCTGCATCGATGCAGAATGCGAATTGTTGTAATTATACTTTGCATTGAATCTTTCTTCACTGTCGCACAGGAAACCGATGAAGTCAATCAATGATAATACTCCAGTTACTAATAGTGGGAACCAGAAGAATAGTCCAAAGAAACCGATAATCAAATAAACTACTCCTTTCCCATTTTTGCCGAGATAGAACCAATGGATCCCCCAGCATCCCAAGAAAAATGCGAGCAATATCGCTGCCACTTTTGTTTTCATACACGATTAAGTTTTACTTCGTCTTTTATTCAATTATTCAATTTTTACTCTACGAATATTTAAAAAGTGTTGTCACCGTATTTATCAATATATACAAATTACTTATAAATATAGAAATGGAACTTTGCTCCGTTGCAACTGACGTTGTTGCTTCCAGTTTTTGCATCGGTGAATGAGTAACGATTGTTGCCCAGTTTCTTTACTTTAAAAGTATAGTCATGTTCTTCCATTTCTTCGTCTAGGTCTTCTTCGTCTCCGCCCAGTATGACTTTGACCTTGATTGTTCCGCCATCTTTCAGTTTATTGCCGTAAACGGTAACTGCCCATTCTTGTGCTTCAAAATCAGGGCGTGCTCCGTACGAGCCATCATACTCAATTAGTGGTTCATAATATTCCCATCCGTAGCAGCCTTCATTAGTTTCATTATATGACGATTGGCTGGCAAGCTTTTCGATGTCTATGTTCAAATATTCTCTTATCGCATTAACAACTCCAGTATTGTAGTTCACGTGATATGCTATAGTTTTGATGTTATCAGGTTCGAAAAAGTATGGACGGTACTTAAGAGAAATTGAGTATCCCCCTTGCAAAATTTGAATCCACTGCATCGCTTTGTCACCAATGTAGTATAATGCATCATCAACTTTGTCAGGAACCATCAATCCTTCATTGTTAGTATCATTATTCCGAACTTTTATTTCGCAATCATCTTTACAAATAGGAATGACGGTAACAACCGGTGCGTTGTCGTAGATAGTGACCCGGATACTCAAAAAGTTATCATCGTAATAATCATTATTGGGTGACAATAGTAACTCGATAAATGGCGCACTTTCAATATCCTCGTCATAATCATTTTTATAATATCGTTTCTTCCATTTTCCAGTTGAGCCATTGCCATCATACTCATAATCATCCGAATCATATGATTGACCACCCATATAAGAGTCACTTTCATAATCCAAACACAACGAATCTTCATACGACAAATCCGCATTGTTTTGTTTATTCGCGCAGTTAACCAAGAATGGCAGCATTAAAAACATCAATAGGTTTGACGACATAGAATAAGGTAAACTTATAAGTACCCAAATTCAGTATTAAGAATTAGACATTATGAAAGCGTGGGAACTTATCTGCTCATCGAAAATCTGGCTCTGGAAAACCTTGAAGAAATGAACAATTAATACACCCACGCTGCTTGTATACATTGGCAGCGTGAGCATACCTAACGAATACAACAACATAAGCGTCCTTAACTATATCTTTCTTCAGATTGAATTTTCCAGATTCGATTTTCAAGATAAAGCAAATACGCCATCATCCTCCGATTTCTCCCGAAGGACACCGCAAATATAAAGATAATTTGCGATATAACAATACTATTTTGCCGAAAAATAGATAAATAGTCCAAATTACATCAACTAATAGGGTTACTTGTTCTCATTTCTGTTATCACTAATATGCGAGGAAAAATGACGAAAAAAAAAAGAAGAGAGTCCTCTCCTCTCTTCTCTTCTCTAGTCATCCACTATTATGCCTACACTATTTTGAAAAAGTGAATTAGTCTACATGTGTATCAATCCCGATCTTGATATCAGACTTCATCTTCCAGAAATAACCGTATGCCGTTTTTTGTTTTCCTCTAATCACATTTCGAACATTATCAGATCTTGTAACATTGAAATAATCGGCTATTTCGTTATATGAAAGGAATTCTTTTACAATATTACCATCTTTATCTAAGGCCACGATAGTTTTACTGTCGTAATAATTTGAAAGAATGGCATCTGCATTTTCATTTACAAAACATCTAGCTTCATTATATGCTTCATCTTCGATTTCCATTATTAAAAAGTTTAATACTCGTTCAATTTGAAGCCAATTATCTTCAATATCTTCTCTTACGAGACTATCAATATCAAAGCCCTCATGAAAATGAAACATCGGATCATCATTTGAACAGCATTTTTGTAACATATCACGTTCCTCTGCAGTAAAAGATTCTTTTGTTTCCCATATTTTTGTACAGATTGAAGAGTGTAGTATTTTTTGTTTATATGTAAGATGATGAAATACCTCTTCAAATTTTTGAGAAAGAATTCTATTTGAATTAGTTCGTTCGTGACCAAAAATCTGCTTATTATAACCATATGCAGAATCATATGCTTTAAGTTCATAAATTAGCATAGATTCTAAAGCATTGAGAATACGAACTAATTCATCTTCATCTTCATGTTGAATTTCATGTACTATTTCATACTTAAATGTGTTGAACTTTTGATATGCTTCCCAAAAACCTGGAGTATAAGGGCCTGTTACGGGATCTAGATGCTCTCGATGTCTTATCTTTGGATTTCTACGAGTTTGGCCTATGTAAACCTTATTATCAGGAAAAGTATATTTGTATATGTACCCTTTCATTTGAATTAGCTTGTTATTATTGAACAATTATCGTTGTTATACTAAATATAACTGCAAATATATGACGAAAGAATTATTCCACCAAATTTAATAAGAAATAATAGTTAATGCAGGATTCAATTGAATTACTCCCAATATTGATTTTCTAATTAAGATTCAGAAAAAATGAAGAGGGCTTTCGCCCTCTCCCTCAATCATCAACAACTGTGAACTCATGAAAGCTGAAGAACACATCCTCCCCCTTCTCTTCCTGCTCTTCAGTATATTCATCCAAAGCATCCTCAATAGCCTTCACACTCGCTTCTACTTTCTTTCCAACAATCCCACTCACACATTCCGCTGCTTCCTCAATCGTTTCAAAATAAGGCTCGTCAACAGCATCGTATGAGTCCAGGAAGTAGCGTTCAGGGAAGTAATCTCCAGTATCGTCGTTGGTATAATAAACCTCACATCCAGGCTCTTCTTCACGGTAATAGACCTTAATGCTCGGGAACTTCTCTTCTATTAGTTCCCTGAATCCCTCTTGCTCACACCAAGCTGTACACTGATAGATGGTTAGCATACTTCCATCTGGTTCAAGGTAGTAATCAGTTATTTCTCCTCTGCATCGATACTTTTCCCAGTCGCCTCCAAGTTGGTCGATAATGTTTCCTAACCAAAGTCTTCCAAATCCATTTTTAATTCGTGATGTCTTTCTCTTGTCGTTTGCTTTAATGGCCTTGTGCAGTGATCGTACTTCTTTCGGATCACCGACACATTTGTAAGTTGTATCACACCAGTTTGGCATAATCGTTTTTGTTTTTAAGTTGTTAATATTTGATGAAATAAGTTATGTGGTTGAAATTTGAGCTGAACGGTGAAGTGGTAATCATCTTGAATCCTACTCCATACCGTCCGGTGTAGTTCTCAATGCTCCAATGATTCTTACCAGACTTTCCTGTACCGACTGATGTATGCTTCGGAATGTAGTTGTGCCTGATAAGTTCGTTGATGGTTCTTCTCTGCTCATCACTGTATATGATGGCCTTGACGTTTTCGGACGGGTTGAGTGTTTTGATAGTCTTTCCGTCCTGAATGTAAATGTTATTCTCCATTGTCTTGATTGTTTTTGATGTTATACCTTTCGATAAGGACTTTCACCTGTTGGGCAGTGAATTTTCCACCCCTGCTTGTAGTAAATCCTTCGCTATTCAGTGTCCGAGCCATTTCAGACAGGTTGGCAGTTTGCATCACCAATACCTTCAGCATTGCAACGGCTCGCTTGTTGTTTGGGTTGTCCCTGGCTTTTGTCTGGATTGATTCCTTGCTTCGGGACAGTGCCTTTGCCTGATTGCCTGTAAAGTTCTCAGGCTTTCCAAGTCTTTCTCCTCTTGCTTTCTTTGCTTCAAGTGCTTGTTTAGTCCTTGTCCGAATTAGGTTGGCTTCATACTCGGCAATAGAACTGATGATGTGAAGTACGAGCCGGTTTGCTTCAGGAAAGTCGCAGAACTTGATTTCTACGTCTGATTCGAGCAGTCTGGATGTGAATGCTACGTTTCTTGACAGTCGGTCGAGTTTAGCCACGATCAGGGTAGCCTTTTCCTTCCGACACAGATTAAGTGCCTCCTGTAGTTTGGGGCGGTCTGTCTTACGTCCGCTTTCAATCTCGATGAACTCTGCTATCGGTGAATTGCCTCCGAGATAGTTCCTGATGATTTCCCGTTGAGCATCCAGCCCTAGTCCTGATGTTCCCTGGCGTTGAGTTGAACACCTAAGATATGCGATAAATTTGGTTGTTTCCATAATGTTTAACAAATATCGAACGAACGTTGAGTATTTGTGAAATTGCTGAAATAGACACGAAAAAGGAGAATACACAATAACTCAATCTTTCTTATAATTGAAATTCTTGTATATTCTCCAATCTCTTAAATTGCCGTTTCTATGAGGCTTTCGATTGTGCCGTAAGCCCAATCTCAGCAGAAAGTCGGTTCTTGTATAAAACCGTTTCTCTCACATATCCGTCTATCACAGGAACGATGCCCTGCAATAAAACCGATTCTCTCACAATCTCCTTTCCCTGTCCGTCTGGTATGAATGTGATGGTAAAGTTGTTCCCTGCTTCGTTGTACTCGATCTGAATCCAATTGCCAATGACATGAAATGCAATACCCGATTCCCTCCCGTTGTCATACAGGGTTCGCAGGTCAAAGAAGTCTATGCCCCAGGTCAGAGGTGAGAGGCTGCACTGAAGAGCCTCATGCCAGATGATGTAAGATGCACTGTTCATGGTATCCAGGTTTTGTCGATTACTGTCTTGTAATGAGTTTCGATGGTTGGTTGCTTGACATGGCGTTGAATGATAGTCCACATCCAGTCCAAGTCTCTTG
>JAZQOF010000008.1:0-27577 GCA_045627785.1 Bacteroidales bacterium | reverse complement strand
TTATATTAACTAACACAATTAAAACATGAGTATCAAATCAAAATCATGGCTCGTAGGCGCAATGGTCGCTTTACTTGCTAGTGGTGCTCCTGGTTTTGTTGCTCCAAGTATGATGAATACTGCGGTTGCACAGAATCAGACCATCACAGGTACCGTTGTTGACGAATTTGGTGATCCAATTATTGGAGCCAATGTACGCGTAGTTGGCACTAGTGTTGGTGCTGTCACTGACGTCAACGGTAAGTTCTCAGTTAATGCCAAGAGCGGAGCTAAACTTGAGGTTTCGTTCATTGGTTACGCTTCTCAGACTGTAAATGCTGCTCCTGGCATCACAGTTACTCTTTCTGAGGATGCTCAGAGCCTTGACGACGTTGTCGTTGTAGGTTACGGAACAATGAAGAAGTCAGACATCACTGGTTCTGTTGTTTCGGTTAGCACAGAAGAGATGATGAAGCGTTCGCCTGTTAACGTTGGACAGGGTCTTCAGGGTACTGCTTCTGGTGTAATCGTAACAATGCAGGATGGTTCTCCTGATGCAAAGGCTCAGATCCGTATCCGTGGTGTCGCTACCATTAACGGTTCGGCAGCTCCTCTTTATGTTGTTGATGGTATCCAAGTCGGCACAAATGCCGATTTCGTGTCACCTGCCGATATTGAATCTATTGACGTATTGAAGGATGCATCTGCAACTGCAATTTATGGTGCCGCTGGTGCTAACGGTGTGATCATGATCACAACAAAGCATGGTAAGAAGGGTCATTCTAACGTAAACATCACTGCTGATTTCGGTATTCAGACATTGTCAAGCACACTTGACGTTTGTGATGTTGACCAATATGCAGCAAACCTCCGTCAGGCTCGTATCAATGATAATCAAGTCGATGCAAATGGCAAGGCTATCATGTGGAACCCAGTTTGGACAGAGGCGTACGACGGCAAGCGCAACGCTATCGATTGGCAAGACGTTATGACACGTGCAGCAATGCGTCATAACTACAGTGTTTCTGCCTCTGGCGGTAACGACAAGTCTCAGTACAACGCCTCGGTTGGCTATTTGAAGAATGAAGGTCTTGTTGTTAATTCTGAATATCAGCGTATCACAGCACGTGCAAATGCACACACACAGATTAACAAGTATATGGAATTCGGTGCAGATGTAAGCTTTGTGCACACAGACTCACACGGTTCTAACAGCTCTGTAGGCAACTTCGGTAACCTTTCATCACTTCGTGACTTTGCATTTGCAACCCCATCAATGGATTTCGTTACAAGTAACACAGTAACATACGACGGCGTTCCAGCTGGCACATATGTTTCTCCAAACGTTGTTAACCCTGACGGAACATATGGTGAAGTTACTGGCGGCAAGAACTTCAATGATGGTTTCTGGGGTACCACACTCGGTAACATGTATGCAAAGCAGATGGAGAACAATTCCCGCAACCGCGGCAATCGTGCTCTTGCAAGTGCTTATTTGCAGATTAATCCAGTTAAGGGACTTTCATGGAAGACTCTCGTTTCATATGATTACAACTCGGGTTCTTACAACAATTTCTCAGGTGGTAAGTATGTTCAACGTGTCAATTACGTAAATGGTGAACGCATCAACCTTATCAACGGTCTTGCAGGCGGCGGTGGTGTAGGCGATGCATACTATGCACCACGTGACGGTAATGAGTATGCTTTCAGTGTAAGCAACAACGAAAGCCAAACCCTTTACATCCAAAACACTCTTTCTTATAAGTGGAGCAATAAAGTACACGATTTCAACGTAATGCTCGGTAACGAAGTTTCTCGCTGGTATGGTCAGTGGGCTTCAGCAAGTGCAACAGGTTTTGAGTCTCCAGACAACCGAGACATTGGTTTGACAACAAACTTTAATAATAGCCGTACAGGTAATGGTGCACTCAACCTTGAGTCACGCGGCATCTCATATTTCGGTCGTATAAATTACTCTCTTTTGAATCGTTACCTCTTGACCGCAACAATCCGTAGAGACGGATCTTCAAACTTCGGTTCAGGTAACCGTTGGGGTACATTCCCTTCAGCAGCTCTCGGTTGGCGAATTTCCGAGGAATCATTCTTGAAGGATGTTGAATGGCTTGACAACTTGAAGCTCCGTGCTGGTTGGGGTCAGACCGGTAACTCTGGTGGTCCTACAGACCTTTCTGTAAATGGTTTGAACGTCGATGGTATGTTCGTATATTATCCTGCAGGCGTAGCTATGGGTCTCGGAACTGGCACACCAAACGTACTCAAGGGTTACTATCAAACTCTTAAGGACTCGAACCTCAAATGGGAGACAAATGAACAGACCAACATCGGTATCGATGCAGCTTTCTTTGGCAGTCAGCTCGTAATTGGTTTGGATTACTTCATCCGTTCTTCTAAGGATCTTCTCCTTTACCGCCAAATTCGTCCTTCTTCTGGTTATACTCAGATCTACACTAACTATGGCGAGATTCAGAACAAGGGTATTGAAATCATGGTCGGCTGGAACAAGCGAATCAACAAGGATTGGACAATAAGCGCTACATTCACTGGTTCAACTATCCACAACGAGGTCAAGAAGATGGGTGATCCTATTTACAACACCAACTCTGATTCATCTGGTGCAGGTACTGGTGACGGTTCAAATACTGGTGCTGTCGGTTCTGCTGACGGTTATCATTGGGGTAACCACTCAGTATGTATGGAGGGCGAAGCTGTAGGCTCATTCTATGGTTACAAGGTTGATCGTATCATCCGCACTGCAGAAGACTTAGCAGCAGCAAAGGCACAGGGTCAGGAGAATGCTAAACTTGGTGACTACATGTTCCAGGATCTCGACGGTGATCATACATTGAACGAAAATGATAGAACAATCTTAGGCAACGGTTTCCCTTCATTCAACTATGGCTTGAACCTCACTGCTAACTACAAGAACTTCGATCTCAACGTTCAGATGCATGGTGTTCTTGGTCAGAAGATCTTCTCTTATTCAGCAATGCGTCTTGTCAATATGTTTGGTTCGGACGATGGTTGCTCACCAAACATCTTGAAGTCATCAGCTAAGAATGCATGGTCTCCAACAAATCCTAACGGCACAGAGGCTCGTCTCTCTATCCTCGATGAGAACTACAACATGCGTGCAAGTGATGCTTGGGTTAAGAATGGCAACTTCTTGAAGATTTCTAACCTTCAGGTTGGTTATACACTTCCTAAGAATATTGCAAGCTCTCTCTTGATTCAGAATCTCCGAGTATATCTTTCAATTCAGAATCTCGCTTGTTTCTCTCCATATAACAAGTATGGCGATCCAGAGTGTGGTCAGGGTTCAGTTCTCTATACAGGTCTTGATACTGGCCGTTACCCAATGCCTCGCACTTATGCATTCGGTGTTAATGTCACATTCTAAACATTATTAAATGAATATCAATATGAAAAATATTTCCAAATATTTCGGTATTGCTGCATTGGGATGCGTAGCATTTACATCTTGCGACAATGATGAGTTCCTTGATGTAACCCATTATTCATTGCTTGCGGGAGATGCAATGTTCGTCAGTGACGACAATGCCATTAAAGGTATGACTGGTTGCTACGATCTTTTGATGCCTCGCACCAACGATGACCCATATAAATACTGGATCTTTAATGGTCAACACCCAACAATGGATTCTCAGGCATCTGGTTGGGACAAGGACTTCATGACACAGAACTGGACATCAGACCAGGCTCAGTTGAAGACATTCTGGCAGCAGTCTTATCAATGCGCACAGCGCTGCAACGACTTCCTTTCTGGAATCAAAGATGCAAAAGATGTCTCTAGATCTGTAAAGAAAGTGCTTTCTGGTGAAGCTATGGCTCTCCGCGGTTTTGAGTTCTTTGGTCTTGCAAATACATTCGGTCGCGTACCTCTTCTTATAACTGGTGAGAACTTTGTTAATACACCTGAAAAAGCAAAAGCCGAGAGTTTTGCAGAACTTTGGGATTTCATTATCGAAGACTTCAAAAGTGCAGCTGACAGCCTTGACTGGAAACCTTTCCAGGGACAGTATGGTCGTTGTACTAAGGGTATGGCCCTTACTTTCCTCGGAGATGCTTATATGTGGAAAGCATATGCTTGCGAATATGCAGGAGAGAGTGTAGATAAAAAAGATTGTTATAAAAAAGCTTACGATGCTTTCAAGCAGGTAATCAATAGTGGTGAATATGAACTTGCTCCATCATTCACTACATTGTATGATGCTGATGAGTGCTGGCCTAAGGAAGCAATCTGGCAGATTGTTCTCAACTCTGGTGATGACTGGGGCACATGGGATAACAGTAAGAACGCTGGTGCTCGTGGCTGGACAGGTTTCTACTTCGCTCCAACTTCAAATGGTGCATGGGGTACATACCAGATGTCATGGGAGCTTTATGACTCATTCGAAAACTACCTTGATGGTCAGTATGCTGGTGCATTTGACAAGCGTCGTGATGGTTCTATGGTTACAGCCACTGTTCCTTACGAGCTTCGCAAAGATCACCCAACTTGGGAGCAGCGCTTGAAGCCAACACAGGCTTGGATTGATGCAAATGCTAAGTATATCCGTGGATATAAGCAGGTTGATGGCAAGTGGGTTTTCGATCAGGAAACTTATGATGCATATAAGATGGACGAAGAAGGTGCTAATGGCATATATGACCTCCAGCACCCTATCGGTTATAACCCATTTGCTCAGGAATATGTAGGCTGGTGCGGTTTCCACTGGGCTTCAGCAGACCCTGCTCCAACTGTATGGTCTTCAAAGCACTGGCGTAATGGTCGAGGTACAGACTGGGCAACTGGCTGTCTCTGGACTCCTGATCACCTCTACTTCAAGCGCTATGCTAATGTAATCCTTGACATTGCCGAGTGTTGCTTCAACCTTGATTTGGAAAATGAGGGATGGGATTATGTTAACATGATTCGCAATCGTGCATTCGGCAATCTCGAGGTTGGCAAAGATCTTTCTAAATTTATTACCCACCACCAGAAAGTAGCTGATTATTTCGGAGATAGCGATGGTAAGGGTGATGCTGTAGATCTCGATGGATATCCATTCCCATTCAACACAGAGGTAGTTGAATTCCCATCTGCTCAGGAATTCTATGCAAAGGTTAAATCTGATATGGGTTATCAGTCTCCAGTTTGGAAGGTTGCTGTCAACAACGAGCGTCGCAAGGAATTCTCAGCAGAGCCTTACCTCCGTTCAGATATGCATAAGTCAGGCTTCCTTGAGGATCATGTAAATACGGTTTATCCAAAGAACTCTCTTCCACAGAACGGAATCTCTGTTATTACAGAGTGGAAGACTGCTCGTGATTTCGACTTCAAGATGGCTAAGATGTATATGCCAATTCCTGAGGATGAACTTCTCAAGAATCCTGCAATGACTCAGAACGAGGGTTATTAATCAGCAATAGGTATTTATCCTTATCAATAGAAATAGGAGGTTAGCAAAAAACTAACCTCCTATTTTATTATTATTATTAGATGCCCTTTTATTCAATAAAATATGGAAGATCGACCTTTCCAGATATAAATTCTGGAATATTATACGATTGCATCATTCTATAATAATACTGAGCATCCTTTTGTGGAAGCATAAATGGTTTCGTAAATTTACCATCTTGATCGACATGAGAGAAATATGGTCGGGTATAAAGGCCATCATCTCTACGACTGCTAAATACTATCCAACGACCATTAGAGTTCCATGAATGATAACTATCCACGTCATCCGAATTTATATCGGACAAACATACTGGAGTATTATCTTTGGTCAAATCGATCATATACAAGTCGGCATCTTTATGCCAAATTGAGAAATTGCCATAAGATGATTTTGTGAACATCAACCATCGGCCGTCTGGACTTACTCTTGGGAACGATACACTTCCACCCTCATTGCGAGCATTGTATAATGTATCGACTTCATTTCCGAATGTTTTGTTCTCTGGGTCGAACTCTATACGGCATAGTGAATAATGCACATCCTCATACCGGTCTGGCACAGGTACTGAATCTGCCGAACAAAAGTATATTGATTTTCCATCAGGTGAAAATGATGGGAAAGTCTCAAACTGATCTCCACTCATGAGCAATGGACTCAGCAATAACGCATCGGTCTCTGTGTCATACACAACAACATCGGAAGAATGGTCGAACACTTCGATACGATTAAGATTGGTAGAATGAAATGACTGTTGTGTGTCGTTAACTGAGAACGCAATAAACCGACCAGTCGGATGCCATGATGGGTAAACAAGAGATTTATACTTTGACAGTTTCGCTGATGCATTAGCAGGAACTGCGCTGATCTTATTGACCACTCCATCTTTTAGAACATAAGTACCAGGATGCTCCGCCCTTAGGTGAAACATCATGAGCTTGGGACTATATTGATGAAAACTGTGACAGTTCATGCAACCTTCATCCGTCTGATCGTTGGTAAGAATTGAGAATTCCTCGTAGGAAGATAAATCTCGCTGGTAAATACCCATCTTATTCCAAACACGGAATCCTGGATCAATTCTACGATAAGCGATGTAGGGATCAATGCTATCTGGCGACACCTTTATTTCTACAGGATTGAATAAATCCCAATGTCCATTATCCTTTCGTTTTCCATAGACAAGATATCTTAATGTTTCGTAATCACTTTTATCTTCGACTATCTTGAATTTACAATATGATAAAGCAGCTTCTTCTGACATATCAAAAGTAGGACGAGCCATATTGCAAGGGATAGTTACCCCATTATAGTCAGGGAATATCGGTGCAAGCATATCTATATGAGATGCCTCTTTGGGCACACCATTACAAGAAGCCAAGCCTCCGGCCAAAGCCGCTAATATTAATGTCTGAATATGCTTCATTTATTTGCCATAATAGAGTTTTACAAGGGCGTTAAGGAATTGCGCTGTTGCTTTATGATCAGGATTCTGTGCAACGATACAACTTAAATCTTGGTCCAATCCTTTCGACCCAGAGAAACGATCCTCCTCAATAATGCAATGACGTTTCACTGAATAGTACGGATCTTTCTCCACTGCTTCATCATTCAACAAAGCTCTGTGCTGCTTACTCCACTCTTTATAGAACAAGGTCTGATCCAACCACCAGAGATATCTTTCTGCAAGTTCGTATTGGCCAAATACTATTGCGGTCTGTGTAAGTCTCTGTAGCAGTCTCGGACTGAGATTGTCAAGTTTTTCATTTGCTTGGAAAGCATACGTTTGAGAGAAAGCCACATGACCCATTGACCAATAAATATCGCTTAACATTGCAGCAACATACGGACTTTCAAATTCCTGTACATAAATGCTTAATATATTTCTACATGGCTGGTCCATAAGATGCTCATCAAGCATGCCTTTTTCGGCGAGTGCCATATTCAGGATATTCTGTTCAAGAAGATTATTTACTACACGACCTTTCGATTGTGAAATAATCTTCTCCCAATCACTGCACCTCACGCTCCACATCAGGTTTTTAAATCTTCCTGTCTCACCAGAATATTCTTGTTGGGATACTATTCCAAAATAACTACCTGCGGCAATTAGTAAGGCTATCGATGTAGTCAAAATATACTTAACAACTTTTTTTTCAACATATTTGCATATTATATGACTTATAGTAGAAGACAAAACTGCGCAAGGCAATGAAGCCAACAATGATGCGCTCCATCTATAAGCTAGAAACTGTGTCAGGAAATCTGAGAGCACCCTTATGACTCCCTCTTTATTTAACGTCTCCGAAAGATACTCCACATTCCAATAAAATGTATGCCAGTTCTCTGGAAAGCGGAAACTATCTGGAAGAAAGAACCCAAAGAATACAAAAGTCAGAATGTATGATAATATAAATTTCATAAAAAAGTCACTACATAAACATTGATAAAAATTAAGCAAATATAACAAAAATCCCAAAACAATTTCACCAACGTCTCTTAAAATAAGTTAATTATCATATTTAAGCAATTACATATAGATAAAAACCTATCGCACCTATAAAATGTGCACCTTCGTATCCAGATCAAACTGGAGTTATTTGCAGGTTCTTACATTCAGGATTTTACTTTCTGGACTTCATGTGGACTGATTTCCATGAGAATAGTCATCCAACGTCTGTAATGACATTTCCGACAGCATTTAAGCGAATATGTCGTCTAATACTACTTGTGCCATAATATTCTTTGCATACTTTCCTTCGGCCAGTCCATTGGTGGTAATCATGGTAAGATAGAGACCATTTCGTGTTCCTGTCTCACGGGCGAATGTCTGTATGCGGTTCAATAGTCTTTCATATTCTGCCTTGTCAAGAGTGTAAGTCCCTTGGCAATATTTTACTTCACACACATTGATCATTTTATCTGCACGATCAATGATAATATCTATCTGGGCGCCCTTCTCTTTCGCTGTTTTACTGCGCCACGAATATGTCTGAGTTGCCATAGCATCCAAATGCAATGCTCGTTTGATTTGCTCAATATGTGTTATGCAGATGCGTTCGAAGCACAATCCGTACCAATTATTCATTTCTGGCGACAAAAGATGGTGAGTCCAATAATGTTCGTCACCGAGACCCTTATCTGCAAACATCAGATAGAATAATGAAAAGAAATCGGTCAATTGATAAACACCTCCATTCTTCTTGATTTTTTTCTCTTTTACATAATAATGTCTTATGAGATCACAATTCTGCAGATTACTTAGTTTTTCTGTAAGGGTTTTACCTGAAATCTTAGTCTTTACAGCCAGATCTTGCCTTGTTAAACCCTGCTTATTTGTGGCCAGAATCTGCACAATCTTCATATAAGGTTCAGGAGCATTGAACAGCGTCTTATACAGACGTTGAAACTCTCGGCGCAATGGCGCATCCTGAGAGAAGAACAGTCGATCAAGATTCTCCGCCAAAGATTCCTGTGGCTGTAACAAGCTTAAATAATAGGGCACACCACCTAACGCCATATAGGTCTGCAATATAGTGTGACGTCCCCAGGCAAATTGGCTGTTGGTGAGATATTCTTCTACCTCATGAAGACAGAATGGATGCAGCGGCATCTCATGTGTCACACGATTATGCAAACCTCCCTTTGAGTCTATGATGTTTTTTATCATCCAAGTAGTCGCAGAACCACAGACTATCAGTTTCATATTATCTTGCAAGGAAGCCCAACTATTCCAGAAATGGCCAAGGGCGCGAATAAATCCAGAACGCTGAGTGTCAAGGCATGGTATCTCATCGAGAAACACAATACAGGGTTCTCCACCATCGACCTTGGGTTGCAAGAACTTGCGCAATTCTGCAAAAGCTTTCAGCCAGGTTGCTGGTGTCTTGGGAATTTTATAACCCGCAAATTCGAGTGCTTGAACAAATGCCTCCATCTGTTCTCCTGTCACTCCATCAATTATACCTGACATGGAGAATGCAAGTCGGCCTTTGAAGATCTGGTTGACCAGATAGGTTTTTCCAACGCGTCTACGCCCATAGATAGCAATGAACTCAGCTTTTCGCGATTGTATGTATTTTTCAAGTTCTTCAGACTCTTTTTTCCTTCCTATTAGCATCTTATTATTTGATTAAGATAGTTATTCGTTTTTTCTGGATGCAAAAATAATGATTATTCCACAATTAATCGAGTTTAGGTGTCTTAAAAAGAAAAAATCGCACAGGTTTTATCGAAAAAAAGTCCAGTTTTACCCAAATTACACAAAAAACACATCGATTTGGGTAAAACTCAGCTCAGTTTTACCCAAATCACACACAAAACACACCGATTTGGGTAAAACTGGAAACAATGTCGTCTTATTAACGGTAATAAATCAAAAAGAAGCAGCTGTCTTTTCATTTATTTTTGTCATAAAAATTTGGAGTAATAAAAAGAAAGCACTACCTTTGCCGCTGAAAATTACCGAACATAGATAATAGCAAGAAATGAACACAAAAGAAAACTATGCCAAGCCTGTACTTTATGCAAGTATGCTGGCGTTTATTTCATTTGTAATATACATATTCTGTATAAATAGGGAAGTATTCTTTACTGCACAAGACCGTTCAGAATTCCTTTACGGATCCCAGTTCTTCAACACCCTTATGACAAGACCGTTCGGCCTGACACAATACGTGGCTGCATGGCTGGCACAGTTCTTCTACCATCCTGTTTGGGGAACAGCCATACTTGGTGCTATCTGGGTGCTCACATTCATAATCGGCAAAGCAGCCTTCCGTCTGCATGGTGCAGCCTCTGCCCTAATGCTTCTGCCTATTGCCTGTCTCCTTACATCGGTAGTTGATTTAGGATATTGGATCTATTTCTTGACAATCAAGGGATACTGGTTCTCACAATCGCTGGGCTACCTTGCCATGGTAACTCTTCTTTGGGCAGCACGTTACACTCCTCGCAAATGGCATATCATCTGGTATATAATAGGCGTCATCCTATACCCTGTTCTCGGCTGGTTCGCTATGCTTTTCGTGATCTGTCTTGTTTTGTCAGACAAACTTTCGAACAATGAGATTGTCGCAACCATCCTACTTTTTGTTACAGCCAACATCTGGCATGCCTTACTATACACAACAATGAATATCAAAGGAGTCCTGCTTGCAGGTTTCCCTATTTTTGAAACGCCTTCCGACAAGAGCGAGATGCTGTCTCTTCCATTCTGGCTTCTTGGAGCAATTACAATACTGATTCCACTGTGCAGCAAATATGCTTCAAAGTGGTATGTTCCTGTGTGCTGTGCCATTGCCGGCATGGCGCTGACATGGTCGATGATGTTTAAGGACAAAAACTACATCGACGAAATGCGCATTGCTCGCGCTACCGAAAGCGAAAACTGGCAGGAAGTGCTGGACATCTTTACAGAAGTTAAAGAGCCGACACTATCGATGATAGCTCTCAAGAATTTAGCCCTGATGAATGCTGGAGACATACTTGACCGTTCATTCAAGATGGGCAACGAATTCATTGATACATACAATCCAGATGGCATTCATATTAGTTTTCTGGAGATTGCATCGCCTTTGGCTTATTATAACTATGGCATGATCAATGAAGGCTTCCGTCTTAGCTTTGAATGTGCTATACAGTCAGGCTTCTCTCCTTTCTATCTGAGAATGCTTGCGCGTTGCGCCAAGGCAAATGGAGAAAGACCCCTTGCCGAGCGATATATTTCACAGCTGCAAGGACACCCGTTCTATGCAGACTGGACACCTTCGCCAGTGTCAGAGAAGATTCTTGAGCTGAAGGATTCTTACCAAGATGAACTCACAGGTGTTGAGAACAGCTATAGCTACATTGTCAACAGCATCAGTCTTTGGAACCAGACAGACAACAAACTAGCAGCAGAACAGGCTCTGTTCTATTCGATGCTACGTTGCGACTCCAAGCGTTTCTGGGCATCTATACGCAAATATGCAAAGACTCACCAGAACGAGGAATTCCCTGTACATGCGCAGGAGGCTTACATCCTGTACTTTGACAAGGCCCCAGAAGCGAAAAGAATCATGATTCCAATCAAACAGGAAATCTATGACCGATATAAAGATTTCTGGGCGAATCTTGAGGACCTAGCCAGGAGCGGTATGAATCCGAATGAGATTCCGGGTGTGATGAAAAAGAACTATGGTGACACATACTGGTGGTTCAATATTTTTGGAAGAAAAGTCCACTGAACTAAGTGATAATTGATAATTCATAATTGATAATTCATATATGCGCATATATTCATTAATTATAGCAGCTGTATTGTTGTTGTCGTCGTGTGGATCACACCCAGATGTACCATCATCGAGCAAAGAGACACAAAGCTTGCCTGCTATATATCCGGATTATTGCAATGTCACTGTACCTTGCAATATCGCGCCTCTCAACTTCATGCTCCCTGCTGAAGAATATAGCAAATGTGTTGCTCGTCTCAGCACTCCAGACGGCGAACAGCAGACATACGGTAAAGGTGTGAAGGTACAGATACCGTTGAAGGAATGGCACTCGATACTCGATGCGTCAAAGGGAAAGAGCATCAAGGTCGAAGTATGGGGCGAGAAAAACGACGAATGGCTATCGTTCAGTCCGTTCGAAATCAGTGTTGCAGAAGAACCTATCGACGAATATGTGTCTTATCGTCTTGTTGAACCGACATACGTAGCATGGAACTACATGTCGATAGCACAGCGTAACCTCACATCGTTTGAGGAGTCGGAGATCTTCAACAATGAGATTACAAGCAATGACAGGTCAAAAGGTCAGTGTATCAACTGCCACTCATATCAGAACTACAAGACCGACAATATGCTGTTTCACGTGCGCCTCTCGAATGCAAGGACAGTCATTGTGAACGAAGGCAAGGTGTCGAGTGTGAATCTCAAGCGCGACTATACTATCTCTTCTGGCGTATATCCTTCATGGCATCCGACAGAAAAGCTCATTGCGTTCTCCACAGATCTGACGCGTCAGGCTTTCTTTACTGCGCGCACCGACAAGATTGAGGTTTATGATCTAGAAAGCGACCTTATCCTCTATGATGTCAATACGGATTCTGTGATGGTGGTAAGCAATGAACCTGGAATCCTGGAGGTTTATCCTACATGGTCGCCAGACGGCAAATACCTCTACTACTGCAAGACTCTGCCTCTTCCAGAAGATCTGCAAGGCTTGGACATCCGTTCTACATACGAAAAGATACAATACAATCTTTATCGCCGTTCGTTCGAAGCTGCAACACGAAGCTTCGGAGAAGAGGAACTGGTCTATGATGCAGTCTCAAAGAACAGAAGTGCGACATTGCCTCGCATCAGTCCTGACGGGCGTTATATGTTGTTCCCAGAAGGTCAGTATGGATGTTTCCACACAAGACACAGCGATGCTGATGTGATTTGTGTGAAGCTTGACGGACAGCTTCCTTTCAACACCGATCTTGAAGGCGAGGATGCTCAAGGCATCAACATGTCGAAATTCAACAGCGACGGCTTTGCCGACACTTATCCATCCTGGTCAAGCAACGGACGTTGGATCATGTGTTCTTCACGTCGCGGCGATGGCAACTACAGCCGTCTCTATTTCGCATATTTCAAAAACGACAAGGTTGAAAAGGCATTCCTCCTTCCTCAGGAAGATCCGGAGCATAACACATACAGATTGAAGTGTTACAACCGCCCTGAGTTCATGATTGAGCCTGTAGATATCAGCGTTCAGGAATTCAGTAAGGTGTTCGATCGGGATGAAGTGAAGAATTAATTCATAATTGATAATTGATAATTCATAATGAAGCAGCTCAGATGGGCATTTGCCCTTGCTTTCTTGCTATTTGGTGTCGGTGTCACGCTGTTCTTTGCGCTGGCATATCCTCATCATTTACATTTTCAGGAACAATACCAGCTCTTCCTGTTTGAGCAGAGCTATATCTGTGAGGTACTTTCCATCCCTGGAGGATTGGCAGATCTGATCGGAAGATTCCTCACACAATTCTTCCTCTATGCATGGAGTGGAGCTACAATAATAGCTTTGGTCTTATTAGGAATACAGCTGTTGTCATATTTGCTGCTACGGACCTCCCGGCATGAGATTCTGCCATTTGCTCTCAGTTTCATTCCATCATGCATCTGCGTCTGTTTCCTTTGCGATGAGAATGCCCTGATGTCGGCACCTGTGGCATTGTTGATTGTACTGGGAATGGCATTGTTGATTGAAAGCATCAAATCAGAGAACGTGAGACAAGCAGTGATGGTTGTATCAGTTCCTGTTACATATATGCTCGCTGGAGCATTTGCCCTGCCTTATGCTGTAATTCTTATCATCGGAGAACTTAAAAAAGAGCGTTCGTTCCGCGTGTTCTCTATTTCATGCATAATCGCACTTATTGCATTGACCTCGCCATTGGCATGGCATCATCTTGTCAACTATCCGTTGCAGAGTCTTTTTGCAGGACCTCATTATTACCGCACTCCTGGCATCGTTCCTAATTGGGCATGGGCTGCAGTATGTGTCGTTCCTTTGCTCAAGCTTTTACCAATACGATTGATGCAGTGGGCTCCACGCCGTGCGGTCATGTTTTTCCTGATGCTATGGGCAATGCTGATGATAATTGGAGGCAATACGGTCAACTCCCTTCAGTCACAGAAGCAGGAAGATACCATGGCATACGACTTCATGGCTCGTAATGCGATGTGGAACCGTATCATACAGAGAGCGCAACATAAGGCACCTAGGAATCAGGTATCGGTGGTTGCATTGAATCTGGCCTTGGCAGAACGCAATCTTCTGCTAGACCATATGTTTAAGTTCCCGCAGAACGGTATAGCAGGACTCCTTCCTGGCTTCTCAAGCGACTACGTATCACCTCTGGCGACAGCCGAGGTTTTATATCGACTGGGATTTATCAACACTGCACAGAATTATGTTTTCGAGGCACAGGAAGCGATTCCTGATTATCAGAAGAGCGCACGTTGCTACAAACGCCTTGCCGAGACAAATCTGATCAACGGTGCTTACGAGGTGTCAAGAAAATACCTGAATGCCCTACAGCATACCCTGTTCTATAGAGACTGGGCAACTGAGACGTTGAAACTGATAGAAAACGATGAAGCAGTCAATGCTCATCCTGAATATGGTAGTCTGCGAAAAATGAGAAGTAAGGAAAATTATTTCTTCGGAGGAAACACACTCCAGCTGATACTCTCCAGACAAATTGATGCAAATCCCGACAACAGACTTGCATACGAATATCTCGAAGCATTGTACATGTTATTAAACAACAGCAGATGAGAACCAAACTTTCAACAATACTGTTTTTTGCCATTTTCTTGCTTTCGGCTTGTAGTGAGAAAGTTCAAAATGCCAAGCAGGAAGCGACTCTGCCTGCAATCTTCCCAGACTATGTGGGTGTCACCATCCCGGCAGACATCGCACCGCTGAACTTCTGTATGGACGATCGTAAAGCCTTGATTGTCGATGCTGTCATCACCGACAGCAAAGGCACTCAGCTGCACGGACAAGGCAAGGAAACCACAGGCTTTGACATAGACAAGTGGCACGCATTGGTAGCTCAGAACATGGGAGACTCGCTTCAGGTTGTAGTCTCTGCAAAGTATGATGACGGCTGGCACACCTATCAGCGATTCCCGATTTATGTGAGCCAGGACGCAATGGACTACGGTGTTGTGTACCGCAAACTCGAGCCAGGCTATGAGGTATATAGCAAGATGGGCATTTACGAACGCGATCTCTCGACTTTCGACGAGAAAGCCTTGATTGAAAACACCCAATTCAGCGGATGCGTCAACTGCCACAGCTTCAACAGATGTGATCCAGCAAACCTGAGTCTGCATATCCGTGGCAGTCATGGTGCTACGCTTCTACGCCTCAACGGAGACATGGGTGCATACAATACAGCGACTGCAAAGACTTTGGGATCATGCGTATATCCTTATTGGCACCCGGACGGACGCTATATAATGTATAGTTCCAACCTCACTCAACAGGTATTCCACGTGCTTGACGCAAACCGCATCGAGGTTTACGATCAGAATTCAGACCTGTTACTCTATGACACTAAGACCAACGAACTGGTTAAGAATCCATTGCTGGCAAGTGATTACGCGATGGAGACCTTCCCTGCATTCTCGGCAGATGGCCGCAGTCTGTATTATGTCCAATCTACAGCACTTCCTGAGGGAAGCAGAGATTTGCAGAACCTGCACTATAACCTGTGCCGTATCTCATTCGACCCGGCAACATGTTCTTTCGGCAATAAGGTTGACACTATATTGTTTGCCGAGGGAATGAACCGCACCGTCACCATGCCCCGCCCTTCCTATGACGGACGATTCCTGATGTTTACAATGGCCGATTATGGACAGTTCCCGATCTGGCATCATGAGGCAGATCTTTACATGGTACCTGTGGAAGATCTGAATGAGCCGATTACAGACGTCGAGAAATACCGCATGCCAATGGTTAATACAGACGATACAGAGAGTTTCCATAACTGGAGTACCAACAGCCGCTGGATCGTATTCTCGAGCCGCAGGGATGACGGTCTGTTCACAAGACTTTATTTCTCGCACATTGATCAGGAAGGCAATGATACGAAGCCATTCCTTATGCCTCAGGCTAATCCACGAAGATACTACGATGAGTTGTTTATGAGTTATAATGTTCCGGATTTCGTAACCGCTCCTGTGGATTTTGATAATATCAAAGCTGAAGATCTCATCAACTCTGATCAACGTATTCAGATGAAGGTTAGATAAAAAAACGTTCATGGGTAATGCCAAAACACCCTATTAATACTTTTTTTCATAACAAAAGATTTCTGTTATGTTTTTTTTATTTATATTTGCGCATAGACAATTAACATAAATTACAGAAAAATATGAGAATGGACGGACGCCGCGAAAGCGGCAATGTAGATGACAGAAGAGGTCAGCGTTCTGGTGGACGATTCGGCTCTGGTGGCGGCGGAAACATCTTCGGCGGTGGTGCCGGAGGCGGAAACGGTCTTAACATCCTTTCGCTTATAATCTCTATGATCAGCCTTTTCAAGAGCTCGAAGAACAGTGGCGGCGGCAACAAAGGTGGCGGTGGATGCGGATGCATCGGTCTCATTGTCATTCTTGTTCTCGGATATTTCCTTTTGAGCGGCGGTGGTCTCGGCAGCCTCCTCGGTGGATTGGCTGGCGGTGAAGGCGGCGGATTCAATCCTGCAGTAATCTTCAATACCGACGGCGAAGGTGACAGCGACTACACTCCAACAGCAGAAGAGGAAGAGCTTGCTCGTTTCTCTAAGCAAGTATTTGCAGGAACAGAAGATGTGTGGACAAAGATCTTTGCTCAGAACGGTTTGACATACGAGTGTCCACGTCTCGTTCTCTTCACAGACTATGTCTCATCTGGTTGCGGTAACGCTTCTTCTTCAACAGGTCCTTTCTATTGCTCAGCTGACCAGTGCGTATATATAGACCTCTCATTCTTCAAAGACATGAGAAGAACGATCGGTGCTGACGGAGACTTTGCCTACGCCTATGTCATTGCACACGAAGTAGGCCACCACGTACAGTATCTGCTCGGCGATCTCTCAAGAATCCACCAGCAGCAGTCTCGTGCTAGCGAGAAGGAAAGCAACCAGCTCAGCGTTCGTCTTGAGCTCCAGGCTGACTTCTATGCTGGCATCTGGGCTTATCATGACAACAAGATGTTCAACTCTCTTGAAGACGGTGACATCGAAGAGGCTTTGAACGCAGCACAGAAGATCGGTGATGACTACCTACAGAAGAAAGCTCGCGGATATACAGTTCCGGAATCTTTCAATCACGGCACTTCTGCTCAGCGTAGCCGTTGGTTGAAGATGGGTATCCAGACCGGTGACCTTTCAAAGCGCGACACTTTCACTCCAAGATATGAGAGTTTATAAATAAAACGAAAACAATATGTTCAAAAGAATCTTACTCAAGTTGAGCGGTGAATCGCTCATGGGAAGCAAACAATATGGTATTGACGAAGTCAGACTCGCAGAATATGCACAGCAGATCAAGGAAGTGACAGAACTGGGCATTCAGGTCGGCATCGTCATTGGCGGTGGCAATATCTTCCGCGGATTGAGCGGTGCTGGCAAAGGCTTCGACCGTGTAAAAGGCGACCAGATGGGTATGCTCGCAACAACAATCAACGCTTTGGGTCTCAGTTCAGGACTTGCAAGTGCCGGTGTAAAGGCTCGCGTATTCACAGCAATCAACATGTTCCCTATCGGTGAACAGTACAGCAAATGGAAGGCTATCGAAGCTATGGAGAATGGCGAAGTAGCAATCCTCGCCGGTGGTACAGGATGTCCATACTTCACTACTGATACAGGTTCTGCCCTTCGCGGTATTGAAATAGAGGCTGACGTAATGCTCAAGGGTACTCGCGTTGACGGAATCTATACAGCAGACCCTGAGAAAGACCCTACAGCAGTTAAGTTCGACAAGATTACATACGACGAGATCTACAACAAGGGTCTTAAGGTTATGGATCTCACTGCAACAACTCTCTGCCGTGACAATAAGTTGCCTATCATTGTGTTCAACATGGACAAGAACGGCAATCTGCTCAAGGTCATGAAGGGAGAAAATATCGGTACTCTCGTGTATGAGAAGTAAAACTAATTAAAAATTATAAGTTAAAAGTTAAAAATTAACTCAGCGAACTGAAATTTATAATTTTGCAATTTTAATTTTTAATTTTGATAATATCAATTATGCTAGACGTTAAAAAAACATTGAAAGATGCAGAGGCAAAGATGCAAAGCACTGCTGATCATCTCGAAGAGACTTTTGCTCACATCCGCGCAGGTCGCGCATCAGTGAAACTGCTCGATGGTATCAAGGCAGAGTGCTACGGCACAATGATGGAAATCAGCCAGTGTGCCAACTGTACAACACCTGATGCAAAGAGCATCCTCATTCAGCCTTGGGACAAATCAATGCTTAAGGTTATCGAGAAAGCAATCATCGACTCACCTCTCGGCATCATGCCAGAGAACAACGGCGAATACATCCGCATTGGTCTTCCTCCAATGACAGAAGACCGTCGTAAGCAGCTTGCCAAGCAAGCTAAGGGCGAAGCAGAAAATGCAAAGGTCGCTGTACGCAACGTTCGCCGCGATGTAATCGACGCTCTTAAGAAAGATATCAAGAACGGACTTCCTGAAGATGTTGAGAAGGATGCAGAAACAAGTATGCAGAAGCTTCACGACAAGTATATCAAGGTGCTCGATGCACTTTATGCTGACAAGGAAGACGAAATCATGTCTGTATAAAAACTGCCGATGACTGGATTAGTCATTAAGAACACTGGTAGTTGGTATATGGTCAAAGTTGACCAGAAAGATGGGTTGGGCGATCAGGCTCAGCCCCTCTTGCCTTGTAAAGTAAAGGGTAATTTCCGCTTGAAAGGCATACGAACCACCAACCCTGTTACTGTCGGAGACCGTGTTACAGTCGTGCCGAATAGTGACGGAAGCGCTTTTATCACGAAGATAGAAGAACGACGCAACTACATCATACGTAGAGCGAGCAATTTATCAAAGCAGGCTCACATCCTTGCATCAAACCTTGACAATGTCATACTGATTATCACTGTTGCCCATCCTGTAACCTCTACGACTTTCATCGACCGCTTTCTCGCTACAGCTGAAGCCTATCGCGTACCGACAACTTTGGTGATCAACAAGAAAGACCTTTACGATGCCGATGAGATGCAGTACGCAGAGAACCTGGCCTACCTTTATAAATACATTGGCTATGATGTTATAATTGTTTCGGTAAGTACAGGTGAAGGAATGGAGGAGATCAAAGAACTGCTAAAGGACAAGATCACCCTTCTTTCCGGACATAGCGGTGTCGGGAAATCGTCATTTATCAATGCAATACTTCCTGACCAGAAGATACGTACCGCAGAACTGAGTGATGTTCATGATCAGGGAATGCACACAACGACATTCTCAGAAATGTACGAATTGCCAGACGGCGGATATATCATTGACACTCCAGGCATCAAAGGATTCGGAACAATAGAATTCAGCAAGGAAGAAACAAGCCATTACTTCCGGGAGATATTCAAGATTTCTGAAGACTGCCGTTTTAATAATTGTACTCATACTCATGAACCTGGGTGCGCGGTAAGAGCGGCCCTTGAAGATCACCGTATCAGTCAATCACGCTACGACAGCTATCTGAGTATCCTCGAAGACGAAAACGAAGGGAAATACAGAGAATAAGTGAGATCTTTAGTTCTGGTAATATTTGTAATTTTCTTAGCTTTCATCCCAATAATGATGATAGCAGGGAATAACACGCCAGAGCCAGACACAGGTGACAAGAATCTTGACTCTTTACTAATCTCTATTTACAATAATAATAAACTTTCGGACGACAGCATTATAGATCGTCTGAAAGTTCATGTTTATATAAAAGGATCTTCCCGTGGCATCGAAGAAGGAAAGGTCTCTAAATATTTATATAATGTATTACCTTTTGAGGGCAGAACCGACCACGAGACATTAGTAGAATCCTATTGTGAGCTAAACTACAAATATCCAGGTAAGGTTCAGATAACACCATTGACGACAAGATCCTATGGCAGAAACGGCAACAGGATCCTGAAAGAATCGTTCGACGCATTGATACCAATCTACACATTCCGAAGAATGCATGAGAAGGGTAACAACAAGTCGTATGTCATACCGTTTTCAAAGGAAGGTCTTGAAAAATACAAGTTCTCTACCGCAATAGACAGTTTTGCACATGAAGGTTCGATAAAAAGATATATCTACTTTGAACCGAAGCACAATCATCACACTTTAGGATCTGGTTATCTGCTTGTCGATAAGAACAGTCAGGTCGATGCGATTCTGTTCTCAGGTCGCGTTGACTTCGGCAAAGTCGATTGTGTCATTTATCTTGGACACGACAAGAAAAGTGGTAGCGTCATACCTATAAAAAACCACATCCGAATTAGCTACAACTACGCCGGAAGCTTGGCTACAAATATCTATGACTGCTATTTTGATTTCGAAGACATAAAGCTTGTACACAAAAAAGAACGTGATTTCGGTAAACTGGATCTCACAAGTATATACGGAGAGAATTCAGATACAGTTGATCTTGATGAAGTCCGTCCTATACAGCTCTCACAAGAAGAGGATTCCCTGCTGAGCTATATTCCTGAAAAGAAATCAAAGAAAAGATCTTTCTTCAAAAAACTGCCGGAACGACTGGTTTCATCGAACGACATCAGTTACAACGGATACGACTACCGCATATACGGACCGTTGGACCCTTCTACCTTCAGTTACGATAAACTGAATGGTATCACATTACGACAAAGGCTACGTTTCCAGAAATATTCGGATAACGGCAGATACATGATACTGAAACCGGACTTCGGATACAGTTTCAAATCAAAGAATTTCAGATACCGTGTAGTTGGCGAATGGTTATACAATCCGCAGCGTCAAGGCATAATACGACTGAATGCAAACAACAGAACCGGAGACTTCTCAAGTAAGTTCAAGGATGCAGTCGATTATATATTAAAGGATACAACAGGTCTGACTTACGAT
Source organism: Bacteroidales bacterium (assembly GCA_045627785.1). Taxonomy (GTDB): domain Bacteria; phylum Bacteroidota; class Bacteroidia; order Bacteroidales; family UBA3663; genus Liminaster. The sequence goes on along the minus strand of JAZQOF010000008.1, from coordinate 6,469 downwards.
GATCTGGACATCAATTATTTCAACTCTCATGAACTGAAGCTTGAACATAGTATTGAAATTGCCAATGGACTGACACTCGTCAATGGTATTGGATATAATTACCGTCGGTCACGAAACCGCGAAACAATTTTCGATATTCCTGATGAGTTGGATGTTATGATAAGAAAGAACTATGCTGACTTCAGTCCTTATATACGTCTTTCATGGACTCCAAGACAATACTATTACTACGAAGGCAGAAGAAAAGAGTATATTACGAGCCGCTATCCGACCTTCACTCTTGAATATACACATGGAATAAAAGGCGTCTTAGGCTCAACGAGTGACTACGGACGTCTTGAGTTTGACGTGCTGCAAGTATTGAACCTTGATGACTATCGAATATTATCGTTCCACGGAGGTGCCGGTGGATTCTTTAATCAAAAAGGTGAATACTTTATCAACTATAACTTCTTTTCCCGAAGCCTGATACCTTCAGCCTGGGAAGAACGAATAGGCGGAAAGTTCAATCTTCTTGACGACCACTGGTACAACTCATCTCCTGCCTACATACAGTTGCATGTGACCTACGAATCGCCATTTCTGTTGCTGCATAAGATTGGTATCATCTCGAAATATATCATCAAGGAAAGGATTTATTCCAGTGTACTTTGGTCGGAAGGACGCACATCGTACTCGGAATTAGGTTATGGCATCGGCAACAACTATTTCAGTCTAGGTCTGTTCTCAAGCTTTGCTGGTCTCGAATACAAGGAATTCGGTGTAAAGTTCCTGATTGAAATCGATTCCCACATATAAGAATTGATAATTCACAATTGATAATTGATAATTCATAATTGATAATTGATACAAGTAGCGCTCCCATTGAAGAATCAATGGGAGCGCTATATTCTTATTTCAATTATTTCACTTCTTGGTTGAAGAGCTGAGCTTTTTAGCAGAGATAGTCTTGGTTGTAGTCGAACTTGCAGCCTTTGCGGTATTTGCAGTTGAAGTCTTTGACTTAGATGTAGTCTTTGTAGCCTTAGTAGAATCTGAAGTTGGCTTGTAATACATCATTGCCTCCTTTACATATTCCTGCAAAGCTGCAATTCGGTTGGCATCAGAAGGGTGATCGCTCATGCGGTCATCCTGATTAGCATTTCCGCTCTGTGCTGCCATACGCTGCCAAAAAGGAATAGCCTGACGAGGATCATAGCCTGCCATTGCTGCAATCACAAGTCCCATACGGTCTGCTTCATACTCGTTGTCACGGGAATATTTCAGATTGCGGAACTGGAATCCCATCTGTGCTACCATTTGACCAAGCTGTGTGATCTGAGAGCTAACGCCAACCTGATTAAGAAGAGCTCCTGCTATCTGAACACCATACTGCTGCTTGATCTGCTTGGACATCTGTTCGGCAGAATGCTTTGCTACAGCATGTGCTACCTCATGGCCTACTACGATTGCCAAAGAAGTCTCATCTTGTGTGACTGGCAGGATTCCTTCGTAAACCACGATCTTACCGCCAGGCATACAAAATGCATTGACACTCTGGTCCTGAACCAAGTTAAACTCCCACTGGTACTGATTCAACTCTGAAGCCAAGCCATTAGCCGAGAGGAACTGTTCGACGGCAGTGGCCAGTCTCTGACCGATTCTTTTCACCATTGCTGTATTAGCCGCATTACTTGAGATCTTTGCACTCTGCATATATGCTGCGTATTCCTGCTGACTGAGACTAAGAATCTGCTCGTCGGAAACGAGCAAATTCTGCTGTCGTCCAGTAATAGGAACTGTACGGTTGGTGCCACATGAAGAGGCAAGTAATGTGATCAGTAATAGTGAAAGGTAATACTTAAGTTTCTTCATATTACTTGTTAGCGTTCATATATCTTACTGTAGCCATCACACCGTCCATCTTTCCAAGGGCGAGCATACGACCATGGAATGAGTAACCTGCGTTGAATGAACCCTTCTCATCGCCGAGGATGCAGCGACCATGGTCAACACGCATTGGGAGGTTAGGATTCTGTTCTTCGAAGATGCGGCATACCTCAATAAGGTTTGCACGACCTGCAAGGTGATCTGCTTCAATGAAGTTGCCGTTTGGCTCAACATTTGTCGAACGGAGGTGAACGAAATGTGTACGCTTAGCATACTTGCGAGCAAGAGCTGGAATATCATTCTGAGCACCTGCAGAGAGTGAACCACAGCAGAATGTGAGACCATTGTGAGGATTGTCAACAGCATTGAGGAACCATTCGATATCCTCGTCGCAAGTTACGATACGTGGAAGACCGAGGAGCTGCATTGGTGGGTCATCAGGGTGAACGCACATATTCATACCCCACTCATCACAAGTTGGCATGATAGCAGCGAGGAAGTAACGCATATTCTCACGCAAAGCATCACGGTCGATATCCTTATAGAGTGCGAGAAGCGAACGGAACTTTCCTACTGGATCGAAATCCTCTTCTGAGATGTTACCATTGACAAAGCCCTGTGTCTTGATGATGATATTCTCAACCATACGGTCGTTATCTTCCTTTGTCATGTGCTTAGCCTTCTCGTCAGCCTTTGCATTCTCTTCGGCAGTATAATCCTTCTCAGCACCTTCACGCTTGAGGATATAACGCTCAAAGTAGCAGAATTCTACCTTATCGAAATAAAGAGAAGTACCGCCGTCTGCCCACTCATGATACAGATCTGTACGAGCCCAGTCGAGAACCGGCATGAAGTTATAGCAGATTGTCTTTACGCCAGCCTTTCCGAGGTTGGCAAGACTAATCTTATATTTCTCGATAAGTTCATCACGATCAGGACCAGCATACTTGATTGACTCCATTACAGGAAGACTCTCAACAACACTCCAACGAAGACCTGCTGCCTCAATATAATTCTTGAGGTCCATGATTGCCTCGTATGTCCATACATCGCCATTCTTTACTTCATGAAGAGCGGTTACAATGCCTTCTACGCCAATCTGGCGAAGCATTTGAAGTGTGATCGGATCTTTTTTACCGAACCAGCGCCATGTTTTTTCCATAGTTTCTAGTAATAAACTGTTTTATATTATGTTATTTATTGTCGAATATATAATACTATTGTCCATTAACTTTCCTTCATTAGCCAAAGAAAATCTTACAAAGAAGGTAAGCTCATACCATAAATCTTCCTATACAAATCAAGTGCATAGACATCGGTCATTCCACTTATATAGTCCATTATAGAAAGAATACGCACATAAACCGAATCGGAAGTAGTCTCGTACTGATTTGGTATTCGGTCAAGCAAAAGCTTTGAATAAGACTTCTGCGGATTAATTACTGCATCAAGAAGCTTGTCAAGGAGAACAGAGATAATCTGGTGACCGGCAACCTCAATATCTACGACATCCGAAGAATTATAGATCTTCTTATAGGCGATCTCTGAACAATGCTCATAAGCCTGCTTAGGTGTCTCGCTTATATAGTCGATGAGCGGCTTTGTGAATGTACCGGACAAAATCTCTTCTTCATGAGCGATAAATGTCTCGGAGCACTCATGCACAAGAAGACCGATTACACGGCTTCTCAGATATGCGACCTGCTCATTTGCATCACTGACATACTGAAGTCCTCGTTTTATCTTTTCTTTCACCTCGCCTTCAAAGAAACCAAGAAGCAATTCCTTAGTCTCGGTTGGCGTAAGTAATTTCAGTCGATGTGCATCTTCGATATCCATTACCTGATAACAGATATCATCGGCCGCCTCCACAAGGAATACGAGAGGGTGACGGGCAAACTTATGCAGTTCGGGATCTATTTCAATCAGTCCAAGTTCTTCGACTAACTTCCTGAACGACTCAGATTCCGATTCGAAATATCCGAACTTAGGTTTCTTGACTGCCGCAGTAGATGGATAAGGATATTTGATGATTGAAGCAAGAGTCGAATAAGTCAAGGCAAAACCGCCAGGACGCCTACCATTGAACTGATGGCTCAAAAGACGGAATGCATTGGCATTTCCCTCGAAATGAATCAGATCATTCCATTGCTGTTCATTAAGCAATTCCTTATACTTCAAGCCATGTCCTTCACTGAAATATGTCGAAATAGCACGCTCTCCGCTATGACCGAAAGGAGGATTACCAAGGTCATGTGCGAGACATGCTGTTGCTACAATATCATCAAGGCTGAGTAATTTCGAAGACCAAGGTTCTGCCTTGTACTTCTCCGACAAAACTACAGAAGCATTATTTGCAAGCGAACGACCGACACAAGACACTTCAAGGCTATGAGTAAGACGATTGTGTACGAATACACTTCCAGGCAAAGGGAAGACCTGTGTCTTATTCTGCAGACGACGAAATGGTGAGGAGAAAACAAGACGATCATAATCACGCTGGAATTCTGTTCTTGCGTGCTGGTCCCTGTCTCTCAAATGCTCCTGACCAAAGCGTAATGTGGACAATAGTTTGTCCCACTCCATCTTGTTACTCATGTGTTTTTGTATTATGCTGCAAATATAATATATTATTCATAAACCACAAAACTTTTAAACATAAATCGGCTACAATGATAATGTCTGAAAGAAATATGAGATAATACGATAACTTTTTAATTAAACAACATAAACAAAAAAGGCATGAACAACAGAAATCATCATATCCGATTCCTGATAGCATATAAAGTGGAAGACTCTTTCAGCATCTTTAGGAAAACATCGACACTGTTTTTGCGAATTACGTCTTTATTAAAATGTGCATATACACGAATGGGTGTGTACAATTCGGATATGCGTATGCCTTTCAACAGAGGTCGGTCCTTGATTGACTGCTCGGCAAGAATGCTTATGCAATTCGTTGCTTCGATGATATTCAGCAACGCATTCTGATCGTTTATGTATGATCTTACATTCAGCTTTCCCGTATCTGTCTGTAATAAAGTTTCTATTGCATTTCTCTCCCTTATTCCTTTTTCCGGAAGAACCAGCCAATGCCTTTCAAGATCCTTAAATGTCAATATGCTTCGATTTGCAAGCACATGATTTGAACGCATTATTGCAACAAGATGGTACTCCGTCACAGGCTGAGAATCGACGTAGTCATAATACACGGGTGGTTTCATTGAGAAAAGAACATCGATCTCACTCTCCCGAAGCATCTCCATCAGCTCATTTATTCCTTTATAATAAATATTGATCAAAACCCGAGGATACTGTTTCATAAAGTCTATGATCGTCTCACGCAGGAAAGGCTCCATTGAGAATGTAAGGCCAATATTAATCTCGCCACATAACAAACCTTTCAAAGCATTCAACCGCTCATTGCAATCGGAAAGAAACGAAAGCACCTGACGTGCCAGCGGCAAAAGTTCCTTTCCATTTTCGGTAAGAGGCACATTCCTTGACTGACGAATGAAAAGTTGTACTCCCAACTCATCTTCCAAAGCCTTTATCTGCTGCGAAACCGCACTTTGAGAAATACACATCTGCCTTGAAGTTTCAGAAAAGCTACCGGTTTCCGCAACTTTTACAAAATATTTTAATTGCCTGATTTCCATAAGCCAATACTGATAATATAAGTTTTACTTATCGCAGCTCTCTTAATAAATAATCAGCGACATTCCATATCGTCTCATCGAACCGCTATCTTTGCACCAAAAGAAATGAAAGAAAAAGAGCAAATCCGTGCAGCACAAAGATAGACAATAAGAGAATTGTTTCCGTGGAGTGTGAAAAAAATTATTAATAATTGTTCCGAGCTGCAGGAACACGCACTCCGAATTATTTAAAAACAAAAAAGGATTAGCAATAGCTGATCCTTTTTTTAGAATATTATAAAAACTTAAATCTTGTACTCTAACCGACGCGCGTCGATCAGACAAACGGAAGTCCGGAGAAGTCATCGACGGTCGGGAATTTGTTCTCGGGAAATCCCGAGAAGTCATCGACGGTCGTCAATCAGTCCACGGGAATTCCCGAGAACTCTTCGTAGTTCGTAGATTATTACTCTACATATAGGGAAGTAGTCATGCACGTGCGTCGATGACTACTTTCTATTTCGGGTGCAATCATCTTCTTCATACGATAACTACTCCCGTTCACAAGAGTTGCCGTCGTAGGCCTACGATCAAAGCTCCCAGATTCAAGAGTAATCATCGTAGAGCGTTGAAGAGAGAAACCGAAATTTGGAAGAGAAAGTGTTTAAAAACAAAAAGCAGCAACCGAAAAATTTCGATTGCTGCTTTTGTTGCCGTACCAGGGCTCGAACCCAGACTAAGAGAACCAGAATCTCGCGTGCTACCATTACACCATACGGCAAAATTGACATCTTGGAAAAGTTTTAATCAAATTAGCAGAGTCTTTCAAAAAGAAGTGTTCGGGTGATTAGTACTACTCGGCTGAACATGTCACCATGCGTACACCTGTAGCCTATCTATGTCGTAGTCTGCAACTACCCTAATGGAATTCTTATCTTGTGGCCAGCTTCGCACTTAGATGC
>JAZQOF010000007.1:0-12956 GCA_045627785.1 Bacteroidales bacterium | reverse complement strand
TTATAGCACAAGGGCTCCACCTCTAACCATTCCGAACAGAGAAGTTAAACCTTGTAACGTCGATGGTACTGCGAAAGCGGGAGAGTAGAAAGCCGCCACCTTACAGAAGACTCGAACAGCTATAGTTCGGGTCTTTTTTTTATTTATATCCGTAGTCTCATACTTTAAGAATCTGTTTATTTATATAATTTTGGATATAAGAATTGATTGAATTTTTACATTGTTTTCTTGTTAGTGCCATTTTTTGTATTGCTATTCCAAATTATTATTGTAATACCTTATATTTTAAATTTGATGTTGTATCTTTGCATCAATATTTGATTGTCTAGAATAATATCATAGTTTTATCTTTAATATTTTATTTAAAATGAAGAAGTATTTTTCTCTCAGCGTTTTAATGCTCTTACTTTTCTCTGTAAGTTCATGTAATTGTCAGCAGCAGACTTCTTGTGAGACTCCTGAAGTTAATGAGTGTGAGGTTGTAATTAATAACATTCTTGCTCGTCGCAGTATTCGTAAGTATCAAGATAAGCAGATTCCACAGGAATTGCTTGATGAGATCATTAAGTGTGGTATTAATGCTCCTAATGGAATGAATCAGCAGTGTTATGAAGTTAAGGTCGTTAATGATCCTGCTTCTACAGCATATCTTTCTGAGAATCTCAATGGTCTTTATCCAGCTCCTGTTTATATGTTTATTGCTGCACAGGACAATTATGACATGTCTCGTATCGATTGTGGTCTTTTGTCTGAGAATATTTGCCTTTCGGCTTGGGCAATGGGCATTGGTTCAATCAATTTGGGAATGCCAGTCCGTGCTCTTAAGGAGAACCCAGAGATTCTTGCAAAACTCGGTTTTGACGAACATTTCGACATTTGTCTTGTACTTGCTTTGGGCTATCCGGATGAAAGTCCAGAAGCGAAGCCACGTAACGCTGAAAAGGTACAATACGTGAAAGTAGTTGAATAAAATTTCTATCCCATTTATTTGGAAAATAGATAAAAAGAAATTATATTTGCAAACGAATTTAATTTTTTATCATAGTAGTTTATAGTATTTTGGTTGGGAAAAGCGGTGCGTGAGCATCGCTTTTCCTTTTATATTTGTTTATACGTTACAAGTTACAATAAAAATTGCCTTTATGCTTGCAATTAGTTTTTGCCATTAATGAGCTTCCAGCCAGTTAATGCCTGCTCCACAATCGGCAATAAGAGGCACGCGTAGTTTAACAGCTGCCGCCATTTCTTCTAATACCAGTTTTTTGACGGTATCAAGTTCTGCTGCCGGAACAGAGAAGTTCAATTCATCGTGTACTTGTATAAGCAGTTTTGCCTTAAGCTTTTCTTTCCTGATTCGCTTTGAAATGTTGACCATAGCGATTTTGATTATGTCGGCAGCAGTACCCTGAATCGGAGCATTGATTGCATTTCGTTCAGCATAACCTCGCACTGTAGCATTTGCTGAAGAAATATCTGCAAGTACGCGTTTACGGCCGAAAAGAGTCTCGACATATCCTTTTTCGCGTGCAGTCTCGATGCTCTTCTCCATGTATTCCTTTATCTTTGGATAAGTCTCAAAGTATCCATCAATCAGTTCCTTTGCCTCACTGCGAGGAATGTTCAGACGGCTTGCAAGACCAAACGTACTGATACCATAAATAATACCGAAATTAGCGGTCTTAGCTTTTGTGCGCTGTTGTTTAGTCACATCTTTCAAATCGAGATGATATATTTTTGCAGCAGTGGCAGCGTGGATATCTTCGCCGGAAAGGAATGCCTCGACCATGTTTGGATCCTGACTTAGATGTGCCATGAGGCGCAATTCGATCTGAGAATAGTCAGCACTGAAGAATACTTCGCCATCATCAGGTATAAAGGCTTTTCGCAACTCGCGACCCATCTCGTCGCGGATTGGAATATTCTGCAGATTAGGGTTGCTTGACGAGAGACGTCCGGTAGCTGTTACAGTCTGGTTAAACTGTGCATGTACTCGTCCTGTCTCTTTATTTATTTCCAAAGGTAAGGATTCCACATAGGTACTGAGCAGTTTCTTGACACCTCTGTAATTAAGTATTTCGTCAACAATAGGTGACTTATCGCGCAGTTTTTGAAGTATTTCTTCGCTTGTGGAATATTGTCCGCTCTTTGTCTTTTTTGCCTTTGGATCGAGATTCATCTCATCAAACAGAACTGTTCCAACAGCTTTAGGAGAAAGAGGATTGAACGGATGTCCTGCAAGCTCAGTAATGCGTGCTTCAATATTCTTCAGTTCTGCATTCAAAACGACTTCCGACTCTTTCAGAGCTTTTGTATCAAGTCGTACGCCCGTAAGTTCCATATCTGCAAGAACCTTTACCAAAGGCATCTCGATATCATAGAAAAGCTTCTCCAGATTCTCTTTCCTGAGTTCTTCTTTGAATACCTTATAAAGCTGCAGAGTGACGTCAGAATCCTCACAGCAATATTCCATCACCTTTTCAACAGGCACATCGCGCATTGATGCAGGTTTCTCATCCTCCTCGTCGAAATCAAAAAGTGATTCACTCTGTTTCTTCGCCTTGGTTACGATGAGATCTGACGTTGGGATTGGCTTGTAATGCAGATATACCTCCGAGAGGTAGTCCATATTATGCTGCATTTCCGGCTGAAGCAGATAGTGTGCTATCATAGTGTCAAAGACAGGAGCTGAAACCTCGATGCCATATCTTTTCAGGACGGAATAGTCATATTTTGCATTCTGTGCAATCTTAAGAGCAGCATCGTTTTCGAAAATCGGACGTATCTCATCCAATATCTTCAAAGCTTCTTCTCTTGAACTTGGAACAGGCACATACCAAGCCTTATGGTTATCGATGGCAAAGCTGACTCCGACCAGTTCGGCCTCCATTACATTTATCGATGTCGTTTCCGTATCGAAAGAAAAATATGGAGCCCAGAAAAGCTGTGCTACCAAGTCCTGACGCTTTTCAGGAGTGTCACAAATGACGTAATTGGTAGTGATGTCAGCAATTGTAGATAGAGGAACTGGTGTTTCGTCCTGCGTCTCTGCAACAGATACTTCTTTGGCTTCTGTTGAATCTGTTTTTTGTGATTTAGCATGGTCAGCATTCTTTGCTGTTGCCATCGTGCTTCTTCCACCACCGAGTTTTTCAGCCTCTTTACGGAACTCAACTTCTTCGAAAAGAGTTCTCAGAGCCTCATAGTTTGGTTCTACAATGCGCAACGCCTCTTCATCGAGAGTACAAGGTACAGTGCGGCATATTGTTACGAGGTACTTGGAGTCTTTGATCTGTTGAATATTCTCAGAGACTTTCTTCTGCATTGAGCCCTTAAGCTTGTCCACATTCTCTATTATACCCTCAATGCTATCAAAATCCTCTATGAGTTTCTGGGCAGTCTTTGGACCTACGCCAGGACAACCAGGAACGTTGTCGGCAGTATCTCCCATCAGGCCAAGATAGTCGATTATCTGATCAGGACGTTTCAAACCGTATTTTGTCAGCACCTCCTGAACACCTAGTATCTCGTAGCCTGGACCAAAGCTTTTTGGCTTGAAGATACGGCTATGTTCACTCACAAGCTGAGCATAGTCTTTATCGGGAGTGAGCATGTATGTATCAAATTCTCCTGTTGCATCAGCCTGAAGGGCAAGAGTTCCTATCACATCATCAGCCTCGTAATCCGGCACTTCGATGATAGGAATGTTATACGCTTCAATCAGACGCTTGATATATGGCACAGCCTCAGTGATTGCTTCAGGCTGTACCTCACGCTGAGCTTTGTAAGAAGGGAACTCGCGATGACGGAAGGTTCCGCCTTTTGGATCAAAGCATACGGCTATATGTGTTGCCGTAATCTTCTTTCCTTCTACAGTGAGTTCAGGATTCAATACTTCCTGCAATGTCTTGAGGAATCCGTAGATCGGACCTGTATTCAAACCCTTACTATTTACTAAAGGCTTGTTAATGAAACCATAGTATGCGCGATATATCAGTGCGTATGCATCAAGGAGAAAGAGAGTCATAAGAGTTTTTGTAGTATTGATTAGTACTTGCAAATATACTTATTTTTGCTGAAAGAATTGATATATATTACGCTAAAAAGATGAATTACCTGTAATTTGTGTTTTTTAGGAGTTGTTTTACATTTTTCTTGAATATAATATCTATATTTGCTTTGTTATACTGAAAAACAAAAAGTTGAATCATATCATAATTAATAAAATGAACAAGCTTTACGGAATTTGTCTGTTGGCAGGAGCTTTGCTGACATCTTGTGCTAAACAAGAACCACTTGTTATTTCTCCATGCGAGATCTGGCCTGATAATAATGGCGTACATGTCAATGCCCATGGTGGAGGAATACTTGAATACAATGGCACTTATTATTGGTTCGGAGAGAATAAGTGCGATACTACATCGTCAGCAATGGTTGGTGTCGATGTTTATTCTTCAAAAGACCTGGTTCATTGGACCGATGAAGGCGTTGCTCTTGCCGTATCTGATGATCCGGAGAGTGACATTACACGCGGATGTGTACTCGAACGTCCAAAAGTTATTTATAATGAGAAGACAAAGAAATTCGTGATGTGGTTCCATCTCGAACTAAAGGGACATGGCTATGAGGCAGCACGTGCTGGTGTTGCTGTAAGTGATAGCCCGACTGGTCCTTACGAGTTTATTCGTTCAGGTCGTGTCAATCCAGGCGTTCTTCCTCTCGATCTTGCGACCGATGAGGCAAAGGCAAAACTCGCCGATCTTGATTATGACAAGTATGACGAGAGCAAGAATCCTCAGGCAGAAGAATGGTGGACTCCAGAATGGCGTGCAGATGTCGAAGCAGGCCTTATCTGCAAGCGCGACCTTGAAGGCGGTCAGATGGCTCGCGACATGCAGCTCTTTGTCGATACCGACGGTAAGGCATATCATATCTATTCTGCCGAAGAGAATCTCACACTCAATATTGCGGAACTTAGCGACGATTATCTTTCTCATACAGGCAGATATACTCGTATGGCGCCTGGTGGACACAATGAGGCACCAGCAGTCTTCGTCAAAGATGGCACATATTGGATGATCACTTCCGGCTGTACAGGTTGGGCTCCTAATGCGGCTCGTATGTTCTCAGCTCCTTCTATCATGGGACCTTGGACACAGTACGAAAACCCTTGTCGCGGAGAGAATGCAGAAATCACTTATGGCGGTCAGAGCACATATATCCTTCCTTATGGCGATAACTTCATCTTCATGGCAGATATCTGGCGTCCTAAGCACCCAAGCGATGCTCGTTATCTCTGGCTCCCAATCCAGTTCGACGAGAATGGAGTTCCTTTCCTCGAATTCATCGGGAAGTGGGATTTGAATACCTTCAAAGCAGTCCCTTAGACACTTCCTGCTCAAGTAATGTTTTAGTAAATTATTTGTTCACCTTCCGTCAGCACAACTTTATTTGCAAGGAATTCTGAAATCTTATTACAGAATGCACAAGCAGCTTTGTAGTCGGCAGCTGGGAAGGTATCGGTAGAGAAGTTGAGAGTGAAATCTGCTGAGATGATATTGCCGGCAACATTGATTGTCGAACGGAAAGTGCCGAACTTTGAGATCTCTTCCAAAGCTGCTGGGAGAGACTCAACTCTATAATTATCGGGTATTACTGTCTCAACATGCATCACACGGGTATTTTCATATCTGCGGAGTTGAACAGGTGCCTCACGTGTCGAGGTCGTGTTTATGCGTGACATTCCAATTATAGGGAAGAGATTGAGGAACATACGCTTTCCTGTCTTGTTTGAGAACTTCTTGCATACACCCTCGACATCCACATCGATGACAGGACGTCGTTCATCTCTGATATGCGACTGATCCATACGCTGGCTGATGCTGTGATTGGAGAAATCAAAATCTGACAACGACAGCATGGAGCGAAGCTTGTCTCGCTGCTTGTTTGAGTCGAGCGTGGTAAGGCCGTACACATCTTCGAACATTGAATTGTACATGGCATCATGCAGCATCATCTGTGCGGAACCGTCTTCGGCAAGGTTAATGCGAAGACTGATACTATCGGCATTCTCCTGTGCGGTATAGTTCGGTAAACGCACTTTTCTGCCTCCATCGGCATCAACGAGTAACGCTTCATGTCCTGCTATTCCATCGTGGAGATAACCCAGAGGAAGCTTCGGATTAGTGCACTCTACCCAAAGGGTGTCGTTGGGGATATTGACTCGCGCAATAGCGTGGTTGAGCATACCAGGACAGGCAAACTCTGTCGGGAGATCTTTGTTGCGGGTACTAATGACCACGTAATCGGCAGATATGCCTATCTCCCTGAGCATGGAAATCATGTAGTTGGAAAGAGCTTTGCAGTCACCAAAACCATTGGTTGCAACATAAGTGGCAGGAAACGGCTGCATTCCTCCGATGCCAAGCTGTATGCTGATGTAGCGCGTCGTCTCTTCAAGCATGCGGTACACAATCAGCACCTTGGTGCGAAGGTCTTCCTGTGCGTCGGTGAACTGATGCAGCTTCAGCTTAAGTGCCTGAGGCAGTTCGTCACGCCCGGTCTGAAGTTCATGGAGCCATTCGCCAAACGACTCCCATGTGGAAAGCGAACCGTTTGTCTTGCCGAAAGAGAAGGTGTCGGGTATGAAATATGCCATTGGCACTACGTCAGACAACGAAGGCATAAATCTCTCTCTTTTGACTACAGGCAAGTCGGACATGGATACCGATATGGTCCTGATACCATTACCAGCACTTTTCTTCACAACAGCCTCGTCAATATTCCTGAGATAATGATGTATGGTTACGTTCTCAGGACAGTGTATGGTGTATTCTGCCTTCTTCACATCGACGTCAGTTGACGGCTGAGGTGCAAAGAGCGGAAGATGCAGTATTTGTCCATCATCCTTTTGTGTCCACTCGTAGGATATGGTAACAGGGTAGGAAGCCGCACTTGGAGAATAGACATACATGTACGAGTCGGTGTCGAAGTTTGAAGAGTATTCCGAACGGATAAGATCACTCTTCTTCAGCTTTTTCTCTTTACCGTTGGCATACTTGATGACACCAGCAAAAGAGGAGAGTGTACTTGCCTTGTCGCATGAACATACAAAATCGGCGCACGAAAGCCCTCGTTCATCATGTATGACGAATGTCTGTTTGTAACGGGTGGTGCAATCGGTAGTCGACTTGTAGTCAATGGTCGTGATGTCTTCGACTATGGTTGCATGCTGTGCCTGAGCTGTAGCCAGACAGAGGAAGGCAGCAAGTACAGATACATATCTCTTCATAACCATTACAGTTTCTTGACTGCTACCATTTCTCCACACTTGGCAATGATTTGCTCATAGACAGAACGAAGGTCAGCGTATTCTTCGGCATCAAATGACATCTTGTTGACTTTGTATTTATAGGTTGCCACCAGCTGATTGCCGTTTTTGCGATACCTGATAGTGCATGACAGCCCATTGTCGGCAGTATGGATAGTGAGAGGTTTCGGCATTTCCTCCACATCATAGCCCTCAGGAATAGTGATGTTTGATACCCAGTCCTCGGTAATGAGAAGAATGCGCTCGATAGGAACCTCTCGTGTCTCGGCAGTATAAGGATTCTCTGTCCAGATAGATGAGACAAACGGATTGACATAGATGATGTCGTCATTCTTCTGACACTTCATCTCATACTGATAGTTCTCGGTTGTTGCTTGCGAGATCTCGTCTGTTCCAATGATAGTCAGGTCGGAGATTATCGCATTCATGCGTTCGCCTAACTTATCTGCGATTTCGCTCTGTTCCTTGCCTTCTATCGAATTCTTGAAGATGTAGGAAGACACGTTGCCATAGCTGATGCTGGCATTGCCCACAAGTGTGCCATCTGGCTTGAGTTCGGAATTAAGGACATTGCCTTCCCTGCCCTTACAGAGCGCAGAAAGGTCAATCCATTTGCAATCGCCTTGGTTGAGGAGCATTGCGCGGCTTGGCATAAGGTTAGGGTTGATAGCATTGAGATAGCCTGTTTGTGCAGAGCCGTCGATAACTGCAATATTACCATCGCCTGTATCAACACCCACGACGAATGTGTTGAGTTTCTTGATGCTAGGATGGGTGAATGGCAGCTGACCGTTGTGACGCAAGCGGAGCAATACAGGATATGCATTGATGCCAGCTGAATTGAGCATGTTGATAAGCACGAAGTTGATATCGGCGTTTGAGCCGCTACCATCCTTCAAGAGAGTAGATTCCTTCTTTGACGAGTAGAACTCATAGGTTTCATCCCACTTGACCTTGCTCATCAGAAGCTTGTAGATAGCCATTACCTTTTCCTCGATATTCGGTAGTGCATCGAGGTTGAGGTTCTTCATTTCATCCGACAGGGAAGTCTGCTTCTTCAATCGTCCGCCGAACTGGTCGTCTGTACTTAGTAAAGTGGCGATAGATTCCCATGTGTCGGTGAAATTCCTGCGTTGGTTAGGGAGCGAGATGGAATTGAGCTCTGCTGTGACCTTTGCACGGTAGTCATTGACACACCAGATACTGCCATCACTCTTCAATGCAGGAAGATTGCGGCCTACCACAGTGTAATGAGGAGATCGGCTGAGGAGAACCTCACCGCCCAAAGAATAGTTTTGATTGTCGATCTCTTTCCTTGAAGTAAGTTTATGAGTAGGATCGGTCATCTCGACAGAGAAGCCGAGAAACTCTGGGTATGTAAGGTCATACATGGTATAGAACACTGGAATCTCACACTGTGCATACCAGTCTCTGAGAGAATAGATATTGTCCGACTGGATAGAATAGCTATACTCAATCACAGTTCCTACCTTGACTTGCGGAACTGCAAACTTTGTTACGACGTGATAGTCGTCTATACGCTGCTTCACAACAAGATTGCCCTTCATCTTGGTTGTCACCAGCTTTCCTCCCTCCATGTTATAGGCAGTTGCTTCCACCTTGCTTATTCTTTCATGAGTAGCAGGATTTATGTTGCTTCGAGGATCGTAGGCATTCAGCTCTACATTAGCATAGTCAACGCCTTCCTGCTTAAGCACCTTGATGCGAGTCTTGAAATCGGTAACTACATTGAAACCCGCCGCATTGATGACATAAGACACATTGGTCTTCTCGAAAAGTATCACCGCCTCTGCATTCGGATCGTCAGCATAGGTAGTCATGGTCAGTTCCTCATTGGTAGGCTTGCCAAATTTCAGGTTTTCCTTTAATTCCTGTGCAGACGCATTAAGCATGATAGCTGCAAACAACAACAAACTGAGTAATGAAGTCTTTGTCATGATAATTGTTTTATTTAGATTTAAAAGTACTGCAAATTAATCACTTTTCTTTGTAAAAAACAAATGTCTATTGTGTTTTTTATATATTTGATGTTGGAAAACATAAAATACTGCATCTTGCTCATTCTGTTAAGCATGTATTGCTCGCGACTATATATGAGCAGTATTTATTGAGAAGGTTTGATAGAGGAAGATTACCTTTCTGGAATCTCTCTGCGTCGAGTTTTAGAATCCTTTCGCTTACAGGTTTCCGACCTCTGAACAATGCTTTGAGATAGTGAACACCATTCTCTTCGATGATGTCCACCTCTGTAAAGAACAGTGTCAGGTCTTCTGCATCATAGACGATGGAGTAGCTTGGACGCTTTGCTCCTGGGATGTCTTCCACCAAGATATTCTTGTCCAATAGGTCTTGAATGTCTCGTATGGCTGTGTCCTTGGAGCACTTCGCCAACATTGACCAAGTCTTTGACGTGATCTTTGCCTCATAGCCATCAAGGAAGTGGTTAAGCATCTGTGTCTGTCGCTCCGTCATCGGTACGGACGATACCTTTTGCCAGAATAAGCTCTTGTTAAGAATCGTGTTGACGATGGTTTCAGCTTCGTCAAGTGCTTCAATCAACTTCTGCATGTACCACACTAACCATTCGGTAATGTCGCCATCGCCATGTTGCATTTGTTCCAGGATGTCATAGTAGTGATTCTTGTCTTTGTTAATCTGTGATGAAACGTTGTAGAAGCGGAACTCACTTTTCTCTCCTCTTGCCAAAAGCATGTCAGAAAGAATACGTGCCAATCTGCCATTGCCATCCTCGAAAGGGTGAATGCTCACGAACCAGAAATGGGCAACGGCGGAACGGATGATGCTACTCACAGGCTCGTCAGCATCGAACCATGAGAGGAACTTATGCATTTCCTCTTCAACGCGATCAGGCGATGGCGCTATGTAGTGAATCTTTTCACGTCCGAACATTCCACTGACGATATGCTCCTCGTTAGTACGATACCGACCGACCTCAATCTGACTACCTTCACTATAACCAGCAGGAAAGAAGGCTGCTTGCCATGCACACAGTTTCTCTTTACTGAGAGTCATATCATAGTGCTGTACAGCTTCAAGCATCACATCAACAACAGAATCAACATAGTGCGAAGGAGCCGTATATTTCACGTTCTCGATTCCCAGTTTCCTTGCGATAGACGAACGCACCTGATCCACATTTAGGCGTATGCCTTCAATCTCTGATGAATACACAACATCGTGAGTCAAATTCTCTGCCATAGCTCGTAACTTGCTGTCAAAGCCAAGCGAACTCAACCTGCCATAAAGCAATCCTTGCTTACGGCATACCACTTCCAGAAGGAGCAACACCTGAGACTCGTCCCAACGGAAGTTTGTCCAATTATCCATTTCGTGTATATACATATTCAAATTCTTAATGCGACGTTATATTAAGTATATCATCGCAAATTCTGCGGCAAAATTACAAAAATAATGTAGAATCACCAAGAAAACCCTTGAAATAACGCATTATTTGCGTCAAAAAGATTTCAAGAATAGGAATCTATATAATAACTTTAATTTACATGGTATGTAAAATTTCGAGCACTCATCGACGCGCGTCGATCAGTCCGCCGGAAGTCCGGAGAAGTCATCGACGGTCGGGAATTTGTTCTCGGGAAGTCCCGAGAAGTCATCGACGGTCGTCAATCAGTCCACGGGAATTCCCGAGAACTCTTCGTAGGTCGTAGATTATTACTCTACAAATTATCAAGTAGTCATCCACGTGCGTCGATGACTACTTTCTTTTTCGGGAGTACTCGTCAACTTGCTACGATCACAGCTCCCGTTCACAAGAGTTATCGTCGTAGGCCTACGATCAGAGCTCCCAAACTCTGGAGTTGTCTTCGTAGAGCGTGGATGAGAGTTTGCTCTTTCCGATCAATTATTACAAGTGCAAAAGTCTCCAATTTGTCTTGATTTATCATTAATGAATAATTTCTGACCAAAAGTAACGGTAGTAGATTTTATCCAAAAAGTTCTCTTTCATTGATCTGCTTATATATCTATGGTGCTCCTCAAGGTTGTTACTCCAATCAGGAATATTAGTATCAGTGCTTCGTATAAAGGTTAAGGAATCAATTATATGGTAAGGAGGTTCTGTTGTCTTCAAATACATTGTAATTGTATCTTTCACATCTGCTGCGTTCACACCAAATTTTACGAAAGAATATCTGCAACCATTATCATCTGTATAATAATATCCAGGCCAATTTACATTATAACCAGCTTTCACCATTTTTTGAAAATTGTCTTCGTCACCGAATCTGCATGAATAGCAAATAAATTTTGGATATACAATAATTTCTTCCTTGTTTTGAAGATTGACATAATCATTGCTGAATTGTGTCCATAAAACAGGTTTGAGATAAATAGAATCCAACACACAATCATTCAAACAAGAATATGTGGCTATGTGAATACCGAAGTCTTTTGAACTTTTTTCATCCATTACTGATCCTTCATACTTAGGCAAATATCCTGCTAAAAAGATATATGGAAACAGCCAAAATATCCCAACAGACAGTAGATTAACCATAATAACAATAATGGCTTTGACATATTTACGCTGTTGCAACAGGCTCGCTGAAACTCTTATCATCCATGGTAATAATAAAAATGGTAGTATTAAATCCAGAATGAAGATAAGTCCATTATGCGTAAATATAAAGAAAAATGCAAATGAAACAATCAGTACAACGCAAGGTTGAAACCAAACTGTGTTGTATAACGGATTAAAAAGCTTTTTCATCTTTGAAGTATTCTGTGTTTAAATTTTCCTTGATTTTGCACTACAATATTATTATAAATATAAGTAGGAACAACTGATTGAAAGATAAGATTTAATCCAGTCCCAGATTGCCCATAATACGTGTTAGAGGGTTGTGGAATTCCAGAAAAGACACCAGCAGCGACCAATGCAGACTGAACAGCCTGAGCACAATTTGAGGATAAAGCTGAATAGGGTTCACTTACTTTACTTTTTATCGCATCAATTGCGTTCTCTTCAAAAGACCTGCCGTCATCTATAACAAATGCTTGTGTATAAGATTTACCTAATTCTGAATTGAAAAATTCTTCTGGTGAAGAATAAGGTTCGTCTCCACCATCATTGTTTGGCAAATGTTCTCCATTTTTCGAATAATATTGCCACTTCCCATCTTTATTTTGTAAGAGTATAGCCATGTGTCCTAACCCACTTACACTATTTTTATCTATAAGAACGGTTATACTATCCCCTGCAGTATCAATACCATTTACCGGATCCCCTGCACAATAGACATACGGACTGATGCCATAGTATTTCTCTGCCAGCGGATCAACCCTGTCCCACATCGGAAGCATCGCAAAGTAGTTCCTCGCATGGATGTCATAATTGTCCAGTCCGAAACTCCTGTCAAGTTCCTTGCCCTCAAACTTGTATTTCTGCGTGCTTTCCTGCGTGCTGATGTCGCCTATCACACCACCATAAGGATAGTAGTGCGTCACCTGTTCCACGTCAGTCGATGCGGCTTTAACCACCTTGCGGTTACTGCCCTGGTAGTCCTGAATGTAGTAGTGTGCCGTCCAGCTGCCCGGCGAATAGCTGTAATAGCCTCCCGGGAACGAG
>JAZQOF010000006.1:0-2285 GCA_045627785.1 Bacteroidales bacterium | reverse complement strand
GCCCGTAGCAACTTGCTACGGGCCTTAATATTTATCTCATTAAAAGCTGAATGTATACCAAGAACTTAAGCATATCCTTAAACTTCTTTGGTATAAAGAACAATATCTTATCAAGCTTATCAAGAGCACCTTTTACATCGTATTCCATGATATACCTCCTTAATAGACACCGTTCTCGTGGATATACTTCGTTACAGCTGCGAAGTTCTCTGGGTTAACGTCGTTCTTAGAGAGAAGAACCATATCAGGAGAGAACATATAACCGCCGCCTGGAGCCAAGTTATCAAGGCACCATTTAGCCTGGTCAATGCACTGTTCCTTTGTTCCAGTCTTGAGAAGTTCTGTTGACATACCGCCACCCATGCAGATCTTAGCCTTGCGAAGAATCTCGTGATTCTTCTTAAGGTCGCCGTGCTCGAAGTAGCAATATGTACCGTTACCTGGAAGATCCTCAAGCATTTCAATGTATGGATCCCAGTTGTTCTCGCAGAAGAACATAGCTCTCTTACCCTTGCTATGAATGTACTCAGCCTCTCTCTTCATGAATGGGAAGTAGAGTTTCTCAAAGTCTGCTGGGCGAAGATATGTTGGGAGATGAAGTGGCATAAATACAATACCACCATCTCTTGGACCGAAGAAAGACATCTCACCAAGTTGCTTTGTGAATGGGAAGATTGCTTCGCAAGCATCATAGAACTGTTCTGGACGTCTTCTAATATCCTGTGATACACCAACGAAATCACGGAAGAAGTCAAGCATCAAGTCGCCTGGAAGGAATGTAGCACCCTTCTGAACAACAGGAGTGTCGAGCTGTCTCTCGATGAGTTCCTTAGTTGCCTGGTCATAGAGGAACCAGTCAACCATGCCAGCTGTACCCTTAATCCATGTTTTAATTGTTTGAGCATCATTCTGAGCAAGTAAAGGATATTTTCTTGGAACAACCTTGTTAAGTACGAACTTCTCTGCGTCAGCGATAAGCTCTGGATATTCCTCTGCCTCCATTGTGCAACCGTGGCTACCCTTAATCTGTACTGTTGTCTCATTAACAGTATAGATGCCCTCACCAAATGTGTTCATCATTCTAAGAGGAATCAAGTTACCAGTACCATAACAAGCATCAATAGTGATGTCGTTATAAGTCTTACGGAAAGCGTCAACTAAGAGTCTTGGGTCCTTCTGATATGCGTCAATAATGCTGATGCCAGCATATACTGGTGCCCACTGCTCAATAGCAGGGAAAATTGGAACGCGGTCAGGAGTACCAAAGCAGCAGAGCGCATTGTTAAATCTATCAAGACGCTCTTGGAACAAATCCGATTTCTTTAATAAGCTCATAAAATCTCCTCCTTATTTTAATATAGCCACTTACCATTTTAGCCCACTTTTTGACACCTGTCAAACGTTATTTTGACATATGTCAAACATTGAATTGAATCTCATTTTATGCTACACTGTCAGCGGTGATAAATATGGCTGATAACAAAGCGGGAACAAAAACAAAAGCTGATATAGTTAAAGTTGCAACTCACCTTTTCTATGAAAAAGGATATGAGGATGTATCGCTATCTGAAATATGTAAAGAAGCGGATATTACACGTACCGCATTCTTCTACTATTTCAAGGACAAAGCGGACCTTGCCGACTACGTCTGCAATCAGGTACAGTCCAAGTACCTTGGCAAACTAAAACTCCCTCTCAAGGGATCAAATGCCCTTCTCACAATGGGCATTAGTATTGCCTATTTCTTCCGACTTTTAATCAGTGACGAGCATTTGCTTCGTTTCTACTCAGAGGTCCTTCGTACAAACAGTGACTTCCTAATCGGCAACGACTTCTACTACAATTTCTTCAAAGGTCTTGCCGCATATTCAAATACGATTCAAAACGAAGATGATTTCAACATCTATTACATCTCATGCACATCAATCCCAGGCAACCTTCTCTTTGCCTATAGGACAAAGGCTTTAGATGTTCCACCTGAAAAGATTGTTGAAGCAATTCTCAAAACGACCATTATGCCACTCGGCAATGAAGAGGCAACTGAGCTCATACCAAAGATGCTCAGTTTCTCAAAGAAACTCCCAATCTTCCCAGCAAAAGATTTCATATAAAAAACAAAGGACTCCAGCAAAATGCTGGAGTCCTTTTGGCGCAGAGGGTGGGATTCGAACCCACGCGGGTTGCCCCAAACGGTTTTCAAGACCGCCTCGTTATGACCACTTCGATACCTCTGCATATTAATTTTTCGCGCTCGACTAATATAACATAATTGGTGTTTTATGTCA
>JAZQOF010000005.1:0-54220 GCA_045627785.1 Bacteroidales bacterium | reverse complement strand
AAATATCTCTCATTTTCCCTCTAAAGGGAGAATAATCAATCTTATAACAGTTCCGATCCAAGCTGCCAGGTTTCAATTCAAATTGACGGTAAAGCTTCTACACTTGCTCTACCCAAGAATTGTACTACTTGTCTATATTTCGTAGATAAATCTTTCAAAGATCGTTTGCCCTTCAGTTGCTCGATTTTGTTATCTCGTTCCTGATTTGCGGGTGCAAAGATAGAGGTTATTTTTTCTGAAAGCAAATATTTTCCCCATTATTTTCAAAAACACTCGTTTTTTACCAAAATTATGGTCAAATACAACCGATTTTGCAACTTGAATCTGGCAAGAACGTCAAAACATGGTGCTTTTCCTGGGCCATTTTAGGAGGAAAACTGAGTTCCCTCCCACTTTTTCATCCGAATCTGCATCAAAACCGACTCGGTAATGCCAACAACAAACTTTCTGATATATATTATCAGCCCCTATATTATATATTAATAATGTGTAAAGATAGATAAAGACCGATTAACATCAATTCATCATCTCTATTTCTATGTCAGACGGTCTCCTATAGTATGAAATAGCAACAATGCAGTCGAAAAATCTGCACACATCATATTATTGTGAGAATAGAAAAAAGAAAATATTGAAGAATTTGCACATTTAATTGAGTCTATGTGCAAAACAGTCGAAAAATTCACTAACTTTGCGCTCGGAAAAATTCAAATACAAGATATGAACAAATTTTTAACTCTACTTTTTCTTACTCTGTATCTCCCAATTAACTGCGCAGCACAGACTATGCAGTTGACCCTGGATTCATGCATTAACATGGCATTACGGGAAAACAAGCAGATACAGATTGCTAAGCTCAATGCAGATGTTGCTACCAACACTCGCAAAGCTGCAAGGACAAAGTATCTGCCACAGATTTCTGCCGTCGGCGGATACATGCATACAGGAGATCCTGTTTCGCTTTTGAACGGAGATCAGAAAACCATGTTGACAAACATGGGTACAACTTCCATGGGTATGATCCAGCAGGTTGGTGCTGCAGAATTGCCAAAGATTCTCGGTACATTCGCACAGATTTTCCCAGAGAAGGCACCTTATTTCCAGGCTATGGCTCCAGAACTTGCTCAAAAGTTCGGTGCTTTGACCACTCAGTTTGGTCAATCTCTGAATCAGGTCGGACAGAATATCGTTGACGCATTTAATACCGACACTCGCGATATGTTTGGCGGTTCAGTGATGTTTACGCAGCCTGTTTATATGGGTGGTGCTATCGTTGCTGCCAATAAGATGGCGTCGATTGCCGAAGAGATTGCCAAGATCAAGATTCAGAAAACCGAAGAAGACCTCGCATATAATGTGCAGACAGCCTATTATCTGGTTGTTGAAGTCGAGCACAAGAAGCAGTTGGCCGACGAATACGCTAATCTCATCAGCAAACTGAGCAAGGATGTTGAAAAGATGGTGGAAGAAGGTGTTGCCACCCGTGCCGACGGATTGAAGGTCAGCGTAAAGCTTAACGAGGCAGAGATGCAGCAGCTTCAGGCACAAGATGGTCTTGTATTGTCTAAGATGCTGCTCTGCAAGCTCATCGGATTGCCATTGGAATCAGACATCTCGGTAGTTACTGACGTTGAAGACAGAGAGATTGCTCTCAATACCAACAACAATCGTTCGGAACTTCAGATGCTTGGCAAGGCAGTTGATATCCTGAACCAAAAGACAAAGATAACTCGCGCTACACATCTTCCACAGGTATTGCTCACAGGCGGTTATGCTGCTTCAAACCCAAGTGTTTACGACGGCTTCCAGAAGAAGTTCAAAGGTACCTGGAATGTTGGTGTTATGGTACGCATCCCTATCTGGGACTGGAACGAAACCGGATATAAGTTACGCGCATCCAAGGCTCAGACAAACATCGCAAGAATGGAGCTCGGCGAAGCAGAAGAACTCATCGACCTCCAGATCACACAGACACAGTTCAAGTTGTCTGAAGCCGAAAAGAAACATGCTGTGACTATCAAGAATTTTGAGACGGCAGAAGAGAATCTGCGTTGTGCGAATCTCGGATTTGCCGAAGGTGTAATGACAACCACCGACGTCATGATGGCACAAACAGCTTGGCTTCAGGCAAAGACACAGAAGATTGAAGCAGAAATTGGAGTAATAACAGCAAAATTAGCATTAAACCACGCATATGGAAACTAAATCAAGACAGAATAGAGAAATCCTTGTAGGACTTGCAGGCTTTGTTGCAATCGTCCTTTTCGTTGCACTCCTCGGATGGATCATCCTTGGCGGCAAAGACACATCGTTGCAGGGACAAGTAGAAGTAGATGAATATAGAGTATCGTTCAAGGTTCCTGGCCGTATCGCAGAGATCCGCGTTCACGAAGGTGATTTCGTACACAAAGGCGATACACTTGCAATCCTTGATGCTCCAGATATCGAAGCAAAGCAGACTCAGGCAATGAGCGTTGAAGAAGCTGCTTCGGCTCTTGTTGAGAAGGCAAACAATGGAGCTCGCAAAGAGCAGGTTCGCGGAGCTTTCGAACTCTGGCAGCAGGCAAAGGCAGCAGTCGAGATTGCACAGAAGTCTTTCGACCGAATCTCTCGTCTTTATGAAGCAGGCGTCGTAACAGCACAGAAGCGTGATGAAGTTGAAGCGCAGTTGAAGGCATACACAGCTCAGTGCGAGGCAGCCAAGAGTCAGTATGAGATGGCTGAGAAGGGTGCTCGCTACGAAGACAAGAAAGCTGCAACAGCACAGAAGGGTCAGGCACAGGGCGTTGTTGCCGAAGTGAATTCCTACATCAAGGAAATGGTTCAGGTTGCACAGTTCGACGGCGAGGTAAGCACCATCTATCCAAAGGTTGGCGAACTCGTTGGTTCCGGCACACCAGTCATGACTATCTCAATGATGGATAAAGTCTGGGCAGTATTCAACGTCAAGGAAGATCGCCTTCAGGGACTCAAGCCGAACGACGAGATCTCTGTTTATTCTCCGGCACTTGACCAAGACCTCACACTCAAGGTAACATCCATCAAGGATCAGGGTTCTTTCGCAGTCTGGAAGCCAACAAAAGACAATGGTGGTTACGATCTCAAGACTTTCGAGGTAAAGGCTGTACCTACAGCAAAGGTTGAAGGTCTTCGTCCTGGTATGTCTCTTATCTATAAGTAATGAAATATTTCTCAATCATTGCCATTCTATTCTCTATCATCTTCTTCACATCGTTGATGAATGATGGTATGCCTCAGCAAGTTCCTATTGCTGTGGTTGACCAGGACAACACATCGACGACGCGAGCATTACAGCGCAGGCTGAGTGCGTTCCAGACGACAGAGGTTGTGGCAAACTACACAAATATTCCTGAAGCACGCGAGGCGATGCAGAAAGGCGATATCAGCGGATATGTGATCTTCCCTGAAGGATTCACAGAAGATCTGCTCTCTGGCCGACAACCGCATATCTCCTATTACTACAACTCTGCAATCTTTGCGAGCGGAACGATGGCTATGAAAGATCTCAAGACGATTTCAGTCTTGGGCAAGGCGGCTGTCGGACAAGCTACTCTTCGTGCCAAAGGACTCACAGAAGATCAGATAATGGCAATTCTTCAGCCGATCAGGGTTGAAGCACACATGACAGGCAATCCTTGGGTCAACTATAACATCTATATCACCACGATGGTTGTCCCTGGCATCATCTATATGATCATCTGCCTGCTCGCATGCTACTATCTGCCTAAGTATGGCCGATCAATACAAAAGGCACTTTTTGCCGGTGTCGGAATACTCATTTTCCAGCTTTATATCTATGGTGTTCTTGACCTTCCACGCGAAGGAAGCTGGCTGATGATACTCTTCCTGTCCCTGCTGCTTGTCTCATCGGCAATAGGCTTTGCATTCTTCATCTTCGCGCTGATTCCATCGCGTCGCATGTCGATGAGTGTCTGTTCGTTGTGGAGTGTCCTGAACTTCTCGATGAGCGGAGCAGCCTATCCTGTTGACTCCATGCATCCTATGCTTCAGGGATTGTCCTATCTGTTCCCGATCCGTTACTATTTCATGTCCTACCAGCTGAATGTGCTTCACGGCTATTCACTCGAATACAGCTGGTTCTGGATTAGCGGATTGATCATTATCAGTGCACTTCCATTGTTGGTTTGGGGACGTCTGCGCCACAATATCCGACACTTTGTTTATACCGAATGATTATGCTGCAAGACATCAAGAATATATTCAAGGATCCAGCGGCGCTGCTCATCATGCTGCTTCTGCCGCTTGCATATCCTCTGCTCTATTCATTCATCTATACGAATGAAGTGGTGCGCGATATGCCCGTATGTGTTGTAGATATGTCCGACACCCAGGAATCCCGACACTTCACACGTCAGCTCGACGCCACATCCGACGTCCAGGTAGCCTATCGAGTCAATGATTTTGAAGAAGGACAACGCCTGATGCGCGAGCAGAAGGTCCATGGCATGCTCTATTTCCCAGCCGACTATGCCGAGAAGCTTCAGAAGATGGAACAGTCGCCTATCGAGATTTACACCGATATGGGATTCATGCTCTATTACAAGGCGTTCTATCTTGCCACCTACAATGTGATGCTCGAACAGAAACACCCATTGATGGCAAACAATCAAGATGTGATCAAGGTGCACGACTACCCGATGTTCAACACCAAAGGCGGTTACGGCAACTTCCTTCTTCCGGCAGTTCTGGTGCTCATACTCCAGCAGACAATGCTCCTCGGAATGGCAACACAAATAGGAACACGCCGCCAGCGCGGACTTAGCGACTTGACTATTCCAGAGCGAGTGAGACAAGGAATCAGCTACTATCTCATCTATTTCCTCCTTGCAGGATATGTGCTCATAGTAGTACCAAAGATCTTCAGTTTCACACAGCTCATCAGCACATGGAATCTAATCTTCCTGCTCGTACCGATGATACTTTCGATGGTGACATTCAGCATCCTGATCAGCATGTTCTTCAAGCATCGCGAGACGCCATTGCTCTACATTGCACCGACTTCAGTCATCCTGCTGTTCCTCACAGGACTCTCATGGCCTGAATCCAGCATGCCGCGTTTCTGGGCAGATTTCGCCTGGCTCATTCCAAGCACACCTGCCGTCCGCGCATTTGTCAAGATGAACTGCATGGGCGCAAGTCTTTCGATGGTAGCACCTTATTTCTGGGCATTGCTCGGACAGAGTGTCCTCTACGTCGTCCTTGCTCTCATCGCAAGAAGAGTTTACGACAAACATCCTATCGGCAGGCACTGAACAAAAACACATTATTATGCTGTGTCAAAAGACCCAGCAAATAATAAATTATAAATCATATCCACCCCCGTTACAGATTATTGTAGTGAGGGTGGATATAATATTTTAAAAAACTTATCAAATACCGTAATGATTCTTACTTTTCAATTGTATTAGAGGTAAACAGAAAAAAGAAAAACAATATTTATGAAAGCCAAGACACTGAGTATCTTCAACTATCTGCTTTCCTGTATCCTCTCGATATTTGGATTACAGAGCTGCAGGGAAGAAGTAATGTACGGATGTCCTCACGCAGATTACAAGGTTGATGTCTGCGTAATTAACGACAAGGGAGAGGGTATGCCGTATGAGAAAGTTGTGATCAGGAAGTGCGACGAAAAGGGAGAGGCATATACCTACGAACGTCCAGACACAATCTATACTGGTTCCACAGGTATCGGTTTTCATAAATTCGATAGCTCATTCCCAATGGAGAAAATCAGAGCTGTCACAATCAACGAATCGGGCAGGTATGAGAACGACTCAGTGTATATAGACTTCGTGAAAACTAAGGAAGAAGGTAGCGGAATGTCGTATTATGTCGAGTATTCTGGTAAAGTAGAACTTAAGTTGAAGGAAATCAAGAAAGACTCTGAATAAAAAGAAAAACTGCATCAAATAGGATGAATTGTCTGATTAATCACTATCTTTGTGCAAGAATTCATTAGTTAATTTCAAATAACGGTAATGAGAAATTTGCTATTACTCACACTATCAACCCTCTTCTTTGTCTCCTGCATGAATGGCTTGGAAGAGATGGGTGTAAATATTAATTATGGAGAATCTCGCGACTCTATCCTTCTGGTGCCGAGGTCGGCATATTTTGACAAATACGGAAGCTACGAAGTGTATCCGGAGATGAAAATGCTGGAAGTGCCGATCAAGCCGGTTCCTGTTGATCAGTGGCCGGAATGGCTACAGCCGATGTATAAGTCAATATCTGTAGGATACGGTTACGTGCTGCGTGCAGAGATTGACGGAGAGATCTGGTACAACACGACTGATCTTTCCTGTAGCCGGGTAGATGGCTATTTCTACAAGGATAATAAGACCTCATATACATCAGGGGATGATGACTCCTCGCTACGTAAAGTACTTAACTGGGAAGACTGGATCTGTATCTTCCTATGCAATGAGTATGGTTGGGCTAAAGTGATACGCAAAAGTGGAGAATAAAGATTTCGAACGTCTGTTCAAGACATACTACCAGCTGATGTTCCGCGTGGCGTACGACATGCTCAGGGACGAAGACGCGAGTCACGATGCCGTGCATGAGGTGTTCTCGTCGATATGGAAAAAGGGCGAGAGCCTGAGACGGGAGACTGAAAAGGAATTCCTCACACGAAGCGTCCATAACTATTGCGTGAACGTCATTGTAAAGAAGGAACGCGAGGAGAAACTGAAGAAGCTCTACCCGATAGAGTTGTCGCTAACAATAGGAACACGAGCCGAAGAGGAACGGCTGAGACAGATATATAGTTTCATCGAGAACGAGATGCCTGCCGACACAAGCCGGGTGTTAAGGCTCTGCTTCGACGAAGAGAAAAGCTATGAAGAGACGGCGAAGATGCTGAACTTCAGCGTCGCATACGTCAACAAACATATTGTCAAGGCACTGAGAATGCTGAGAGAGAGATTTAACCCAAAAGGATAAGAAGATGGAAAATAAGGATATAGAAAAGATCCTGGACGAACAGGACGGCAAGGAACTGTATGAGACAGCGACCGAGGTCAAGTCTGCTTTTGCGCACACACATCACGTCAATGTGGATGTGGACAAGGAATGGGCAAAGTTCGCAGCAAAGCATCTGCAAGGCAACTGGTTCTCACGATTCAGAGCAGTGGCGGCATGTGCATTGCTCGTAATCGGAATCGCGGTGGCAGCTGTCGCCCCATCATTCTTCCCAAAGTCTGATGCTTCAGCCGAAGCAGAGAACGCTGGCGGCGGTGCTGATGTCGCAGAAATGACTGAAGGCAATGTAATGCTCTTCCACGATGTCACACTCGACGAGATACTCGACAAGCTGTCGACACTCTATGATGCTGAGGTGATATGCTCAAACGAAGAAGCCCTACAGCTGCGACTATATACACAGATCGACAGGAATGCAACACTCTCCGAAGCTCTTGATGTGCTGAACCACTTCGAGCAGGTGAACCTGAGGCTTGATGAAGAAAACAGAATCATTGTAGAATAACGGCGTAACTGAAAAAGGATGAAGAAAGCGGCAGCCTTGTTCCTTTCCATGCTTTGCCTGACAACCGTCTGGGCGCAATCGGTGCATCTTGAGTTTCAAGGTGAGCCATTGTCGTATGCCTTGACGCAGATCGACGGCAGATTCCCTGACGCTCATATCCATTTCGTGATCGACGATGTGAAAGACAATACCGTTACGGCTGTCATCGACGGTACAAAGGCTGAGGATGCGGTGAGAAAACTCCTGGCAGGATTGCCGTTTGCAGTCGATGTCGAAAACAACAACATCTTCATACGACCTCTGGCAGAAGATACTGCCAATGACGGAGAGAACACAAAGACAGAACCTGTCACATCATATTACCTGAAGGAAGTGACGATACTCGATCATACACCACTGCGCTCCTTTGCCGACAAGGGAATAGTGATGGACATCAAAGGCACTGATCTGGAATACCGAGGCAATGCCATAGATGTACTGGGTTATCTGCCTGGCATCAATATCGGCAACGGAGAGATCTCGATCAGGGATCTGGACAATCCGTCCATCTACATCGACGACATCCCTGTGAACAGCATGAGCGAACTGTCTTCGTTGCGCTCGGAGGAAATTGCCCGTATCTCGCTCGATGAGACAGCCAATTCGATGTATCAGGCGCAGAGTGGTACGGTGATCAGGATTTATACCATTGCGCCTAAGATGGGATGGAATGTCCTTGCCAATGCCCTTATTTCGCAAGGCAAACGCAACATCAACCGCGAAGAGGCAAAGGTGACATGGAACTCCGACGCGCTGCATGTGTCGGCAGGTTTTGCCTTCCAGAACAAGAATGAGTTTCAAGAACATCGCGCAATGGAGCTTTACACGACGATGACTCCGTCGATACCGTCGGTCAATCCGTATCTGAACGTGTCATACCGATGGAACACGCAGCACTCTCTTGTCGCAAAATATGACATGCTTAACATCGTTAAGGACGTATCCTATTGGTCAGGGCTTGTGCAGCTCTTTGGCATGAACTACTTTAACACCATCGACAAGGATATCCAGGGACCTGTGGACCGGCGCGAGTGGTCTTTGGAGTACGCGCCACGCCACAACGCACAGCTGGTTTATTCGGGGAAATGGGACAAAGCAAAGGTACAGCTCGATCTGGAGTATTACCACGACAAGATGAACATCAACCAGAAGGATAATGCCGAGAACATTAATATCTATGCATACGAAAGGCAGAAAGTCAACGGTATTGTCAATGATCTCGTAGCAGAGCATCTTAACATCGAAATCCCCTACGAGAACTTTACCTTATCCATCGGCAATGAGTTTACCGACACAAAACGAGAGGACAGCTTCCAGAATACAGTGATCAGCCCGACAACCATCTCGACCGAGAGAAACGAGTCACAGCTAGCTCTCTATGCGTTGGGTGAATGGCGTTTCGGCAAGAAGAAACTGCACATCGGCTTGCGCAACGAATACCTTTCGGCTACAATCGAGAAGATGACATCGGAGCATAAATTCCGCAAGACCTATCTTCTCCCCCATGTCGATTTTCAGGTTCCGACAGAATCGGGTAACTGGTCGTTTGCTTACTCCGCACGCAGTCAGCGACCTACCTACAACCAGTTGAACGGATACTCGCGATTCAACCAGTATATGCTTTTCATGAGCGGTAATCCTGACCTGAAGCCGGAAACTCATCATGCCCTCAGCGCACAGTTCAGAAACAAGGTCTTCTATGCCAACATAAAGTATCAGCATATCAGTAACTATATCGCAAGCACGGTGCAATACGATCACGATGCCTACAGCATGCACTATGACAATATTCCGTCTGCCGACGAGATTCTTGTCAATGTTATGTATTCTCCGAAGACGAAATACTGGTCGCCGGTCTTCTCGGGAAGCCTGCTCGCGTCGAACATCAAGATGAATATAGGAAGCACCGAAAAGACATTCAACTGTCCTGTATTCTTTATCGACCTGCACAGCCCGTTCAATATATGGAAGAACACGCAGCTATGGGTTGACGGACATTTTCACACTACAGGACATATCGGGACTGCACTGCAGAAACATAGCGGCACGGTAAATCTCGGCGTCGCGCGTCAGCTCGGAAGGCTCAACGTCTCGCTGCAGGCAGAAGATATTCTAAAGACCGGCACAGTGGAATTTGAATGCTATGGTATAGGAACGGTATATAATCACTGGAACTATAGCGACACGCGCCGTATCGTATTTTCCCTGAACTATACATTGTAACGAATTATTATTCCATTAATATTATCAGTTATGAACAACAGATTTATCGCATTAATTGCAGAGCTTTTCTCGATGTCGCTCAGCGTTATGGGACAAGACAATGAGAATAAGGCTACAGGAAATCTGGGACACGGATACAACTCTTTGTCGATAGGTATTGGTGTCGATTTTGGAGGAAGAAAGAAATAATTATGAAGAATCTGTTAAAAATCTTAGCATTAAGTGCTATATGTGTGAGTTTCTTTACGGCATGCTCAGATAACGATGATGTCAGTTTGGGTGCAAATGCCAATGTGATTACATGTAATGGGAAAGTATGTGCTCACCTTGTCTCAGCCTTTTCTGGTGGAGGTGTGGCAGATCCAGAAGTCGGGGCATACACAAGGCTTAATATTTTCGACAAAAATTACTCTTCCTATCCATCAAATGAAGCTGCTAAGGTGAGCATAAGAGGTTTGTTCCGCCCAAACAAGACATATAATGGTAATGGAGATTATCTTGAAGCAATCATCCTTTGTGGCGTCGATAAATACGATGTCAATATATCACTCAATCAAGGTGTGTATGAAGGCAAGGATGGTGTTGGCGAGCCAGACACACATGTGTCATCTGTAACAATACATTCCTATTCGTTGGAAGAAATAGACACTAATGACAAAAGAAAAAGATATGCCAACATCCATATAACAATAAAGATGGCAGACTCTACTGTAATAGAAATCAAGTATTCCGGCATAGTCTCATCTGATCAAATGTACGGATGAGCAGAAATCCGCCCATACATATTTCCGAAAATTCTAGCCTTGTGTAGTTATTAAATATGGAAGCCAGGAAACTTTATTTTTTATGCCGATTTTTCAGTAGATGTATGTGTGATGAACGAACAAGGACAAGGTTTTCCGAACGAGAAAGTGCTGATTTGACCTTGTGACGATTTAGGAAATACCAGCTATTTCGACTACGCCAATACATTAAAGACCGATTCTTCCGGCAAAGCGGAACTGACACTGAAGGAGATTAAGAAGAATTAATTTTTTATCGCGCATTCTTCGACGAATGAAGATGAGTGCACGACAATTGGAGTGGGCTGATTCCCGATCGGGAATTTGTTCTCGGGAGTTCCCGTCGTCTGATCGACGCGCGTCGATCAGTCCAACGGAAGTCCGGAGAAGTCTTCGACGGTCGTCAATCAGTCCACGGGAAGTCCCGAGAAGTCTTCGTAGGCCTACGATCAGAGCTCCCAGATTCAGGAGTTATCATCGTAGAGCGAGGATGAGAGAACCCGAAAGTCGGAAAGGTAATCGGCAATTCATTCTGTTGACAAAGTGTCTATTGTCAACAGAATGTCATAGTAATCATTCAGTTTGGAAAACTCGACTTCCTTTTCATTGAATACCACCTTTTCCAAGACGGCGTTATTCATTGCATCACCGAAATCCACTGTCCAGAACGTATGGAGAATATGAGGATCAATATCGTTGAAGATATAAGGAAATCTAATCTGATAATCTACTTCTGTATATATCTTCTCCTGACCTTTGTAATATGTTGGAGAGTAACCTGGTCTTAACCAAACACAATCTCTTAGATCCGTGTACAGATTAATCGATCTATATCCATCGTCCACATCGCTTAATGGCAAACTTGGAGTTATCCTGCAATAAATATCTTCCTTTAGCTGCCACCTTTTAGTATAACGTGTAGAATCGTCAAAGAAAACCGCATCTTTCAATAAATCGTTCCCTTCACTATCGACAAAAGAAATCTCAATATTGTATGGAACAGACTCTGTAAGGTCAATATCATCATGATGCCCACATTGTGGAACACATGACGAGAAAACAATCATCGACAAAAGGTTACAAATAAACTTTCTCATTGTTGTAATTATTATTATTTTGTTTATCACTAATACAATTGAAAAGATAGAATCATTACGATATTTCATAGAAAATTTTCTATTTTTCCGCTCATCTACATATTAAAACAGAATTAATCATTTATATATCAAAACTCCACTTTACGAGGAATTCTCTTGGGCGAAGATAAGTCAATGAATACGATTCAATTGTATTGCCTATCATTCTTCTCTCATATTCTGTCAAGCCGAAGACATTGTTGGCAGCAAATGAGAGTTCCCAACGCTTTGCCTTGTAGCTGATGGCAAGGTCACAGAAATAAGAGAGGTCGATACCTGTGTCAGAACTGTCAAAGAGATCGTTTTTGGCAGTCAGCATCCAGCCACGTTTAGGGAAGAGGAATATGTTGAGACTATGCACCTTATCGATAGTCCTATGGGCTGACATTGACGATGCAGAAAGGTTTTCCTGTTCGTCGATACGCACAGAAAACTTTCCTTCAATCGCCATAATGCGTATCGGTCGGAGCGAAAAGTCTAAAGATATCTCCGTAGCCTTCATTCTGGCATCAGCTATCTGATCGGCAACAAGCATAGCATAATCGCTGATATTGTACGATGCATTGAGCGCTATGATAGTCTTTGCCCAACCGAAAGTCTTGCTAATGCGAGAGGCGATACCCTTTGTTGTGGTCGACGAACGATGATCGGTCGCTGTCGTTGTGTATATTTCAGAATCCAGAGAACTATGATACAACACATTTCCAAACACTTTGGTAAACATAGGTCTGATGTTGAAGAAAAGGCCAGTCAGCGGATTTGCATATTTGTATGCTGCCGATACAGAAAATATCTCAGTGTTGTCTGGATGTCCGCATCCTATTCTCTTTGTTCTGTAACCAGAAAAGAGAGGGGTGTAAAAGATACTTTTTCCTGATAAAGGAGAATGGGTATAGCTGATATTTGCCGACAAATCGGACAATGCAGAGAAACTCCATATCCAATGCAAGATTGGATCAACCCAGAGGTTGTTTGTTGACTCATCACGATAACTCTGATGAACATAGCTAATCTTTGCCGAACCCTCTATCTTATGATTGCCGAGATTGAGATTTATCGATGGTGTATAGTATGCGCGGAACAATGAGTAAGAATCGCCTTCCGACTGCAGATTATTCATCGCAACCTGGATGTCCTGATTGTCATAGTTCAATCCCACCTTATTATTGAGATATATCTTTCCAAGTTTACGCCGATACTGAAGGCTGTTCTCCGTTGTGAAGAAACGGAGATTCAAGTGTTCGGTCATACCGTTGATAGTGAGCAGCTGACCAGGAAGATAGTTGTACGAACTATAGCTGTCGATGCTATAGACATTTCCGTCTTCGGTGGTGTGTGAGAGTTGGAAATCTTCGGAAACAGAACGTTTGTGTGGCTTCACAGACATTTCAACCGGCGTCATTTCACTTACCGATGTCACACCCTTGCTCTCGTTGAAATCTACATATCCTTTCAGATTGTTCTTGATATATGTCTTATCGCCATTGTACTGGTAGTTTGCCTCGCCTTTCCACTCGCTGCAAAGATTGACCACATCCTGTTCTTCAGTGATCACTGGCAATCCTGCTATCGTGAGATAGGTCGCAGAAGAATAACTCTGCATCTGTTCTCTGTCGAGCAAACCGTTGGTCTGAATTCTGAAATCCGAATCCTCGCCTGTCTTCCATAGCCAGTTGCCCGCAAGAAGATGACTGCGGTTTAGTGTATAGCGTTTGCTGTCCAGATTCGGAGTGCCCACAGACATCATCGAGAGTATACCGTCTTCATTGCGTGAACGACCTCTTAACAATGTCGCAATATCAACGATTTCTGCGCCCAAGTTCTCTCCGTTATTGTTGTTTTTATACATTATAAGACTCTGGAATGTCTTGTTGAAGCGCATTCCCATGATACGGTTATCGTACAGGACATCATCTCCATAGCCAAGACCTATGTCTGCCGTTCCATTCCATACGGCTTTCGCGTCATCTCGCAACACGAGATTGATAGCAGCCTGATCGCTGAACGATACTCCACGCAGGGATTTCACTGGCTGATGATTCTCGAGCACCTGAACGCTCTCGACTTTGCTTGCTGGAAGGTTTTTGCTTGCCATTCCATATTGTTTACCCATAAGGTCAAGGCCTTCAATATAGAATTTATTGATCGGCTTTCCTTGATAGACAACCTGCCCGTTTGACTTTACCTCAACTCCTGGCATCTTTGCCAGAACATCGGCGATCGAACGATCCTGAGCTTGCTTGAAGCCCACGACAGAGTAGGTCAGAGTATCGTTGCTTTGAGCAATTCGCTCTGATGTGACCTTTACCTCACGGAGTGTGAACGTCCTCTCTGTCTGAGCAAACATTGCTGCAGGCAGAGAAAAGAGCAAACAATAAAAAAGTTTTCTCATTTATCGAGATAGTTGAAAGCCACTTCGTTAAGACGCTCGGCATAGTTCATAGGTTTTCCGTTCTCATCATAAGACTTTGACTCTATTCCTGTCAAAGACTGCAGGAATGTATCAGGACTGGCATCTTTATGGTTGCGGAGTTCAACATATTTCTTGCGTGTCTTACAGTCAATGGCTTTCTCAGTCCTTGTCATCTTTACCAAAGAACCATCTGTAATATTCTCAATGCCGACAGCCTCGAAAATGAAAAGATTGTCTGAATCGAAAGCTTTCAGCACAAGTCCTGGAAGACCGCCAAGAATCCATGGGCCATAGCTCAAAGGAATTTCCTTAGTATAATAGACAGTCCAGGTTCTGCCAAAGACAGTGCCTTTTGCAATTTTACATTTATATTCACATACGGTAGCTTCTCCTTCACACAACTGCCATTCGATCTTTGGCAGAGTATCTGAATATTTAATATTCTTAAACATGTTATTCATGTATGTGAACTGATTCTTTTGTGGTGAATGCCACAAGATCTGTAATTTTTGTCTATGTTTATATTTATCGCTCAACTTATATACGTCGGCAAGACTATTCCCACTCTTTGTGTTTTTCATCTCTTCCTCCAGCATACGCTGAGCAGGACAATAGAAAGCTGCTGTAGTATTGCCAATGTCAAGAGCCCAACGCACATACTGGCGAGACTTTGAAGGTGTACGGAGATCTCCTTCGCTATCGTATGTAATTCGATACTTTGCCTGTTCCTGTGCATACAAAGAGACAACAGACAGGATTATTGTTGCAAGAAGAATAATAATCTTTTTCATAGTTATTTTATACTGCTTAATCTGAAATTTACAGGAACAACCAACATGACATTCACTGGTTCGCCATGGTGCATACCAGGCTTCCATTTCGGCATACCTTGCAATACTCTTATGGCTTCTGCCTCAAATTCTTCATTAGAAGATCGGAGCGTTTCTATGTTACTTATAGAACCATCTACCTCAACAATGAAAGACATAACAACTCTTCCTTGAACTCCATCCTTTTTCAATTGTTCAGGATAGCGAATGTTCTCGTTGATATAATCCATCAAAGCCTTTCCTCCGCCAGGGTACTCTGGTTGCACATCTTGGTTAGATAGGCTTTCGATAGCTTTCTCCACTGGGGCGATAAGTTCTGGGGTTGCAAAGACCGAAAGAATAAGGATACTGACTGGCAGTAGGTAGAGCATCTTTGCTTTTCTCCAAGCGCTTGATGGAACTGTTTTTTTCATCATTAGTATTCGCTTGTTCAGGGTACTTCGGCTCAATCCATTCACAAAAGAGTACCCTTCTGTCTCTGCAATTTTATTGACCAGAAGTATCATATAGTCCTTCATATCTACTCCATGGTTCAAGACATAGTCATCAGCTTCGAATTCATGCACATCGGTCAAAGACCGGTCAATCATCCACACAAAAGGATTATACCATTGTACAGCTTGACAAGCCATAAGCAATAACATATCGTAAGAGTGCCTTGCTACGATATGTCCTGTTTCGTGAAGCACAATCTCCTTTGCTCCCTCATTCCAGTCTTCTTCGCTAATGACAATCGACCTCATCCAACTGTAAGGAATGAATCTTCCCGATCGGCAGCATATTGTTATTCCGTTCTCCTGCTTTGTCCATTTGTTCCTGTGTTTGAGTGCATGTGACATAATTCCCAATTGCGTTCCGCGATAAATAACAGAAAGAACCATACCAGTAAGATAGAAGATGGCAAAAATCTCGAACCACGGCATTCTCTTTTGTGATGAGAGTTCAAGGCTTGTAACCTCCAAAACATTTTCCTCTGCCATCTGAACAGGAATTCCTGCTTCAATCATCTTGCTCTGTGTGTCATGTACAACCGTTACATTATCCATGCTCAGCCAAGAAATATTGCAAAGTGGCAGCAGGAGACTTAATGCTAAAGTTACAAGCAAAACCTTGCGGTTTGTGCAATAGAAAGATTCCTTCCGTAATAACAGAAGATATGGCAGATACATCACGATTAATGCAAATGCCGACTTTAGCGAATACAAGAGTAGCTGGCTTACCATAACTCTTTAGTCTTTTATAAGTTTAATCAGTTCTTCTAGTTCTTCCTTTGTAATCTGTTCTTCATTGACAAGATGTTTCACGAAATCAAAGTTCGAACCTTTGAAGAACCGCGATATAAAGCTTTTTTGCTCACGGTTACGGTATTCATACTTGCTGATTGCAGGTTTATACTTGAACAATCTGCCACCAAGAGCATCATGACAGACAAAACCCTCTTCCTCCAGACGATGCACAAATGTACTTATAGTATTAATATGTGTTCGAGGTTCTGGAAGTTCTGCATACAGTTCTTTCATTAGCATTCCTGCTTGGTTCTGCCATAGGATTTCCATAATTTGCATTTCTTTATCTGTCAAATCTTTCATAATAACTACAATTATTAGTTTTTGTTGGCGCAAAGAAACTACAATGTGTAATTTTTAACAAGAAATACTTTTGGAAAATGGAACAAAAGGAATATTTTTAACTTTTATTATTAGTTTTTCATTGCGAAATTGATCACAGTTGAGATTGCTAAATACAAAAAATCCCGAGAACTGGATGACGAGTGTCATTCTGATCTCGGGATTCTATTATTTATCTTCTACGATTGAAGACTATTACTTCACGACAAACTGGAAGTCATAAACGTCGCACAAAGACTTTTCTGGAGTCTTGGAATTGAAGCGGAAGAAAAGAGACTGCTTGCCAGGCTTCTCTGTAAGTCCAGAAACTGTTGTAGAGTAAATCTGAGGTTTGCCGGATGCCTTCTTGTCGAGGTTGAGAGTTCCTACAACCCGTCCGCCCTTGCTTTCGAATGGAGATCCGAGCATGATTGTGATCGTTCCCTCAACGCCAAAGGTCTCCATATTCATCTGGAGTTCTACCTTTGCCTCCTTGCTGATCTTTGAGAAGTCGAAATACTTGTAACCGACAACAGAGCCGGAAGTATTGTTTACAACAGGATTGAATGCGAGCTTGTTGTTGAATGGACCCTGATATGAGTCTGTGTCGAAATAAGTGTTCTTGACATACGAACCCGGGAAGAAATAATTAGGATACTGGTCGTATGCAGGCTTTGGTCCTGTGTAGTAGCAAGCGATACCTGCTGCTGTCTTGTGGAGCGGATTGAGACCTTCTGTCTGGAAACCTTCAGAAGTATATTCGCCTTCCGAGATCATTACCTTTCCACCCTTGCCCGGCTCAACATAGACAGAGATTGGCGCAACCATTGCCTGACGGGCATACTGATCAAGACCACACTGACGATGATAGAACACCCACCAGCGTCCGTTGATCTCACAGATCGAACCATGTGTATTTCCCTGTGGGTGAGCAGTTGGAACAGGCTTTCCTGCCTCGTCCAGGTCACGGCCACGACCATCGATGATTGTGCCGCCATAAGTCCAAGGGCCAAGTGGTGTGTCGCCATAGGCATAAGCGAGAGTATAGTTGGTAGAAGGAAGTCCGAACTCGCCTTCCTCTGTGAAGCGGCTGTAGATAAACACATACTTATCCTGAATCTTGCGGATAGATGATGCCTCGAAGAACTTGAACTGACCTTCCTGATAACGGCCTGAAACCATATCCTCAACAACCTTGGCACCCGGCTTTACGGTACACATTGTTGTTGGATCGAGTTCTGCGGCATACGAGCGTTCAAATCCCCAGTATCCATAGACCCTTCCGTCGTCATCGACAAAGACACCCGGATCAAAGCGGAGCACACTGTTTCCTACCTTCGGGTTTTCCTTGCTCCAGCTGCAAGACTCGAATGGACCATCCGGGCGCTTGCTCTTTGCAATTACACCTTCACGATATCCCTGGACATTCGGATAGAGATAATATGTCTTGGTTCCGTCCTGTTCTGTCACATAGGTAACATCAGGAGCAAAAAGCACATCACCCTCGCCGTTGGCATTGAGAAGGTTGCCGTCACGGTCGTTGGTCAGGCGATAGATGATTCCATCGTAGCGCCAGTTCGTCAAATCGTTGACAGGTGCCGACCATACCACTTGTTCGCGACCGCAATACATCTTCTTGAGCGAATCGTGTGAGCCATAGACATAGACGCGCATTTCGCCTGGTTTGTCGGGATCTTCAAAAACATAAGGTTCGCCATCAGGGATATACTCCCAAAGCGGAAGATAAGGGTTTTGTGCATTAAGGTTGCACCAACTTAGTCCTGCCATTGCAGCAAATGTGAGCACAGACTTACGGAAAAACAATGCTTTCATATAGATTTAAAATAAAGTTTATTTCTGCTACAAATATAAAGAATTTATGTGACAATTGCAAATAAACGGCAAAAAGAGTAAAAAAAACACTACTATATTTTGTCATTATACATATAATACATATCTTTGTTGAAAGTAAAAACCTTAAAAACTTGTCAAATCATGTCTGCATTATCGACAATTATCGGAGTTATCGGCATTTTCGTCTGGTTGTTCCTGTTTGCCAGCTTGTACTTCTTCAGAATTCACGTCGATCGTTTCCTGACAAAGGGCAACTATCTGCATATATTTATCCTGCTTATTCTCATCTGTATTATGCCATTCAGCATTTCGGTCGTAGCTTCATGTTTCGACATCAAGCCTTATGACCTGCTGTATGATGATAATCTTTACGGACGTGGTTCCGACTTGGAAGCAAAGCTTGAATACCGCAATAATATCCTTGACCGAATCAATGAGGAAGTCGATGATCCAAGTCTTGAAGGCACGGTCTATTATCACTTCCGTGGATTAGGTGATATCTATTCTGCCGGCACACCTAAGGGAAGACGTTGGGCTTTTGCCATCGGTGCAATTGGTCTTATTGTAATCGGCGGACTTGTCATCCCAATGGTGCTTCAGGTTGTAAGTCGCAGATCAACCAATTATCTTGAAGGACTCTCAAGATACGACATACAAAAATCTCCTTTTGCCGTTATATTCGGTGCTCATGAGACAACGGCAGAGATCATCCATAGGATATTTTCCAAAGACCACAGGCAAAAGATCAAATATGTGATTCTGCTCACAGATACTTCTGTAAAAAAATACCGTCATGAACTTGAAAGCCAATTGAGCACATACGAGAAAGACCATTTGCTCATATATGGCGGATCCCGCGTCAACCCTTCTGAAATCAAGCAGCTACACCTCGAAAGAGCCAAGGAAGTGTATGTGCTTGGTGAGTCGTCATCATTGGAGACAGATTCGGATCACGATTCAATGAACATGGAATGTATCCGTCTGATGGCAGAGAATCTTCGTGACATGAAGCGTAAGACACCATTGCTCTGCTTTACTCTTTTTGACTACCAGACTACTTTCAAGGCATTCTTCTATAGCGACCTGAGCAATATTGTAAAGGAACAGATCGAATTTGTTTATATAAACTACTATAGCCTTTGGGCTCAGAATGTGCTTACAAGTCCTCAATCGGCCGATGAAAGCAGGGTTAAGTACCTGCCTCTCGAAGGTTCGGAGAAGCTGGACAAAGACAGCAGCAAATATGTGCATTTTGTCATCGTGGGCATGACAAAGATGGGTACGGCTTTAGCCAATGAAGCTGCTTACATCACTCACTATCCTAACTTCTGCAGCAAACATATTCGCACAAAGATCACTTTCATCGATCCGAATGCCGAGACAGAATCAAGATATGTCCTGGACAATGCCAAGAACATGTTCGAGCTTTGTCGCTGGCGCAAAGTGGATATGGAAAAGCAAATGCCTGACGATGTCGAATGGAATGATGCATTGAAGACAATGGCAGAAATGAAACGTGCAGGAAAAGAACTGCCGTTTGAAGATTATCCTTATTCTCACCTTGCTGATCCTGATGCCGAAGATCCTAACTTCATCGATGTGGAATGGGAATTCCTCGCAGGATCGACAAACACCGAGAATGTGAAGAAATATCTTAAGCAATGTGCCAACGATGAAAACCAGTTGCTCACAGTAGCAATCTGCCACAAGCATTCTCAGGAGGCAATTGCCACAAGCTTGTCTTTGCCTATCGACATATATCGTAATGCCGTTCAGGTTCTGGTATATCAGAAGAAGTCGTCGGATATCATCAATAACATTTCGGGCAAATATGTGGAAAGCGAGTTCCAGTCGTTGATGAGATATCAGAAGCTTCGTCCTTTCGGTATGTTGTCTGAATGTTTCTCAAAGCAGATTGTCGATAACCGTCTTGCCAAGCTTGTCAACTATGTCTATTATAACAAGAAAGACTTCAAGCTGTCGTGTGCCGACGAGATTGAACCAGGAACAAGACTCTCACGCAAAGATATCCTGTGGCGCAATTGTCTTGTTGCCAATCAGATGTCGAATATCTACAATTCAATCTCTATTACGACAAAACTCCGTTTCCTCGGTTTCGATTTCCGCACTTCGCCTGTAGTTAAGATGCTGGACGCCTTGCGAGTTAAGGAGAACCTTGACATACTGACAGAAGTGGAAC
Source organism: Bacteroidales bacterium (assembly GCA_045627785.1). Taxonomy (GTDB): domain Bacteria; phylum Bacteroidota; class Bacteroidia; order Bacteroidales; family UBA3663; genus Liminaster. The sequence continues at coordinate 33,605 of JAZQOF010000005.1, read as the reverse complement.
ACAACAGATGGGTAACAGAGAAACTGATGATGGGCTTCCGTCCTGTCAACAATAAGGAGGTCGCTCCTTTGCTTGAGATCATCAAGAATGGTGGTAAGACTACCGAATTCCTGAATGAAAAGAATGAACTCAAGAAGGGTTGGGAAATGGCTCATTTGAATATCTGTTCCTTCGCAACACTGAAGAAATACGATTCGCCTTCTGTTGAATATGATGTTGTGATGACAAAGGCATTCCCTGCACTCGTAGAATGGATGCGCGAAGAATTATAATGAAACATCGTCTTTTATTATTCTTTTTATTAATAACAGTATCACAAGGAATCCTGGCACAAGGTCGCCATTCATCGCCTTTTCTCTTCAGCCAGGAGATATCGAGTCCTTATGTTACTTCATTTGCCGAAGATCCTGATGGATATATATGGATCGGAACGAATCATGGATTGAACCGCTACAACGGTTCTTTCTATGATGTGCACTACACTTATTCCGACGACAGATGCCTGCAGAACGACAATATCTCCAAACTGCTGATCGATGAGGCTGGCGACTTATGGATGCTCACAGAAGCAGGTCTTTCCGTACGCCGTAATGGACATTATCTTCACTTCGGAAATACTGGATTTGCTCCTGTCTGGCAGATAGCCGACATCGACAAAGACTATCTGCTTATTGCCGACAATCGAGGAGTTGAGAAAATCAACAAGAAAGACCTTTCGATTGCCTGTCACTACAAATCGCTTAAAGTGGGTACTCCTAAACCTATAGGAGCATTGGGCAACGGGGCTGTGCTCATGACTCGTGTGGTGAATGGAATCGACGAGCTTGTCGTGCTAAACGAACAGTTGCAAGAAGCTGGAACAATCAGATTTGCATCGAGAGAAAACATAAACAAGATAATCTGTGATAAAGACGGATCATGCTGGGTTGTAACCAATAATTCAATTTATCATGTTACACAGGAAGACGTATCCCAGGCGCTTGCTGATGCTTCAAAGCAGACGACAATAGTATTCGACAAGCCTTTTGCAAAGTTGAATGCTGGCATGAAGATGTTGTTTGTGTGCAACTACGACAACGAAAACCTGATACTTGGCGCACGAAACTACGGATTATTTCAGATCGACAAGAAGACTGCTCGGATGAAGCAGATTATGAGCGCAGAGACTTTGCCGTTGCCGAAATATGAGTGTTATGTCGACTCGCATCGGAACATCTGGCTCGCCGACGGTAATAACGGATTCTCGGTGCTGCCTTCGGATATGCCTTATGAACATCTGTCCTTCACCGAGAGCAACGACACGAACTACAAACGTCTCTGTTTCGACAAACAGGGAAGACTTTGGGTACGATCGTCGTTCGACCTGATCTGCTACGATCCGGAAACAAAGAAACACTATTCATTCACTGAACCGAATACCTTCTACGGAGATATTTTCGTAGATGATGACAACCGGCTTTGGACAATCGAGAAATACAACGAACTGAAATGCTATGAGATTGCCGATAATCCGAATAATGAAGTCGGCGTAACCCTTCTCATTGCCAAGCATTATTACCTCGGAGAGTCTGCTTTTACAATCAGTCAGGATGCAGATGGTCGTATCTGGGCAACTTTGGCCGATCATTTTGCAGTGATTGACGCAGATGGAACATTGAACTACGAAGAAGGTCCGGATGATGTTAATTTTACTTCTCTTCAGGCGCACGGAAACAGCAATCGCATGTTTCTCTATACTGTTGGCAAAGGTATCTACGAATATAAAGGTAATGGACATTTTGCTCCTATCGGAACAAATATTCCTAACTCACGAATTGTATTTGACGACGAAAGGCAATCTCTTTGGATTGGTTCAAGCAACCAGGGTCTTGCAAGATACGACGAACAGACAAACGTGACAGAGTACCTTCTGGACAAGATGGCAATGGGTGCTTATGATATCAAAGCCATCGAAAAGGACCTATCGGACAATATCTGGTTCAGCACAAGCACAATGCTATTCAGATACAATCCTGCTGACAATAGCATCCTGTCCATTCACGACGATCATCTGAGCTACGGAGTTGTCTATAATCTCTATTCTTCTGCCATCGACAAACATGGACGCATCTATTTCGGAGGAACGAACGGTCTGACCGTTGTCAATCCTACGACTATGAAAAGCGGAGAAAGAGAAATCCCAATCCGAGTGGAAGACATTGTCATTGGAGGTGATTCGCTTTACGAATACGACGGAGAGCCTTTCGTCTTGCCTTATAACAGAAACAATATCGTCTTCTGGTTCTCAGGACTTGATTTCTCTTTGGGCAAGCAACTGAGCTACGAATATATGCTCGAAGGTTTCGACAAAGCCTGGCAGCCTGTCGGCCTTCAGACACGTCTCTCTTTCTCACAGCTTGATGCAGGCAAATACAACCTGAAAATACGAGTAAAAGCCCAGGAAGATTCCAGCACATTCGGAGAGCTTTCCGTACCATTCGCAATCAAACCTGCGCCTTGGCTCACAATCTGGGCAAAGCTTCTATACATTATTTTATTGCTGGCACTGGCATTCTTTGGCTTGCGTCATTTGATCCGTTGGCGTTTGCGCGAGGCTCGATATGCACTTCTTCAGCAACGTGAAGCTGTGAACAGCGAATATGTACGCTTCGTCACAAATATCTCGCACGAATTCCGTACGCCTCTCAGCATGATGTACGGACCGATGGTCGAATACATGCAAGGCAAGACTTTCGAGGGCAAAGACAAGGAATTGCTCGATCTTGTGATTCGCAATACCGAACGACTCAAGACTCTGACCGAAGAAGTGATGAAGGCTGGAAAAGGCCATCATAAGGAAAAGCAACTCTCGATATGCAATACCAATATTGTCATAAACCTTAAGATGCTACTCGAGATGTTCGGCTATCTGGCTAAGGACAAGAACATCTCCTTGGATTATACTGGGCCTGAAGAACTGCGTTGTCCTTTCGATAACGAGAAACTCAATGCAATCCTGGGCAATCTCTTAAGTAATGCCATCAAATATACTCCTGTCGATGGACATGTTATGCTTGAAGCCGTGAAAGATGGCAAGCAAGTTAAGATTTCAGTGAAGGATGACGGAATAGGTATTCCTGAAGAACAGGCAAGCAAGCTCTTCCAAAAGTTCGAACGACTTGGTGCAGAAGAACGAAACCCGCAAACGGCAGGTTCGGGAATCGGATTGTACTACAGCAATTACCTCGCACAACTGCATCACGGACAGCTATCCTATGCTCCAAACCAGCCAAAGGGTTCTATCTTCACTATCTCTATTCCTTCGGATATTGAGGAATATAATGATGCAAAGATCCTGAGCGAAGAAGAAGCATTAGGCACTTCCCTTGTCAAAACTGACGAGACAGACAAGAAAACCGAGAAAGAAGGAACACTCTATGTAGTTGAAGACAATGCTGACGTGGCACATTTCCTTCAGTTGACTCTCGGCTCGAAATACAATATCATCCTCTCGACAAACGGTGCTGAAGCCTGGGATAATCTTAAGTCTTTGGTTCCGGATCTCATCATTTCCGACCTAATGATGCCTGTGATGGATGGTAAGGAACTTTGCCGAAAGATAAAGGATAGCAATACATACGGACATATTCCTGTGATTCTGCTCACAGCTATTTCCGATCCTAAGCAGGAAGTTGAGTGTATGGAATCTGGCGCAGATGCTTTTGTGCAAAAGCCTTTCAATCCGCGTAATCTCCTTGCAAAGATCGATTCTATCATTGCCAATCGTCGTCGCTTGCAGAATTTGATTTCGTCTTTGACTTCTTCTACTGTTCAGACAGAAGAAATACTTTCTCCATCAGACAGAAACTTTTTGCAGAAGTTCTACACACTTCTCGACGAACATCTCGACGACGAAGGTTTTGCTGTCGAAAATATGAGTCGTGAATTAGGAATCGGTGAAGCAAAGCTTTATGCAAAGGTAAAGACTCTCACCGGACAGACACCAAAGGCCTTCTTTGTCACATATAGAATGAACAAAGCGATGGAATTGCTCAAGAGCGGAGAATATACAGTCAGCGAAGTTGGATATAAAGTCGGCGCAACTTCTCCTGCCGTCTTCTCTCGTAGTTTCAAGCACCAGTTCGGCATTTCTCCAAGTTCCGTTGTAGAATGAGAAAACTCTTTTCTTTGCAAATACTTTGAAAAACTTTGCAAAAAACATCGATAAGTGAAAATGTCAAAAGATGCAAAGAAATTGTAAAGTAATATTATTGGTATGGTTGTATCTTTGCGGCACGAAAACCGGCAAAAGGTACAAGCCAAAATACATCAATATACATTAAACTTTACTTTACAGCTCAAGGCGAACTGCTTTGAGCTGTGTTGTTTTCAAACACCAAAAACAAAAAATCTATTGATAAAAAGACCTATTAGGGGAAAATGTCAAGAAAAAAACAAGAATTGTCAACATCATTATATCTATAATGTGTATCTTTGCCGCCGAAAACTAACCGTGAAAAAAGCTTTTCCGAAAAATAAACACAACTGATATAAATAATAAAACACAACAATCACAATGAAGAAAACAATCCTTCTCGCAGCTTCTGCAGCTGTTTTGTTTGCATCTTGCAGCAAAGGCGAATTGAAGCTCAACGAAAGCAACATCGACGAGATCGTTGCAGCAATGACACTTGAAGAGAAAGCTATGCTTGTCACAGGTGTAGGTATGGATGGTCAGGACACTGGCGAAAGCGCAACTATCGGTTCGAGCTCAGACCTCGTTCCTGGCGCAGCTGGTTCTACTCACGCTATCCCTCGTCTCGGTATTCCACAGGTAGTTCTTGCCGATGGCCCTGCAGGTCTCCGCATCAATCCTACCCGCGAAGGCGATGAGAATACTTATTACTGCACACACTTCCCAATCGGTACTTTGCTTTCTTCTACCTGGAACGAGCAGTTGATCGAAGAGGTTGGTCAGTCAATCGGTAATGAAGTTCTCGAATATGGTGCTGACGTACTTCTTGCTCCAGCTCTCAACATCCACCGCAACCCACTTTGCGGCCGTAACTTCGAATACTATTCAGAAGATCCACTTCTCGCTGGTAAGACAGCTGCTGCTTATGTGCGCGGTGTTCAGAAGGAAGGTGTCGGTACAAGCATCAAGCACTTTGCCCTCAACAACCAGGAGACTAACCGTACAGGCAACAATGCCATCGTTGAGACTCGTGCTATCCGCGAGATCTATCTCAAAGGCTTCGAAATCGCAGTTAAGGAATCTGATCCTTGGACAGTGATGACTTCATACAACAAACTCAATGGCACATATACTTCTGAAGAGCCAGAACTCGTAGAGACAGTGCTCCGTGACGAATGGGGTTACAAGGGAACTGTGATGACTGACTGGTTCGGTGGCAAGGATGCTGCTGCTCAGATGCATGCTGGTAACGATATGCTTCAGCCAGGTCGCTACACTCAGTATAAGGATATCGTTGACGGCGTGAACAACGGAACTCTCGATGTTAAGGATCTTGACCGTAACGTAAAACGCATCCTCAACCTTGTTGTTCGCAGCCCACGTTTCAAAGGCTATCAGTTCAGCAACAAGCCTGATCTTGAGGCTCACGCTGCAGTCACTCGTCAGTCGGCTACTGAAGGTATGGTATTGCTTGAGAACAAGAATACTCTTCCACTCAGCAGTAATATCAAGAATGTTGCTGTCTATGGTGTTACAAGCTATGACTTCATCGCTGGTGGTACAGGTTCAGGTAATGTAAACCGTGCTTATACAGTTAACCTTCTCGATGGTCTCCAGAATGGTGGTTATACCATCGATGCTAACGTACAGGCTAAGTACGAGGACTATAAGGCACAGGTTGCTGCTGAAAAGGCAGCTGCTGCTGAGAAGAACAAGGACAATCACCTCTTCTCATTCCTTCCACAGCCACTTCCTGCAGAAATCGTTCCTGCTGCTGCCGATCTTAAGGCTGCCGTTGCTGCTAACGATGCTGCAATCATCACTCTCGGTCGTATCTCTGGTGAGTTCCTCGATCGTCGTACAGACAACTTCAACCTCTCGGCTGAAGAGATGAATCTCCTCAAGTCGGTTTGCGGTGCATTCCATGCAGCTGGCAAGAAAGTTGTCGTTGTGCTCAACATCGGTGGTGTAATCGAGACAGCTTCTTGGAAGAACATGCCAGATGCAGTGCTCCTCGCATGGCAGGCAGGTCAGGAAGGTGGTAACTCTGTAGCAGATGTGCTCACAGGTAAGGTTTCTCCTTCTGGTAAGCTCCCAATGACTTGGCCAGTTAAGCTCGAAGATCACGCTTCGACAAAGAACTTCCCACGTGCAGAGGATTTCGAACTTAATGTCGATGTCTTCATGGGTAAGGAACAGGGCGATGGCAGTACTCGCGAATTCTGGGATTATACAAACTACAACGAAGGCATCTTCGTAGGTTACCGTTGGTTCGACAAGGAAGCTCTCGAGGTTAGCTATCCATTCGGCTATGGTTTGAGCTATACTTCATTCGAATACAGCAACGCTACAGTTGCAGCTGAGAATGGTGTTGTAACCGTTTCGGTAGATGTAAAGAACAATGGCGCTGCTGAGGCTAAGGAAGTTGTGGAGGTTTATGCTACAGCTCCAGGTCTTGACATGAACAAGCCTGCTAAGGAACTCCGCGCTTATGCTAAGACTAACTCTTTGAAGGCTGGCGAGTCTCAGACTATCACAATGACATTTGCTGAGGCTGATCTCGCTTCATACAACGAAAGCAAGAGCGCATGGGTTGTAGAACCAGGTGACTACAAGGTTCTCGTTGGTGCTTCAAGCCGTGACATCCGCGCAACTCTCGATCTCACAGTTGCTGGTTCTGAAACAAAGACTGAGAATGTCTTGAAAATACAGAAGTAAACAATGAATTATATTTCGAAACTTGGATTAGTGGCAGTTATTTCTGCCACTTCCATTTCAGCTAACGCTCAGGTTCAGCTCAACGATAATAATGTTGATGAGGTAATCAAGGCAATGACTCTCGACGAGAAGATTGACATTCTCATCGGTTGTGGTCAGGCGTTCGGCGAAGGCTTCAAGTTCCCAGGCACAGCAGGTCGCACTCGCGATATTCCTCGTCTTGGCATCAAATCAGCATATATGGCCGATGGTCCTCATCGTCTTGTAATGGCTGAGAAGCGTGACTTCGATCACCGTGATTATATCACAACAGAATTCCCAGGCGGTGCAATCTGCGCTGCTACATTCGATATGGATGCCGTTCAGGAAGTTGGTGCTGCTATCGGTGCTGAGGTTTCTGACTACGGTCTCGATATCCTTCTTGCACCGGGCGAGAACCTTCTCCGTTCGGCTCTCTGTGGTCGTAACCACGAGTATTATTCAGAAGATCCTGTTCTTGCAGGTAAGATTGCTGCTGCTTACATCAATGGCGTTCAGAGTCAAGGTGTAGGTGCTTGTCTTAAGCATTTTGCTGTAAATAATCAGGAGACAAACCGCAACACAATGGATGCTCGTGTTTCTGAGCGTGCTCTCCGCGAACTCTATCTCAAGAACTTCGAGATCACAGTCAAGGAGTCTCAGCCTTGGACTATCATGACATCCTATAACAAGGTTAATGGTCTCTACACTTGCGAGGATCGTCGTCTTACAGAGACTATCCTTCGTGGCGATTGGGGCTTCAAGGGACTTGTAATGACCGACTGGAATGCCGGTCGTGACGCTGTAGCAAGCATCAAGGCTGGTAACGATATGCTTCAGCCAGGTCAGGCAAAACAGCGTGCTGCAATCTATGAGGCAGCTCAGAACGGGTCTCTCTCTATGGATCTTATTGATCTCTCTGTACGTCGTACTCTCGAACTCGTTTTGAAGTCACACACACAGAAGGATTTCAATTATCCAAACGAAACAGACCTCAAGGGTCATTCAGCACTCACTCGCCGTATCGGAGCAGAAGGTATCGTTCTTCTCAAGAATGAAGCTAACACTCTCCCATTCGCTGGCATTAAGAATGTTGCTCTCTATGGTGTGACAAGCTATGATCTCGTTCCTGCTGGTATGGGATTCGGTGCTACTGGTCACGGACACTATATCGTAGGTCTCGTTGAAGGTCTCCGTAATCAGGGTATGAATGCAGATATGACTCTCGCAAAGCAATATACAAAGCACATTGCCGACGAGACAAAGCGTCTCTTCCCTAATGGCATGCCTCCTTTCAGCATCACTTGCCCAGAGCGTCCTACAGAGTTTATCCCTACAGCCGAAGAGCTTGCTGCACAGGTTGCAGCAAACGATGTTGCTGTTATCACTCTCGGTCGTACTTCAGGAGAAGGCGCTGACCGTCAGAGAAAGGAATTCTATCTTTACGAGCCAGAACGTCAGCTCATCGAAGCAGTTTCGGCAGCTTATCACAAGGCTGGCAAGAAGCTCATCGTATTGCTCAATGTCTGCAGCACCGTAGAGACAGCTTCTTGGCGTGATATGGCCGACGCAGTAGTCTGCACATTCCAGCCAGGTTGCGAGACAGGCAACTCTATCGTTGACGTACTCAGCGGTAAGGTTAATCCTTCAGGTAAGCTTCCTATGACATGGGAAGTAAGCTATGGCGATGCTCCTGCCGATGCAAACTTCCCTGCTGATTATGTATTTGACATGTCTTCATTCTTTAAGGCTTTCGGCAACTCGGACAACATGAAGAATGCTGCCGAGAGCAACCAGAAGACCGAAGCTCCAAAGCTTGTCAAGGATGTTGACTATACTAACTATGAGGAAGGCATCTGGATGGGTTACCGCTTCTTCGATACAAAGAATGTTGCTGTTGCATATCCTTTCGGCTACGGTCTGAGCTATACTACATTCGGTTACGAACTCGTTGACTCTTCTATCGATGGCGACAAGTGTGTTGCTCACGTTAAGGTTACCAACACTGGTAAGGTTGCAGGTCGTGAGGCTGTTCAGCTCTATGTCAAAGCACCTAAGGGCAGCATGGAAAAGCCAGCCAAGGAACTTAAGGCATTTGCTAAGACTAAGAGCCTCAAGCCAGGCGAGAGCCAGGTTGTAGAGCTTTCCTGGAACACTCTCGATATGTCTTCATTCAACGAAAAGGCTAACGCTTGGGAACTTGCTGCAGGTAAGTATGAATGGATGGTAGGCGCTTCAGTTGCCGATATCCGTTGCTCTGCTACTCAGAAGGTTGCTAAGAAGCAGCTCGTAAAAGTTGGCAAATAATCTGAAAAAGATATAAGATACTTGCAAGACAAGCAGGATAAGTCATAAAATATATTATGTGTATGAAAAGATGGTTACTTTTGACTTATCCTGTTTTGCAAGTGTTTTTTTTATCAATTATCAATTATGAATTGTAAATTAAAAATTCTCTTTGCATCGTTACTCTTAGCAGCAACAGCCACAGCACAGGCTCAGTGGCAGCGCACTCCTACTCCAAACGATACTCTTCAGTCGGTACGTGTTGCTCCTAACGGAGATGCAGTTTTCAGTATCTATGCCCCAAAGGCCCGCACTGTTTCACTTGCCGGAGATATTGTTCCCTGGGGTGTCGAACTAAAGTCGGTGGAAGCTCCTAATGGAGTTTGGAGCATCACAGTACCAAAGCCGGAGAATGGTGTATATCGCTATCACTTTGTGGTCGATGGTCTGAATGTCTATGACCCTAAGTCGGAAACTACGACACAGACATCTGCCGTTGCTACCATCACCGATGGCAATACATTTTTTTCTTATCGCAAGGATATTCCTCACGGAGCAATTGCTGTGCGTCAGTATGAATCAAAGACGCTTGGCATGACTCGCACTATGCGTGTGTGGACACCTGCCGGCTACGAGAAATCTACAGCAAAGCTTCCTGTACTCTACCTCATTCATGGTGGTGGCGACACAGATACAAGCTGGCCTTCTGTAGGTTGCGCTGGTGAGATTCTCGATAACCTGATGGCAGAAGGAAAGATCAAGCCTATGATCGTCGTTATGCCTAACGGTACTATCAATACTCCTGATATGATGGGTGAAGTGCCACTCTTTGCAAAGGATATGGTAACAGACATCATTCCTTTCGTCGAGAACAACTACCGTGTGCTTACCGATCGCAAGAACCGCGCCATCGCAGGTCTCTCGATGGGCGGTATGGAAACTCTCGAGGTTGCTTTGAACAATATCGATATGTTCAACTATGTTTGGGTTTTGAGCTCAAGCTTCGCTCCTGGCAACAAGGCTGTTTACGACTACGAACGCGAACATCTTAAGGAGATTGCTGATAAGATCAACAAGACTTGGAAGATCTTCGTCTTCACTCAAGGCGGTCCTACCGACATCGCTTACAACAACTGTAAGATGACACTCGAACTCTTTGATGGAGCAAACATCAAGTACGAGTACAATGAGGTTCCTGGTGGTCACAGCTGGACAGCCTGGCGACAGAATCTCTACGATCTTGCACCAAGACTCTTCAAATAAAGCTGATCGATAATCTTCTGTACCTCACTCGGCTTGATTCCCCAATTAGGGGCAATGACAAGAGCAGGAGGTGCAGACGATGCAAAGCGTTCGATATGGATATCTTTGCGTAATCTCTTAATAAAATCAACAATAAGGGAGGCATATTCCTCGACCGAAAACAACAGGAAGTCGTTAGGATGTGTCTCCCATTCTTCTGCCATTTTCGTTCCTTTAAGTATCTGTAGCTGATGAATCTTGATACTCGTTACCGGCAATGTGTTCAGCATCTCAGCTGAAGCAAGTATATCGTCGCGAGTCTCTCCTGGCAAACCAAAGATAAGGTGTACACAAACCTCAAACCCTGCATCAGCGCATCGTTTCACAGCGTCGATACTCTGAGCCACACTATGTCCGCGATTCACACGCTGAAGTGTACGGTCATACAAAGACTCCAATCCCAATTCTATCTGAACCGAATAACCCAGACTCTTTATTTCCTGAAGACGTGATAAGATGCTATCTGGTACACAATCCGGTCGTGTGCCAATCACTAATCCTGTCACATCCTCAACGTCAAGGGCTTCATGGTATTTTCTCACTATCTCCTCTTCATCCCCATAGGTATTGGAATAACTCTGGAAATATGCGAGATACTTCATATCAGGATACTTTCCCTGGAAGAATCTCTTTCCTGCTTCAATCTGCGTCTTGATATCACCCTTGCAATATGCTGGCGAGAAGGAATCCGTGCGGCAGAAGGTACAGCCACCCAACCCGACCGAGCCGTCTCGATTCGGACAGGTAAAACCTCCATCTATCATTATCTTCTGCAGTTTCATTATTTCCAAGTTTTGGCAAAGATAACATTTTTATCCGATGAATAGGCGAATGATAAAAAAAATCATTAACTTTGCCGGAAAAGAAAAAAACGCACAAGAAAAAAACACTAAAACATGAAAAAGAACCTGCTTTTCATTGCCTCGGTAGCAATACTATTGCTGGCATCATGCACAACAAACAAACTTGAACAGGAAGTGAACCACATTAAGAAGATCGTCTTCCCTGGCGACTATCCGGATCCTTCAATCGTTCGTGAAGGCAATGATTTCTATATGACACATTCATCATTCACCTATTATCCAGGTCTTCTGGTATGGCATTCCACCGATCTCGTTAACTGGGACCCAATCTCCCGTGCCGTGCCTGATCAGGAATACTCGATCTTTGCACCTGAGATCTGCAAGGTAGGTAATAAGTTCTATATCTACTATCCATCAAGTGCCGGACGTAACTTCGTTGTTATGGCCGACAATCCTGCCGGTCCTTGGGAAGGCCCATTCGAAGTGGCTGCAGAGGGCATCGATCCTGGTCATGTCTATGCCGAGAATGGCAAGCAGTATCTCTATACCAACAACTGTTGGGCTGTGGAACTCACCGACGATGGTCTCGCTGCTGCAGGCGAACGCCAGAAACTCTACGACGGTTGGGAATTCCCTTCCGATTGGGAGACAGAAGGCTTTTGGCTCGAAAGTCCAAAGCTCTTCAAGCGTGGCGAATATTTCTATCTCGTAACTGCCGAAGGCGGAACAGCAGGTCCTGCTACAAGCCACATGGTAGTCGTCGCACGCAGTAAGTCGGCACTTGGTCCTTGGGAGAACATGCCAAGCAACCCGCTTGTTCACACATATTCTATCGAAGATGAATGGTGGTCAAAGGGACATGGCACAATCTTCGACGATGCTGATGGCAACTGGTATATCGTATATCACTCATATCGTAACAGCTATCACACTCTCGGCCGTACTACAATCATCGAGAGCATAGAATGGACTGAAGATGGCTGGCCAAAACTCGCTAATGAAGCAAACGACTATGAGGAAGACGAGATCGGAAGTGCTCAATATGCAGCTCTCCGCAACTACTCTAACCCTCTTATGTGGGCTAAGTGGGAAGCAGGTTTCGAAGGTAACCAGCTCTGGACAACAACTGCCGTTGACCGTGCATATGAGATTACTGCCGAATATGAACTCACAGAAGGCGCTAAGGCAGGTCTTTATCTCTTCTACAACGAAGATGCCTATATCGGACTTCAGGACACTGCTTCTCATTTCTATCTGCGTATCCGCAATGATAAGAATGTAGCTACAACTGAAAAGAGTCTCGACGGCGAGAACTGGACTGTTGTCGATAGCAATGTCGATGTCTCTGGATATCATCACAACAACCATGGTGGATTCTTTGCTCTTCGTCCTTCTATCATGCTCTCTGAAGGCGTGACAGTAAAGAACTTCAGTTATAAAGTATTTTAAGTAAATTTGCACTGCTGTCAATTTACTTTTAACTTTTTAATTCTTTCATTCTTTAATTATTAAATTGCATTACATTACCAATAATTATCAACTATGAATCATAAATTAATCCTATCCGTAGGAGCATTCATGCTTATGTCCTTTGCTCCAATCGAAGAGAACGAAAGCTTCCCTTTCATGGATCCTACACTCTCGGTTGAGAAGCGTGTCGATGACCTCATCTCCCGTCTTACTCCAGAAGAGAAAGTCGGAATGATGATGAACCGTTCGATGGCTGTCGATCGTCTTGGTATTCCTGCCTATAACTGGTGGGGCGAGGCTTGTCACGGCTTGATGGGTGTCAGTGATGTGACTGTATTCCCACAGTGTATTGCTCTTGCCTCCACATTCGACGATGATGCCGAACTCAAGGCTTACACAATGGTTTCCGACGAGGCACGCGGGCGATATAACTCTCTGCCTCGCACGGGCGATATCGGCCCTTATGTCTCTTGGTTGCCAAACCTCACATTCTGGGCTCCTAATGTCAATATCTTCCGTGATCCTCGTTGGGGTCGTGGACAGGAGACTTATGGCGAAGATCCATATCTCACTTCGCGCATGGGATTGAATGTTGTCAAAGGCATGCAGGGCAGCGACTCAAAATATTATAAGACTCACGCATGCGCAAAGCACTTCGCTATCCACAGCGGTCCAGAGCCGTTGCGTCATAAATTTAATGCAGAACCTACAGGTCGTGATCTTTGGGAAACTTATCTTCCTGCATTCAAGACTCTCGTTACCGAGGGAAATGTTCAGGAAGTGATGTGTGCTTACAGTGCATACGAGGGCGAGCCTTGCTGTACTTCAAGCCGACTTCTCATCGATATCCTGCGCGTTCGCTGGAACTATCAGGGACTTGTTGTGAGTGACTGCGACGCCATCAACGACTTCTACAACACTTGGGCTCACGGCACACATCCAGATGCTATCTCAGCAAGTACAGATGCCGTACGCAATGGTACAGACCTTGAGTGTGGCAAGAGCTATCAGTCGCTTGTCGAGGCTCTCAAGCAGGGAAAGATTGACGAGAAGGAACTCGATGTTTCCCTCCGTCGTCTCATTAAGGCCCGTATCGAACTCGGTATGTTCGACCCAGACGAGATGAATCCATATTTCGCCATCAAGGGTGATGTTGTCGATTGCCAGGCACATCGTGACCACGCGCTTCTCCTTGCCCGCGAGGCACAGATCCTCCTCAAGAACCAGGACAACGTGCTTCCACTCTCAAATGGTCTCAAAAAGGTCGTTATCGTTGGTCCAAATGCCGACGATCCTGAGATGATGCGTGGTAACTACAGCGGTACTCCAACTCATTGCATCACACTCCTTCAGGGCATCAAGGACAAGCTCCCAGGAGCACAGGTTGACTGGATCAAGGGATGTGACATCGAGAACGAATACATTATGATTCCTAAGATGCCGCTCGTCAAGGCAAATGGCAAGGACGGTTTCTATGCCGAATATTTCGCTTCTAATGATTGGACAGGCGAGACAGTCCGTACCGACAATCTCACAGCCATCAACTTCATGACCGATGGTGGTTATGGTTTCGGCGATGGTGTTCCTTCAAGTGATTTCACAGCACGCTATACAGGCAAAGTCACACCTGATTTCACAGGCGATCTCTGCCTCTCGATCAACGGTACTCAGTATGTTGTCAAGATCAATGGCGAGAAAGTTGCCGAATTCCCTAAGAAGCTTTCTTTCCAGTTCGTTCCAGGCATGGAACTTACAGCAGAGCAGCAGGCAGAGCTTCGCGCAAGCGGTGCCTTTGGTCGTCGTGGTCCACGTGAGATCATCACAGAGGTTAAGCAAGGCGAGACCTACGACGTGGAGATCCTCTACAAGTCGGCAGCAGCAGGTCAGAACTCACGCCTCAGCATCGATGTTACAGAGCGTCGCAAGGCAGAGTTCGACGAACTCAAGAAGCAGGTTATGGCCTACGATGCTGTAATCTATGCCGGAGGTATCACATCTTCACAGGAAGGTGAAGGTCACGAACGTGCCAACATCGAACTTCCTGCCGTTCAGCAGCGCCTTCTCAAGGCACTCAGCGAGACAGGCAAGCCAATCGTCTATGTCAATTTCTCGGGCAGCTGCGTTGCTCTCGAAAGTGTTGAGCCATATTATGCAGCACTCATTCAGTGCTTCTATCCTGGACAGGAAGGTGGTACAGCCATTGCCGATGTTCTCTTCGGTGATTTCAACCCATCGGGTAAGCTTCCTGTTACATTCTACAAGTCTTCCGATCAGCTTCCGGACTTCCAGGACTACAGCATGAACAACCGCACATACCGTTACTTCGAGGGTGAGCCTCTCTATGCTTTCGGCTATGGCAAGAGCTATACAAAGTTCCAGTTCGGCAAGGCTAAGCTTTCCAAGAAATCGGTAAAGGCTGGCGAGGGCGTCGATATCACAATTCCTGTTACCAACACAGGTAATATGGATGGTGCAGAGGTTGTTCAGGTTTATGTCAAGAGCCTCTCTAATCCGGATGCCCCTATCAAGTCGCTCAAGGCATACCGCCGCGTTGATGTTGCAGCAGGACAGACAGCTACCGTCACCCTTACAATTGCTCCAGATGCGTTTGCATACTACGATTCGAAGGTCGATGATCTCTCAATCTTCCCAGGCAAGTACGAGATCCTTTACGGTAACTCATCACGCGCAGCCGATCTGCAGCCACTCTCATTCGAAGTGAAGTAATCTCTTCTTGATAATTAATAATTATTAAGAGCTATTGCTGTAATAAAAATAAAATAGAGCCTGAATACATCACGTATTCAAGCTCTATATTTTCTTTGAATCAGACCGTAGATTCAAAGTTTCACAACACAATAACACAAATCATAAAATAACACAAACACGAACACCTGTGTCGAAAAAGCCACATTACTTTTTATGAATTTATTACCAACTAACTATTATTCTGTGTATTCTTTTGGAAGGACAGGCATTGCACCATTCTGAGTGCATACAAATGCGCTGACCTGAACTGCAAGCTTGTGTGCTTCCTTGATTGGCTTACCCTTAAGGATGTTTGCGCAGAATGTTGCAGTGAATGAGTCACCTGCACCTACTGTATCTGCTACCTCAACCTTTGGAGTATCTACCCAAGAAGTCTCGTCGGCTGTAAATACATAGCTTCCGATTGCACCGCAAGTCACGATTACCATACGGAGAGACTCGTACTTGGCGATGAGCTGACGACAAACGTCCTGTGGCTCGCCTGTGATCTGAAGAAGTGCCTTCACTACTTCGATTTCCTCATCGTTGAGCTTAAGGATAGTAGCACGCTTAAGGCTTTCCTCGATCACCTCAAGGCTGTAGAACGACTGACGGAGGTTGATATCATAGATACGCTCTGTGTCAGCATCCATAGTACCGAGGAAACGGAGGATAGTGTTGCGGGAAACAGCGCTGCGCTGTGCTAGTGAGCCGAAGCAAACAGCCTTTGTGCGCTTTGCCAACTCCTCAAGTTCGTCGCTCCAAGGAATGTTGTCCCAAGCCACATTCTCGCAGATCTCGTATGCAGGAATACCCTCGCCCGAGAGTGTTACCTGTACTGTACCTGTTGGATAAGGTACTCGCACGATCTTATGTTCGAGGTTAACATCAGCAAGACGATCGAGAATCTCGTCACCGAGAGCATCATTACCGATTGCACTTACTACTACAGTCTTCCAACCGAACTGACCTACGTGATAAGCGAAGTTTGCTGGTGCGCCACCAAGCTTGCGACCTTCTGGGAGGCAATCCCAAAGTGCCTCACCCATTCCTACGATTATATCTTTCATTTTATTTTTTAATTTTAAGAGTTAATCCACAAAGATAAAGTGCACCGATTGCCATAACGATTACAGCACCGATAGTACCCATTGCATCGCTTGCAAAACCCATGAAGAGTGGGAAGACTGTTCCGCCGAAGAGACCCATGATCATAAGACCTGAGACTTCATTCTGATGCTCAGAGTCGTGAAGAAGTGCCTGGCTGAAACAGATTGAGAATACGTTTGAGTTACCGTATCCTACGAGTGCGATACCGATATAGAGAAGCATCTGTGTGTTACCTACTGCGAGGCAGATCATTGATGCTACGATCATTGCAGCCGAGATGCCGAGGAATGCCTTGCCCGAAATCTTTGCAAGGATACCTGATCCTGTGAAGCAGCCGATAGTACGGAAGATGAAGTAGAGCGATGTTGCAAATGCAGCTTCATCAAGACTCCATCCGAGACGCTCGATAAGGATCTTTGGAGCATAGGTGTTTGTTCCGACATCGATACCTACGTGGCACATGATACCGAGGAAGCAAAGAAGGATGTATGGCTTGCCAAGAAGTGCGAAACACTGTCCGATAGTTGAAGCCTTACCTTCGTTCTTTGGTTCTTCGATCTTAGTCATTCCCAAAGCAACAATGGCAAGGATGCCGATGATTGCATAGACTGGGAAGAGCACACGCCAGTCGAGACCGAATGAAGGAATCACTGCTGTTGCACCCCACATTGCGATATATGGAGCGAGGAACGAAGCGATAGCCTTAACGAACTGACCGAAAGTAAGTGTCGAAGCAAGGCTGTCACCGCCTACGATAGCTGCAACGAGCGGATTGAGTGATGTCTGCATAAGAGCATTACCGATGCCAAGCAAAGAGAATGCTACGAGCATCACTGGATAGCTGTTGCCGAAAAGAGGGATGATAAGAGAAAGTACTGTCACAAGGATTGAGAGAAGCACAGTCTTCTTACGGCCGATCTTGTTCATCAGCATTCCTGTAGGAACAGAGAAGATGAGGAACCAGAAGAACACCAACGATGGCATGATACCTGCCTGTCCGTCGGTCAAGCCGAGATCCTTCTGAACGTAGTTGGATGCGATGCCCACGAGGTCAACAAAGCCCATCGAGAAGAAGCAGAGCATCACTGGGAGAAGTATAGCGAGTGAATTCTTTTTCATTGTTATAGAGTAATATTATTACTTTGAAGACTTAGCTGTAGCCTTTGTGATCTTTGTGAGCGGAGCTGAAGGGAACACGAGGTTAGTGAGACATACCTCACCGTTGTTACCGAATACCTCAACCGAAGCATTATCGCTGATCACACGGATAGATGTGAGCGGACGATATACTGGAGCTGTAGTAACTGCTGGGAACTCGGTAGCAAATGCAACCTTGCCACTGGTCTGTGAACGAACTACAGAGAGTGTCATAGCCACTGCATCGTAAACGATTGCCACGCTCTCGCCCTTATTGTTGCTTACTGTCCAAGTGCCACTGCCTGTAACCTTGACTGTCTGGTCAGCACCCTTGAGATACTCGTTCAAAACACCATTGTCATATTCCTTTGAAGGACGGCATCCTACAAATGTGCCATCTTCTGTCTCATAAAGGAAGAGGTCGCGAGCGATAGAGTTCGAACTACGGAACTGAGTAGTAGGAACACGGTCGGCATACTGCCAGTTCGACATCCAAGCCATAACAACCTTACGGTTATCAGGAGCATTAGAGAATGAAACTGTAGCATAGTGATCCTTACCATAGTCCATCCACTTAGTGTCGAATGCATCGTCTTCGCAAACGAAGCGGTGACCGTCGAATTCACCTACGAAGTACTGAGTTGCAGAACCGCCGAAAGGTCCGCCAGGGTTGATGTTACATACGAGAACCCACTTTGCACGACCTGTCTTGTTGCCCTTAGCGTCGAGCACGTCAACCTTCATGAGATCCGGGCATTCCCAAACGCCCTTGTGATTGCCGTAGCCAAGACCGAAACGTGATTCTTCCTTCCAGTCGATGAGGTTTGGAGAAGAATAGATGCGCATTTCCTGACCGGCAGCGAGGATGAGGTTCCAAGCGTTGATTTCGTCGTTCCAGAACATGTTTGGATCGCGGAAATCTGGAATAGCAGCAGAGAGGATCGGGTTGCCGTCATAGTTTGTGAATGT
The DNA here is from genome assembly GCA_045627785.1 of Bacteroidales bacterium. Classification (GTDB taxonomy): domain Bacteria; phylum Bacteroidota; class Bacteroidia; order Bacteroidales; family UBA3663; genus Liminaster. The sequence continues at coordinate 14,870 of JAZQOF010000005.1, read as the reverse complement.
CTTACCGCCATCTGTGCTGTATGCAAGACACTGACGCTGATTCATACCATCGGCTGTATAGAGGGCAATGACTGCACCTGCACCGAAGCCGGCTGTATTGTTCTTATCTACTACACACGAACCGCTGAAGATTGTACCCAATGCATTTGGAGCGATTGCTACACCTTCGTCTGTCCAGTTGATGAGATCCTTGCTTGAAGAATGGCGCCAAGTCATATTATTCCAGGTCGAACCGTAAGGGCCCCACTGGAAATAAAGATGCCAGGTTCCTGTTGTATCATCGTAGAACATACCGTTAGGGTCGTTCATCCACGCATAAGTTGGAGTATGGTGGAACTTAGGACGCCACTTCTCGTAGTTCTTTGTCTCGAAAACATCAGTGAGACGTACTTCGTTCTTCCACTGAGGTTCACGACCGATGTTTGTATTTCTGACAGGTTCAATAATATCTAAAACGATCTTGTGTCCCTTATAGAGTGTGAGATCAATTGGCATATAATAGTCAACATGATCCTGTGCCAGACGCACATTGAATGTCTGCTCGAGCTTAGTGTCGCACAAAAGGCGGAACTGGCTTTCTGGAGCAATTTCCTCGATAGGGAGAAGAACATAGTTGTAGTCTCCGTTTACGCGAATCATCGCGTTCTTAGTACCTACGTTCTCAACGACAGCACTTGACTGCTGTGCAAAGAGTGTCGAGAAGCAAGCTAAAAATGCTAAGAGAATAATGTTGTGTTTCATCATTGTGTGTTGTGTTTTTTGTTATGTGCTGCAAAGATAGAATATATTTATATTCATAATACTAACAAATCGTTCAATAGATAAGACTTTTGTTGCAAAAACCAAAACTTACTATCAAAACAACATTTATTCTATCCTTGCAATAACCATAACTTATTTCCAGATACTTTCAAACACCTGATAACGGGCATTTGTAGCAGACGAAGGCAACACTGCCTTGTTATAGATCGACGATGGGAAAACGAGGTTTGTCATGACAAATGTTCCGTCGGCAGAGAATACTTCGACCGATGACTGATCGACATAGATGTCGAGTGTCAGTGTATTGTCATTGCCAAGGATCTTTCCGCTGACCGAAGGGAAAGAGAACGAGCTGACCGAGACACCTGTTGCCGAAGTACGCTTAGCAGAAAGCGTATGGTAGATGGTGTTGGTCGAGAATTCGAGGTTCTCGTTCTTCTCATTGGCAAGCGAGAATGTGACGTTGGTGTCGAGCGGAATAGTGACCTGCAGATGGTAGGCTGAAGGATTACCCACAGAACCGTCGGCAGGAAGATTCTGCCATGAACCGGCTGCCTTCTCCACTTCCTTTGACACACGGCTTGCAATGTATGGCTTACCGCCGATATTGACAAGCGAAAGGTCGCGTGGAAGGGTAAATGCCGAACGCCAAGGATCACAAGGCACGTTACCCGAATAAAGCCAGTTGTTCATCCAGCCGATAAATACCTTGCGGCCTTCAGGAGCATTGCTCCAGGTCACACCGGCATAGTTGTCCATGCCATAGTCCATCCACATCGGATAGTCGAGGTCGTCGGCAGTAAATGTCTTTCCGTCGAAATCGCCGATAAAGCACATTGTGCCTGAACCACCTGTCGGACCACCAGGATTGACATTGACGATGAGCACCCATTTTGTCTCGCTGGTTCCCTCGACAGGAAGCTGGATAAGATCCGGACATTCCCACTGGCAGTTGTGACAGCGCACTATGTCGGTTGTGAATGTGCTCTCATACTTCCACGAACGCAGATCACGGCTTGTCCAAATGTCAATACCCCACTTGTTACCCAAGGCGAGTGTCATAACCCACTGCTTGGAATCCTCGTGCCAGAACACTTTAGGGTCACGGAAATCCGGACGGTCGTTATTGGCAATGATAGGATTACCTGCATAGGTCTTGAATGTCATACCGTTGTCTGTACTGTAGGCAAGGCTCTGCTGCTGATGATCGCCTGCACTTGTGTATAGGGCAATCACTGCATTGGTACCGAAACCTGCAGTATTATCCTTGTCGATAACTGCCGAACCGGAGAAGATGTCACCCAGCTCGTCACGATAGAGAGCTGTAGCCTGTTCCTCCCAGTGTACAAGATCCTTTGATGTAGCGTGTCCCCAACTCATATTACCCCAGTTGTTGCCGTATGGGTTATACTGGTAGAAGAGATGCCATACACCATTGACATAGACCATGCCGTTCGGGTCGTTGACCCAGTTTCTGGCAGGAGTATAATGTATCTGTGGGCGATAAAGCTCGTGGTACATACCTGTCGGAGTTGGCGTAGGTGTTGGTGTAGGAGTTGGACTTGGTGTTGGTGTCGGAGATGGTGTCGGATTGATTATCGGATCATCGTCACCGCCACCACATGAAGAAACGACAGCGCTCATCAGAAGTGACATGCATAATATGCTAGAGAAACGGTATTTCATTTTAATATAATATAATATAAAAGGTATTGCTTCTGGAAAAAAGAATAATGCCCCCACCCAATGTGGAGCAGGGACATTATCCATTATCTATTTATGCCTTATCTTGTCTTAAGGTATTCGATAGCGTTCTTAGCCATGCGCTCAAGAGTTGCCTGATAAGCGTTTGTTGAAGGCTGAGTGAGAACGTCGAATGAGCCATCTGCCTGCTTGAGGTAGAAGTTACAACCACCGTTACCTACGCAGATGAATGTGCCATTGAAGCCTGATTCAGTACCAGGACGGCATTCCCAAACGTTGAGCTGGCTGATCCACCAGATCTGGCTATCCCACATTCCGAGTGGAACGAGACCGTAAGTCTTGGTAGCAGCGTTGTAGCAAGCCTCATCCTGGTTGCCAAGACCTGTGAAGTAAGAAGGGAGGTTGAAGAAGAGACAGTTGTGATCCTCTGTGAACTGACCATTCTTGACTGGGATAAGCTTAGTGTCAGGAGTGCTCTCTACGTCAATACCACGGAAGAGTGGATGTGAAGAGTTATCCTTTACGAAGCCGCCAGCCTTGAGCTGAATTGCCATCTTCCATGTATCTGGGTTGTTATCACCCCAATAGCCGATAGCGTTATCATTCTTCTTCATCACGTCGAGCTCGATACGACCGAGGTGACCGATGTAAGTTGTAGCGTGACCCCAGAGAAGCATGCTACCACCATTCTTGCACCACTCAGCTACGAATGGAGTTGCATCGTTGACAACCTGTGGATATTCCCAAGCGTTGCCGCTTACATCAGGATTGTCGATATCGCGCATGAAGAATGCAACACGGTATGGGTCGAGAACATCGGCAGAAGTGATGCTGCTGAATGGAATGAATGCACCGTTTGGATAGTTGTTGTGGAACCATACCCAACCGTAAGCCTCGTCGTCATCACCGTTAGCGATGAGCTCTTCAGGTGTGTCATACATGCTGAGGTATGCTACAGCAATCTTACCGATACGGAGTGAATTGCTTACAGGAAGTGAAGGACCTTCACCGTTCTCAGCAACGAGAGTCACATTCCAGGTCTCGCCTTCCAATACATCAGTGATAGTATATGATGTAACAGTACCAGAGAGAGTCTCCTTGATCTGACGAACACCGCCGTTGGTTGCTGTGAGGTTGATCTTTGTAGCATTTGTACCAGCTACGCTCCATTCAACTACAGCGTCATAACCGCCAGCCTTCTCAACCTGAGACATGCTCACAGCAGAGCACTTGCCTGCACCTGGACGAGTATATTCCTTGATAATACCCTTTGAGAAGTTAGTGCCATCAGTGAGCTTCAAAATATACATGAATGGGACATTAGTGTCAACATCCTTATGTACGTATGTGTTGCCCTCAACGATCTCTGTACCAACATTTGAACCATTGGCGAAACGAGCTACCTGCATCTTGGTGCCTGTAGAAGACCATGTGAGCACATAGTCGTCGCCCTGAAGGCTACCCTGAATGCTCTCAGCGCTTGGTGCAGTGAGTTTAGGAGCTTCAATGTTGATGTCCATATCAGCATTGCAGGCTGTCAATCCAGCACAGAGAGACAATGCTGCAAGAAAATATCTTGTTTTCATTTTTTTCTTTGTTTTTGGTATTTATTAATATCCTGCATTCTGAGTGTACAAACCTGGAACGTAGAAGAGCTGGTTGTAAGGGATTGGCCAGTATTCGTTCTTGCCTGCCTGGAAGTTACCGTTGCCGAGATAAGCTGCATATTCGTTACCCTCGTATGCCGATTTCTTCTCAGAGTTGAAGTAAGCGTTCAAAGTCTGTGAAGCGATACCCCAACGACGGAGGTCGAAGAAGCGCTCTGACTCCATAGCCATCTCAAGACGCTTTTCCCAACGGAGGTACTTACGAGCCTGTTCCTGGCTGCTGCCGTTGTCATACTGACCGAGAGTCTGGATCTTGTTTGCAGCATAGCCGATGTATTTTGCAACCGAACGGTTAGCACGCTGACGGATGTCATTGATGATATCGATACCCTCTGAGACATTGTTACCTCCGAGCTCGATCAAAGCCTCAGCACGCCAGAGCATCATCTCTGAGTAGCGTACTACATAGTCGTTCATTGCAAAGCCCTGCCATGTACCTTCTGTGTAGCTCTCGCCCTTTGCACGCTGTGGAACTTCCTTGAGGGAAGCATAGTAGCCGTAAGAAGAAGGGCAGCGAGCGTTATCCATAGTCATGAGGAGGCTCTTAACGACACCATCTTCAGAAGAACCTGTCTGGTACTTGTATGGATAAGTTGGAAGACCTACAGTGTGGAAGAGACGTGGATCCCACTTCTGTGCCTGGTCGAGACCGTTTACAGGATACTCGTTGTGAACCTTGTCATAGTCGTCGAACATTGGGAAACCGTCAGCATCAACCTTGAATGCGTTTACGAGGTTCTGTGATGGCTTGTGGAAGTCCCAACCCTTTGACCACATACCGTGGCAGCCGTTGAGCATGTTGCTCCAGTTAGAGCGACCGAACTTAGTGTTGTCGTCCTCGTAGTTAGAGTGCTGAACAGCGAAGATAGACTCCTTGTTGTTCTTGTTGTTCTCCATGAAGAGATCACCGAAGTCATACTCGTAGTCGTAGTTCTTTGTGTCGATTACATACTTTGTATATGAGACAACCTTTTCGAGGTCAGCCTTGTTGATGTGGCTTACACCAGTATTTGCCTCATAACCGTCGCCATAAGCCTTTGTCAGGTAGCACTTAGCGAGCATAGCTGCAGCAGCGCACTTGTTGACACGAGCGATGTCAGCCTGCTTGTCAGGAAGAACATTGAATGCTCTTTCAAGGTCAACGATTACTGAGTCCATGAGAGCCTCGTGGCTGAGGTTGTTGCTTGTCTGTTCCTGAGCTGCATTCTTAAGGATTACCTCGTCGATGTAAGGAACCTTGTAGAAGAGCTGGATGAGCTTGAAGTAGAAGTGAGCGCGAAGGAATCTTGCTTCACCCATACGAACGGCAGCGAGCTGCTTGCCAAGCTTATCATCACCCTTGTCCTGAAGTGCCATGATAGCACGGTTGCAACGAGAGATCGAAACATAGAGGTGATACCACAACTCGTCGAGGTGACCACCAGGATAAGTTGAAGAAAGTGAACTCCAGATCTCTACTGGATGATAGTCTGTATCGCCGATATCACCACCACCCTTGAGGGCATCGTCACTTGAGAGTGAGCCGTATGGCCAGAGGTTGAATGGATATGTGTACCAGTCAGCACCAAGTGCAGCATAAGCAGCAGTCACCATAGCGTCTGGATCATCGAATGCAATCTCCTCATCAACGATACCTGAAGGCTTAACCTCAAGGAAATCGTCACAGCTGCTCATTGTCAATGTTGCAGCAAGGGCGAGGACGCTAAGAATATATTTTTTCATAATGATTAATTCCGATTATAAGTTATATGATACTTTTTAGAATCCTACCTGAATACCGAAGCTGATTGATGTAGAAATTGGATAAGCGAAGCCTGGGTTCTCAGGATCTGTACATGTAAGGCTGCTGCCCTTGATTGTCAAGAGGTTGTTACCGCTCAAGTAGATACGAGCGTTTGAAAGCTTAGCCTTCTTAGCGATTTCGTCTGGGAGGTTATAACCCAACTGAAGTGTACGGAGCTTGAGGTAAGAACCGTTCTCTACGAAGTATGTAGAAGCACGACCTTCGTCAGAGTTGTTCATAGTAGAAAGCATTGGGATTGTGCTGCCTTCGTTCTCGCCTGGAAGCCAAGCGCTCAAGAGACGGCTACCCTTGCTTGAGTTAACGTCAACGAGACCATAGAAGTCTGTCTGGAACTTCTGTCCGTTGTAAACATCCTGACCTGCAACGCCCTGCCAGAACATCTGGAAGTCGAAGCCCTTATAGTCGAGGTTTACAGTAACACCGTATGAGAAGTCTGGAACCGGGTTGAAGATCCAAGTCTGGTCGTCAGAGTTGATCACACCGTTACCATCGAGGTCGGCATACTTGATACCACCGAGACGTGCGTTAGGCTGACCTGAAGCAAGAACTTCCTCCCTGCTTGTGAAGAGACCGTCGGCAACATAACCTACTGAAGAACCGTAAGGAACCTTAGCCTCAACGAGGTTCTGCTTTGAAGTGTGAGCATAAGAACCTGTTGTTGTCTCAGGCAACCATGTTACACGGTTGCGGAAGAAGTCGGCATTAGCGTTGATGCTATAGTTCAAGCCGAAGCTTGTGTGGTTACGATAGCCGAGTGTGAGTTCCATACCCCAGTTGCGGAGAGAAGGACCGTTCAACCATGAAGCACCACCTTCACCTACAGAACCGAGATAAGCAGGATTGATAAGCATATCCTTCACGTCCTTGATATAGGCATCGTATGTACCATAGAGAGCGTTGTCGAAGAAACCGAAGTCGAGACCGAGGTTGTACTGCTCAGCAGTCTCCCACTTGAGGTTGTCGTTACCTGTGCTCTGTACGCGGTAACCGCTGTTGAACATACCGCCGCCTTCACCCTTGAAGTCGTAAGCTGTACCATCCTGACGGCCTGTACCGTAGTCAGCGATGTAGATAGTGTAACGTGCAGAGTTGTCGATTGCCTGGTTACCTGTCTGACCCCAAGATGCACGGAGCTTCAAGTCGCTGAGCCAGTCGATGTGGAGGTCGTTTGAGAGACGATAACCGAGAGATGCTGCAGGGAATGTACCGTAGCGGTTGTTCTTACCGAAGCGGCTTGAACCATCTCGACGGATTGTGAATGATGCGAGGAGGCGATCCTTCCAGTTATAGTCGAGTTTACCGAAGTAAGAAACGAGAGAGTAACCGTAGTTTGCACCTTCTACGCGGTCAGTACCAGTTGCTGCATTAGGCCACATGTAGAGCTCATTCTCGATAGCAAAGCCTTCAGAAGTACCCTTGAGCCACTTGCTGTTATCGCGGTGAAGCTCGATACCTGCCAAAGCTGTGAGAGTGTGATCCTCTGGGAGTGGCACTGTATAGTTAGCAGTGTTTGACCAAGTCCATCTCAAGGCATTTGTATGATCGACAGCTGTCTTAGGAGTCTTCTCCGATACGTTGTCCGAGATGAAAGTATATGTCATGTGGTGAATGAAATTCGAATTGTAGTCGATACCGAAGTTCGAACGGAGAGTAAGATCCTTGATAGGCTTGATGTCGATGTAGCCGTTACCGAAGATACGCCAAACCTCGAGGCGGTTGTCCTTGTTGTAGGCCAACTCACGCATTGGGTTCTGACGGTCACGCATTGAACCTACAGGACCACCGTAAGTCTTGCCGTCGATCTCGAATACCGGGATGATAGCCGGCATCTTGAGAGCGTTCTCAAGTGGAGCACAGTCAACCTGGTCGCTGCGGGTGATTGTCAAGTTCTCACCTACGCTAACAACTTTATTAATATTATATGTAGAGTTGAGACGGAGAGCGATGTTCTCGAAGTCAGTGTACTTCAAAACACCTTCTGCCTTCTTGTAACCGAGGCTGAGCATCTGAGTGCTCTTGTCCGAACCGTTGCTGATAGAGAGGTCATAGTTCTGAGTGATAGCAGTACGGCTGATCTCGCTGAGCCAGTCTGTATCGCTGAGACGCATCTTCTGGCTTGCGTTGATGAATTCGCCGTTGCCGTAAGCACCAGCTACGTTATAAGTCTTGTAGGCACCAGTAGCGATATCGTAAGCCTGAATAGGGAAACCGTTGCTTGCGTTGAGGTTGAGACCGTAGTTGTAAGCATAGGCAACTGGATCCATACCGTCGTTGAGAGCAGCCTGAGCCATAGCTGTAGCATACTCGCGCGAGTTCATGAGCTTCATCTTTGACTGGCCGTTATAGAAGTTGGCAGTAACCGAAGCATTGAAGTCGATCTTAGCCTTGCCGTCGTTCTTCTTACCGCTCTTGGTAGTGATGATGATGACACCGTTGGCAGCACGTGAACCGTAGATAGAAGCCGAAGCGGCATCCTTCAATACCTGCATTGACTCGATGTCGGCAGAGTTGAGAGTGTTCAAACCTGAAGTGGTTGGCACACCATCAATAACGTAGAGAGGGTCCTGGTTAGAGTTGATGGAACCGATACCACGGATACGGATTGTAGCAGAACCTGCTGGCGAACCGTTAGTAGTAACTGTCATACCTGCAACCTTACCCTGGAGGGATTTCATTGGGTCAGGGAAGCTGTTAGTCTTCATGTCCTTTGTCGATACTACAGCTACCGAACCAGTGAGGTCGGCCTTACGCTGAACAGTATAACCTGTTACGACAAACTCTTCGAGCATCTGGCTGTCTTCAGCGAGGAAGATCTCCATCTTCTCAGTAGCAGGGAGCTTCTGAGTAACATAGCCGATGTAGCTGATTTGAAGAGTTGCACCCTTCTGAACTGTGAGTTCGAAGTTACCGTCGAAATCGGTAACAGTACCGTTAGTAGTGCCAATCTCCAAAATGGAAGCACCCATAACAGGTTCATCGAAACCCTTGTCAATCACAGTTCCCTGCACCTTTATTGTCTGGGCGAAGCCGATAGACAACGATACAAGAAACATAAATGCAATCAATAAAGATCGTTTCATTGTGTTGATGTGTTATTAAATTGGTTATTTGAAAAAAAAATTGAGTTTTGTGGCGCAAAGTTATATTATATTCTATTTATATATAAAAACAAATGTTGCAGGATAAAAAATAAATGTTGCACACCCTGGGATATGCAACATTTATTCTATCATTTGATCCAAAAGTCTTAGTTTTTCTTTCCTCTACCCACCTGTATCCTTGATTTCTCCTTAACTCTGTTTTTCTATGTTATACAACATCGTTTACATTGAAATTGCCCATAAATATATATGTTTTCGTGGAAAATACTTGGTAATTATCAGATTAAATCAATATATTTGCGCATCCAAATTTTAAGCATACGCCTGGAAACGTTAATAAATAATACAATATCAAAAAAACATGAAAAAGAAATTATTCAGTCTATTTTCGTTCGCAATGATTGCTATCATGTTCTGCGGATGTTCTGACAAGAACAAAGTAGATTCAGACGACATTCCTACAATTGTAGAAAGAGAAAACGATTATGATGATGGTATCACCTATAATGGATCTATTGCCATCCTTAGTGATTCTCCAAGTGACCCAGAGATAGACACAGCTGCTGCACTTCGATTCCTTGGAGGTGTTACAAGCGAAGTTACCGATGAAACTGTAGCTGCTATTGTAGAGGGTAACCCTACCAAGTTTGTGTATGACATCAACGAGCTTCTTTACAGAGGTGGCGTTGTGTTCTTCTATGAACCGAAGGAAGCACAGATGATCGAATGGCTCAACCATGAAGATAACATTTTTGAGGCATCGCCAGAATATTTTAAAATCTTCAATCTTGACAAATTGGAATTATTCGGTCTGACAAAGGATGGTGCCGTTTATTCCTATGAAAAGAGCGAGGGTGACATTGATGCAAATGAAATGGTTGAAGAAGGCGAAGGTTCCGATTGTGATATTCAAATCCTTGACAAAGGTCATGACGATATCTATGACAGTAGCGAGTACCTGATGCTGGCTGGTATCATCGGTTTCCTTGAGGAAGAGGATAGCAATAAGCAGGTTACACGAGCAGAAGGAACAAAATTAGATCTTGGTACACCTTACCATAAGGATTTTGAGATTCATATCAAGCATGGTACAGCAAACAAGGAACATGAAGAGAATGGCGTGGATCTGGACAAAGACAATATTGAAGCAAAGGCCTTGTTCAGCGCACATTTCAATATAGTACATTCATTTGACTTTAACGGTAAGGGTGACTTTTATTTTGTTAAGGCTGTATTCCAGGCTCACTGTAATACATTCTGTAAGACTCCTTGGCAGAATTATACCGAAAGACGCAGACATTCTCTTCAGGGAGATGTACTTAAGAAGGTGACTTTTGAGGTAGAGCCTATCGTAGGCAGCAAGGACTTTTCAGTCGTCATGGCAAAAAATGCTGAGCCAACAAGTGTGCCAAAGGAAAAGCAAATCGATCATACTACTACATTTGGTCTCGAAGGCAATTTGAACCTTGGCGCAAGCAGTGCTCCAGAAGGAGGAAAGGAAGGTAGTCTCGGTCTCAGTCCAAGTTTTAATTGGGAATCAAGCGAAACAATCATCACAAAAGAGTGGGAGATTGTGAACGCTAACAGGACTAATACCACTATAGGTTATTCTATTGTTACAGGCGATGATCTGAATGCTAAGGTTAAAAAAGGTGATTCAGCGGCAGGTGCCAGCGATGTTATTGAGGTGCCAAATAACGCACGAAGCACTATCAATGCCGCAGGATTCTGGGTATGGCAGGTTCCTGAGACTCAGAAAAACACAACTGTAAAGGGTATTGAAAAGCTCCGTATCACATTGAGAGATCTGCAGACAAGATGGATTTGCGACCGTCAGTGGGGCAAAAGCTATGAAGGAACTGTCGATTTCAAACCTGTTACTCTCGATCTCGCTTTGCAATTAACCAAACGTGAGGAATTTGGTGAGGTTAAAATCACTAATACCCATGATAATGCAATCACTAATATCGCTGTCTACAACGCCAATGGTAAAAAAGTATTTGACAGCAATGTATCTGCAATCGAAAATGGTTCGACTTACACTATGAGTCTTCCAACTCGAGAAAAATATAACATCAGACTCATCAATGCCAAAGGTACAGCCTACGAGCTTATCAAGGCGGGAGGCGATCTGCTGATGGTTTCTCAGGCAAAAACTGTAGAACTTAAGTCTGGAATCAACTTCCAGGAACTTCTGACAGAGGCTACAATCGTGATCAAGAATACCAATAGCAGACTTATCAATTATGTCACAGTAAAAGATATAACCGATCCAGCAAATCCTGTGACTGTGATTAATACCTCTATGAATGCTCTTGATCCAGGTCAAGAAATTCAAGTACTTGTCAAGCCTAACAGAAAGTATACTGCATCGTACAGAATGGGCAGGAAAGACATATATGAACTCTGGGCTCCTGAGGGTGAGGATCAGTTTATCATGATTGATAAAGCAGGTGGTAAAATGTCTCTTGATGCTGTTGAAAACTTTGAAATAAAGAAATAACATGAACAACCAACCTATTGCAGCTACGGAGCTTCAGCGGAAGCCGTATATACGACCACAGATCAATGTGGTGGAGATTGATGGAGCAGAGATCATCTGCCAGAGTAACGAAGGATATGACGAAGGTTCTACCTCCGGCTGGTATCAATCTTAACACTATGACAACTATGAAGAAGTATTTTCTTATGGCTGTGGCTGCAATAGTAACGCTCAGCAGTTGCTCAAGCGACGATGCCATCCTGAATGAGAGTGGACATAAAGAAACAGGTGCTACAAAATTCACCGCTACCATAGAGGATAATGACGCAACACGTGCCACTTATAATGCTACGACCAAAAAGGCAGAGTGGGTGGCTACCACCGATAAGATCAATGTTGGTGGTACAGAATACACAGCACAAACTACTGGTCCAACAACCACTTTTACTGGTTCTGGAGCAAGCATAGGTACTGATGATAAGTATCATGCATATTTCCCAGCAAGTCTTTACAACGGTGGTACTCCAACTCTCCCTGCAGAGATTAGCGAGACATGGGCAGACGGTCAGTTTAATATGCCTATGTACGCTGAGAGCACAACCACAGACTTTGTGTTCAAGAACCTCTGCGGCGTGCTGAAGATTACCGTCAAGAACAATCAGATTGCTGCTGTGAAGAAGATCAAGGTGAGCAGTAAAGATAAGGCTATCAGCGGTACATTCGCTGTTACAAGCGATGCAGCTGTGCTGTCTTCTCCTTCTATCGTAGCCAACAACCTCACTATAACTTACACAGATGCTGTTTCAACAACAGCAGAGGGTAAGGTATTCTACATAGCCGTTCCTGCTCAAACCTATAAGGAACTCAAGATAGAACTTTCAGCTGACGGTACTAACTTCACAAATAGCATGACTACAAAGGCTTCAACCGACATCACCATTGCACGCAATACGATCTATCCGATCACTTTTGCAGAGGATATTCCCCAATGGGAGAACCAGCTGTCCTTGGGTGGGAGGAACGAGCAGACCGGTGTTACAGACATTTCAATTGAAACTGGTGTAAATGTCTCTGGATATACCGAGGATGGAAACCATAAAAAGTTGAATGCAAAAGGCACTTTGTGGGAAGTATTAGATGGTACGACGCTCCGAATTCAGACTTCTGCCAGTAAAATTCTGGGGCACGATGCCTTTCCTAATGGAAACGTTAACAAGAAAGGACTATTTGAAGGTTATCATCATGTAAGCAACTTTGAAGGTCTCGATAAACTGGATATGAGCCAGGTGACAGATATGTCCAATATGTTCTATTCATGTTCGAGTATTGAAGTACTTGACCTCTCTTCGTTCAATACGAGTCAGGTAGAATATATGACTAAAATGTTTCATAATTGTATACGTCTATCCTACCTTGACCTCTCTTCGTTCGATACGAGGAATGTATCATCGTTTGTTTCCATGTTTTCAAATATTCCAGAAAACAGCGTACTGATATTTGGTAATGATTTCATTATAGACGACACAATTTTGAGGCCTGATTTGAACAGTATGTTCTCTCTTAAATTAAGTAAGTACATCTACATCAAAAATGCCCCAAACGTTACAAAAACATCTATTCGTAATTGTGGTAATTCCGACAATGGTTGGATAAAATATCTCATGTTCGGTTCCCTGTGAATCCGTTAATAACATGATTCCCAAGAAAAAAGACATATAAAGAGACATGACGCTGAAAATATAATAAACAATACACCCATTGGCAAACGTTGCTGGTGGGTGTATACATATAGGTCTTGCCAGCTTTTGTCTAAACACTATTATCTTTAACTCCATGCCAAAGGCATTAACATCCTTAGCTCTTTTAACTACCATCAAATTTACATATTGCAGCTCTGTACACCGAACACTGTAGCGATAGCAGTGAGGATCGTAGTCACGAGCTTAAGCAGCCACCACCACTTATTGCGCTTATTCGGCTGCATCTCTTCGATTTCATCAAATTCTTGGAAACTCATAGTTTAATTAATAATTAATAATTGATAATTGATAATTTTTGTCTCACACAGAACTCACAGATTTTTAACATGAATTAGGAATAAATTAGGAAAAAATTAAATTGACGGAAAGATTATCGCAAGCGATGTTCGAGAAAAGGACGGTAGATTCATGGAGATTGACGTTAAAAAATTCGTTCCCAATTCGTTCCTAATTTGTGTTTATATTTATATTTCTGTGAGAGCCTTACTTACACGTTTTCGTTTTCGTTCTCGTGTCGAAGGTTTTCGTCTTCGTCTTCGTTTTCGTCTTCCAGCTCCTCGTCATCAAGATTAGTCTTCTTGTACGCCTTAGCCTTGAAGTCTTTCACGAGAAGGTTGAGCTCGTCGATCACATTGCGGCACATTTCGATCTTCATCATCTCGTCGATGTCATCGCTCTCAGCGTTGGCGGTAGCAGCAAGCTGGTAGGTGATCTGGAGGTAGCAGCGCTCGGCTGTCTGACGGCACTCGGCAGTACGGAGCTTGTAGTAGATACGCTTGAAATAGTTGTCACGGGTCTTGTCAAACTCTGCAAGCTTCTGAGTGAAGACCGAAGCGCGTGAGCGGTTCACGATGTCCTGTTCGATCTCAAGAGCAGCGAGGAAAGCGCTGTAGAGATTTACAGGGATGCCCAATTGCACAGCATCATACTTTTCGAGACCAGCCTTTACGTTCGAAAGGAAACTCACATGATAGGCATTGCTCAGACGGGCGAAATAGATTTTACTGATAGTTTTCAATTCCATAGTCAGTTTAGTAATTTAATAGTTAAAAATTCAGGTTTAGTTTGAAATTTTTTTACACACACGTTATAAAATTTTTTCTTTCTTTGTTTTTTTGTAAAAGTTAAAATTCAGGTTCAGTTGGTTCTCCGAAAAAATTCAGAAACTATTCATGGCGCCTGGAATGATCTCTGAATTTTTGCAGAAACGCAAAATGCTGTCCGGAATACATCTTGAATTTCTACACCGCAAAGATACGAAGAATATTTGGGTTATAAAAATTTTATGGAATAAAATTTCGCAAATATATTAATTTATCGCTGTTTTATTACAAATGTGCAAACTAGGAATAACAATTGTTGCACTTTAATGATAATAGTAACGTGCATTTTTTACACGTTAATGGCGTTAAATTTACTTTTTCAAAGATGAGTATCAGGAAAGAGAAATGTGGTCAGTGGTCAGTGTGGTCAGTAAATATGACCAACATACCACATTCCCGATAATCCTGAACCAAATTTTTAATATATATAATATATTAATATATAATATTAACAAGAAAAATAATGAAATATTCCCTATCAAAAGTG
>JAZQOF010000004.1:0-184162 GCA_045627785.1 Bacteroidales bacterium | reverse complement strand
TGCCAGCTTTACCGGCCAATACTTCTTGGCTTGACCCAAGAAGTATTGAGAAGAAAGTCAAGGCTTAACCTTCTAAGCTAAAAATAACGTAAATTTTTCTAAAGCAGCCAAACGCGCTGCGCTTGATCGGTGCCTGCTTTTGCGTAAAATTTCCATTATTTTTTTTACGCTCAGAAGCTGAGGCCCCTGTGCTCCGAACGCGTTAGAGAATTAAAAATTAAAAGTTAAAAGTTATTTGCAGCGCGAAGCTAATTAATTGATAATTGATAATTGATAATTGATAATTAGCTTCGCGCGTCAGCCCAACGACCATAAATGATTTGGGTTAAGAAGATGCAAAGACAAAATTGTTTTTTCTCCACACTTTTTGTGTCAAGACAAAAAGTGTTGGCCCCAGTTGCAGTACAAATTAAAATAAATAATACTTCTAGTGCACTAAAATAAGTAATTATACTATAGCTGTAATCCTTATAATTAAAATAGCATTGCTGATGGGAAAAGACTGCAAACACAACACACGTACAGGGTATGAAATATTAAATAATAATTGTTTGTGCGTCAGCCTAATTATCAATTATAAATTATCAATTATCAATTAGCACTGCGTTTGGCTGCATTAGCTTAACTTTATTAGTTTTTTAGTTCTACAGGTTAAGCCTTGATTTTTCTTTTCTCCACTTCTTTTCATCAAGGAAAAGAAATGGAGCCCCATGTTGCTGGGAGCAACAAAAAGGTCACGTTGCTGTAAGCAACAACCTACAAAACAAGGGGATTACAAACCTGCTGAAGGTAAGTTAAGAAGAGGAAATGTTGAAAAAGAAAATCGTCTCTGATCATAATAAACAAATTAGCGCCGACCCGACATTGGATCGACGCTGCAAAGTTCTGCATAAAAAATAACAAAACTCAGATTTATAAAAAATGAAAAATTTTTGAAAATTTTAAAATTCTCAATTATAAATTATTAATTATCAATTATCAATTATCAATTATGAATTATCAATTAGATATAGTCTTCCTTCTTAGAGAAATTAGCAGGAATAAGATTGGCACAGAAATCCTCGAACGACTTACAGAGAGTATCTTTCCTGATATAAATATTGATAGTGCTCTGCAAGAGACTATTCGGCGCAATGATCGAAAGCTCCTTGTGTACCACTGCATCCTTATCGCAGTTCTCATGTCCGACAATGAGATGCGAGATATCATTGAGATCCATGACCTTACCGCAGCACATAGCATCGACATAGAACCCGTTGTTATACAGATAATACTGCATTCGGCAGAAATTCACCACGTTGAACGACTCCTTGCCCGATCTCGGTGCGAACCACTTGCCGTCCTTGTCATTGTCATAGACATACATCATCACCTTACCCAGGCGGCGCGCATTCTCGGCACTCATCTTCTCCTTCATGATCGAGACATACAGATCGACAGCGCCTATGAATGCATCACGATACATGTCCTTGACAGTGATCGGCAAAGATTTCCTTTCTTCACTTTTCCTCTCCGTCGAAGTCTTCTGTACGAACTTCCTGACGATAGATGCGAAGTCCGGATTATTGACATACATGATCGTGAAATCGTTGTAGAATTCAAGTATATTAGTGTCCATAATCAGATTTTATGATTTTATCGATTGCCCAAAGATATTTATTATAAATAGAAAGAAAAAATAAATCACATAAAATTTCGCACATTGAAAAAAAGCCTACGATACTGACCCCCTCTATTACTTTTTTTACTATATATTTGCAGCTATTTTTATAATAACCATAAAATTATGAATATAGCTCAAATTACAACTACAGCATCTTCAAAAACTGAAGTCAAGGATTATTTACGCAAACTAGTTTTAGAGAAATTAAAAGAGTTAGGTCAGGAAAAGGAAGATGCCAAGAATAACAATAGGTATATCCCTTCACGAAGCATCAAATACGTTGCAGATTTAATCGGGATTAATAAAAATACATTGTCTAATATCTGTAGTACCAAATCAAAGTATAATCCTTCCATAGAAATTGTCCTCAAGATACTCCGATATTTCGGCAAGGAGATTCAGTTCATAGATATTGAGAAATAATCATCATTCACTTGCTGATAATATAAAATAAATGCCCCCGATAATCGGAGGCATATCTTTTTTGTAAATAATCTTAGACAGAGCTTCAGCTTAAAATAAGACTTATCTCCAAAGCATTTTCAAGCCTGGTAATTGTGTCAAGAGACATATTTTCCTTGCCCTTAAGAATCTTTGAAACATACTGTTGAGTACAGTTCATCCGTTCAGCCAGAGCTTTCTGACTAAGTTTTTGTTCTTTCATCTTAAGAAGAACAGTCACAGCAATCTGTTGAGAATGACGCAACCAAGATGAATTCTCTTGTCTCCACTCTGCTTCTTCGCGCCACTTAGATGGCGTTTTACTCTGATTTGCCTCAATAAATTCCAAAGTCTTCTGTCTCATAAAGTATTCAATTATTGTATCTCAGATAAATAGTCATTAAAAGCATCGGAATCAATCGCTCCACTACATAGTAAGAAGTTTCGAACTTTCTCCATTTTGTTAAGTTCCAAAAGTGTATGTTCTCGTTCCTGCATTGTACGTGTTAGTTTAATTGCTCCTCCTGTAATTATATAACATCCAGGCTCTAACTTTATAGCATAGATACGAAGCCATGAAGCATGTTCTGGTCGATCTTTTATTCTAGCTTTTTCTTTCCCCAGAACAATCTCTCTTGTCTGACTGTTATGCAACGGACGAAAAATGCGGTCAAGATCTGCATCAGGTGAAATATCCAGAATAAGACATTGCATACGCATGCTATCATCTATAGTATCGAATATTGCCCGATTGATGTCAGTAATCTTAAAATAAGATTCCAAGTCTGACATGTTTTCCAAGAAGAAATCTACAAGCCATTCTGGATCATTCCATTGACTGAACAGTTGTTGAAGAACATTATCTTCTGCTTCATCATATCTTACAGCCCAAAGGGTGTTATTGTCAAGAATCTTATCAAATGTCATATTGATAATATTTAGACGGTACAAAGTTAATGATTATTTCAATAAATACAACTGACAGTTGTAGTTTTTCTACTAAACAAGCATATTTTTTGTAGGATTTTTAACTGACAGCTAACAAAATTAGCAGAATAATGGTTGTTTCCATCCTTTGAAAGGAAATTACATGTTCTAAACATAATGAAAAATAATTAATAAGTTTAACAATTATTATCAGCCTATGGTAAATAAGCGTGATAACAGTAAATGAATTTTCATGAAAATTATATGCGCAAAGATACAACATTTTAATATAAACGTGCATTATTCTGATTAAAAAATTTGAAAAAAGTACTTTTAACATGATTACATGATGAAACAAGTATTTTTTTTGAAAAAAAATCAAGAAAAAAAGGGAGAAGTTGGACACAAAGAGACATAAAGGGATTTGAGTTTTACAGGATGCGTATCTTTGCAACGTAGATCTACAAAAGAAGTAAAAATCAAATAATTACCAATGTCTATGGAAAGAGAAATCAAATGGCTGGTGATACATTGCAGCGCAACGCGACCCAGTGTCGACTTCACCAAGGCAAAGCTGTGGCGAAGTCATGTGAAAGGACGTGGATGGGACGATATCGGGTACCATTATTACATCACACGCGACGGAACTCTGCACCCCTGCAGACCTGAGGAGAAAGTGGGTGCGCATGTGAAGGGATTCAACCAGAAGAGTATCGGAATATGTTACGAGGGCGGTGTCACAGAGGATGGCAAGCACGAAGATACCCGCACCGCTGAGCAGCTCGTGACGATGCACGAACTCCTGGTGGAACTGAAACAGAAATACCCGGACGCAGAAATATGCGGACACCGCGACTTCCTGGGATTCCGTCTGACAAAATCCTGTCCTTGTTTCGATGCTCGGAAATACTATTCCTATTTGGAGAATGGACTTCCGAGAAGTCAAAAATGAAATCTCCAAACGGAGATCGGACTTCCGAGAACTCGGAAATGAAATCTCCGAATGGAAATCGGACTTTTGAGAACTCGGAAACGTTATTATCAATTATCAATTATCAATTATCAATTAAGAATATGATTAAGACAATATCAAAAATCAGTTTTGGAAAACTTTCCAACGCACTTCATGTCTCGTACATGAACACTATCGTGGCAATCATCAACGAACACGGCACTGAGCGTATGGGTATGAAGGAAGGTCTCTTTGAGAGCTTCACAAAAGCTGTGTCAGAGGAACAGCTCATCGTGTCACGCACACGTGCGTCTGAGTACACCAAGGAACTCGAAGCCAACGACATCAAGCGTGACAACTACTTCCGCGCTGTGATCTATAAGCTCCGTGCATTGCTCTATGAGACACACACAACAGGCGGTTTGACAAGCGATGTGTTGAAGACCATCGAGACTCGTCTCCTTAACGTCTATCCTATCTCGATCATCTCAGACGCCGCTCAGGTCGAATCGGCTAAGATCGCCGGCTTCGTTGCTGACATCGACCGATACATCAAGGAGTATGTCGAGGAGATCGGCATCAAGCAGGATGTGCTGGAGCTCGACAAGGCAAATAAGCTGTTCGAGCAGGCCTACATCGGTCGTCTTGGCGAACGTGCCCAGGATGTCAAGGCAGATGACTGCCGTCAGAAGTGTGAGGCAATCTACATGCAGTGCGTCTATTACATCGGTGGACGTGCCAATGAGTTCATCGACGACTCTGTCGATGAGTCTGCGCAACTTCAGATCTCTGAGTGCGGCTTGTGTCTTGATCAGATCAATCAGGCGGTGAAGGAATTCAAGTGGAAGTATTCTACATCATCTCCAGATGTCGATCCGGATAGTGATAACGAAAACGATAACGAAAACGAAAACGAAAACGAAAACTTATAAATATAAACACGAATTAGGAACGAATTAGGAATGAATTTTTTAAACGTCAATCACCATTAATCTTTCGTAAATCTTTCCGTCAATATAATTTTTTCCTAATTCGTTCCTAATTTATGTTCCAAAAAAAACTCCTAATTCACGTTCAATAAAAATCCTAATTTGTGTTCAAAACTTCTAAAATTATGTCATTAAGAGAATTTGATGAAATCGAAGAGATGCAGCCGAATAGACACAACAAGTGGTGGTGGCTGCTCAAGCTCGTCACTACGATCCTCACTGCCGTAGCTACAGTGTTCGGCGTACAGAGCTGCAACATTTAAAAGTGATTGATTAAAAGAATACAGCCGAAAGAAGATTTTCTCTCGGCTGTATTTGTTATCCTCGCCATCATGAACAAGTTGTTTTTTATATTTAATTAGCTGAATGAGTAGCATATTCATTCATAATAGATAAATACCCTTCAAGAGTTTTAACATAAGCACTTGTATTTGAAAGATAATTACTTGCTCCATCAAAAGAATCTTCAGCAAAGAAATCAAAGTCTTCTTCATCAGAAGCTGCTTCAACAAGCTTCTTGCCTTCATCTGTTAAAATAAACTTAGCAGAAATCTTGATATTTTTCTTGTATGGAAAATTTGCATCAATTTTACGAATTGGGGCATTTTTTTCAGTCTTTTCAGCATACCATATATCAAGAGTTTCCTTTTTAGCAACTTGAAGGAAAGAATAAACTTCTTCCATACCGTCAGTGGTAACTGTTACTTCTACATCACCATATTTGAAAAAATCTTCATTAACTATTAGAAAATAGTTAACACCCTTAAAAATCTCTGGCTTTGGTTCATCAACAATAGGATCATCACTGTCCTTGCTGCAAGATACAAACGACATAGCAGCAATAACTACTGCCATAACACTGAAAATTGAAAAGAATTTCTTCATTTTTGTAAGATTGAAAATTAATTTTTATATTATTATATCAATGCAAAGTTAATTAATAATTAATTATTATATCATATAATTTCACAAAGGCTGTTACTTAATCACTTTCTTGCCCTTTTGCACGAAGATGCCACGCTCAGGCACACCATTCATACGACGACCATTGAGGTCATATATGTCAGAGTTGGTTTCATCTGCACTGATGCTGCTGATAGCTGAGGCTTGAGTGGATAATGCTTTGTCGATAAAGCTGTGTATTTCATCAGACAACGCACTGTCACTTGGCAATATCTTAAACAGACTTGCAGTGTGGCATTGTGCTGGAAGGATAAACTTGCGGACATTGTCACCGTTGACATACTCATCGTCAATGGCAGCTCCTGTCCAAGGATCATCCTCACCATAGAGAAAGAGAATTGGCTTCTTTGTTTCGGTAATCTTCTGCTTTACAAAGTTCATTACCGAAGGATCATACTCAAGTGTACGCAAGTATTCACTTGAATTCAGGCAAAGGCTGTTCGGGAGATAGCTATTCCACATGTCGGCTACAGAATCAGCCTCAGCCTTTGTGTTATAGTAGTAATCCCAATTAATGCCGAAATATCCGAGTTCAGTCACACACTGATAGGAAAAGACATCGTCTTGTTTAAAATCACTAGGCGCACTATCACTACGTGTTGTAGATTCATTTTCGTCCTCATCATTCAGATTTTCAAATTTTTCAAATTTTACAAAACCGCTGTCAAGGGCATAGCTGTGATTATTGACCATGTATTCAAGCATCTCGTCTGAATAGTCAGAGAGACCACGTTCCTCAAGTATCTTCTTATTGCTGCTGAAGATATCCTCAATTGAGTCGCGATCAGTATATTGATGAGAATAGGCATCCAGCAGACAAACGGTATTTTGCAGGAATTCACATTGATCACGTATTTCATCCGGATCGAGATGAAAAAGAACATTATTTATGACATACTCCTTGACTGTCGGACGATTAAGTATCTCTTTCTGTATGTGTAATGCATGATCACGCAGTTCTGGAGTCCAGCTCTTTGTGAGCCAGTATTCCTGTGGACGCAAGTCGTTGGTACCGTCAATGAAAGGTGCGACATAGCAAACGTAGCAGTCTGCATCATCAGGGTAATATGCATGCTGAATAGCAGTAGCCATACCACCTTTGCTGACACCCGACATCAACCATTTTCCATGGAAGACTTTCTTCATTGCCTCAGCCAGTGCATGAAAGTCAGCTGCTGCCTCCTTGGCATTGCAGTGACTCAGGTATTGAGCAAAGTCTTTGGGACAAGACTCTCCGTAGAAACGATGTTCTGGCATGAGAAGATGTCCGAAGTTTCCGATAAGCTCACCCATAGACTTTGTAAAGCCACTATACTCTGCCCAGGAATCAGGAGATTTTACGATACTTTTATCTAACTCATATCCTCCTATTGACATCTGTATCATATTGTCGACGAAATTGCCGCCCATGAGGTTTGTGATAAAAAGTGCTCGAAGAGAAATGGTCCCTTCTTCCGGAACATCATGATTCAGCGGCTGCTTGTAATAGATCATATATGATCTGAAGTTATCCGACACATACGAGGTATCCTGCACCGATGTAATCGAGTCGATGACACCTGCATTACTTGAAAGGAGCTCATCACGCCAGTCCTGAGCGATGACCTGCATTGTCATTGCTAACGCTAACGAGATAAGGGTTATTATTCTTTTCACGAATTTAAGAATTTTATTTCTTACTGTAAAACTTATAGCTTTCAGTAAAATGTGTAATGCCCCTGCATGCCGCCCAGGTGGAGAATAAGATATTACTTATGCTTCAGTACACAGAGCTTCTCTCCCATCAGCACATGTTCAAATCCGCCATTCTTATTCTCTGGGCAGGCCATGGTCACTTCGACATCTGACTGGAACAGAAGCACGATGTCTGAGCCGCCAAAGAGGAAATATCCCATCTGATCACCCTTCTTCACCTCGTCACCGACCTTCAGGCCTGGAGTCCAGTTGCAAGAGCAGATCTGAGACATACCGATAGGCATGACTGCCACCTTGCCAAACTCTGTTTCCAGCACTACGAGCTGTCGTGTCTCGATAGCCTGCCACTGAGGTACTTCACACTCTATGATATAGGTCTTGGTAGCATCATCATACACTACATCGCCACCGATGGCTTCATCGCCAGGTATATCTATGATCTCGAGGATCTTGCCACTCATCGGGAAATGGTAGCGATGGTAGTCGTGAACGTTGAGGAACGTATGTGTCATTGTACCATTCTTGAAGTCTGAGCGATATTGGCTGTTGGCCATCAGTTCTTCGGTCGAACGGTAACGGCGTGACTTGATAACAACACCCTCCTTCTGCACCATCAGGCCTTCACTATCGATGGCCCAGATGCCCTGAGGCTCACTGTCAGCAGGGCTTGCTACTACCGAAGGGTCAGAAGGATCGGATATCGGACGTACCGAAGGCGAAGAGAGACGGCGGGCAAAGAAATCGTTGAAGCTGTTCCACTGGCTTGGATCTTCGTACCAACCTTGGCCGAGACCGAATTTCTCGTTATCTTTGACTATCTTGAGATAATCTGCATTCCAGCTGTCAGGAGTAGAGAGGTAGCGACCCCACTCCTTGGTATAGTCAACCAGCCAGGTGCGGAATGGCTCATGATACTGAAGAGATGGATGGTAGTAATCCTTATCCTTTAGTGCATCGAGATCCTGATCGACGAGCCAGTAAAAATAATTAAGACTCTGGTCGATACGGTTAAAGAGATCACGTCCGGCTGGCTGTGGGAAGATCTCCCAAGGCATGCACTTTATACTCCACTCCACCAGGTCGTAGTAGTCGCTGAGACTCTGCACCGGATTGCTCTCCTTGTCAGGGTTTTGCTTGCGACACAGTTCGATGCTCTCGGTCAGCAGACTCTTCAGCTCACTATTGTTATTGACCATCGAGATAAAAGATTCGGTAAACGCTGAGTATTGCTTTTCAGGCTCGATATTGCTATCCTTTTCGCACGAAGAAAAAAAGACAATACAGAGGGCAAGGGCGCTTGCCCAGAATGTTTTCAATTTCATATTTTATAATATTATAACTTAAAAATGCGCCCAAAGTTAATAATTTTACATGGGAAAACACCTGCAAAACATAGTTTTTTTATTTAACACCTAATTTTTAGACGTTTTGCAAGTATATTTTTATGAAAAATGAGTATATTTGCATTGAAAATTTCTATAAATTCATATCCGTCCAATGGACTAAATAACTAACAATGAAATAATGGAGTACGGTATAATATCGTTGGTGCCGCCGCTGGTGATGCTTGTGTTTGCGTTGAAGACCAAGAAGTCGTTTGAGGCGCTGATCTTAGGTACATTGGTAGGATATATTCTCATGCATGGTGCAGGGTTCCTGGTGCCGTGGTGTGAGATGCTGATTGAAGAGTGCAGCAATCGCGACAACTTATATATCCTGCTGCTCTGCGGCATGTTCGGAGGCCTGATCTTCCTGCTGCGAGAAGTAAGGGGCACGTTGGGATTCTCCAACTTCATCAGCCGTTACTGCCGGAGTGAACGCTCGATCATGCTGATGTCGTTGCTGATGGGTATTGTGATCTTTGTGGATGACTATCTGAATGTCATGACCGTGGGTACTTGCATGAAGGGGCTCTTCGACAAGAAGCGACTGCCACGTGAGGCACTGGCATACATCATCGACTCGACGGGTGCGCCTGTCTGTGCCATCCTGCCACTCTCGACCTGGGTGGTGTTCTACTCGGGTATGTTCGGTCAGGATCCTTCACTCATGGATGTAGGCTTTACGTCGGGCTTGGATGTGTATTATCAGGCCGTACCGTTTATGTTCTATCCGTTTGCTGCATTGATCGTGGTGTTCCTCTTTGCGATGGGTTGGCTACCGAAGATCGGGCCGATGAAGAAGGCTTACGAGCGCATGGCTGAGAGTAAGGTGAAGGCGCGTCAGATCATTGAGGAGGCGCAGAAGTCGGATGTCTGTGCATATTCGGAACTCAATGCCAAGAAGGAAGATGGAAATATCTTTGACTTTCTGGCTCCGATGGCGGTATTGATCAGCGTCACTGTCTATACCTCCGATATGTTTATAGCCATCGTCAGCACATTGGCAAGCTGTATGTTGCTCTATCTGCCACGTAAGAAGATGTCATTCACCCGATTTGTCGAACTTTTCTGGGATGGGTACAAAGATATGCTGCCAGTGCTGGGTATCCTGTTGGCCTGCTTTATGACCAAGCGTGTGTCGAGCGATATGATGATGCCAGAGTACGTCATCTCGCTGGTGGAGCCGCTGATGGATGCGCATCTGATTGCTGCGATTACCTTCATCGTCATTGCTGCATTGACATTCGTGACCAGTTCTTTCTGGGGCATTGAAATAATAGCCATCTCTATCGTCGTGCCGCTTGCCATTGCCGTGGGGGCCAACGTCCTGCTCGTCCTAGGAGCTGTGGTGTCTGGTGGTGTATTTGGCAGTCATGCTTGTTTCTATGCCGATGCGACGGTACTCTCAAGTTCAACCTGTGACGTTGATAATATCGATCACGCCATGACTCAGTTGCCGTATGCGCTGATTGGTGCCGCCATTGCCACCATAGGTTTTGTGGCGATGGGCTTTCTTGTAGGCTGACTGATCACCAGGACCATTATAATATCCCAGAGAATCAGCAATTATCTCTTGATTGTCAATCTTGATTAGGAAAAAATTAAATTGAAGGAAAGATTATCGCAAGCGATGTTCGAGAAAAGGACGGTAGATTTATGGAGATTGACGTTTAAAAATTCGTTCCTAATTATTCGCAAAGCTCATGTTCGAGTAATCGTTCCTAATTCACGTTCAATAAAGCTGCAACATTTAAAAGTGATAGAAAAAAATACAGCCGAAAGAAGATTTACTCTCGGCTGTATTTGATATTTTCATTATATATAATTATTTCATTCCTTAATTTATTGCAATATTTTCGTTTAAATTTCTTTTTCAACAATAATTTTTTGGTTTATTAAAATATTTAATATACATTTGCACCACATTGTATAACACTTTTATAACAAAATAAGATGGAAACAACAGTAACTGTAAGAAAACAAACGGCATTTAGGCTAAATGAGTTTATGTTGGAAGATCTTAAAAAACGTGCAGCTCAAAGTAACCGCAGCCTTAATAATTATGTGGAAAGTCTCTTGGCTCAAGCACTATATGGAAATCCTAATCCTGACACTATTGAAGCCATAAACGAATCTCGCTCGGGTAAGTATGCCGGCACGCTTAACATGAAGGATTTTGACTCATTCATCCATAGTATTGACGAAATCAAATGAAAGAGGTTCGCTATTCCACAAAGGCCAAGAAAGACCTCAAACGTTATCGTAATGATTTGGTCAAAATGCAAGAGCTATTCAATGTACTACATGTCTTAGCTTCTGGCAGAGAACTTGACAAGACTTATCGACCTCACAAATTGTCAGGTAATTATAAAGATTGTATGGAATGCCACATTGGCAACGATTTCTTGCTAATATGGATTGATTCTGAAGCAATATACGTAGAACGAGTAGGTTCTCATTCAGAACTCTTTGGAAAAAGATGAGGTGGTAGTTTTGCATCCTACGGCTCTCCGAGAAATTGAAAAATTATCTAAACTTGCTTGACTAAATTAACAGCCGAAAGAAGATTTTCTTTCGGCTGTATTTGTTATTTTTTTATAATATAATTATTACATTCTTTCATTCCTTAATTATTTCATTCTATCATTTTTTCATTATAAAGACTTTTCCGTCCCGGATCACGAATCCTTTGATATCAGTATTGATGATACGTCCATTGAGGTCGTAGATACGAGTGTGGACAGGTGTACCAGGAGTGATGATCTGATGTAGGGATGTTGGATCATCTGCATCAGGATCTTGGATAGGAAATTCGTCTTTGGAAGAATTTGAGACTAAAAATGCTTCATATTTACCGAGCGGTGTCGGTTCTTGGATCCTATAGAAACCTACGATGCCATCACGCTGATCCAACACATAACAATTTGTGTAAGTAAGAGGACCTTCTTCATTGAGTGAGAATAGTGACTTAAGGTTGGCATATTCTTCAAAAGAAGTGTCTGGTCCTACAAACTGATAGTTACCAGGAACGCCATGTATCAGGTAAGCACAATTCATACGAAGGAAATCCTGCTCTTCAAGAACTATCGAGTCTTCATCTTTATCATAAGCAACACTATAAGCCTTCAATCCCTCCGGAATCTCATTATCGTAAGGTATCGCAAAGGTCGTCCATCCCATCTCTGGCAAAGTCAAGGAAATAGGCATAGAATCAACAATTAAGCAACTGAATGACGAGAGAAGCGTGCCTTCTATGTAGTTTTCAAGCTTAACCTTGTAAAATTTACCTAATTCCAGAGGATCACCAAAATGTAAGTCATCAGATCCGACAATGATCTCTCTCTCCTCGTTTGGAGCTAATGAGATCTCTCCTAGATCAAAATAATCTACAGGGTCGGGATTCCCATCTACAGACGGGTAAATGTTTAATGCCAACGGACAGGTCAATGTACTGTCTGAAAGATTCTTTATTGCGAATGAAACATCGTAGAAGACATCATTACAAATAAGCCCATCGCTTCTGACGTTGAGAGGCTTCGTGAGTGTAAATTCGTCGGCAATAATTAATCTTTCAAAATAATCAGTAGGCTCTTTCTGTGTCTGCTGCCACTCTCCATTCTCATCCTTAAACATAGGTATGATATCATAAACAGCACCTTGTCTAACACCTTCTGGTACATAGAGCTTAGCAGTTATGTATGTATATTTAAGGAACTCAAGATTGAACGAGGCTGAATAGTCGAGGAGATGTGTATCATCAGGATCTTCGACATTGACCAATTTGTATCGGATTTCGAACGTCTCTTCTCTGATACCGAGATTTTGAAAGTTCATATTCAAAATGACAGAATCACAGCCAACGACCAGGTTTTTATCCAATATTTGATTATAACCTAAAATCGATTTCTTATATAGTGTGTTCCCGTCAGGATCTGGAGATATGCCAGTAATGATAGTCTGATTAATTGTATAAGACTCATCTTCTTCACCACCGCCAGTTCCAGTACCACCTGGCTGCAAGGCATTTTCTGTGTCGGTCGGAGTAAGCAGGAAGTAGTTGTCACACAAGCCAGACCAACCCCAATTGATGTGCCAATGTCCGTCCTTATAGCCGTCGCACACGAATGCATGTCCCAAGATACTATCTGGGGCTCCGGAATAGAGCACCGGGCGTTTCGCACTCAGTTCGTTATATACGATCGTCTCCCATTCCGAGTCATTAAAGCAGCCACGAAATAATAAAGACATACCTTTGTTGTATCTGAAATGTTCAGCCAAAGCTCTCGCTGCATCTTGGCTGTAGGCAGAAGTTGCCTCAGAATTCACATATTTCGAATTAATCGCTACACCAACGTGATACATCAGAGTACCCACAGCAATTTCTTCTCGTGTGCCACTGTAAGAATCCTCGTAAGTGTCAGCCATGGCTTCCCAGTCATAGTGTGTGTTCTCGAAGTCAGCTGTGAACTTATGACCGTAATATAATGTGTCAAGCGTATATGAACCAACACCTGTGTCTGGCCAGCGATGATAGTTCATTATCTGCGCTACTGCAGTTGCCGTACATCCTGTAGGGTATTCTATTTCACCACTCTGTGATGTAGGCAGTTGCATGTTATAAGGTTTCTTCTGATTCCATTTAGTTGTGAGCATGACAGGTATATCAGCACGCTCTGCACGTGTCTGTGGATGACGAACAATCTTGTTGGTACCTGCCTTGACCTCGCGTATAGCCTGACTGATCTGAGCGTCATACTGACCGAGCCACCAACGCATATTGTCTGGGATACGGGCATAGTCGAAACTTCCTGTCTCACCATAGCCGAGTACTTCTTTTGCAGCCTCGTCACCGCCCATGATGACATAGCCACCGGCGGCGTTGTTGAAGACATAGTAGTATGTCTCATCACCCGACTTAGATGTATAGGCAAGCTTGAGCTGCACCTCACGCTGTGACGCACGTGTCTGTGACTGACCTTGCAGGAACTGCAAAGCCTTATTCTGAGCATCTTCCACTCCGATGGTCTGAGCCAGGAGTGCAGAAGGTATAAGAGATAGAAGTAATAAACCTTTTTTCATTATGTTATATATAGGAAATGATAAAAATTATATACTATTTTATAGTGTTTCAATGTATAACAATGCGACCTTCTGTCGATGAATAGTTGGAAGGTATGTTACCGTGCAGTTTGTCGCGCAGATACGCTACAGTAGCTTCGACATCGGTGATACCAAGGTCTTCGTCGGGCTTTGCATAGCGGAAGGCGCCACTGCAACCCAGATCCCTAAGTATGAAGGTTGACGAAGCAATCCTGTAGGTTCTTGACGGTTCTACAGGTTCATATTGTCCTGTAGCTTTATTGTATATCTCAAGATTGGATACCCTTCGAGGAGAACCATCGGCTACAGCGACAAAGATACCATCTTCTTTCACAAACTCTGCCTGAACAGAGAGGTCGATATTAAGTCTCATACCTCCTATATGCATAAAACTGCCGCTCTCGTAGGGAAGCAAGGAGTAACTTGACTCAAGTCCGTCGAGCAGTTGCTGGCCTGTGATGGTCGCAGAGCACAGGTTGTTACTAAACGGAGTAACATCAAGTACATTGTTGTAAGTGATGTCTCCTGCCTTCAGACTTGAACGCAAACCGCCACCGTTCACCAATGCTATATCAGCATCGAAGAGACTCTGGTATGAGTCTGCAATGAAATTACCCAAAGCACTTTCTTGATTGCGTACTATGCGATTACCATCAGCATCATTAATCGAGAGTTCGAAGTCAGAGTGTCCTATGACATAGTCACCAGCTGCCAATACCTCCTTGTTCACCTGATCAACAAAACTCTGTACGTCTGCATCGATATTGTTGTAGGTAGATGTCTCTACAAGCCGAGTGCCGATATTACCGGTCTTGTCAATGGTAAGCACACCCATCTTCTGGAACTTTGTACCTGTGGATGTGTAGTGCACCATCTTACCCTCTGCATTGGCTACAAGGCTGTCGTTGATCACTGTGTGATAGTGACCATCGAGCACCGCGTCGATACCATGAGTGCTGTGAATTATGTCAAGGGCATTCTTGCAGGCAGGAACGATTCCATCGCCAAGGTGTGCAATAAGCACCACATAAGCAGCACCTTCGCTACGTGCCTTCTCTACCACCCGATTGGTCTGGATATCGAGTTGGTCGTTCATGAAGTCGTATATCTTGTTACCCTCGGAATCCTGGAAATTGCTTGGAGAAGTAGAAGTATAGGTCTTGGCTGTAGTAAGACCGATATATGCCACCTTCACCTTGCCATACTCCTTGATAGTATATGGTTCGAAGGCTAACTTCATGGATGGATAGTGGCAGAAATTAGCACTTACGACCGTAGCATCAAGGCAATCGTTGAGCAGATGATACATCTGCTTTATGCCGTAGTCAAACTCATGGTTGCCAGGAGTTACGATATCGTATCCGACTTTGTTCATTATCCTGGTCACTCCTTCGCCATTGGTAAGTGTACCTATGATACCACCTTGTGCAAAGTCGCCTGCACTCACCATGGTGACGTATGGAGTCTGTGCTTTGTATTCGGAACGGAGTCCGGAAAACTTTGCATATCCTTCAGTCGCGCAGTGCACATCGTTCTCATATAATACCACAATTTCCTGATCGGGCAATATGGGAATCTCAATGTCGTAAGCATCTTTACTACATGAGAAGAATGCCAGCACTACAAACAGTGCCGATAGGCTACTCCCCGCCTTCATGAACAAGTATTTTTGTTATATTAGATTGCAGAATGATCATAGAGTCCGTCATTCAAAACTACAAGAAAGTCTGCTAGTTTCATTACATAAGTTCCGAAGTAAGGTTTAACTTCAACTGAACCACCGAATATGTCTTCGATTGCAAAATCAAATTGAACACTTTCGTCGGTAGTTGCTTCAACAGCCTTCTTGCCTTCATCTGTCAGTACAAAATTTGGAGAAACTTTTAATGATTTCTTGTAAGAGATATCACCGTAGAGAGCAAGAACAGGGAAATTCTTTCTCTCAATTTTGTCAGCAAATTCGCCTTCTGCTACTTCTTTCTTAGCATCTTTGCTGAAAGTATAAGTTTTACTCTCACCATCAACAGTAACAGTTAAAATAATATCACAATACTTGAAAAACTCTTCTCCTACCTTGAAAGAATAATATACAGACTTCTTAGATTCTGGCTTTGGTTCATCAATAACAGGATCATTATTATCCTTGCTGCAAGATACGAATGACATAGCCGTAATAACGACTGCCATAACGCTGAAAATTGAAAAGAATTTCTTCATTTTTGTAAGATTGAAAATTAATTTATATAACTATATAAACGCAAATTTAATTAATAATAAATTATTATATCATAAAATTTGCTCTTTTTTTCGCGAAATCCTAAATTCAAGACGTTATGCACATTTTATACCACTTTTCAAGACGTTTTGCACATTTTTCCTTCAACTGTATTGTTTTTTCATTCTTTAATTCTTTCATTCCCTAATTATAAAGACCTTACCGTCACGGATCAAGATTCCCTTGTGATCGGTACTGATGATGCGTCCATTGAGGTCGTATATACGCGAGTCGATTGGAGTACCAGGAGTGATGATCTGATTTAGCGATGTCGGATCGTCTGTGTCTGGATCTTCGATGACTATCACATCTTTGGAAGTGTAGAATTTCAAATATGCTTCGTATTTACCGATAGGTATCGGCCCTTGTATTCTATAGAAGGCCAAAATACCATCACGATAATCCAATACAAAATCATGTTCCAAATCCTCAAGCGGTCCTTCACCTTGATGAGTGAATAGGGCGCCAAGGAAAGTTCCATCTATTTCGAGAGCAGGTCCAATGAACTGATATGTGCCAGGAATGCCATGAATCAGATAGGCACATTTATGTTTCAAATAATCTACTTTTTCGAGAATAATAGTGTTCAAATCTTGAAGGTTATAGTGAACGTGATACACCTTCAATCCCTCAGGAATCTCAGCATCGTAAGGTATCGCAAATGTCGACCATCCCATCTCAGGCACTGTAAGAGAGATTGATAAAGTTTCATAAAAAGAGCAGGATGCCGGCAATCCGATCGGTGTGTCATTTGCACAATCCACAAGCTGTAACTTATAGTTTTTGCCTTCTACCATGCGATCTCC
Organism: Bacteroidales bacterium; assembly: GCA_045627785.1. Lineage (GTDB taxonomy): Bacteria > Bacteroidota > Bacteroidia > Bacteroidales > UBA3663 > Liminaster. The sequence continues at coordinate 166,969 of JAZQOF010000004.1, read as the reverse complement.
GTAATGAAGGTCTTCAGCTCCTACACGGATTTCTTTTTCCTCACGTGGAGCAAGCATGAAGCCACTCAGATCAAAATAATCTACAGGCACGGCATTCTCTTCATCAGCCGGATAGACGTTGATTAACAACGGACACGTCAAAGTACTATCTGTAAAGTTCTTTATTGTGAATGACACATCGAAGACATCTTTACAGACATTTCTTTGGTTATGGACGTAAAGTTGTTTTGTAACTTCAATTTCGCGAGCAATCTGAAAACGAGCGTAATTAAAAGTAAGTCTTTTCATCGGCTGCTGCCACACCCCATTCTCATCCTTACAAAAAGGTATGATTTGATATGTAGTACCTTGAATAGCCCCTTCGGAAATACAGAACGAAGTCTCCAAAGTCTTATTTTGGTAACTATCAAGAGTTATTGAATAAGTTTCCTCGAACTGATAGAAATCATCTGGATCATCGACATTAATTAGTTTAAATCGAACCTCGAACGTCTGAGTATTCAGACCTGAATTAAGAACACTCGATGTCAGTATGATAGAGTCACCGCTCACTACTAAGTTATTATTAATTCTTTGATCATAGCAAAAAAGAGCCTTCTTGTATTGTGTATTGCCATCTGGATCTGGATAAAAGCCTGTGACAATGCACTGATCGATATCATAAGAGGAGCCAGCCACACCGCCTCCCGTACCGGTACCATCAGGTGTCAAAGCTTTCTCGGTGCTTGTTGGAGTGAGAAGAAAATAATTGTTATAATTACCATTCCACCCCCAGTTGATATGCCAATGTCCGTCCTTATAGCCATCGCACACAAATGCATGTCCCATGATTCTATCTGGGGCTCCGAAATAGAGCACCGGGCGTTTCGCACTCAGTTCGTTATATACGATCGTCTCCCATTCCGAGTCATTAAAGCAGTCACGAAATAATAAAGACACACCTTTATTGTATCTGAAAATTTCCGCTAAAGCACTCGCTGCATCTTGGCTGTTGGCAGAAGTTACCTCAGAATTCAAATATTTCGAATTAATCGCTACACCAACGTGATACATCAGAGTACCTACGGCAATCTCTTCACGTGTGCCGCTGTAGGAATCCTCGTAAGTGTCAGCCATGGCTTCCCAGTCATAGTGTGTGTTCTCGAAGTCAGCAGTGAACTTATGACCGTAATATAATGTGTCAAGCGTATATGAACCAACACCTGTGTCCGGCCAGCGATGATAGTTCATTATCTGCGCTGCGGCGGTGGCAGCACAACCAACTGGGAAATTAGCTTCACCGCTCTGTGACGTAGGCAGCTGCATGTTATACGGTTTCAACTGTCCCCAAGTGGTTGTAAGCATGACAGGTATATCTGCGCGCTCAGCACGTGTCTGAGACTGTCGTACGACTTTATTTGTGCCAGCCTTGACCTCACGTATAGCCTGGCTGATCTGCGCGTCATACTGACTTAACCACCAGCGCATGTTGTCAGGTATGCGGGCATAGTCAAAGCTGCCTGTCTCGCCATAGCCAAGCACTTCCTTAGCAGCCTCGTCACCACCCATGATGACATAGCCACCTTCAGCGTTGTTGAAGACATAGTAATATGTCTCATCAACCGACTTAGATGTATATGCAAGCTTGAGCTGCACCTCACGCTGTGACGCACGTGTCTGTGACTGACCTTGCAGGAACTGCAAAGCCTTATTCTGAGCATCTTCCACTCCGATGGTCTGAGCCATTAATGTAGAAGAAAGTAGTGACAGGAATAATAAGCCTTTTTTCATTACATTACAAAAGACGAGGAACATCACTGTCCCCCGCCCTCATGAACTAATACTTTTTGTTATTTATTTAATTTGCTGTGCGATTGTAAACACCTTCTTTATTTATGTTACCTAAGCACCCTTCGAGTTCCTTAAGAAGCATTTCTTGCATGCCGCCAGTGGTTCGACCATCAAATGCAACTATAGTTCCTAATCCAAAAGGTTCATCAGGAGCAGCTTCGATTTTCTTCTTACCTTCGTCTGACAAGACAAAATTTACAGTAAATTTTGCTGATTTCTCGTAAAAAATTTTACCTTCACCTACACGTGCTGGAGTCTTTACACCTCCAAACCAATCACTTAAGTCAGAATCACTCAACTTCTCTGCTTTTTCGAGGAAAGAATAATCTTTTTCCTCGCCGTCTTTATTTAGGGTAAGAATAACATCTCCATACTCAAAATATGATTCATTTACAGTCAAAGAGTAATACGCAGACTTACTATTATCTACTGGCTTTGTTGGTTCTTCAACAACAGGATCACTGTCCTTGCTGCAAGATACGAATGACATAGCCGCAACCACTAATGCCATAACACTGAAAATAGAAAAGAATTTCTTCATTTTAGTAAAAAATTAAAAATTGATGTATATTAAAATATGCACAAAGTTAAGGAATAAATTATTATTACATCATAAATTTTGCACTTTTTTTCGCGAAATCATAAATTCAAGACGTTTTGCATATTTTTGACCTCTTTTTCTGGACGTTTTGCATATTTTTCATTCGTAAAATAAAAAAAGGAACCAAAAGGACGCCTTTTTTCCTATATATAAATTTAATTTTTTTATAAAAAAATGTAATCAATAGCTGAAAGCACGGTAAGAATGAGGCTTGAGCGTGAGCTTGAATGCATTGTCGGATGAGAAATATCGGCGAGCCCAGCGGTCCTGAGGAACCTTTGGCACGATGGCATTGATAGTCTCACCTGTGAGGAGATCCTTGATCTGCATCTGTTTCTCATTCATCATGATGCTGATCTCGACCGGTTCGTCGTTGAAGTTCTCGACCACGAGAGTCTTGTTGTCATAGAGGAAGAGACTTACCTTGGATGGAGCATCGAGATATGCATCGAGGTCCTTGCTCAATGTACGACGGATCTCCTTGAGTGCACCCTGTGGGTAATCGTAGAGCTGACCGAAGTCATCAGGGATGGTGAGCACATAGAGGTTACCCTTAGAGTAGATGGCACGATGGAGGATCGTATATCCGGATACACCGCCAGAGAGAGGACGACCTGCGCTGACTACCTCCCATGAGTCGTTTGTGTAATAGAGCACCTGAGGGATGAGGATGTCGCGTGAGCTCTGTCCATGACGACCGAAGTCGTTGACAAGTGCCTTGAGATAGCCGCACTGAAGCTCCACGATGTCGGCAAGACGCTCCTGTTCGAGCTTGAGAAGACCTGTAGTGATGATGACGTCACGACCGTCCTGAAGCTGACGACGGATCTTTGTGATGAGTTCCGGATCGCCTGCTGCCTGTGCTGTGAGCAAGAGAGCCTTCTGATCCTCTGCCATCACAGGATGTTCGTCCATAGGCAAGCCGATCATACCGAGGTAGTTCTGAAGGAATGCCTCGCCACGCGAGTGGTAACGCTTGTATGACTTGATACCTACAGGATTGCCGAGCTTCTGAGTGAGTTCGTCGGTCTGATGAAGCACCACATCGACGATACGGGCCATAGTGGTAGGTGTCACCTTCTTGCCGTCCTTGCCACGGAAAGGAGCACGCATAGCATCGTAGTTCCAGCTTGTCTGCTGATTCTGCCATGCACCGCGATACGAGTCCTGAAGCTTCACGTCGAGCAGCTGGTTATAGGCAAAGAGAGCTATCTCACGAGCCTTTGCCAACATAGTGAGATGAAGCTGTTCGGCATAACGGTCCATGCTCATGTTGATGCCACCGCTGTCAACCCAACCGCCACCGTTGTGACCAGGATTGAGGTTCTCGAAGTAACGGATGATATTATAGCTGAGATAATTCTGAAGGTGCTGTGCGCTGCCTGGATCACGTGTCTCTGTTCCTGTCCAGATACCGTCGAAGAGGAACGGACCCTTCTCAAGGTTGAAGCCAAGACCCTGGAAATGATCGTACCAATTAGGGTATTTGATGATCACCTTGACATTCGGATTGACCTTCTTGGCAGGGTTGATCACAAGGTTACGACCAGCTTCGGTCATCAGTTCGAGACGGTAGTCAGTCCACGAACGATCGCCCTTAGTAGCAATCTCCACGTCGGTCTTTGCGCTTGTGAAAAAGAAATCGTCGAGGATGAACTCGTCGAAGTGCTTTGCTGTATGTTCGGCTATCTCCTGCACCTTCTTGCGATGCTCTGGATCAGAGTAGCTGAATGTCTCGAAATTGTTTGACTCGTCGATGGTGTATGTGATACCACCAGCCACCTCGATGCCACGCTGCTGGAAGAAACGCTTAGCCTGTTCGAGAGTCTCGTCAGGCACGATGAGCAAGTCACGGTGAGTCTCAAGATAGATCTTATCGACAGTGAGCTGCTGCGAGATGATGTTCCATGTAGAGTCAAGCCAGTGCGGGTCTTTCATCTTCTCTACCTCGTAGGCACGGGTATAGATCGAGACCTTGAAGCTCTTGTAGTTGTTGCCGGCAGTGAGCGAACCGACGGAAAGCAGCATTGTGAGCGCAGCCACGAGAAGCGAATTAAAGTGTTTCATATAGATTTTTTTAGTGGTAATATCTTTTTATATATTGTAGTTGATCAGGAACTCATAGTCATCCATAGGGATGTAGATCTTGACATTCTTACATTTATTCTTTACCTTGAAAGGAATGAAGCCGATGATGCTCTCCCCTGCCTTGATACCGTTAGATCGAATAGCCTTAGGTTCAGTGTTAGGATGCTCCTTAAGGTACTCCTGAATACGATTCTCCTGAGACTGCTTGTAAGCCTGTTCGAGGGCCAGGAAGCCGAGCTTACCCCATTCGTTCTTTGTAGTGATACGTTCGTGGAAAATAAGGCTCTCTGTGGCTCTTGAAACATCGTCGGTAGTATTTGCACGGGCTGTAGCATAGCGGTCACTTTCAATACGTGCATCGTAGGTGTCTGGAGTATAGCGTAAAACTTCGACTGGTTTTCCGTTTGCATCTGTACCCTCAGTACGAATCTTTGAAAGGTCTAACATCACACCATGATCGGAATTGTTTGTGATCTCGAGGTGGATGAGGAAGTCTTTGCCATACCAGCTATTGCGAAACATAAACATGAGATTATCCTTGATGTAGTATGCATGTGTGTGTCCATTGACCTTATAATATCCATAGATAACATGACTACAGTCGAGGAATCGTTCTGTGTCAATTGCATCCTTTATGTCGATTGGCTCAAGATGAATGCCATAGAAATTCAACATTCCAGGTTCATGCTTTGTATCATCCTCCACGATATCGAAAGTACCGTTAAGATCAAACTTCCCAAATTCAAGCACAAAGTTCACTTTCTCGCCAAGTTTGCGTGTAAGCAAATATCTTGGCTCTGCCTCATCCTTTATTGGAAGGTTGATTGAATTAAGAAGCTTGTAGCCAGCGTTATTCTTCTCAGCCTTTGTGGTACGGTTAATGCTTAAACTATGAAATTTATCTTCAACACTTGTTAATGTACAATACACCAGCACGCTATTCTCTGTTTCGAGCACCTGGTGAAGTGTGATATTAGGTGAATCCTGCTTGTCAACAGAACTTACCTTATACTGTGCATTGGCCATGACCGAAGTCATCAGGCAAATAATTAATAAAATGAGTTTTTTCATATAAGTATTGTTATTCTTTTAAAACTTTGCAAATATAATGATAACAAATGAAATAGAACATTAAAAAATGAACTTTTTACGCTCAGTATCAAATTTTGGACGTTTTGCAAATTTTTCACCCTTTTTTCTGGACGTTTTGCAAGGTAATACAAAGTAAATAATTAAAAAATAAAAAATTATAAGGCAGAAATTTAAATGAAAAATTAAAAGTTAAAAGTTAAAAATTGATTGGCGTCAGCATAATTATGAATTATCAATTATGATTTAAAACAAGAAAGGCCGTATCGACAAGCGATACGACCTTCCGATTTATATATTAATAGAATGATTAACGGTTGTAAGTTGGACGACCATAAGCGTCAGCTACCTCGTTGTATTCAGAGATAAGAGCTGCACGGTTCTGAGCGTTAGATGGAGAGAACTTACGATAGAGAACCTGCATCAAGAGAGTAGCGATGTCGCTGTTCTCGTGGTTAGCATCGAGAGAGTAAGCCTTGCGGAGGTAAGGAAGAGCCTCTTCGATCATCTTGTTAGAGTAAGCATCCATCTCAGCCTCACGAGCGTGGTTCTTCAACATCTCGCTTTCACCAGCTTCCATTTCAGAGAGGTAGTTGAGACCGTAGTAGAGGTTAGCATCGAGGTTGTTAGCATCGAGAGAGAGAGCCTTCTGGTAGTAAGGAGTAGCTTCAGCGAACTGACCCTGCTGAGTGTAGAGACGAGCGATGAGTGTAACGATACCTACGTTGTCCTGAGCTGGGTTAGAAGCCTTGAGTGAGCTGATAGCGCCTTCGTAGTCACCCTTGTCAAGATAGATGTAGAAGAGTGATGTAGCGAAACGACCATCCTCAGGCATAACTTCCATACCCTTCTGGAGCCATTCTACCATGTTAGTAGTATCAGCCTTCTCAGAGTAGATAGTTACGATACCAGAGAAAACATCGAACTGTGGAGCCTTAGAACCAACGAGAGCCTTGTAAGCCTCGAGAGCCTTCTCAGGATCAGCGTTCTTGTAAGTAGAAGCAGCGAAGAGCTTGTTCTTATACTTAGCGCTGTCGCTTTCGAACTCTACCATGTTAGCAGCGAGAAGTGGGTTCTTAGACTTAGCGTACTCAAGGATTTCGCTACCTACTGCATCAGCAGCGAGGTCGAAATACTCAGCTGAGTTCATCCAATCTTCGTTCTGGTAAGCGATGAGGGCGCTGTTGTAAAGACCAGAAGAGTTGATGAAGAGGTTAGCAGCAGCTGCAGCGAGCTTGTCGTTGAACTTAGTATTAGCCTTACCCTTCTCATCTGGCACCTTGTAAGCGTCCCAAGCCTGCTGATAGTACTTGTAACCAGCACCACAAGCCATGAGATAATCCTTCAAAGCTGTCTGATCACCCTGACCAGCACCTGGAGTAGAGAACTTAACGATGTTAGACTGAATATCACCAGCAGTACGAGCGATATCACCAGCCATAGTGTTAGCATACTGATTAGCATTAGCCTCAGCGATCTTAGCCATAGCAGCAGCGAAATCAGGCACCTTTGATGTATCAACCTGACCCATTGCATCTTCTGCAACCTTACCAGCCTTCTCAGCTTCCTTCAAGAGAGTTGAGATAACCTTCTGCTGAGCCTTTACTTCCTTTGGATCCTGTGCCATTACATTGCCACAGAGGCAAAGTGCAAGAGCGGAAATTAAAAGTTTTTTCATAATAAATTAAATTAGTGTGTAATATAATAATGTTTGTTTTCTGTCATTAAGACTCCGGAGTTGCCTCAGGGTTTAATTCTGCGCCTTCAGAAACGTTTTCTGAGCCCTCTGGTGCATTTTCTGCTGTACCATCGAGCAATTCCTCAGGAGCATCCTCTTCCTTGTCTACGCGGCATACAGATGCGATCTTATCGTTCTTCTTTGTGAGGTCGATAAGCTTAACGCCCTGTGTTGCACGACCCATGATACGGAGAGTATCGAGGTGCATACGGATGGTGATACCAGACTTATTGATGATCATGAGATCGTCGTCATCGGTAACAGCCTTGAGAGCGATGAGAGCACCTGTCTTATCGGTGATCTGCAATGTCTTGACACCCTTACCACCACGATTAGTGATACGATAGTCTTCGATTGCCGAACGCTTACCGTAACCGTTCTCACTGACTACGAGTACCGACTTCTGAGTATCTGAGAGATCGAGCTGATCGATAGATACACGAGCATCATCGTTGACAACTGTCTCCTCGCCTGCCTCTTCCTCATCTGCGAAGTCTGCATCGCCGAAGAGTGAGTCTGTAGGCTCTGCAATTGTCTCTTCCTGCTCCATTACCTCTTCTTCAACCTCGGCAACAGGACCGTCGTTGAGAGTACCTGGATAATGGATAGAGATCATGCCGATTACCTCATCTTCCTCGTCGTCGAGCTTGAGACCACGAACACCTGTAGCAACACGACCCATTGTGCGTACATTAGACTCAGGGAATGTGATAGCACGACCATTGCGGTTTGCCATAACGATGTGCTTCCATCCGTCGGTCAATGTAACAGCAACTACAGAGTCGCCTTCCTGGAGGTTGATAGCATTGATACCATTGGCACGTGGACGAGCATAAGCTGCGAGCTTAGTCTTCTTGACGATACCACGCTTGGTAGCAAATACGAGATAATGCTGGTTATTGAAGTCAGCATCCTTGAACGACTCGATCTTGAGGAATGCTGTAACCTTATCGTCTTCTGTGATGTTAAGCATGTTCTGGATAGCACGACCCTTCTGGTTCTTTGCATACTCCGGAATCTCGTAAACCTTCATCCAGAACGCACGACCTGAAGCAGTGAAGAACATAAGCCAGTTATGGTTCTTTGCACTATACATATACTCGATGAAGTCAGAGTCGCGTGTACCGCTACCCTTGCTTCCTACGCCACCACGGCCCTGTGCCTTGAAGTCAGAGAGCTTAGTGCGCTTGATATAACCCATGTGCGAGATTGTGATGACCACATCGTCGTTAGGGATAAGATCCTCTTCGTTGAATGTACCACCGAAGTAGTTGATCTCTGTGCGACGTTCGTCACCATACTTCTCCTTGATCTCTACCATCTCGTCACGTACGACCTTCATACAAAGCACGTCGTCGGCAAGGATAGACTTCAAGTAAGCGATATGAGCCATGAGCTCGTCATACTCCTTATGGAGGTCTTCGATCTTAAGGCCTGTGAGCTGTGAGAGACGCATATCGACGATAGCCTTAGACTGGATATCATCGATCTCGAAACGAGCTTCGAGAGCACGCTGAGCATCAGCTGGAGTACGGCTTGCACGGATGATCTTGATTACCTCGTCGATGTTATCGCAAGCGATGATCAAACCTTCGAGGATGTGAGCACGACGCTCTGCCTCTGCGAGTTCGAACTTAGTACGACGGATGACAACCTCGTGACGGTGCTCTACGAAATAAGAGATGAGCTCCTTGAGGTTGAGAAGCTTCGGCATACCGAGTGCTGAAGGATGACCTGGAATAGGAACGAGAGCGATGTTGTTGACGCTGAAGTTCGACTGAAGCTCAGTCATCTTGAAGAGCTTGTTGAGCAATACATTTGCATTGGTGCCCTTCTTGACATCGATCACGATACGCATACCCTGACGGTCAGACTCATCGTTGACATTGGCAATGCCTTCGATCTTCTTGTCGTCTGAGAGCTGTGCAATATGCTTGATAAGTTCTGCCTTATTTACGCCGTAAGGGATCTCTGTAGCCACGATACGCTCGTTGTTACCTTCGATCTCGATCTCTGTCTTAGCACGCACTACAACGCGTCCACGGCCTGTCTCGTAAGCGTCACGCACACCATCGACACCATAAATGATACCACCTGTAGGGAAATCAGGAGCCTTGATATACTGCATGAGCTCTTCAGTAGTGATATCACGATTGTCGATATATGCACAGATACCGTCGATGACCTCTGAGAGGTTGTGAGTCGGCATATTGGTTGCCATACCTACAGCGATACCGTTACCACCATTTACGAGCAATGTAGGGATACGTGTAGGAAGTACTTTTGGCTCAAGATGATCGTTAGAGAAGTTTGGCATCATATCGACTGTATCCTTGTCGATATCGCGCAACATCTCCTGAGAGATCTTTGAGAGACGAGCTTCGGTGTAACGCATTGCTGCTGCACCATCACCGTCCACCGAACCGAAGTTACCCTGACCATCTACCTGCAGATAACGCAATGCCCATGGCTGAGCCATACGAACGAGCGCTCCATATACAGAGCTGTCGCCGTGTGGATGGTACTTACCGAGTACCTCACCAACGATACGGGCACATTTCTTTGTCGGCTTGTCGTAGGTATTGCCAAGCTCGTTCATTCCGTAAAGCACACGGCGGTGAACAGGCTTGAAACCATCGCGCACATCTGGAAGCGCACGGGCAACGATGACCGACATTGAATAATCGATGTAAGATGAACGCATTTCTTCTTCAATGTTCACCTTTACAATACGATCATTTTTCAAGTTGTTTTCTTCCATTAATTATATTTGTTTTGCTAATATATTTTCTGTTGTCTGATGCGAGATTTCGCTTCTCACATAAACATGCAAATATACATATTATATATAATATAAGCAAACAATATTGCCGAATTTCGCATTTTAAGGGCGTTTTTAGCGCACTTCTCGTCATTTTCGGCCCCCTGTCGATAAAAAAACTACACGTTAGCAGACAGCTTTTAAATAAGTTTAGAAAGATTTCGCTATATTTGCATCATGAACTACAAGGAAACATTAGACTTTTTATATAGCCAGCTTCCGGTGTTTGAGAACGTCGGAGCACACGCCTATAAACCCGGTCTGGAACGTATGATCGAGATGGACGAAATACTTGGTCATCCGCATACCAGATTCAAGACAATTCACGTAGCAGGAACCAACGGAAAAGGAACCTGTTCGCACACGCTCGCATCAATACTACAAGAAGCAGGTATGAAGGTAGGTCTTTTCACCTCACCGCACCTCCTGGACTTCAACGAGAGAATACGTGTGAACGGAGTTCCATGCGAACATGATTTCGTGGTGGAATGGACTGCAGAGAACTACGATAAGATCAAGCATCTGCAGCCAAGTTTCTTCGAACTCGCCACGATGATGGGATTCTGCTATTTCGCAAAGAAAGGCGTCGATATTGCAGTGATTGAAGTAGGTCTAGGCGGACGTCTCGACAGTACGAATATCATCTCTCCTGTGCTTTCGGTAATCACAAACATCTCGTTCGACCACACTCAGTTCCTCGGTACTACACTACCGCAGATAGCTGCAGAGAAAGCAGGAATAATGAAAGCAGGAACGCCTTGTGTGATAGGCGAATGTGACGATGATGCTGTACGCGGAGTATATGAACAGAATGCCGAACGCAGAGGCGTATCAAAACTCACTTTCGCTTCCGACTATCCACAGATAATCTGGGTAAGACAGATCTTCGGAAACGACATGCACAACGAATACGAAACCATCAACAACGGAATGATAGAAAGTCCGCTGATGGGTGCCTGTCAGCCAAAGAATGCCAACACCATCCTTGCTGCCGTACACCAGCTTAACCTCAATGGATTCTCGATTCCTGACGACGTGCTACAGAGAGGATTCAGGAACGTCATCGACAACACTCATCTGATGGGCAGATGGCAGGTTGTGACAGCAGATAAACTCCCTGTCGGACAAAGCAACCAGAACCCTGTAATTCTCGATACAGGACACAATGAGGGATGCTTCCAGTACATCGGCAAACAGCTGAAGCAAATTGTAGAGAAAGAAGGCAGGTTGAACATAGTATTCGGCATGGTAAGGGACAAAGACATCTCGGCTGTACTGAAGCTTCTTCCAACAGATGCAAGATACTTCTTCTGCAACGCCCCTACATCGCGTGCATTGCCTGCTGCAGAGCTTCAATCCATGTCGGCAGAATACTGGCTAAAGGGAGATGTATACCCATCTGTACTCGACGCATACCACGCTGCTAGAAACGACGGAGGAACAACCTTTGTGGGTGGCAGTAACTTCATAGTTTGTGAGGTTTTAGGCGAAATTCTGTAAAATACTCACACGAATTATTGAAATTCGTGGATAATTTGTCCATTTTACCGGATATTGCTTATATTTGTGCGTTAAAAGAAAACGAACACAATGATTAGTCTAGAAGATGTAAAGGCAGACGACAGATACCTGAAGCTATTGTCAGAGAAATTCCCTTCGATATCGCAAGCTGCCACAGAAATAATAAACCTTGAGGCAATATTGAGTTTGCCAAAAGGCACTGAACACTTCCTTTCGGACCTTCATGGAGAATCAAAGGCATTCAAGCATGTGCTGAAGAATGCTTCGGGTGTGATACGCAGAAAGGTCGATGAGGTATTCGGAATGTCAATGCGTGAAGCTGACAAGAACGAACTCTGTTCGCTGATCTATTACCCTGAAGAGAAACTGCAACTCATCAAGGAGAAAGAGACAGACCTCGACGACTGGTATCGCATCACCATCCATCAGATAGTAGCCGTGGCTCGTGTAGTGTCGGTGAAATACACCCGTTCGAAGGTAAGAAAACTCCTTCCTCCTGACTTTGCATATGTGATTGAGGAACTTCTGCACGAATCGGTGACAGAAGCAGACCGTCATGAATACTACAATGCAGTAATCAATTCGATCGTCAAGATCAACAGATCGGAAGAACTTATCATAGCTATCTGCAACCTCATACACAGCCTCGTAATCGACAAGCTGCACATCGTAGGCGATATCTATGACCGAGGACCTGGAGCAGGCCGTATCATGGAAATGCTCTGCGACTACCACGACTTCGACATTCAATGGGGTAACCACGATATCGAATGGATGGGTGCAGCTGCAGGAAACGCAGCATTGATAGCAACGGTATTGCGCGTCTCTATCCGATACGCCAATGTCGAGACACTCGAAGAAGACTATTCAATCAACCTTCTTCCACTTGCTAATCTTGCTATCGACACTTACGGCAACGATCCTTGTACACAGTTCCTCACAAACGACTTTGAGAACAATCCACGTCTGACCCGGTCAGCAATGCTGATGGCAAGAATGCACAAGGCAATATCGATCATACAGTTCAAACTTGAAGGACAGATCATCAAACGTCATCCGGAATATCACATGGAAGACCGTTTGCTTTTGGATAAGATCAATCCGGAAACTGGAACCATCAAGATCGGGGACAAGGAATATCCTTTGCTCGACACCTATCTCCCATCGATCGACTGGAATGACCCATATAAACTCTGTCCTGGCGAACAGCTTGTGATGGAACAGCTGATGCATTCGTTCCGTCATAGCGAGAAGCTCCAGAAACATCTGCGTTGTCTGTACCAGAGAGGATCACTCTTCCTCGTACAGAACAACTGCCTGCTTTACCATGCTGCTATTCCATTGAACGAAGACGGCAGCTTCAAAGAGGTAGAGGTAGCAGGTAAGACAGTTAAGGGTAAGGAACTGATGAAGCGCATCGACAGGATCATTCGTCAGGCATACTTCGCTCCTGTCGGATCTGTGCAGCGCAACGACTCACTTGACTACATGTGGTATCTATGGTGCGGTCAGGATTCGCCTCTATACAACAAGGACAAGATGACTACCTTCGAGCGTTATTTCGTTGACGACAAGGATGTTTACAAGGAAGTCAAGGGCTCTTATTTCGTTCTCGCAAACCAGAAAGAGACTTGCAAGAATATCCTCAAGGAGTTCGGTCTAGATCCATCGAAATCCCGTATCATCAACGGACACGTGCCTGTAAGAACTCTCAAGGGTGAATCTCCTGTACGTGCAGAAGGCCTTCGTCTTGTGATCGACGGAGGTTTCTCAAAGCCTTATCAGAAGACAACAGGTATCGCAGGATATACATTGATCTACAACAGTCATGGTATTCAGCTCGTAGAACACGAATCGTTCGTGTCGATACAAGAAGCATTGAAGAACGGGACTGACATCCACAGCCGCGTCGCTCTGGAAGAGTTCAAGAACCACAGAATGCTCGTAAGAGACACTGACCAAGGACAAGAGATAGCAAATCAGATAGAAGACCTGCAGAAGCTTCTGATGGCCTACAGACACGGTTTAATCAAAGAGAAGAGATAATATAGCACGTAAAAATAATGGTAGCACAGCAAGCAGTATTTGAAAGCATAAAGACAGCTATTGACAACAACCGTCTGCCACATGCCCTGCTCATTGCAGGCAGTGAAGGAACGGGTGGTTTGTCGTTGGCCTACGCTGCTGCGCAATACCTGATGTGTCCGGAAAAGAGAAACGGAGAAGCCTGCCAGGAATGTCCGCAATGCATTCAGATACAAAAGCTTCAGCATCCTGATCTACATTTCGTATATCCAATTGCCGACAAAGACGCCAACTCTACCGACTATCTGAATGAATGGCGTGACTCTTTCCTGAACAACCAGTATCTGACATTCAACGAATGGATCAGGAACTTCGGCGGAGAAAACAAACAGGCACATATCTTCGTAAATGATGCCAACTATATAATCAAAGAGCTATCGACCAAGCCATACGAATCGGACTACAGAGTCATGATCATCTGGTTACCAGAGATGATGCGTGTCGATGCAGCAAACAAACTGTTGAAGATAATAGAAGAACCTTACGAGAAAACTCATTTCTTCTTCGTAAGCAACAATCCTGAAGCAATAATCGGAACTATACTGAGCCGTCTGCAACGCATCAACCTCCCACCGCTTCAAGACGGATTTGTCACAATCAATGAAGACGACAGGACATTCTTCTTCGAGAAGTTCTGTCAGATGATGCGCTTGAGCTATGCCAAGAAGCTCTTTGAGATGAAAGACTGGAGCGATGAGATGTCGGCATTGAGCAGAGATAAACTCAAAGCCTATTTCCAATACGCACAGAACATGATCAGAGAGAATTTCATTATGAACTTCCATTGTCAGGAACTGAACTTCATGAATGAAGATGAAGCAAAATTCTCTTCGAGATTCTATTCTTTCGTCAATGAGAAGAACGTGGAAGGAATTATGGCAGAACTTGAGAAAGCCGAGAAAGATGTTACTCAGAATGTCAACGAAAAGATGATTCTCTTCGACCTTTCACTTAAGCTTATCATGCTTTTGAAACTTGCAGAAAAGTGACAGTTAAAGTTGACAAAAATACATTTTGGCAACAAAACGACTATATTTTCATATATTTTTTTGGAATAGAGTTTACTTTGGAGTAACTTTGCGCGTTTTATTTTAAACAATGTATAGATACACTCTATTTATATATGAGACAAATTAAAATCACCCAGAACATCACTCGAAGAACAGAAGAGTCGATTGAATCCTACCTTACAGCGATCTCAAAGGAGCACATGATTACACCAGACGAAGAGGTGGAACTTGCTCAGAGAATTCATAAGGGAGATCACGTGGCATTGGATCGATTGGTTCGCGCAAATCTTCGTTTCGTGGTATCTGTAGCTAAATTGTATCAGAATCAGGGTTTAAGTCTCTCCGACCTTATCAGCGAAGGAAATGTGGGCCTCGTAAAGGCAGCTGAGAAATTCGATGAGACACGAGGCTTCAAATTCATCTCATACGCAGTGTGGTGGATTCGTCAAAGCATCATGCAGGCTCTCTCTGAACAGGCTCGTATGGTAAGACTTCCGGGTAACCAGAACAACCTCATCCGTCAGATCCGTGTTGTTCAGAACCGCTTCGAACAAGAAGAAAACCGTCCTGCAACTCTCGATGAAATCGCTGAAGAACTCGAAGTAACAGTTGAGAAGATCCGCGAGACAATGGCTGCAAACAGCCGTGGTGTGAGTCTTGACTCTCCTCTTCAGGATGACGAAGACGGCACATTGCTCGATGTTACTCCTGACACTAAGCTCGAAGCAACCGATAATGGTTTGACTAATGAATCTCTCCGTATCGAACTTGACGCATTGCTCAACAGCATCCTCAAGGAACGTGAGGCTTTGATCATCAAGCAGACATTCGGTATCGACTGCCCAGAGAAATCTCAGGAAGAAGTCAGTCAGGAACTTGGTCTTACTCGTGAACGTGTTCGACAGATCCGCGAAAGAGCATTGCTCAAGATCCGCAGAAGCCCTAATGCTAAGCTTCTTTTAGCTTATCTGTAAAAGATGGCAAACAGTAAAAGGTAAATAAATAACCCAGAGGTTCAATGCCTCTGGGTTTTGTTTTGTCTGTATATCCTTAAATCTTTTATAATCCTTAGTTCTTGAAACTATGTATAGGAGCAGGGATTCGTCCGCCTCTATTCACAAACACAGAGCAGTCGAAGTTATTGACCGGCATGATTGGAGCATGTCCTAAGAGTCCTCCGAACTCAACATTCTCGCCTACACCCTTACCTATTACAGGAATTATACGCACAGCAGTTGTCTTCTGATTCACCATACCGATAGCACTTTCATCGGCAATGATACCTGCGATTGTAGTCGGTTTTGTGTCACCTGGAATAGCAATCATATCGAGACCTACAGAACATACACAAGTCATTGCCTCAAGCTTCTCGATAGTCAATGCACCAGCATTAACAGCATCGATCATACCCTGATCCTCTGACACCGGAATGAATGCACCGCTCAATCCACCTACGTAGGAACTTGCCATCACACCACCCTTCTTAACCTGATCGTTAAGCAATGCAAGAGCAGCTGTAGTACCAGGAGCACCTGTTCTCTCAAGACCAATACGTTCGAGAATATCGGCTACAGAATCGCCGATAGCAGGTGTTGGTGCAAGAGAAAGGTCGATGATGCCGAAAGGAACACCTAGACGACGACTTGCTTCCTGAGCAACGAGCTGGCCGACACGAGTAATCTTGAATGCAGTCTTCTTGATAGTCTCACAAAGAACCTCAAAGTTGGCATCAGGAATCTGTTCGAGAGCATATTTCACAACACCAGGACCAGAAACACCGACATTGATAATAGCATCAGCCTCACTGACTCCATGGAACGCACCTGCCATAAACGGATTATCGTCAGGAGCATTACAAAGTACCACAAGCTTAGCGCATCCAAGAGAATCCTGTTCCTTTGTCATCTCGGCTGTCTCCTTGATGATATCACCAAGCAAACGGACAGCATCCATATTGATACCAGTTTTTGTAGAACCGACATTGATTGACGAACAGATTCTTTCTGTACAAGCCATTGCCTCAGGAATAGAACGAATCAGCAATTCGTCGCTGTGAGTCATACCCTTAGATACGATAGCAGAATAACCACCGATAAAGTTCACCCCTACTTCGTGAGCAATCTTATCGAGAGTCTTACAAATCTGAACATAGTCATGTGAAGTCTTACAGCAGCTGCTACCGACAATCGCAATAGGCGTAACGGAAATACGCTTATTGACGATAGGAATACCAAATTCATGAGCAATCTCCTCACCTGTCGAAACAAGGTTTCTGGCAAGACGAGTGATCTTATTATATATATTCTCGCAAGTCTTATCAAGATCATCTGTAGCGCAATCCAACAGGCTTATACCCATTGTGATGGTACGGACATCGAGATTCTCCTGCTCGATCATTTTATTGGTCTCAATGACCTCAGAAATATTAATCATACAATGAATTAATAATGAAAAATTAAAAATGAAAAATTAATAGAGTTGTATAAACACTAGTCTTATATTTTTAATTTTTCCTTTTTAATTTATAATTTCTTAAATACGGTGCATCTTATCGAAGATATCTTCGCGCTGACATTTGATCTGAACGCCCTTCTCTTCACCGATCTTATTCATAGCATTTAACAGCTCACCAAAAGGCACAGCACTATCCTGAACATTTACAATCATCATCATATTGAAATATTCCTGTACGATAGTTTGAGAGATGTCAAGAATGTTGATGTTCTTTGATGCAAGGTAAGTGCAGACAGCTGCAATGATACCTACAGTATCCTTACCTACAACGGTAATAATTACTCGATCCATATATTTAATAATTAAATTATGTGCAAATATAAGAAAATTTGAAGAAATAATATGCGAGAAGCATAAAAAATTATGACTAACAATTGTTCATTATCCTATTTTTCATAAATTTGCAACATATAATATTATTGTATAGTAACAAGGAAAGTTGCAACTTAAATGAAACAGAGTCCAATATCTCGTTTTCTATTACATATTTTATCGATAATTGCTTTAATCTTCGTCATTATCGGAATTGGATTTATCAACCATATTCATCAGGAAAACAAGGAAGAATATGAGGATGATATCAGAGTAGAATTATCGAATCTCAAGAGACATTACGAAGATAATTTTCTTAGAGTTTCGGGTGCATTGACTGCTGCGGAATGGGGTGTGAAGGAATATGCTCTTCACTATCCTGATTCACTTATCGGCATCACTCACGGACTTGTAAAGGAAATCAATGCCGTACATTCTGTAATCATTACATTCAATCCGATTTTTATAAAGAATCAGAACAACATTTCCTTTTTATCATACAGAGACTCCATTGGCAACATTCACGACACAGAAGTTACAGGAGACTACACAAAAAGAGATTTCTGGAAGAAAACCATAGCTAATGGTGTAGTTACCGTCATCGAGCCACATATAAGCCAGACAACAGGCGAGAACGTGATATCCATTGCTCGTCCGATGTATTACCAGGATACGATTCCATACGGAATTATCTCTTTTAATTTCCTTTCCAGTTCATTACAAACCATTGTAAATAAATCTATTCAGTCAGAATATTTAAAAGCTTTCATTGTTAATAGTGAAGGTACTATAATCTCTTCACCTGAAGAGAAATGGAATAAGCAGAAACTCTCGGAATCAGATTGTCCTTATTTCGGCAAGGAATACATGCATTTCAGTGATGACATTATTGCGACCGACTGGAATATACACTTGTTCTGTGACGGAAAGAACTATTTCCGTACTACATCAGATTCATGGAGACTTATACTCCTTTTCTTTACAGGTCTCATATTTCTTTTCGCCGTACTTCTCTTTATCGCACATAAACTAAGGAAGAGTCAGGAAAAGCTCTTAGGATCCATTATCGAGCAACATAAGACAGAACACGACCTGCAGACGGCAGAACTCATACAGAAGGGAATGATGCCTAAAGCCGACAATGCAGAGACCTTCGGATCGTACAATATATTCGGTTGGCAGAAACCTGCGAAGATTGTAGGTGGAGACTTGTACGCTTATTTCTGTCGTGACAACAAACTGGTGTTCTGCATCGGCGACGTAAGCGGCAAAGGACTTCCTGCATCTCTCTACATGACTGCTGCAATGAGTGCATTCAAGGTACTGGCATCACACGAAGACTCTCCTTCTGAGATATTATCGAGAATGAACAACACACTTTCTTCGTACGAAACAAAGTGTACATTCATAACAATGATTGTCGGTATTCTTGACCTTGAAAGCCATGTACTCACATATTCTAATGCCGGACATAATCCTCCTGTATTGATAGAGAATGGTAATTCAAAGTTCATAGAACTCCCAGTTGGTGTTCCTGCGGGAATTTTCGAAGGATATCCATATACCGACATGCAGATGAAACTGAACGAAGGAGAATCCTTGCTGCTCTATACTGACGGCGTAACAGAAGCTACAAACGATGCTAAGGCACTGTACGGAGAAGAACGATTGATAAGCTTAACCAAGTCATTGTCAAGATTAAACTCAGACCAGATTACCGGGAAAGTCATCGAATCAATAAGTGAATTCGTAAAAGATGCGGAACAAAGCGATGACATAACAATGGTTTGCATCAACCACTAATAATAATACTCTTTGTTCCAATCGACGCGCGTCGGAATCAACACAATGTACAAAGTGTTGATGTCGACAACCGTCGATCAGACCAACGGAAGTCCGGAAGTCTCTTCGACGGTCGTCAATCAGTCCTCGGGATTTTCCGAGGACTCTTCGTATCCCAACGATCGAAACTCCCAGACTCAGTTTCTCTCATCGTAGAACTACGATGAGAGAAACTGAAATCAGATTTCTACATCAGCAGTCAAAGGAAGATCTACTGAAGAATTTCCGACGTAAATTGTAACTGCACCTTTCTCCAAAGCCCATCCATTGTTGGTTTCGTCCCAGTGACGAAGTGATTCGACAGGAATAGAGATTGACATTGCTTTCTTCTCGCCACCAGCCAAAGCTACGCGCTGAAAGCCTTTGAGTTCATACTTAGGACGTTCGATAGCAGTAGCAGGACGACCTACATAAACCTGAGCAACTTCTTCGGCAGCAATATCTGAAGCATTCTCCAAAGTAAATGTAACCTTGATTTCATTCTTTGCAACTGTAGCTGCAACATCAGAATACTTGAAGTCAGCATAAGACAAACCAAAGCCGAATGGATACATTGTAGGAAGATCCTTAGATGTGAACCAACGATATCCGACAAACAAACCTTCCGAGTATTCAGCATCAGCCTTCTGCTGTGCACGGAACTTATCTTTGTTTACAAGATCAACGAACACGTCGCCTGCAGAATCTTCAACCTTCTGAGGATAGTTACCAAGAGCATAAGCTGGAGAATCCTCAAGCCTGATAGGGAGAGTGAATGGAAGCTTGCCAGAAGGAGACAACTTACCTGTAAGGATGTCAGTAAGAGCATTTCCTCCTTCTGAACCATTGAACCAAGAATAAACAAGGCTCTTTGAAACCTGATTAACGACCTGAAGATCAACAGGAGCACCAGCAACAATCACTGTTACGATATTTGGATTGACAGCAGCAATAGACTTGATAAGACCTTCCTGATCGAACTTCAAATTCATATCTACACGATCAGAACCTTCTGTCTCTACCCAACGGTTATCACCACCGATAAAGAGCACGAGATCGGCATTCTTAGCGATCTCAAGCGCTTCTTTTGCCATAGCCTCATATTTCTTAGCCTCAGCCTTAAAGTCCGGCTGTGGGCCCCAAGGACGCGCCATAACAGGGTTATAACCTTGAGCAAAACAGATCTCTACATCAGTACCTGCAAATGCCTTCTGAAGACCTTCAAGTGGAGTAACTTCGTAGAGAGTCTTAACACCTGCACCTACACCTCCATTAGCCATCTTGCAAGTAGCATTATCACCGATGACGGCAATCTTCTTAATATCCTTTGAGATTGGAAGAAGACCTTCATTCTTCAAGAGAACAACACTGCGCGAAGCAACCTCGTAAGCAATCTTCTGCTGTTCAGGCTGAGAAGTCATAACAACATTCTTCAAAGAATCAGGAACGGCAGGAATAGCGAAACGAACGCGCAAGAGATTACGAACCTTTGCATCGATAACTTCCATTGGGACAACACCTGCATTGACAGAATCGAGAAGAGCCTGACCCATATATTGATTGCCTGGCATTTCTACGTCAAGACCACCCATTGCAGCACCTACCGTAGAATGTGTTCCACCCCAGTCAGAGATGATAATACCACGGAATCCCCATTCATCACGAAGAATCTTATTCTGTAGGAGATCATTCTCAGAACACCAGAAACCACCTACCTTATTATATGCAGCCATAACACCATAGGCATTTGCACGACGCACAGCCTCTTCGAATGGCTTCAGATAGATCTCACGCATCACACGATCAGAAACATTGACATTGACGAAGCCACGCATGTTCTCCTGATTGTTCAAGGCATAATGCTTGAGACAAACAGCAGCTTCATTATTCTGTGCACCTAAAGTATATTGAGTAGCGAGTTCTCCTGTGAGCATTGGATCCTCACTCATATATTCATATGTACGACCACCAGTTGGGATACGCTGAATATTCATTGCAGGGCCAAGAATCATGTCCTTACCACGAAGTCGAGCTTCGATAGCCATGCCTTTTCCGTAAAGATAAGCCATTTCCGGACTCCAAGTTGCAGCCAATGCAGAACCTGTTGGGAAGAATGTAGCAGAGTCAGTAGAAAGACCAAGAGAATTCCAGCTGTGAGGCTCCATCTCTTCGCGAATACCGAAAGGACCATCGGCATACTCGATATCTGCAATGCCAAGACGCTCAATACCAGCAGAAGAGAACATGTTCTTTCCATGAAGCATGTTGATCTTCTCCTCGAGTGTCATGCCTGAGATGATCTCTGTGATTTTGTCTTCGTTTGCGAGAAGTGGATTTACCGTTGTTTCTGCACCTTTATCTGCACAACCGGTAAAACTCAATGCAACAGCAAACAAAGCCGAATAAAAAAGTTGAGTTTTCATTTAGTGTAAGTAATTAATTTGTGTAATTGTTGGAAAACGTAAATAGAATATTCTTTTTTAATATTGTGGCGTGATTTATCGGTAACATCGCAGGAATAATGATATGAATGCGACTGACCGGAATATATGATACAGAAATACACCTCTCCGACAACACCTTCAGGATTGTTAGGATCAACATTTCCAGTGTTTCCTGTTATACCAATAGCTATATCAGAATTGAATTTCTCCTGAACCGTCTTTGCCATTGCCTGTGCACATTCAGGAGAATATACTCCATAGGTCGAAATGATCTCTGATGGTACACCTGCTGCAATCTTTGCTTCATTGCTATATGTCACATATCCTCCTTTGAATATCGCCGAAGCACCTGGTGTATCGGTAATCATGGATGCTATCATACCCGATGTACAACTCTCCATTGATGTTATAGAGAGATTGCGTGATATAAGATCCAGGATAAGGTTATCAACAGAGAAAGTTTTTGACATATATTATAATGTGTCTATTTCCTTATTTTCGTATGCAATATAATGCTTGTGCCAAGCTCTTGTCATTTCACGGTAATTTGATCCCATTGATGTATCATCCGAAGAAACTCGATTACCGATTCTGACATGAACAGTCTCTCGTTGCATAACACCACCCTTAGGTAATGCCTTACCAGCTCCATCAAGATAAATAGGTAAGATATCAGCATGCAACTTCTCTGCAAGATAAAATGCCCCACGATGGAATTTTAGCACCTTACAATCTGCCGAACGAGTACCTTCAGGAAAAATAAGAATACTATATCCACGTTTAATAAGAGAATCAAATTTCTCTTCCATATTATCTACGCCTCCTCCATTTGGATAGAACTCGAGATAACTGAGAATAGGCTTATATACAGGGAAATTCCAAACCCATGAATTAGTAACAGCTACAATCTTCGGAGAAAGCATCAGAATAGACAAAAGGTCGATCTGTGACTGATGATTCGATATAACAATAGCAGGTTTCTTAAATGCATTTCCTGAAAGATCTGCTTCTACTTTTGCAAATGGAACACGTTTTATGAGCCAACGGAAGAACTTGCAGACAAAATTATGACAACGCAGCTTTTTACTTTCATCGTTAGGCCAAACAGTCTTGTAGAAGAAAACCATCGGCCATGCAAATAGCATTATTGCAAAGAAGAATAATGCAAAAGCATAATATGTTCCTATTTTATGATATAAATATCTCATCATTCATGCAATTTAACGTGCAAAAATAAACAATAATTAACGAATACACAAATTACACCGTTAAATTATAGGGAAAATAATACTTTATTACATAAGTAATAAGTTTTTGCTATTTGCAGAATAACATTAACTATGTCTAATCAAACAAACAAGCATAGACACAAAAGAAAAGAGAGCTACGAAATCGTAACTCTCTATCAGCGCTCCAAGATGGGCTTGAACCAACGACCCCATGATTAACAGTCATGTGCTCTAACCAACTGAGCTATTGGAGCAGGTTATTAACCAAGCGCAAAGATATATGTTTATGCGCATTGCTCCAAATGCTTTGTCTGCAAATATCAGATTAATCTGTTATAGAAGCGCAATATTTGTTATAATGACAAATGTAAATAGCAACCGACAACCAATTCAAGAGCGATTCCTTAGAACTCATCGTACTTGAAAGAATCGACATCAACATATCCACCAGTCTTTTTTGTAGCGTAGTTGAAGATAGCGAATTTTGTTCCCATAAAGTGACGCTGATAGTCGAAAACCATTTTCACCTCTCTTCCTATAGATACAAAATTCTCGCCATCTGTACTATATGAGAATGAAGCCATATCACGGTTTTCGTTAAAGTCTCCATGAACTCTAAGCCAGATAAGCTGTTGAGGTTTCCTGGTATCAGCTGCTTTCTTGCTCTTGAGATTCAAAGCAACCTCTTCAAGAACTTCCACATCTACCCTTTCGATATTACGAGGTCTTTTGAAAACCGATTTCTCCTCGGTAAGTTGAAGAACAAGTTTTCCGCCTTTCCTGACAACTTGAAGCACTCCACTATCTCCATTATAGGCTGCAAGTCCAGCATGATCGCCATCCTTCATATTTGCCACATCGATACAAACAGTTCCTGTACATTCAGGACCACCCATACGCTGAGTAAGAGTATTTGGTGCAAGATTTATATTATCAACGACTTTAGCGGTCTTAAGACGAAGGTATCCAGCACGTTCGGTAAGACTCCATGCTTCATCAATTGGATTGTGATTCCACTGCCAGTAGAGTTTCAGTCCAGTGTTTGCATGATATGTGCCTTTGTTCATCTTATTCAGAGCAGAAACAGGAAGATCAAAATCGTCACTATTAATCAAACCTCTCAAAGAAGGATGTTTCTTTGACAAGTCATTAGGAATATGATAATTCTTTGGATTCAGACATGCTTCCGTATCATTAGGATCTACCCCATCATTCAATTCTCCGCACATTGGCCAACCATCAATCCAGGTAACAGGCATTGCACAAGGAACACGACCTATACCTCCACGATCCTGGAAGATCAATGCCCACCAGTTCTTATCACTCTGATCATCTCCGACCAAGCTACCTTGACCTACGCCGCCATAGCTTTCGAATGGAGTCTCAAGAATCACATGTTTCTCATAAGGACCTGCGATATTATCTGCACGATAACATACCTCACGACGAACACGTCCAGGAACGCCCCATTTCATGGAAATCATACAGATATAATATTTGCCATTATGCTTAATTACCGACATTCCTTCGAGCAAAGCTCCAATCTCAGATTCGTCACGTTCGAAAAGTTTGACCTCAGTTCCTTCAATAGGCAGGAATGTATTACGATCCAATTCACGCAACCTATCATAGTCTGCGAACATATAAATCTTACCGTCTTCATCAAAGAAAATCGAACCATCGTGCATGTGAGGAGGACGTGCAACAAGAGTCCAAGGGCCTTCTGCCCTATCAGCTGTATACACAAATCCCTTACCAGGAGCACCATTCGCAGTAAACCACACATAGAATTTACCCATATGATATCTTATGCTCGAAGCCCATTGACCTTGACCATAAACGGTAGCATCGCCTTCAAGATTGTAACGTGGACCATCGTCGATTCTATCAAAGACATAGCTGATAACTTCCCAATTAATCATATCCTTCGACTTCATAATTGGTGCACCAGGCATAAGATGCATTGTTGTACTGATCATATAATATGTATCAGCAACCTTGCACACACTGATATCCGGCACATCAGCATTGATTACAGGATTTCTGTATGTCTCAACTGCACGGATGCCAAAAGAGACTGACAAAAACAGAAGTAAAAGTGTTAGTTTCCTCATATTTTCAAAATTATTAGTTATTATAAATGATATTAATTCCTATGTTTTTGCTATCTTTGCAACAATTATAGAAAACATGGAGCAAAAGACTAGTATATTTCAGCGTCCCGTTTGGGTTTCAATATTTGCACTAACGGCAGCAATCCTCTGGGGATGGGCATATCCTTTCATAAAACTCGGATTCGCGGAATTCGGCATTACACCAGAAATGACTGGAAGCAAAATGCTGTTTGCCGGAATCAGATTTTTCTTTTCAGGAATCATAATACTTTCTGTAGCGCTACACTCCAAGCGTTCATTTGCTGTTAGAAAGACTTCCGACTGGTGGTACATCCTTATCTTTGCACTTTTCAATACCACTTTTCACTATGCCTTTTTCTATTTCGGACTATCTCACAGCGAAGGATCGAGAGCAGCAATCCTCAATTCGCTAAGCGTCTTTTCTGTTGTTATCCTTGCTTGTCTTTTCTTCAAGAGTGACAAGATGACAATCAACAAGATAGTTGGTGTAATCTTAGGCTTTACAGGAATCCTCGCACTTAATCTTGGAGGAGCAGAAAGCGGACAATTCACTTGGCTTGGCGATGGTATGATAATACTCAACGCTTTAAGTTCGGCACTTGCATCACTTATGACCAGAGGACTCAACAAACGAATCAATGTCTTTGTTGGTACCGGTTATAGTCTAGCAATTGGAGGTGCTTTGCTTATCATTCCCGGCTTAATGGCAGGAGGAACATTGCCAAACATTACATTCGTCGGATGTATTATTCTTCTTTGCCTGATCAGTATATCAACTATAGGCTTTACGCTTTATAATAAATTGTTGACATGTAATCCTGTGGGCAAGATAACAATATACAACTCACTTATACCTGTAGTAGGTGCTGTAACATCTTGCCTCTGCCTTAACGAAACATTCTATTGGAAATACGTAATAGCAGGAGGATTAGCTACGCTTGGAATTTATATAATCAACAAAGGAAAATAAAAGCATATGCTTATTAACGGGAAGACAATCAAATGATTATCTTCTCACCGTTATAATCCACATCCTTTGTTACTATGTCGCCGTTGCCAATGACTATAACCTTAAACTGACGAGTGTCCAGCATTCCATCAAATTTACCTTCTCTATCGGAAATAGTAAGTTTATGATCCTTTTCATTCCATGAGAATTTAATCAGAGAGAAAGCTCCGTTTTCACAGTTGTAGTTATCTCCTTCATCTTCGTAAAGTGTATAAGTCGCATCTGCACCAGAATAAATTCTGATTTCAAGAGGTTCCTCAGACTTCTGCATTGCATATTGCTTTACAGGACCCATAGGAACGATGCCACCTGCTTTTACGAAGACTGGAATAGTCTCAATTGAACTTTCGGATGAAATAGTCTGTCCTCCACTATAGAACTTATTGGTATAGAAATCATACCAACCAGGATCTGACACAGGCAGATATTGCTTGGAAGATTCGTTCAAACTACAAGTAACAGGACAAACAAGGAAAGACTTACCAAACATAAACTGTGTATCACAGGTTAATGCTTCAGCATCCTGTGGAAAATCGAAGACAAGAGGACGCATCAATGTACTACCGTTACGAGTAACTTCGGAAGCAGCACTATAGATATAGGGAAGAAGACGATAGCGAAGCTCCAATTGAGACTTAATAATTCGCTCAGCCTCATTACCATAACGCCATGGTTCAGTATCACTCATATAACCGTGAATACGCATCAAAGGAAGGAATGTCGCACATTCAACCCAGCGTATCAATCGTTCTATATAATCCTTATCCTGATATTGATTTTCCCAAGGACGGAAGAATCCACCAGCATCGTATGTCCACCAAGGATGTCCTGCTGCCATAAGACCTAGACCACCTACAATCTGTCTGCGTAGTGTCTCCCAATCATTTCCGACATCTCCTGACCATAGTGTAGATCCATATCGTTGAATACCAGGGAAACCACTTCTCGTCAATATCATAGCTCGACGTTCAGGATCATCTTTGCGCAAACCTTCATAAACAGTCTTACTAACTAACAAAGGATAGACATTACGAACCAATTCTCCTGCATAAGCACCATCAGCAACTTTTCTGCCAACAAGATCATCATTTTCCGGATCAGTTGCATCTTGCCACCAAGCATCAACATTGTGAACAAGCAGTTTCTCGCTGAAATTCTTCCAATAAGCCTGTGCTGCATTTGGATTAAAGAAATCTATCCATGTAGTTCCAGGTATATAATATCCATCTTTCTGCATCTGTTTACCAAGATCTGAGTTATCATCAATCTTAGACCAAACAGATAACATAAGACGCATATTGAGGGAATCATGTAATTCGGAAGTCAAAGCAGAAGGATCCGGATAAAACTCCTCATCGAACTTCATAGCATTCCATCCATACTTACCCCACCATTGCCAGTCCTGAACGATGACATCGATTGGCATTTCTTTTTCGCGGAAGATTTTTACATTCTCAATAATCTCAGCAGATGAATGATATCGTTCACGGCAATGAGTATATCCTAACGCCCAAATAGGCATCATTGGAGAGTTTCCTGTGACATTACGATATGAAGATATGATCTCATCAGCATTACCGAAGAACAATGTATAATCTACCTTATCGGCTACAGGAGAAGACAACGTCGTACTACCATCAACCCTTCTATAATATATTACAGGCTCGTCGCCATTGCTAAGTTCTGACACAAACGTATGAGAGCCTGCTGTCAAATTAACATTTACTGATGTTGTAGGTGGAAGCCATACATTTCGAACATCTACAATCTCATTTCCATCAATAGAAAGATTATGACGACGTGCCATACTCTGTCCGACATCAAGAAGTATTGCATATTCTCCCTCTTCTTCTATATTGATTTCAGTGCTGAACTTATTGCTTTGACGCAACTCTTTTTTAGTTCCTTCAGTTGAAGTGACATTAACTACCTGCTTCACCCCCTCTTCATCGACCCTTATCATCTTTATTGAATCGGTCGAAGGATTAAAGTCTACAAGTCCATAATTATTCCATAACAATCCATATCCTTTATTGGAAAGAAGGAATGGAATAGAAATCTGAGTATTGACTTGTGTCAATCGACGCGTTACGCCACGCAAGTTTCCAATTCCGTCCTGGAACTGACCAAGACCAGTTAAGTATTCATCTTCGTCAGAATTGAGAACTATCTTTGCTTTATAAGCATCTTTATCCTGAACTGTTGTCTCTTCCAATTCATGAAGCAACACTTCAGCAACTTGATCCTTATAAATAAACTTTACCTTACCAGTTTCTTTATCAATCTTTACAGCCACATTGCTTTTTACAACATTCAACTCTGGATACAACCATTCATCCGGCAAATCGTATTTATGTTCTTTGACATATTGAACCCTAACAGCATTCTCTGCAATTGGAGTAAACAATAGTTTTCCGCTATTATATTCTATTTCTTTAGCCGAATTAATCTTTATCTCAATATCAACATATTTTGAAATAAGATAAGATGCAGGAAAATAAACCAAAGAAAAGCCTATTATTCCAAACAATGAATTTCTAAGATATACATTCATAAGTATTAAAAGTAATGTCGAGCAAATATAGCAATTATGACTGATAAAGACAAGAAATATACATTAATAATATATATTATGAATACAATATTGAACTATTAGATATTTTTGCAGCCGAAAAATTGACTAAAACATATTTAAGGTATTATGAAAACAATCTATTTTACAGCTATCGCAGCAGTGGCAATGACGATGGCATCTTGCTCAAACAAGCAGCAGGCAACAGAAGACAATGCAGCAACAGAAGCAGTTGTAGAACTCAAGGAAGTAACTACTCCTGCAGAGGCAATCGAGAGACTTAAGGAAGGTAACGCTCGTTATTCTTCAGATCAAGCAGTAAATCCACACGACAACAGTCAGCGTCTTAATGAGACAGCTCCTCATCAGGCTCCTTTCTGCGCAGTTGTTGCTTGTTCAGACTCTCGTGTTCCTGTAGAACATATCTTCGATCAGGGCATCGGAGACATCTTTGTAATCCGCACAGCAGGAAACTCTGTTAATGGTGATCTCGTAATGGGTAGTGTTGATTATGCTATCGAGCACCTCAAGGTTAAGTCTGTAATCGTTATGGGCCATGAGTCTTGTGGTGGTGTTACTGGTGCAATCACAGAACCTGAGGAGGAAGTTGAGAACAGCAAGATTGACGAACTTCTCGCTACTATCCGCGAAGATGTACGTGACTTCTACGGTCAGGCAGACAAACTTGATGATGCCATCCGCATGAACGCAAGCAAGCAGGTTGAAAGAATCCTTGCTAACCCAGAAGTAAAGGAAAAGGTTGAAAAGGGAGAACTTTCAGTAGTTGGTGCGTACTACAATGTTCACACAGGAAAAGTTGACTTCGTAGAATAAACATCCTTTCAATCTACTACAGCAAACAATATTTATTAGATTTATAAAATAAATCCCCCAACTGAAAGAATCTTTCATTGGGGGATTACTATTTTTATATAGATTAAAGCTAAGAGATTTTATTCACACTTCTATAAGCATATTACTTAGCAAGGTTCTTGAAAGCAGAACCGAAGATAAGATAACCTACATTACCAGCAATTGTACCTTCGTTCTGTCCCCAGAGGAACGGCCAATCATCATAATTCTCAAAATGATCTGGATGACGGAAGAGAACGCCAGGAGCAACATTACCTGGAATGAATGAGAAGTCGGCGCGGTTGTTTCCATAGAAAACAGCCTTTGGACGAGAAGCACCTACAGCTGCTACCAATGAGTAGTTGTGATATGGATGACATCCGAAAAGGAATCCTGCAGCCTTATATGCGCAATCCATAGGAACGATTTCTGGGAAGAACTCGTGAGCGTAACATACAGTAGTACCGAAAGAAGAAACCTGACCACTACCAGCCCAGTTACCAAGTCCGATAGGCACGCCGTAAGGATTATCAAGCGAAAGACTATCGATATATTCCTTATACTTTTCTACATAAGGACGAAGCTGGTTCTTGTAATCTTCATCAAGATATGGAACTGCATCAAGTGCTGTTTGAATAGACATATTAACATTACGCTCAAGCATTGGGAAGATTTTCTCCTTGAACGAATCTAGATAAGAATTCTCTCCTGTTGCAGCATAAAGTTCAAGATTTGTAGCAACATTACCCATACCACGAGCCATGCCGAAATTCTGACCTGTCTGACCTTGAGGACGATTTGCAGCCATTTCCTTCATCAATACTTCTGATTCCGCCATAAGACGCTTTGACTCAGACAATGCACGCTTTGCAAGATTTGGATCATAGTCAGCAAGTACCTTACTAGCAGCAGCAAATACAGTAGCAGCTTGACTGTCAGTATAAGGATTACGAGTTGTGAATGCCCAAAGGTCATCATTCACGCCACTTGACTTACCATCAGCAGACTTAGTGTATGGCTTAAGGCTACGATCATAGTGAAGGCCATCTGTAATAGCAGAAATATCTCCAAGATGATGATAGTTATCAAGTACACCATTTGAAAGTGTAGAAGCCATCCAACCAATCTTCTCCGACTGAGCAACAAGGTTGAGTGTACCGTGTTCGATATACTGAAGAATATCTGGAGTACCATCTGGACGGTGGAGATCAACATAACGCTGTTCCTCACTCACGAATGTCTCATCACGATCAGAACGGAATAAACGCCAAGCGCGAATAAGATTCTGAACTACACTGATGTTAGAACCAGTCTCAATATCGTAATCGCCTGCATCGAAGAAACCACCAACATTAAGACCTGGAATGAGTTCGTATGCTTTATATTTAGTAGTAATAGGACCTTGGAAATGAAGATCGAAGTGATTGCTTTCTGGAGCCTGTAGATAACCTTCCTTAAACGGTTCACCATGCCACATTCGATATCCTTCGTTTACTGCCATGTGATTCATATGAATAGGAATCCAAACATCACTTGTAGCATCTGTAATCTTATCATAAACTGAATTATCGATGATAAAGTTATTGGTCTTAGTATCGCCATACTGAATATAGTAGATACCAGGTTCTGTAACAGAAGAGAAGTCGAAGTGTACATAGTTATACTTATAGTAACGACCCCATTCTTTTGTTACACCGCTGAATGCCTTTGAAGAAGTACCATCAGCATTAATCTTATAGAGTGAAGCCGAAGACTGAACCTTATCATTCTTGTCAAGCTCGATTACTGCAACCTTTGGCTGAGAAGGAATGTAACCTACCTGTGAGAAACCGATGTTAGGTTCGCGAACCCATCCTGGAATATCGTTTGGTTTAACTGTCCAAGTCAATACTTTACCAGTCTTGCCAGCGGGCAATTCGCTGCGAAGGACGTACCAACCATTTTGTGCAAGCACGCGTCCGTCATAAAGTTCAATAACAGCATCTTCAGAAGAAACAGTAATCATGCGTTCTGGTGTATCAGATGCCATGATGATATTGTGACCTGTTGAAAGAGGAATAGCATCAACGAACTTATCTGTACCACGATCGTCATAAGTCTTAAAGCCCTTATACTGCTTTGGCTTTTCGCTATTAGGAACAGTTACAGTTTCGCTTGCAGTATAACGTGACAGACGACCGATCTGTCCATCCATGATGAAAGTCTTCTGCCAATACTGAGAAGGAATAAACTCAAGGTTGAAACCTGCTTTACCTTCAAGTGCAGAAGGAACAGGCTTGTCAAGAACAACAGAGATCTCTACTGCCTTGCCTTTGCTTGTTACTACAAGTCTTGAATCGAAATCATAATCCTCATAACGAAGATCTACCTCAATAGTATTGTTCTCACGATCAACACGACGATCGGTTGTAGTAGGAACTAAATCCCATTGTTCTGGAGTTTTGTTAAGACGTACGGCTCCGCCCTGAACAGTTCTTACACCATGATGAATTACTTCAATACCAGAATTCTTCTCATCGTTGAATCCTCCATTGAATGTGTTACTGTAAACCAATACATTTACACCTGTACCCTCGAAATATTCAAGGTCATTGAGAACCAAATCCGGATTGGAAGTTGGTCCGGAAGAGCATGCAGACAACAACAAACCAAACATGCTCAATAAAGTGGCTTTTTTCATTTAATAAATTATTTAAGATAATGAACTTAATGTGGCAATATATAGGATTTGGAAGCGGGCAAACTTGCCCGCATTCCAAATTACTTAATCCATTTCAAGATATCCTTAATTCCGACTTTCTTGCCGTACATAAGAATACCTGTACGATAAATCTTACCTGCAATATAAAGAATACCGAAAGCGCAACCATAGAGAAGCCCAACGCTGAGAAGCATTTCCCAGAATGGCACATCGTATGGCAAACGAATCATCATTACAATTGGTGAAGTGAAAGGAATAATACTACACCACCAACAGAGAGGTCCGTCCGGGTTTTCGATACTGAACATACCTGCATAGAATGCAAATATCATGATAATCATGATTGGCGACATAAACTGTGACGCATCGCTTGGTTGGTCAACAGCGCTGCCGAATGCAGCAAAGAGCGAAGCATAAAGCAAATATCCACCAATAAAGTAAAGAATGAAGAATACAAGGATCTGAACATAGTTGACACTAAGAATCATCTGAACGATTTCTTTGAATTCGCTTGTATTCTGTGCTTGTTCAAGAGCAGCCATTGCTTCAGGGTTTTGTCCCATTGCAGCTGATAATGCAGCAGGATCAGGACCTCCGAATATAACACCAGCACCGATTCCCAGTATTGTACCTCCAACGCCAATCATTACAGCCCAGATAATGATCTGAGTGAAACCGACAAGAGCAACGCCAATGATCTTACCAAGCATCAGCTCCATAGGTTTGCAGGAAGATACGATAACTTCTACAATACGGTTTGTCTTCTCCTCTATTACTCCGTTCATGATCATTGCACCATACATAAGCACGAAGAAATATGTAAGGAAAGAAAGAATAACACCAATGATCATTCCGATTTCAGCAGAAGAAAGCTTCTCTTCGCCTGTATCGCCCCATTTGATATTCTTTGATTTGATATCTACCTTGCATTGTTGCATAATAGTTTCAAGGCTATCTATACCGAATGACTCAATCTTTTCTTTCTCTAAGACAGGACGAAGGATTCGAGTCACATCTCTTTCGAGATTAGCATTGATTGACTGATCTGAATAGACAAAGAACTGACACTTTGAAGAAAGGCTGTCTGGAATCTGAACAATTGCATAAAGACTTTTTGCATCCTTGTTTTCTTCATAATAATTATATAATGTGTTACTCTCCAATCTATCCTGAACATTGAAGAACACGAAATCATCAGTCTCTGTGAACAAGGATGCAAATTTCTGTGATGGATCCTGATCGACAACAGCAACAACTTTCTTCTGATCACTCTTAACATTCGCCAACAAAACAGGCAAAACGCCACAAAGAGCAATCATAAGAATAGGAAGTAATAAAGTAGTAAAGATGAAAGACTTCTTTGCTACAATTGAGAGATATTCTCGCTGAATTATTAACCCAAGTCTTGACATATTATTACTCTTTTACTGTTTGTACAAAAATCTCATGCATTGTAGGCAAAACCTCATGGAATCCGAAGAGATCATACTTCTCATTAAGCTGAGCGATAGCATCATGATTGCTCATTCCTTCCGGAACCTTGTATTCGAAGCTAGTACCATCTGTCAAGTTAACTTCAAAGATACCTTTCTTATATTGATTACGGATATCTTTAACCTTACCCTGAAGTACAATCTCCGAATGATTAATCAAGGAAATCTCTTCACAGACTTCTTCAACCGACGACATGTTGTGAGTAGAGAACAACACTACAGCGCCATCATTCTTAAGTCGAAGAATTTCCTGTTTCAGAATATCAGCATTAACCGGATCGAAACCAGAAAATGGTTCATCAAAAATCAAAAGTGGAGGACGATGAATTACTGTTGCAATGAACTGAACTTTCTGAGCCATACCTTTTGACAGAGCTTCGAGTTTTTTATTCTCCCACTCTGTAAGATCGAAACGCTCAAGCCATTCCTTCATCTTTGTCTTAGCATCCCATTTGCTCATGCCGTGCAAACGACCGAGATAGACAATCTGTTCTCCTACTTTCATCTTCTTGTAAAGACCTCGTTCCTCTGGCAGATATCCGATCTTAGAAACATCGGAATCAGTCATTGGCACGCCTTGCATCAAAACCTCACCACTATCGGCATGTGTGATTCGGTTAATGATTCGAATGAGGCTGGTCTTACCTGCTCCATTAGGTCCTAAAAGTCCGTAAATAGAACCTTCAGGGACCTCAAGACTTACGTTATTCAAAGCCACATGGCCAGAATACTGCTTGCTTACATTTTTGACTTCAATAAACATTTTTATAAATATTATTTACCTTCACGCTTCAATGCCTCAATCTTATCAGCAATCTTATTCAATTCCTGAGGAATACGAATATTCTGTGGACAATGAGATGAACACTGATTACAATTGATACAATGATCTGCCTGACGAAGGGTTGGTATCGTACGATTATAATCGATCAGATAGTTACGGCGCAATTCTGCATATTCCTTTTGTTCCGGATTATTTGGCATCGTACCTGCATTCACAATTTTATTATAGTGGAGGAATATACCAGGAATATCGAGACCATAAGGACAAGGCATACAATACTTACAATCGTTACATGGAATTGTTGGATACTTGCGAATCAACTCTGCAGTCTCCTCAAGATACTTGAATTCCTCATCTGTCAACTCCTCAAGCGGACAATAAGTCTTAAGGTTGTCATCAAGATGTTCCATGTATGTCATACCAGAAAGCACACACATAATATTCGGGAATGTTCCGAGGAATCGGAATGCCCAAGATGCTGCACTATCTTCAGGACGACGAGCCTTAAGGTGAGCAATAACATGGTTAGGAAGCTTTGAGAGACGTCCGCCGAGCAATGGCTCCATAATTACAACTGGAATATTGCGCTTTGTAAGCTCTTCATAAAGATAACGGCAGTTACCTGTTGTCCAGTCAACATAGTTCATCTGGATCTGAACAAAGTCCCAATGATATTCGCCATCGTCATGCATCTTCATAGCACGATCGAAGACCTCATTTCCGCCATGATAAGAGAATCCGAGATTACGGATGTGACCTTTCTTCTTCTCTTCTACAAGATAGTCGAGAATACCATTATTGAGATAACGAACCTCGAAATTCTCCATACTACTACCAATGCTGTGAAGGAGAAGGTAATCGATATAGTCAGTCTGCATCTCAACAAAAGACTTCTTATACAAAGCTACAGATTCTTCAAAGGTTTGCTGTTGAGGTGCAAAGTTTGAAAGTTTAGTTGCAATGTAATAAGACTCGCGAGGATAACGCTTCAAAGCAATACCTGTTGCACGCTCTGAAAGACCACGAAGATAAGCCGGCGACGTATCAAAGTAATTTACACCATGTTCAATTGCCTTGTCAACAAGCTTATTGACCATTTCCTGATCGATTTCACCAGTAACAGGATCATTAGGCCAACGCATACATCCGTAACCGAGAATAGAAATCTTATCTCCGTTATTTGGATTAGTGCGATAAGTCATTTCTCCGAGATCAGTCTTAACTGTACCTGAAGGATCGAAGTTTTCTGTGATTGCAGAACCAGCACCACCTGTACAGCTATTAAGTGCAGATGTAGCTCCAATTACAGCAGCACCTGCTCCCATTCTTTTGAGAAACTCTCTTCTGTCTATTTCTTTTTTCATAATAGAATCAAATTAAAAATTGGTGATTGAATTAGAGAGTGCGCTGCACTTCGATACCTTCAACATAAATTGCAGAGAATGGACGAGATGGGCAAAGATTTTCACATGCACCACAACCGATACATTTCTCATCATCGATAACAGGAATCTTGAGAGATTTCTCGTCATTTGGATCAGATGGAACCATTGTAATAGCACCTGAAGGACAATGACGTGAACAGTTTCCACAAGATACACCATCTGTGAGTGGAATACAATTTTCCTTTACCCAAACTACACGACCGATCTTTGTGCTTGCCTTGATTGCCTTAGCTTCTTCGTGATCAGCAGCAAATGGCTTAATTGCACCAGCAGGACAAACATCCGAACAACGAGTACATTCCGGACGACAATAACCTCTTTCATAAGAAGAAACCGGCATCATCATATTCATCAAATCTCCAGAAGGACGAAGAACGCCATTTGGACATTCAGAGACACAAAGCTGACAACCAGTACAGTGTTGAGCAATATTCTTCATTGAAACTGCTCCTGGAGGGACGATCTTAGTCTCACGTTTTGGAGCTTTCTTATCGAGAATAGTAGCAAATCCGCCATCAGTAGTCTTTTCCTGAGCCTTAAGTGCAGCACCAACTGTTACTGCAGCAGTAGCAGTAAGGAAAGCACGACGTGTTGGTTGAGTCTTATCGCCTTCTCCATCAGTTGGAGTAGTTGTTGCATTTTTCTTTGCAGTACCGTAAGAGATGGCACCTTTCTTACATTTATCAATACAGTCGAAACAATCAACACAACGTGAATAATCTACCTTATGATTCTTGAAGTCGATAGCAGCTGCCTTACAATTGCGGGAACACATGCTACAACCGTTACACTTTGTTGCATCGATATTAATTGCAAAAACAGAACGTTCTGACAACAAACCGAGGAAAGTACCAACAGGACAGATGTTATTACAATATGTACGGCCATGCATCCAAGCCAAGATAACGAGAACAACAAATGTAACACTTGCAATAATCAAGACTGGAAGAGAACGCATCCAAACGTCAACCGAATAGAATGCATAACTCTGATAATGTTCAGCTACACCTGCGAGAGCATTATTGCAAAGCTGATAAACAGGTTGAAGCAACATTGTCACCATTCGTCCGAAAGCACTATAAGGAGCAAGGATCTGAACGACCGATCCCAAACCAGCAAGTAATGATCCAACAAAAATGACGAAGATTACATTGCGAAGGATCTTGTGATTTGGGCTGTAGCTGAATCTTCCAGCCTTCTGCTTCCTGTGAGCTTTCGCACTGATCCAGGAAACAACATCCTGGAAAACTCCCAACGGACAAATAACACTACAATAGATTCGGCCAAAGATGATTGTCAGCGCTACAAGAAGCACCACAACACCTACATTGACAGCAAGAACCGCAGGAAGAAACTGCAACTTTGCCATCCAACCGAACCAAGCTTGTGCTGTTCCTGTAAAGTCAAGGAACAACCATGTCAATCCTAACAAAAAGATTGCAGCTAATGCAACTCGGATTTTCTTTAACATAATAGTTGGCGTTTTATAATTGTTATTAATATTTTCAAACTAAAATTCCTATAAACATTAAGAAAATTTGTTCTTAATCTTATCCACAAACTTCTGGAAAGCTGTCTTGTTCGCACCGAAGTTTGTATGTCCCTTCAAAGACTCAATGATCTTCTTTTCTTCTTTGTCAAGAGATTCTGGAACATAGATTGAGATATTGACAATAATATCACCTCTTCCATATCTGTTTACCGAAGGAAGACCTTTTCCATTCAGACGGATCTGAGTATTTGGCTGTGTACCTGCAGGAATCTTGACAGTTTGAGTTCCTTCAACGAGTGGAACCTCAATCTCTCCACCAAGAGCGGCAGTCGGGAAATCAAGAAGAAGATTATAAACGAGATTATTCTCTACACGAATAAACTGATCTTGTTTTTCCTCTTCGATAAGAATATAAAGATCACCTGGACGTCCACCTTGACGAGCAGCATTACCATAACCTTGCATTGTAAGCTGCATTCCGTCTTCTACACCTGCAGGAATCTTGATATCGATTACCTCTTCGCCCATTGTTACGCCTTCGCCGTTACAATGAGAGCAACGAGTCTTAATCTTCTTTCCAGTTCCGTGACAATCCGGACAAACAGCTTCTGTCTGCATTCGTCCGAAAAGACTATTCACTACCTGAATCACACGACCTCTACCCTTACACTTTGGACAAGTCTCGAAGTCTGTACCATCTTTAGCACCAGTTCCTTTACAGTGTTCGCATTCTACATATTTCTTAATCTTAATATGCTTTTCGACACCATTTGCGACATCCTGGAGATTTACCTTGACACGAACTCTGATATTTGAGCCTCTTGTAGCAGGACCTTCATCATCGAAGCCGAATCCGCTGAATCCACTTC
The DNA here is from genome assembly GCA_045627785.1 of Bacteroidales bacterium. Classification (GTDB taxonomy): domain Bacteria; phylum Bacteroidota; class Bacteroidia; order Bacteroidales; family UBA3663; genus Liminaster. The sequence goes on along the minus strand of JAZQOF010000004.1, from coordinate 128,514 downwards.
CTCCTCCACGTCCGAAGAAAGATTCGAAAATATCAAATGGGTTGAAACCTGCTCCACCGAATCCAGCGCCTTGTGGTCCATCAAATCCGAACTGATCGTAGTTTTGTCTGCGTTGAGGATCAGAAAGCACTTCATAAGCTTCAGCGACTTTCTTAAACATTTCCTCGGCATTCTTATCTCCTGGATTCTTATCTGGATGATATTTGACAGCTAATTTTCTATATGCTTTTTTTATCTGATCGTCGGTAGCATTTTTTTCAACGCCCAACACCTCATAATAATCCTGTTTTTCCATATTTCTGGAATTCTAAGCGTATTTGCTTTTTATCTGTATCTGTTTAGTATAAAAATTACGCGCAAATATAATTATAATAATGAGAATTCCAAAAGTTACACATGAAAAAGTTCACACATTGCGTCAAATCTCTCCAATGTGTCAATCCCAAATTTCATCATGGATTTCCTAATCTTATCTACAGATTTCTCTTCCATCCTTCCTGACTTAGAGAAAAAAGAATCTGCAAAGCAAACAAGTTTCTCTTCTATCGTCTCTGGAAGGAAATCCTTATGAGGCAAAGGCAGACCTTGTTGTTCGATCTCTTTTGCCGTCAATCCGCTTCCTGTATGCCGTTCACAAATTCGAGCATATTTCTCAAGATCAACATTGAATTCCTTACCATAGTCACGTAACATTTCTGCGCCGATAATTCCATGGCACAAATAATGATTTGAGCCATTACAGAGAATCGAAGGTGCATCACACTCCTTAATTCCAATATCATGAAGCAATGCGCCAGCAGAAACGACATCCAAGTCAATGTTGAGCGATTTGTTCTCAGGCATCTCAGCAATTTCAAGAGCTTTCAACCTCACTTGCATACTATGTCTCACCAACATTTTTCTCAACATTGTGTTTTCTGGATAGAAATGGCCAATGATAGATAATTCATTCAACATTTTTTTGCGAATTATTTGTTTGTTCAAACTATTATTTTATATTTGCACGCAAAAATAAGAGATTTTTCCAATAAAAACAATTAATGAATAAGTTTTATTCAATTCCAATCATACTATTTTGTCTTTTTCTCTTCAATATCGATTTGTATGCTCAAAAAATACAAACTGGAGCAGATCGAATCGAGGAATATTTGCCGATAATCAAAGACAAAAGAGTCGGACTTGTGGTCAATCACACAAGCGTGATTTCATCCACCGACGGAACTTATAAAGCTTTGCCTGATTCATTGATTGCAAGAGGCGTAAACGTCAAATGTATTATGGCACCTGAACATGGATACAAAGGCGTTGCTGAAGCAGGAGAACATCTCAAGAATGCCAAAGACGAGGAAACTGGTTTGAAGATCTATTCTCTTTACGGGAACACTAAGAAGCCTCAGAAAGAATGGATGGAAGACATTGACATTCTGATATTTGACATGCAGGATGTCGGTGCTCGTTTCTATACTTATCTATCAACACTATTTTATGTGATGGAAGCTTGCGGAGAGAATCATAAAGAGCTATTGATTCTTGACCGTCCAAATCCAAACGACGCAATTGATGGTCCGATTCTTGATCCAAAATTCAAATCATTTGTCGGAATAATTCCTATTCCTCTGCTTCATGGATGTACTCTTGGAGAACTTGCCAAAATGATGGTAGGCGAAGGTTGGGCAAATATTACTGAGAATCTTATTGTTGTGCCATGCAACAATTGGAAACATGGTGACAAATATGATTGTCCGATTGCTCCTTCTCCAAATCTTCCGAATGCTCATGCCATCAACATCTATCCAAGTCTTTGTCTGTTTGAAGGTACAAGTGTAAGCGTCGGACGAGGAACCGTTCATCCATTTGAATGCTATGGGCATCCAAACATGAAAGGATCTTTTGTTTTTACTCCAAAGCCTTCAAAATCAAACAAGAATCCTCTTCAGAATGGGAAAGCATGCAAAGGCGAGGATTTAAGAAATATTGAACAGATCAAAGGTTTCAATCTATCTTTTGTCTTGAATGCCTACAAACAGCTTGGAGCATCATTCATCACTTCTACAAGCTTCTTTGACCGACTTGCAGGAACAGACAAACTACGCAAGCAAATACTTTCAGGAATGACAGAAAAACAAATCAGAAGCAGTTGGCAGAAAGATTTGACAGAATATAAGAAAATTCGAGAAAACTATTTATTATATAAATGAGAAAACTCATACACTACTTGAAGAATTCCCTTCACACAATCGGCGCGATTGTGGCAATTCTCATTGTAGCTATGTATGTTTCTGCTCAATTTAATCTGAATGGTCTTCTCACCAAGAAACTTTTCACCGAAGACTTATCAAAACTTTTAGGCACAGAGGTTTCCTTAGAAAATGCAACTGTTGACATTTTCAATCAAGTCACTCTCGATAATCTCTTGATCAAAGACCTCCAGAAAGACACTCTTTTCTATGCTCGTCGAGCAATGGTGTCTTTCGACCTTTTGCCTCTTATCCAGAAGAAACTTCAGATTCACACACTTTCATTGATCGACTTTGATCTCAATCTCAATCAAAAGGATTCTCTTTCAGATTCAAATTTTCAGTTCATCCTGGACATTATTGCACCAAAAGATCAGGATAATAATCGACAAATCATAGACAATTTCAACATCAACTCAATCTTCCTGAGAAGTGGAACTATTGCCTATGACAATTACACAAAAAAGAGAAATGACGATTTCTTTGATCCAAATCACTTGTTCTTGGATAATGTCAGCGCCAGCTTGAAGATTTCCTCTTCGCTAGATGAAGGTTTATACATCAGGTTAAAGCGTATTTCATTTGACGAAAAATCGGGTTTATCAATCAAGAAAGCATCATCAATAATTCTCTTGGATTCTGATGCCGATGAACTGAATATTAATGACATAAACATCACTTGTACTCAAACGCTTAACAAGAAATACGAAATAGATTCTAACCTGGTCGGATTCGCATCACTGAACAAAGATAGTCTTAACTTTTCGTTAGTATCTTTGGACCTTAAGACACCAAATCTTGTTGATATTCACATCTCTGCAAATGGCGAAGATGTCTTGAGAAGCGGAAACGAGAAGTTCTATGCCAACGTAGACAAGTTCTTCGTATCATCAAATATTGTATCATATTTCATAGACAAATTCAGTTCGTCGAATACTGAATCTGCGCAACGTTATTTAGACGAAATCAGCGACATTAACCTTAATGCCGAAGTTGAAGGATCAAGTCAGTATTTCGAATACAATGCCAATATCGAGACATTCGGAACACTCTCTTCAGAATTGAATGTAAACGGCATTTATAACAAGGAAAATCCAGTCAATATCGTCTTGGAAGGATTTGCTAATAATATCGAACTCAACAAATACAAATACGGAAACCTATCGTTTGTAGGCAGAGTAAATAATGAGAAATTTGACGCAAATTTTTCAATTGATGACCCTAATTGTGATGTAGATGCAAATGTAACATTCTATTATAAGGACAAGCTAAAGAAAGCAGATGTAATAGCCTACATTATAAACTTCGAGCCATTCGCACTCAACTTGACCAAATTGAAGAATCTTGAAGATGTTCAATTCTCTGCCGAAATCGACGGTGATTTGAATTTGAACAAAATCAAAAGGCCTGTAGGTAAAATCAAGATTGATTCTTTGAAGCTCTCCAAAAGTCAGGAAAACTATTTTATTCCTGAAATTATTGCCGAAGCTCTCTTATCGGACGAAACATATCTCGCAAATGTCAGCTCTCCAATTTTATCGGGCAACTTTGTTCTCGAAAATGATTTTGCCGAGGTTTTAGCGGATTTCCCGGAATCCAGAAGTCTCTCTGAATTTTTACAATTGCCATTCTCGATCAACGAAAATGCAAATGTAAATCTACGATTGGGTTTCCAAGAATCGGAAAATGAAAAATCCAAACTGAAATTTGATTTACAAGCAATCGAAAATGCAAAAATCTTTGCACCAAACGTACAATATAAAGACAATAACTTCTTCGTCGAACTATTATCAGAGAAAAAGGAAGAAAAACTCGTTCACAACTTAAATTTAAAGTACAAAATTGACAACAATAATATTTCCACCAAACTCCGAGCATCGACAACAGCAAATCCTTTGTCTTTGGAAGTAGATCCTTGTACAATCCAACTTAACAAAGATCTGATTAAATGTGATGGAATAAAGGTCGAACAAAGAGAAGATAATAACTTCGATCTTACAAAGTTGAAGCTTGCACTCGACGAACAAAAAATAGATGTTTCTGGCATAATAACAGAAAACTCAAAGTTCGATCTTCTTGCGAAAGTCGAACAACTGAAGATGGATACTCTCTTCACATTCCTGGATAATGAATATGTGATGTTTGGAGGTACAGCAACTGGAGATATTGCGTTTGTCTACGACTCTACAATGTATATCAACTCCGAGAACCTGTTCGTCAAAGATTTCTCTTATCTGAATGGTAATCTTGGAGATACAGACGTAAAGGCAAATTACGACTTAACGACCGACGAACTGAAAATCAGAGCAGACATTGAATGCGCAGACAACCATACATCCATTATCGAAGGATATGTGAATTGTGGAGCACAAGACTCTCTCGATCTTCATTTTGATGCCAATAAACTCAATCTTGACTTCATAAAGATTTGGGTTGGCGGATTCCTGGAAGACTTTCATGGAGACATAACAGGATTATTGCATCTTTATGGACCTGGAAAGAGATTGAAACTTATTGGCGAACCTTATACAGAAGCTTCATTCACTCATCACATGTCAGGTTCCCGTTTCTACTTAAAAGACTATATTTCATTATATAAAGACGAGGATTCTGACAATTCTCATATAGAACTGGAAAACGCAAAACTCTTTGATCGATTCGGCAACGAAGCAGTACTGAATGCTTTAGTAGATCACAGACATTTCAATCATTTCAATTATGATGTAAGAATTGATCTTCCTAGTCCTAACGGATTCCTGGTATTTGATCAACCTACACATTATAACAATGAAATGTATTGGGGACAAATCTTCGGTTCGGGAAATATAACATTCCAAGGAAGAGGAAACAAACACGATATTAAGATATTCTGTCAGACAAGAGGAAAGTCACAACTGAATCTTTCGCCAGGCGAAGAGAGTTATTCGGATAAAGGATATAGTTTCTTGACATTCAGAGACAAGAAGAAGTTCCTTGAATCAGAAAACTTAGACTATTCACATCATAACTTCGACTTCATAGAAACGGCTAATACCAAATCAAAAACTCAAAGTGTAGATCTGGAACTCAGAACACAAATCACTGAGAATTGTCAGGTTTATGTTCAGATGGATCCATTGGCAGAAGACCGTTTGTTGTGCAAAGGTAATGGTGATGTAGCTATTCATTACGATCCGAAAGGCAACGTAACCATAAGCGGAGAATATAACATGACAAGCGGAGGTTATCTTGTGACAATGAAAGGCGACCTTTTGAATAAAGAGTTCAAGATTCAAAACGGAAGTAAAATTGTATTCCCAGGTAATTTCAGCGATGCTGAGCTGACTTTGAACGCAAACTACAGCATCCCATCTGTAAACCTGAAAGATCTCGACGAAAGCTTTACGACTTTAGCAAGTTTGAACAGAACGACATTCCCTGTTGATTGTAAGCTATCTGTAACTGGACAAATTTCTGCGCCACAAGTTGGTTTTGACCTTGAAATAAAGAACACAAGCGACGATGTTCAAGCACTTGTACATAATATAATAGGTACGCCTGACATGCTCAATCAAGAGGTATTCTATCTCCTATTATTCAGCAAGTTCTACACGCCTGATTATGCTAACTCTTCTCAGAACAATTCCGGTTCCGAATTGTCGTCATTCGCTAGTGCTTCACTCACATCTCAATTGAATAATATCCTTGCTAGTATTAGCGACAATTTCACCTTGGGAACAAACTTCCATTCAGACAAAGGCGATTTCTCGGATGTCGACGTTGATGTTTCTCTTTCCACAACCCTATTTAACGACCGATTAATACTGAACGGTAACTTAGGTTATCGAGATCCATCAAATCGTGTTGGTTTGAGAAGTAGCACAAACTCTTTCATTGGCGACTTTGATGTTGAATACATGATCAACAGGACAGGAACATTGCGCGCAAAAGCTTATAGCCATTATAATGAAAGAGATTATTCGATCAACAATGCTTTGACAACTCAAGGTATTGGTTTTATCATGCGAAAAGATTTCAAAACTCTCAAGGATTTGTATTTCTGGAGACCAAAGACTTTCAAAAAAGATAAATAATTGATTGTTTTTTGCACGAAGTGTGTTTTTTAATAAAAAAATTTGCTTTTTATAAATTTATAAAGTATCTTTGCACCGCAAAACAGAATAATACCAAATTTCTCATTCTACAGTTTTGTTTTGCAAATCTCCAAATTTTAGTTATCATTTCCAAACATGTTTTCATTCGAAGCATTGAACTCCATCGACATTGTGGAGTTGTGTAAACTAGCAGATTCTATTAAAGTAAACAATCCTGATCATGCTGACCAAAACCATTTTGTGCAGCAGATTTATCAACGCATTCAGGATCTTGAAGACACACTTGCTGCACCTCGTGGAAGAGGCAGAAAATCAAAGAGTGTGGCTGAGGCAGAAGAACTTATGGCAATTGTTGAAGATACAGTTGCTAAATATGCAAATACTGCTACTCCAAACGAAGGCAAAATATTTGAAGACAATTATTCTGAGCAAACAGAAGAATTGCCTCAGGAAGAATATCGTTATGAACAATATGAAAATCCAGAAGGTGAATATAATCCCGAGGAAGATTACAATCCTGAAGGAGAATATGCACCAGAAAACGACGAATACATTCCTGAAGAAGAGCAATTTATGGCTGAAGGAGATTCTTTTGAAGAGCCAGAACCTTATGTAGAAAATGTTTCTCCGGAAGAATCGGCAAAAGAATTGATCGAGAAGAATAAGAATGCTTTCGCTGATCTTTTTGGCAATCCAAGTAAGAATAATTACAAGAAGGACAAGCAGAACAATAATCAGCAGAAGAAAAAAGATAAGGCGAAGAACAACAATAACAATAATAATAACAATCCTGCAAGAGATTCAAAGAATTCTGAGGTTGCAAAACCAAAGCAGGAAGTTGTTGTTGAAACTAAGCCAGCAACAATTGAAGAAAAACAGCCATCAGTTATTCCTGCAAAACCGGAAGAATTTGATGGTGTATTGATTGGTTCAGGCGTTCTTGAAATTATGTCCGATGGTTTCGGATTCCTCCGTTCTAGTGACTACAATTATTTCGCTTCGCCAGACGATATTTATGTATCACAAGCTCAGATCAAGCAGAATAATCTCAAACAAGGAGATGTGATCGAAGGTCCAATCCGTCCACCAAAAGTCGGAGAGCACAATTATCCTTTGACAGGCATCAATAAGATCAATGGACGAACAGTGGATTTTGTGCGAGACAGAATTCCGTTCGAACACCTCACTCCTCTTTTCCCAGACGAGAAATTCAAGCTCTGCAATGACGAGAACGATAGCGATTCATGTCGTGTAATAGATATGTTCGCACCTATCGGAAAAGGTCAACGTGCTTTGATCGTAGCTCCTCCAAAAGCAGGTAAGACAGTACTTCTCAAAGAGATAGCAAACGCAATCAGCGCTAATCACCCAGAAGTTTACATGATTATTCTTCTTGTTGACGAACGTCCGGAAGAAGTAACAGACATGCAGAGAAGCGTTAATGCAGAAGTCATTGCTTCAACTTTCGATGAACCTGCAGATCGTCATGTGAAAGTTGCCGACATGGTTATCGAAAAGGCAAAGAGATTGACAGAATGCGGACATGATGTTGTTATTTTGCTCGACTCTATCACACGTCTTGCGCGAGCATATAATACTGTTTCTCCTTCATCGGGCAAAGTACTTTCCGGAGGTGTTGAAGCAAATGCTCTTCAGAAACCAAAGCGCTTCTTCGGTGCTGCACGAAACATTGAAAATGGTGGTTCGTTGACAATCATTGCAACAGCTTTGATTGAAACAGGATCAAAGATGGATGAAGTAATCTTCGAGGAATTCAAGGGAACAGGTAACATGGAATTGGTTCTCGACAGAAAGATTGCCAACAAACGAGTATTCCCTGCAGTCGATCTTCTTGCATCAAGTACTCGTCGTGATGATCTTCTTCTCGATGATGCATTCTCGCGCCGTATGTGGATTCTTCGTCGTCACCTTGCAGAGCACACTCCTATCGAAGCTATGGAAGAGTTGCAAAAACTTCTTCTTAACACAAAGAATAACAAGGAGTTGCTCTTAAACGCAATGTCTAAATAATGATAAGATATCATAAATGATTTCAATAGACAATCTATCGGTGGAATTTGGCGTCAAACCTCTTTTCACCGATGTTTCATATGTTATAAACCGTCACGACAGAATTGCATTAGTCGGAAAGAATGGTGCTGGAAAAAGTACCATGCTTAAGATTATTGCAGGTCTACAGAATCCGACTCAAGGAAGAGTCAGCAAACCAAAAGAACTATCTATTGGCTACCTTCCACAGGTAATGAATCTCACAGATTCTCTTACAGTTAGAGAAGAAACTGAAAAGGCTTTTGCAGACACTATAACTCTCGAAAAACATCTCGACACTTTAAATCAGGAACTTGCAGAAAGAACAGATTACGAGAGTCAGGAATATCAGGAACTTATTGAGGAAATGACAAACCTCAATGAACAGCTCACGATGATAAATTCCAACAACAGAGATGCTGAAATTGAGAAGACTCTTTTAGGATTAGGTTTTGAAAGAAAAGACTTTGATCGACCTACATCCGAATTTTCTGGAGGATGGCGAATGCGAATCGAATTGGCAAAGATTCTCCTTCAACATCCAGATCTTCTGCTTCTTGACGAGCCGACCAATCACCTTGATATTGAATCAATTCAATGGCTTGAGAAGTTCCTTGCATCGAGCAACGCAACGGTTCTTCTTATCAGTCACGATAGAGCTTTCCTCGACAATGTCACAAACAGAACTATCGAGATTACTTGCGGCACAATTCACGATTACAATGTAAACTATAGTAAATATGTAGTGTTGCATGCTGAACGAATTGAACAGCAACGAAGAGCTTACGAGAACCAACAGAAAATGATTCAGGAAACGAGAGATTTCATCGAACGTTTCCGTTATCAGGCAACTAAAGCTATTCAGGTTCAGAGCCGAATCAAACAGCTTGAGAAGATCGTTCCTATAGAGATTGACGAGGTTGATAATTCTCATCTCAATCTCAAATTTCCTCCTGCTCCACGTTCGGGAGATTTTCCAGTAATCTGCAACAATGTTTCAAAATCTTATGGTGATCATCTGATTTTCAAAGATGCAGAGTTTATGGTTCGTCGAGGAGAGAAAGTTGCTTTCGTCGGAAGAAACGGCGAGGGAAAATCAACTCTCGTAAAATGTATTATGAACCAGATTCCTTTCGATGGAGAACTAAAGATAGGATACGGCGTAAAAATCGGTTATTTTGCTCAGAACCAAGCACAATTGCTAGACGAGGAATATACAGTATTTGACACAATAGACAGAGTTGCTGTTGGCGATATCCGAACTAGAATAAAGGATATTCTCGGAGCATTTATGTTTGGCGGAGAGAATATTGACAAGAAAGTCAAAGTTCTTTCTGGTGGAGAAAGATCGAGATTGGCAATGATCAGACTTCTTCTTGAACCTGTAAATCTTCTCATTCTCGATGAGCCTACAAACCATTTGGATATTTCGAGCAAGAATGTCTTGAAAGAAGCAATAAAAGCATTCGACGGAACTGCAATCATCGTAAGTCACGACCGAGATTTCTTGGATGGTTTAGTTTCGAAGGTTTATGAGTTTGGAAATCAACAGGTAAAAGAACATCTTGGCGGAATCTATGAATATCTAGAGAAGAAAAACATAGATTCTCTGCAAGAACTAGAAAAGAAAGACAAAACGGTTCAAACAAATCAGATAAAAGAAGAAAAAGTATCGACAATATCTGCCAATGAACCTCTTTCCTTCGAGGAACAGAAAGAAGTAAAGAGAAAGAGAAATCAGCTCGAAAAACAAGTCAAGAATTGCGAACAGCAGATTGCCGAAATTGAGAAACAGATTGCCGAACTCGAAGCGAAAATGGCAACACCAAAAGGCAGTTCCGATCAGTCACTTTACATCAAACATGGAGAGTTAAAACAAAAGCTTGATGAAGTTTCTGAGTCTTGGATGTTAGCGTCAGAAGAACTTGAAATGCTTTAAAAAGCATAATATTTAAGTAATACAAGCACGAAATCTATCATAATTTCGTGCTTTTTTATGTTTAAAGCATATTTTTCAGTATAAATATTTGGAATTATATTTGAGTATTCTTATATTTGCCTAACAAACCCAAATTTGAAAGATTCATATAAAGATATAAATGGCAGATAAAAATTTGCAACAAAGCCTGAAACTTCATTTCGGCTTCGACAATTTCAAAGGTAACCAGGAAGCAATTATCCGCAACCTTATGGATGGCAACGATACTTTCGTATTGATGCCAACTGGTGGTGGAAAATCTCTTTGCTATCAGTTACCGTCACTCTTAATGGAAGGCACAGCAATTGTAATCTCTCCTCTCATTGCATTGATGAAAAACCAAGTCGATGCGATGCGAAACTTCAGTGAGGATGATAACGTAGCTCATTTTATTAATTCTTCTCTCAATAAATCTGCAATTGATCAAGTTAAGGAGGATATCGTTAACGGAAAGACAAAGCTGCTTTATGTAGCTCCAGAGTCTTTGACCAAACAGGAGAATGTCGATTTCCTTAGTTCAATTAAGATTTCTTTCTTCGCTATTGACGAAGCTCATTGTATTTCTGAATGGGGTCACGACTTCCGTCCAGAATATCGTAATATACGTCCTATTATCAACAAGATAGGCAGTCGTCCTGTGATTGCACTTACTGCAACTGCAACTGTAAAGGTACAGCACGATATTATGAAGAATCTGAGCATACAGAAAGCAACTGTATTCAAGTCTTCATTCAATCGTCCAAACCTTTATTACGAAGTACGCCTTAAGACAGATAATATCGATCGCGAGATTATCAAATACATCAAGCAGCGTCCTGGCAAATCTGGTATTATATATTGTTTAAGCCGCAAGAAAGTTGAAGAGTTTGCTGAAGTATTGACAGCAAACAGCATCACTTGTCGTCCATATCATGCTGGTATGGATAGTGACATTCGCTCTCAATATCAAGACGACTTCCTTATGGAACGTGTCGATGTCATTGTCGCTACAATCGCATTTGGTATGGGTATCGACAAACCGGACGTAAGATATGTGATCCACTACGATATGCCAAAGAGTCTTGAAGGATACTATCAGGAAACTGGTCGTGCTGGTCGAGATGGCGGCGAAGGCGAATGTATAGCTTTCTATTGCGACAAGGATCTCTACAAGCTCGAGAAGTTCATGCAGAATAAGATCGACTCTGAAAAAGAGATCGGCAAACTTCTTTTGCGTGAAACACAGGCTTATGCAGAAACAAGTATTTGTCGTCGCAAACATCTGCTCCACTATTTCGGTGAAGACTATAAGGATGACGAATGTGGCAACTGCGATAATTGCAGAAAGCCGAAGAAACACATCGAAGCAAAGGAATTGCTTTGCGCTGTAATCGAGACAATCCTCTCGGTAAAAGAAAAGTGCAAGCAGGATTATATCGTAACTGTTCTTGAAGGTATCAAGACAGATGAAGTTGCATTCAACAAACATGATGAACTCGAATGCTTCGGAAGCGGAAACGACGAAGTCCCAGATACTTGGCACAATGTTATTCATCAGGCACTTCTCGCAAAATATCTTGTAAGAGATATCGAGTCATATGGTACATTGAAAGTAACTGCTGCCGGAAAGAAGTTCTTGAACAATCCTAAGTCATTTAATATTGTAGTTGAAAGTGACGAGGATGATTCTTCAAACGAAGTAGAGATGAAGGGAAGCGGCGCTTCAGCAGCTGCCGATGAAGCTCTTTATGGAATGTTGAAAGACCTTCGTAAGGAAGTAGCAAAACGTCTCAATCTTCCACCATATGTCATCTTCCAGGATCCTTCTCTTGAAGCAATGGCAACAACCTACCCTATTTCTATTGAAGAACTTCAGAATGTTCCAGGTGTAGGTGCAGGAAAAGCCAAGAGGTATGGAGAAGAATTCTGTGCTTTGATCAAGAAACACTGCGAAGAGAACGATATCGAAAGACCGGAAGACTTCCGAGTACGTACAGTTGCCAATAAGTCTAAGATCAAAGTCGCAATTATCCAGTCAATTGACCGAAGAATTCCTTTGGACGACATTGCAGAGTCACTTCACCTCGATTTCGATGATATGCTCACAGAAATTGAAGCAATCATATCAAGCGGAACACGTTTGAATATTGATTACTTCCTCGAAGATGTGATGGATCATGAAGATGTTGAAGAGCTGTATCAGTACTTCAAGGAAACAAAAGATGATAATCTTGAGGCTGCTTACAAAGAAAACGGCAGTTTCTATGAAGAACGTGAAATCCGATTGGTTCGTATCAAGTTCATCTCTGAAATAGCAAACTAATTTACTCTTAATATGAGAATATTTAACTACATTGTTGTCTTTCTACTACTATGTGTAGTTTCGACTTCTTGTTCAAAAGAACAGGTTGAAGAAAGCACCGATGTAGTTATTCTTTATACTACCGACGTTCACGGAAGCGTTTTACCTTACGATTTCAACCGTAAACGACCGGCAGCTTCAAGCCTTGCCAATGCTTCTACATATATTAAACAGATGAGAGAAGAATATGGCAAGGAGAAAGTATTGCTTTTCGATGGTGGAGACTACTATCAAGGAACGCCTGCAATGCACTTCTACAATTACAGAAGTCCTTACACCAACCATATTGTTAGCGATGTCTCAAACTACTTGAGATACAATGCTCTCGTTTACGGAAACCACGATATGGAAATCGGAGAAGAAGGAATGGCAAAGATTGACAAAGAACTTGTCATGCCTCGTCTCGGAGGAAATGTTGTTGATACAAGATTGAACCGTTCGATGTTCAGATCTTATAAAATCTTCAATGTAAACGGTTTCAAGATCGGACTATTCGGTCTTATAACTCCTGAAACATACGAACAGGTTCCGAAGAGTCTTATTCCTCACATGGAATTCGACGAGTTACTTGAGAGTACCCAGAAATGGATTCACAATATCAAGAATAATCAGAATGTCGATTATATAGTTGGTATTCTTCATACAGGTTTGACAAACTTCGAGTTCATTCAAAAGAGCGACTCTATTCAAGAAGGCTTGAAATATCTTGCAGAAAGTTTACAAGATATCGATTTACTTTTACTCGGTCATGACCATCGAGTTAATCAATTGAAGGTTCCAACTAAAGACAATGACACTCTTTACATTCTTCAACCAGGACCAGATGGTAAAGATTTGGGAAGAATCAACATCTCACTTAAGAGAAGTATAAACAAACTCGAGAAACAGACAGAAACCAAGATAGTTCATCTTAAAGACATCGAGCTCGATAAGGAATATCTTGATCGTTTCGGTTACGCAGTTGATACGGTCAACGCATTCCTCGACAAGAGTCTTGGTGTGCTCGACGAAGAATTCGACTTGGTCAACTCTTTATACAAACAAACAAATTCAATGGACTTCATCCATCAAGTACAGATGGATATTACAGGTGCAGAAATCAGTCTCACTTCTACCCTTTCCACATTCCACAATCTTCCAGTCGGACCAATCACATTACGTACACTCTTTACATTATATAAATATGACAATCAGATCCACAAGATGTGGATGAACGGATACGACATCAAGAACTATCTTGAGTATGGCTATGATCGTCAGTTTGCAACGATGAACAATAATCATGGACATTTGCTTGCATTCAAATTTGATAACAATGGAAAGATGTTAGTTGGTCGTTGGGGTCCAGAACTTCTCACTCCTCAATATAACTATTCTTCTGCAGGAGGAATTAACTATGTTGTTGATATTACAAAACCGTTGGGCCAAAGAGTAAATATTATATCAATGGCCGACGGAAGTCCATTCTACTACAACAGACTTTATACAGTTGCAATCAATTCTTATCAGGCTGCCGGTGGTGGAGGATTCATTACAAAAGGTTTGAATTGGACAAAGGAAGACATTGCATATCACACATTGTCTGAAACGCCGAATACTTTCACATATTATATGTCGGAATACATCTCAAAGCATCAGCATATCACAACTAAGCCAATCGGTACTTGGAAAGTTATCCCAGAAGGCTTTGCCGATACTGTTGGTCCTAAAGATGTACAAATGCTATTACCTTACATTGCCAAATAAAATTAAAGAATACCTATATGAGAAAAATTCTTTTGTTAGCTGTAGCATTATTAGCACAAGTTACATTTGCTCAGGATATGAGCAAATACATTCCTGATCTGAAACCAGGAGAAGCTGCACCTGAAATTACAGCTTCTACTCCAGATGGAAAAGTGATTTCATTGTCTGACTTCAAAGGCAAATATGTCATAATAGATTTCTGGGCTTCATGGTGTGGTGATTGCCGTCGTGAAATTCCAGAATTGAAGAATTTGTACAACGAAATCAAAGACTGGAAGTTAGGTGAAGATAAAAAAGAAGTTGAGTTCTTAAGTGTTTCTTTCGATTATAAAAAAGAATCTTGGGTTAATCTTCTTGAAAAAGAGAACTTCCCTTGGACTCAAATCAGTAATCTGAAGAGTACACGCGAAGATCCTGTTTATAAAGATTATAAACTTCATTGGATTCCTACCTTCTTCCTCGTTTCTCCAGAAGGCGTTATCATAGAATCAGCCATCACAACTGAAGAACTTCGTACGAAGATCTACAATTATCAGAAACAGATTCCTTTAGTATATAACAAAGAGAATACTGGAGCACATTTTCCTGCTCCAGTTTTTCCTTTATTAGAAGAAAGCAAACCTCAGGAACTTCTTCCAAATCCATTTTTGCTAGCAAGCACAAACGAGGAAATAGCGGATTTCTCTCAGTGGGAACAACGCCGTAATGAGATTCTTGCAATGTTCCAGCATTATGAAGTTGGCACAAAACCAAGTGTAAAGAGATCTCAGGTTAAGGCTCATATGGATGTCGATACTCTTGTTGTAGAGGTAACAGAGAAGGAAGAGACATTAACAATGCGCTTCCCTATCTCCTATCCAAAAGATGTTGATGGACCAGTTCCTGCTGTTATTGGAATCGGATTCGGAGGAAGCGGAAGTCTGCCTGCAGATATCTTCGAATCCCGCAATATTGCTATGATCAAATTTGACTTTACACAAGTCACAAGTCATACACAGAAAAGAGGAACAGAACCTATCAACAAACTCTATCCTGAACTCGAATATATGGGTTCATATTCTGCTTGGCCTTGGGGTGTTAGTCGTTTGATCGACGGACTCGAAATCTGTGCAGAAGAATGCCGCATCGACACAAAGCATCTTGCAATCACAGGATGTTCATTTGCCGGAAAGATGGCATTATGGTCAGGCGCATTTGACGAAAGAATCGCATTAACTATCGCACAAGAACCTGGAGGTGGTGGCGCTGCCGCTTGGCGAGTTTCAGAGACACTTGGCAATGTTGAGACTTTGGGACGAACAAACTACTCTTGGTTCATCGAAGATATGAAGAAGTACGAAGTTGAGAATGTGAAATATCTTCCGATCGATCATCATGAGCTATGCGCTTTGATTGCACCACGAGCACTCCTCGTACTTGGCAACACAGACTATGAATGGCTTGCCGATCAATCAGGTTATGTTTCTTGTCTTGCTGCAAGAGAAGTATGGAAGAGATTCGGCATCGAAGATCGCATGGGATTCTCAATCCAAGGCGGACACATGCATTGCATGCTTCCGAACGAACAAAAGCCTGAGGTTGAAGCATTCGTCGATAAGTTCCTGTTAGGAAAGGACGTCGATACTCACTATTTAAAAGCTGAAATGTTTTCGGAGGTCGATTATAAGAGCTGGTGGAACTGGTAAATACGATTCCCGATCGGGAATCGGACTTCGGGAAAGTCGGAAATCAAATTCCCGTTCGGGAATCGGGCTTCCGAGAAGTCGGAAATCAAATCTCCAATCGGAAATTACATTTTTTAAAAGTCAAAAGTCCAATCTCCGTTTGGAAATTGGACTTTTTAGTTTTCTTTTATAACATTGCAATGAGTTTATCGACGTTCTCCGGTTTTGTTGCCCACGACGTACAGATTCGAATGCAAGTATGATCTTCATCAACTTTCTCCCACGCTGAGAAAAGGAAATCCTTACTTAATTCTTCTATCAAATCATTTGGAAGAATTGGGAACTGCTGATTGGTTGGACTTTCAATCAAGAATGGATAACCATTTTCCTGAAGAGCTTTCTTGATTCGCATTGCTTCGTGATCAGCATGACGAGCAATGTCGAAATAAAGATTATCGGTGAAGAGAGTTTCGAATTGTATTCCAAGCAATCTACCTTTTGCAAGCATTCCTCCACCTTGCTTGATATTGTATCGGAAATCTTTCTTAAGATTATCGTTCATTATTACAACAGCTTCACCAAAGAGAGCACCTTGCTTTGTTCCTCCAAGATAGAAAACATCTGCGAGCTGAGCAAGTTCAGGAAGTGTAATATCACATTCTTCGCTCATAAGAGCATAACCCATTCTTGCTCCATCGATCATCAAAGGAATACCATAGCTATGACATACCTCACTAATCAATTGCAACTCTGTGCTCGAGTAAATTGTGCCATATTCGCTTGAGAACGATATATAAACAAGACCTGGCTGAACACAATGTTCCGGTTCGTCATCTTCAAAATGTGTCTTAAGGACTTTTTCAATCTGACTTGCTGTGATCAAACCATCTTTTCCTGGAAGAGCAAAACATTTATGTCCTCCATGTTCGATTGCGCCTGTTTCATGAACATTGATATGTCCAGTATCGGCACAAATCACACATTGATAAGGCTTAAGGATTGAAGAGATAATTGTTGCATTTGTCTGGGTTCCACCAACAAGGAAATGAACATCAGCATTTGGAGCTTCACAAATCTCACGGATCAGCTTTCGGGCATTTGCACAATGCTGATCATTTCCATAGCCTACAGTTTGTTCAAAGTTGGTTTCCATAAGGCGCTCCAAAATCTTTGGATGACAGCCTTCATTATAATCACATTGAAACTGGATCATATAATATTTGTTTAAGAGTTATATTCTTTATAGATATTCTGTTCACGATGAGTCAGAATAATTTTTGCATCCGGATATTTTTCAGCAAGATGATCTGCAAGATGCTGTGCTGCATAAACCGAACGATGCTGACCTCCTGTACATCCGAAATTGACCATGAGCGAAGTAAATTCGCGACGAAGATATGTCTCAACGGCAGGATCAACTAAACCATAGACATGTTGCATGAATCTTGGCATTTCATCATTTGACTCCAGGAAATCAATAACAGGTTTCTCAAGAGCTGTAATCTTCTTATATTCAGGATAACGGCCTGGATTATGAGGAGCACGACAATCAAACACAAATCCACCTCCATTACCAGAATAGTCTTCTGGAATTCCTTTCTTGAAACTGAAACTTGTAACTCGTACTACAAGTTGTCCTTTTGCCGGTTGTTCCTGGAATTGAGGAAGCTTGGCAATTTCTTCAATCAAAGAACGGATATAAGGATACTGATTGTATTCCAATAGGCTCTTTAATGTCTGACAAATTGGTGTTATGAAAGCAACCTTATGCTCAAATAATCCTCGATATCCATAAGCGCCAAGAACCTGAAGCAGACGGAAGATAACAAACTGCTGAAGATTTGAAGAAAATGCCTCAAAGGAAATGGCATAATACTTCTGAAGAGATGCATAATAAATCTTTATCAATTCATTTCTGAGATCTTCCGGATATGCAGCTCTTGTCTGCCAAAGAAAGGAAGCAACATCATAATAGAAAGGTCCTGCAAATCCGCCCTGAAAATCTATGTAGTATGGTTTCTGATCTTTAACCATCACATTGCGACTCTGGAAATCTCTATACAGGAAAGACTTGGTATTTGTCTCTTTATAAGAAGATAAGAGAGTTTTCTTAATGCTCTCGAACTCCACTTCGAGCTTCATTTCGTCGAATGGGATTTTAGTGAGTTTCAAGAAACAATACTTGAAATAGTTCAAATCCCAGTTTATAGAATTCTCACAAAACTCTTCTTCCCTAACAGACTTGCTGAAATCATAACCTTCTGCAGTTTCGAACTGGATTTTGGGAAGATCGACCATAATCTGTTTCAGGATGGAAATGATATTGTCATCCCAAAGACTATTTTCTTTTCTGCCTTTTTCAATAAGATCATAAAGTGAGACACTTCCAAGATCCACTTGAAGGTAAGACATTTTATCGGCTGAAACAGCAATAACTTTTGGAACAGAGATGCCTTTTGAGTACATCTGATCTGCCAAAGAAAGGAATGCCAGATTCTCCTTGAGGCTCTCTCCTTTCACTCCAATCACTGAATTCTCATTCTCATCAGTCAGGCGATAATAAACCCTGTTTGAACCAGAACCGGAAAGCTTATTTATGTATGCTGGAGATTTACCAAAAGTATCGTTATATAGCTGAACCATATTCTATATTTTTCCTCAAAGATATAAAAATATCTTATTCTACTGAATTTTTAGAGTGTATTTTGAACAAATAACTGAAAAATAAAGTATCTTTGCATCAATTATGGCAAAAATCAACATAGAATCAATACTACAAAGCTATCAGATAGTGGGCAGAAGTCCACTCCTTTTACATGCAGTAAACGTTGCAGTACAAGCTGCGCCGTTTGATGTAAATGTATTGGTTTGTGGTGAAAACGGATCAGGTAAGGAAGTATTCCACAAGATAATCCACAATAACAGTCCACGCAGATCAAAGAAATGCATTGCTGTGAACTGTGGAGGATTGCCTGAAGGAACTATTGACAGCGAATTGTTCGGACATATCAAAGGTGCATTTACTGGAGCATTGAACGACAGAAAAGGTTACTTTGAAGAAGCCGACGGAGGAACAATCTTCCTTGATGAAATCGGAGAACTTCCTCTTGCCACACAAGCTCGACTCCTGAGAGTAATCGAAACAGGTGAATATTACAGAATGGGATCTGGCGAAGTCAGAAAGACGGATGTCAGAATTGTTGCTGCAACGAATGTCGACCTACAGAAAGCCATCTCGAAGGGAACATTCCGCGAAGATCTCTTCTATCGTCTCAGCACTATCACCATCAATGTACCTTCTCTTCGCGAACGACAGGAAGATATCAATTTACTTTTCAATAAATTCTCGGGTGATATTGCTGACAAATATAAAATGCCGGCAATACAACTTACTCCGGAGGCTCGCATTAAGCTTTCTGCTTATACTTGGCCAGGAAATGTGAGACAACTGCTTCATGTCGTTGAGAATATTTCCATTGTTGAGACAGAAAGATTAGTTACACCAGAAATACTTTCAAGATACCTTCCGGTATTCGATTCAGGCGTATCAATTCACGAAGAAAGCAATACTGCAGGCGGAAGCTTTGCTCCTGGAGAAAAAGAAATGCTTTACAAGCTTGTCTTCAATATGAAGAATCAATTGGAGGATGTGAGAAAGCATCTTGGATTGCAGACAGAACCACAGCACGAGACTTTTGCTAATCATGCCTTACCTGCTGCAAAGGAAGAAGTAATTGAAATGGAAGGCGAAGAGGTTCCAGCTGTAGTAAGCAAGACTCAGACACTTGAGTCGATGGAAAGAGAAGCTATCAAGAGTGCCCTTGACAGAAATGCCGGCAACAAACGCAAGGCAGCGGAAGAGTTAGGAATCTCAGAAAGAACAATTCACAGAAAGATCCAGGACTATAATTTATTGTAAACGACAATGCATAGAAACATAATCAGAATCTGCGTTTTTTTACTTTTTGCGCATTTAGTTACATCTTGCCTCATAAGCTACAAACTGAATGGAGCATCTATTGACTATGCATTGACCAAAACAATAAGTTTTGAAACCTTCCCTATCAAAGCACCTTTGGTATATGCTCCGTTGGCCGTTAATTTCAACGACGAGTTGACTGCCAAGTATGCAAACCAAACCAAACTTGAACAGGTTAGAAGCGATGGTGACTTGCAATTAAGCGGTGCCATTACCGGATATTCATTGACTCCACAAGCCGTAAAAGCAGATGCTTATGCTGCACAGACACGACTTACAATCAAAGTTAAAGTAAAATTCGTAAATAAACATAACTCTACTGAGAATTTCGAAAAAGACTTCTCGGCATATCGTGACTTTGACGCTACACTCCTTTTGACAGATGTCCAGGATGGTTTATGCGAAGAAATGGTTAAGGAATTAGTAGAACAGATCTTCAATGCTACAGTCGCTAATTGGTAAAATAGACAAACTGGATTCCAAAGACGCGGATGTCTTGCAGGAAATGATCGACAAATATCCTTATTGTCAATCATTACATCTATTGTACACAATTGCCTTAGCAAATGTCCATTCTGTAAAATTCAAAGATCAGTTGCAACGGGCAGCTGTAGCTATGCCAGACAGATTAAAGTTATGTCAGCTCGTAAGTCATGGAGAATTTGAATGGATAACTCTTCTAAACGAAATCGAAGGAAACAGGCAAAAAGAGACAAATGAAATCAATGATGACTTTGCTCTTATTGATATGTATCTGGACAATCTCGGAGAAACGCCTTCTGATAGTCTGCCTTATGATATCAATTCGATGCCAGTTTCATCGTATAACCTCGATGATTTAGAAGATACAAATACTGACGAAGAAGACGACCAGCAAAGCATCATTGACAGCTTCATCCAAGCAGAAGAGAATGGCGAACTTTTTGTTCCAAAAGCAATCCTTTCTGATGATTCTGACTACGAAGAAGATGACGTTTTAGCACTTAAAAAGATACGAGAAAAGGCATTTTTGAGTGAGAGTTTGGCCAAGATATATGTCAAACAGCATAAATATGAACAGGCAATCGCTATTTTTTCGTCTTTAAATTTGAAATATTCAAAAAAATATACTTACTTTGCGGACCAAATTAGATACTTAGAAACAGTTCTATCGTATCAAAAAGGAGAAGAAAACAATATAGAAAATCATTAAAAAATATACATATGGCAATTATTACAGTAATTATCGTAATTATCTCTGTACTCTTGATTGCTCTTGTACTTGTTCAGAAGTCTAAGGGTGGTGGTCTCGCTGCTCAGTTCCAGTCTTCTAATCAGGTTATGGGTGCTCCTAAGACTGCAGATTTCTTGGAGAAAGCAACTTGGACACTTATGGGTGTTATTGCTATTCTCTGTATTGTATGTACAGTATTTTTCTCACATGTTAACAGTGGCTCTGAACAGAGTGCAATTCGTGAACAATCTGGTGTAGCTCTTCCAGCATTGCCAGAGAACACAACAAACACTGTTGACGAGCCTTCTGTAGAGACTCCTGCAGAAGCTGCTGATGCAGAATAAATGCTGAACAAACAAATTAATTAGCATTTTTCTCCTATTCCAAATCATCATCAATTTAGGCCAATCAGATACGTGAGTATGTGATTGGCCGTTTTATTTGGTATAATAAATAAAGAAAACAGATTATTGAGAAATGATCTTCTGCCCCATTTTGAGCAGCTCATTATAAATCTCAACACAAGCTACTGCATCAAGCGCAGCATATTGCTGCTGTTTATCGGTTAATTCATCAGCATCCCAATTAGTAAGGCGTTGTTTCTTTGAGATCTTCTTGCGGAAGAGAATACCATACACCTTAGCAAGACTCATGTCTTCAATTCCATACTTCTTAACATGATCCTGTATTTCAATTACGCCCTTTTGCTTAAGACTATCATCCCATTTTCTCAGATTATGAAAATCATCTGGCGTAGAAAGACCTACCTTAATATAATTACTGTCACAAAGTAAATCCTTAAGTTCAGGAGACATTCCTTTCATCTTATTCAGGCGAAAGAGATATGCTGTATTTCCAACAGATAATTGAATAAGCGAAACCTTATAAACGACACCTTTTGTAAACGACGGACGTGTTTCTGTATCAAACCCAATCAAAGTATGCGCATCCTTAATTTCTTGAACAGCAATTTTAGCCTGTTCAAAGTCATTAATAACTTTGATTGTTCCTGAAAAATCAACCTTTGGCAGTGATTCTAATTCTTCTTTAGATATTTTAGCTTGCATAAACTATTTATTCAAACGAGCGTTCCTTATAAAGACATTCATGTAAAGGTCTCATTGCATTGACGAGCTTTTGTCCCCAATAGTTCTTGAAGTTATCTTGAACTTTGAACAAAGCTGCTTCCATGCACTCTTCATTTCTATCAGCATATACCGAAATGAAATTCTTCAGGTCCTGATAGATATCTGCAAGATTCTCACTTATTGTTGCCATAATTGGAGCTTCGCTATATTGAAAATCAGGAGCAAATACTTCAAGATATTCATCATCCTCTTTCAATATACTCCACACACGATTCTGAACGAAATTATAATCTTCTTCAGTTACATAATCCTGCAACTCGAAGTCTTCTTCCTCGATATTTGGAAGAGTTGACGCCTTTACATATATTAATGGCAATAGTTTAGTGATCTTAGAAACGAAATCCAATTTCTCAATCGGTTCATTCTTTTCAAGAGTTACGCAATATTCTGCTGACACTGTAATAAAATCAATTACAGATGATGCATATATTGTTTCTTTTTCATCAAACATTGCCATATAGACTATTTTCTTTTATGTATTTATCAACTTCTGGACTTATCAAATCCTCTACAGATTGATTATCTGATATCAGTTTTCGTATTTCGGTAGATGAAATGTCATATTGTGGCGCATCTACATATTGAACAGTAGGAAACTTAACTGTATCTATTTCCGGCATTTCATAACCTGGACGAGGATAAACGATCAAGTGGAAATCTGATAATATCTTTTCCCAATCACGCCATTTATCAAATATCAGCCAATTGTCTGCACCAACAATCAAATAGAAATCATCAAACGGATTCTGTTCTTTTAATGCAATCAGAGTATTTATAGTATAATTTGGTCTTGGAAGGGTGTCCTCAATTGTAGACATTCTTAACCCTTTATGATCTTTGATAGCAATTTCTAGCATCTTTGCCCGATGTTCATCGGAAAGAAGTGACGAAGATACCTTAAGCGGATTCTGAGGAGAACGAATCATCCATATCTCATCGACAATACCTTGTCCGATAATATAATCAGCTAAAGCAACATGTCCGATATGAACAGGATTAAACGAACCCGAATAAATTCCTATTTTCATTTCAAGAAGCTATCAACAACAGTCAACAATTCAGCCTTTGCAGTTTCAAGATCATCATTGACTATTATTCTATCGAACTGAGAAGCGAAAGTTAGTTCATATTCTGCTTTTGCAAGACGCGTCTGAATCACTTCCTCTGTATCAGTTCCTCTTCCATGCAAACGACGAGAAAGCTCTTCAATTGAAGGAGGTTGAACGAATATGCTTAAAGCCCTGTCTCCATAGAACTTCTTAATATTAATTCCACCCTTGACATCCACATCAAAAAGAACGGTGTAACCTTCGTTAGAAAGTCTTTCGACCTCACTCTTCAACGTGCCATAGAATTTATCAGCATATACTTCCTCATACTCCAGGAACTCATCGTTAGCAATACGCTGACGGAACTCTTCTGGAGAAAGGAAATAGTATTCTTTCCCATGTTGTTCTGTACCACGAGGAGCACGACTTGTACAAGAGACACTGAAAGCATATTTTGCATCCGGCTGACTCAACAGATGGTTAACCAAAGTCGATTTACCACTTCCAGATGGAGCACTGAATATAATTAGTTTTCCCATAGTTTATAATACATTCAATACCTGTTCCTTAATCTGCTCGAGTTCATCTTTCATCTTAACGACGATTCGCTGCATCTCTGCATGATTAGATTTACTTCCGAGTGTATTTATTTCTCGTCCCATCTCTTGTGCAATGAAACCGAGCTTCTTACCTGCTCCATTCTCTTCATTGCCATCCATAGTTTCAACGAAATACTTGAGATGGTTATCAAGACGATGTTTCTCTTCATTGATATCGAGTTTCTCAATATAGTAGATCAACTCTTGCTCGAAACGATTCTTATCGTAATCAGCAGGCAACTGAGAGAGCTTATCTAAAAGAGATTGACGGATCTTTTCAGTTCTTTCCTTCTCGTATGGTTCAACGCTTTTCAAAAGAGCTCCAATATTATTAACCTTCGAAGTAAATACATTATACAATGATTCTCCTTCCTGCTTTCTGAAATCAATAAGAGCAGAAATTGCTTTTTCAACAGTCTTTGAAACTTCAATGAGCTCATCTTCCTCTACTTCTGCAGTTTCTGTAAGAATCGCATTAGGCATTCTCATAAGGAGCTGGAGATAAAGAGCCGATGATTCCGGATCAAGTCCAGGTTGTGCAAGATTAAGCTCATGACGAGCAGATTCGAACTGAGCCTTATAAACCTTCAACAATTCTGTGTTTACACGTGGTGCACTATCAGCAACATTGAGTTCGACAGTAATAGACATATCAACCTTGCCTCTTTGCAACGCCTTCTGAACCATCTGACGGAACTCCATTTCCTTCTCACGATATTGGTAAGCACATTTTACATTGAGATCAAGCTGCTTGCTATTGAGCGACTTGATTTCAACTGTAACCTTCTTATTTTTAATTTCAGCAACAGCCTTGCCGAAACCTGTCATTGAATATATCATCTGAATTGATTTATTTCTTTGTTATAAAAATATCCTGCTTTATTAAGAACAGATTCAACCATTTGTTCATCTATATCTTCATCTTCGCAAAGTGAGCTGAAAGAATCATAGGAATCTCTAAGCTTCATATTTATCATGCTATAAAGCATTTCCGGATCTTGAGGAATATGCATATCAAATCAAATATGGATTTCTTTTAATTTCAAGTTCTATTGCCGTACGAGGTCCATGTCCTGGATAAACATCCACATCACTCGGAAGCGTGAGCAGTTTGCTCTTAATGTTTTCAATCAGTTTTGCACCGTCCCCACCAAATTTAGGGCCAAAATCAGATCTGCCGACACTCATGTTAAACAAA
Source organism: Bacteroidales bacterium (assembly GCA_045627785.1). GTDB lineage: Bacteria > Bacteroidota > Bacteroidia > Bacteroidales > UBA3663 > Liminaster. The sequence goes on along the minus strand of JAZQOF010000004.1, from coordinate 103,219 downwards.
ACATCTCCAGTGAAAACAACTTTTGATTGAGGAATATAGAAACATAGACCATGATGACTATGACCTGGACAATCTATAACCTTAATATCCAAATTGCCAAAGTGCAAAGTGTCTCCTTCTCCGATATTTGTCGTAATAGAAGGAACAGTTCCACAATCTGTAACTCCAAACAATTGAGCTTGTAAATGAGCTGACGGCAAACTCAACTGATCTTCCAGACATCCAGTTATTCCCAATCCGAATTCCTTTACACAATAACTGCAACCATAAACATGATCAACATGACTATGTGTCAAAAGAATATGTTTGATGGTCAATTCATTGTCCTTAACAAACGATCCAACCTTTTGCTGTTCTTTTTCAGTAACCATACCCGGATCAATGATTATTGCCTCTTTAGACATTTCGTCAAAAGCGACATAACAATTCTCACCGAATTCGTTATTGATAAAAACTTTTATTTTCATTTCTTATTTGGAATAACTGTATAGACAACTTTTTTAGTCTCAAAGAATTCTTCGTCAAAATAATCCTTAATGTCCTTGATTACCGTATTCCTGGCAATTGCCGGAGTCATTTCTTCGTCCAAGGCTCCGCCTTTCAAACATATCAAGCCATTTCTCGTAACTCTTTTTACAAGTTTTAGAAGATCAGGAAGATTCATTACTGCACGACTGACAGAATAGTTAAAAGTGTCTTTAACTTCTTCGATGCCGGCGTGACGGAAATCAACATTTGTCAATCCTATCGATTTTGCTATTTCCTGTGCGACTTTAACTTTCTTTCCAATTCGATCGACCAACAGGAAATGACAATCCGGATACATAATCGCCAAAGGAATTCCAGGAAAACCACCGCCGCAACCAACGTCAACAATTGTAGAATCAGCTTTCCAACCTCCAAGAGTCTCTTCAACAAATTTCGATATAGCTAACGAATGCTGAACATGATGTTCGTAGAGATTCTCAATGTCTTTTCGGGAAATAACATTAATTTTTGCATTCCAATCTGTATACAACTCCTTTAAAGCTGCATATTGCTCGATCTGCTTTTCTGTTAATTCTGGAAAATATTTGACAAAATCCATTGTTTAATTGATTGGGTTATACTTGAGAAGAGGTTCGACGACGTTCCAAGACAAAGTCGTCTTTAACTCTCCATCGGAATACGCTGCTATATCGAGAGGATTATAGACAAAAGTAATACCTTCGTCCGACAAATAGAAATTAGGAACTACGTCAATCTCATCTGTCAACAGTTGAAATTCTTTATTAAGATTCTCAATAATCAAATCATGAATCTTTTTTAGATTTTCATCTGTGAAAAGATAATCCAGAGTAATTATTTTATTGGTTTTTAAATCAAGAGAAGAAACATTATTTGTTATATTCTCATGAGCACCTCCTGAAAATGAAAAATTCCGGAGTGAATAAGAAAAAATGTTTTTGTCATTGAACAAAACCTTTCCTCTGAATCGTTCCTCATAATTCATCCATTCTTCTGAATCAGTTTGATCATCCTCACTTTCTGTCTGTGAGTTAATCCCATTTTTGAGATAATTGAAAATATATTCTTTTGTATATAATCTCATCACTTCTTCCAGAGATGAAGTCTCATGAATATATTTCTCGTTTATCAAAGTAATAATCATAAGTTCTGCTGCTTCAACTGTCTTTTGGGAATAGGCTTTTACAGGAACATCCAGCTTAAACCTCAAATGACAATTAGGATTCTCATAAGAAGAGAACAAAGCTACAGTTGTATCTGATTCAATTGTATTGATCGAATCAATTTTAATGATCTTCGAAGATTGCTGATGAATGATGGAACTACAAGAAGAAAGCGACATCAGCATAATAGCCAACAGCGTCAATTTCTTATTCAAAATGTATTTCCAAAACTTAATCATATAATATTTATTAAAAGATGTGCAAAGATAATCAATTATTCGACATTTTCAATTATATTTGCACAAAATTAAAGAAAAAGATGAATAATAGACGACTATCATATGTATTGTTTTTGTTTTTGATTTCATTGCATTTCAATATGTATGCGCAAACAGATACCATAAAAACCTATGAAGGTTGGATAACTGCAAGTTTCGATGCCTTAGACGAGGACAAAATATCGGACGCAGAAGAGTATCTGAAAAATGCTATGAGATTGGAACCTGCAAACCCTGGCAACGGATTGCTGTTCGTAAATCTCGGAACAATACAACGTCAACAGAAAAAATATAAGGACGCCGAGATTTCCTACTCTTGTGCAATCTCTCTTCTTGAAGATAATTCCATTGCTTACTCATCAAGAGCATCTCTTTTTTCAGAGATGGAAGAATATGACAAAGCCATTGAAGACTATACGGTTATATTGACCAGAAACGACAAAGACGAAGAGGCACTTTACGAACGTGCTCTTTGTCGTCTGATGAGGCAGGACACATTAGGTGCAAGAATCGATTTAGAGCGCATTGACCAACTTAATCCGAAGAGTGCAAAATCCAGACTTGGAATGGCACAAGTTTACAAAGTCATGGGCGAAAACGCAATGGCTGTAGAACTTTACGATGCATTGATAAAAGCCAATCCAAAGAGTTGGAGTTTGCTGAGAGATCGAGCTGAAGTCTATTACCTGAGCAGACGTTTTGCAGCTGCCTTACAAGATATAAACAAGAGCATTGAGATGAACGGGAAAGACCCTCTTTCCTATTTCATGAGAGCCAAAATCCGAATGGCAAAGAACGATAAAGAATATGCTCGCAGAGACTTAAATAAAGCAATAGAACTTGGTCTTCCTGAGTCTGCTGCAATAGATATGTACAATAGATTGAAAAAATAAGCACATTTTTTTTCGAAAATTTCTTGTTTTTCAAGTTTTTTATTATATTTGCACGAATATAACATAACAACATGTACTCATTTTCGACATACATAGAATACACTTTGATGACCAGACACTACGCTTATGTGCCTGGCATTGGTGGATTCTTGTTGAGAGAAATTGATGCATCCTACAAAAATCATATTTACACTCCATCCCATTATGAAGTGCACTTAAATAGATTTTTGACTAAGAATGACGGCATGTTAGCAAATGCATATATGGAAGCCAACAATCTGTCATTCGAACAAGCGACTTCTCAAATTCAATTTGAAGTAGCAAACATCAAGAACCAGCTTGGCAGAAACAATTCCTACAAACTTGGCAACTTAGGAACACTCTCATACGATTCTGACCATCATCTTACTCTAAAAAACGCTAAGCAGATTCCATTTGATACAGAATCCTATGGATTGAATGCATTAGAAATTAAGACATGGAAAGAAATCGAAGAAGATAGAAACAAGTCTTTCGGCAGCAAGAAAGATACTGTAGAAGTTGTTTCTATTCCAACATATTGGGTAAAACGAGTTGCTGCTGTCGTTGCACTTTTACTCTGTTTCTTAGTAGATAACGATTTCGACAAGAAGTCCAATATTTACGAATATGCATCTTTGTTTGACTCCGAGATAGTTTTGGACAAATTGTGTCCAAACACTCCAACAGCACAAAACTGGGACGAATTATGGGAAACCGAATTAACACTCTCGGAAGTTGAAGCAAATACTCCAAAAGAAATCATAGAAGAAACTCCAAAAGAAGAAACAGTAACAGAAGAGCCAAAAGTTGAAACCGAGACTCAAACTTTGAATACAACAACTCCTTCAAAACTATATTATATAATCATTGGAAGTTGTACATCTTCGACAGAAGCCGAACATTTTGTCAAGAAAAGAAACAGCGAAGGATACGAGAATGTCGGTATCCTCGAGAAAGACGGACGTTTCCGTTTATATTTGAAAACATTCACTGATCGCGCTGAAGGTGAGAAATACCTTGAAGAAGTGCGTACTACTACCCCATTCCAGAAAGCTTGGCTTCTGCCAGTGCGTCAGGAATCTCTTCTCTCGTTTAATTATAAAAAAATAGATAATGACCAATTACCAATGGAATTGTCGTACTCTCACAAACGAACAGAAAGAGATCAAGGATGGATTAATATCTGAATTAAAACTCAATCCGATTGTCGCCCATCTGCTCGTTCAGCGAGGTGTGACAAATGCAGAAGAAGCACGACACTTCTTTAGACCGCAACTCTCGACAGGGTTGCATGATCCATTCCTCATGAAGGATATGGATAAAGCCGTTCAAAGACTGAACGAAGCTATAGGACGTAAAGAGAAAATACTCATTTACGGAGATTACGATGTCGATGGCACAAGTGCCGTTGCTTTGGTATATCGTTTCTTACGCAATTTCTATTCCGCATTAGACTATTATATTCCAGATCGTTACGATGACGGATATGGTATATCTGAAAAAGGAATCGACTACGCATACGACACTGGAGTAAAACTCGTAATAACTTTGGATTGCGGCATCAAAGCCATTAATATGGTCAGATATGCCAAGTCTAAAGGCATCGATTTTATTATCTGTGATCACCATAAACCAGATGATGAACTTCCAGAAGCTGTAGCTGTCCTTGACCCGAAACGTGTTGACGACGAATATCCTTATCCTCATCTTTCTGCGTGTGGCGTCGGATTAAAGTTCATGCAGGCTTTCGCTCGCAACAATGGTCTCAACGAATTGGCAATGATTTATCCATTGCTCGATTTATGTGCAATGAGTATCGCTACTGATATAGTTCCAATGACTGGTGAGAACAGAGTGTTGTCTTATAATGGATTACGCCGTCTCAACGAAAGTCCTTGCGAAGGTATTCAATGCATCATCGACCAATGCGGATTGACAGGAAAGACAATTACGAATTCTGATATTGTCTTCAAAATCGGTCCTCGCATCAATGCATCTGGACGTATGATGTGCGGAAAAGAAGCTGTTGATTTGCTTATTGCAAAAGATAAGGACACAGCAAAGATAAGCGCAGATCATATTGCAAAATACAACGAAACAAGAAAGGAACTTGATAAGAGGATTACGGAAGAAGCATTGGCAATGGTAAATGCAATGGATCTTTCGGAAAAGAAATCTGTTTTGGTCTATAATCCGGAATGGCACAAAGGTGTAATTGGAATTGTAGCAAGTCGCCTTACTGAACATTTCTATCGTCCTGCAATTGTACTCACTTCCGCTTGTGGATTTGCAAGTGGTTCTGCTCGTTCAATACAAGGTTTTGATGTTTACAGTGCTATTGATTCTTGCCGAGACTTGGTAGAAAACTTCGGTGGACACACATATGCAGCTGGCTTAACATTGAAGGAAGAAAATATTGCCGAACTCGAGGAACGTATTGAGAAATGGGTTGAAGATCATATTACTGACGCTCAGCAGCAACAGCATCTGGACATTGACATGGAAGTGAAATTCCGCGAAGTAACAAATCGCTTGTTCAAGAGCTTAAAGATCCTCGCTCCTTTCGGTCCTGGCAACAACAAGCCTTTATTTGTCTGCCGAAAAATCAAAGATCACGGAGGAAGTCGTCTCGTCGGAAAAGAACTCGAACACATACGACTTGAGATGTATGATCCGGAAACAAATTTCACACATAGTGGAATTGCATTTAACATGGCTGACAAATTTGATATTGTCAAGAGCGGAAAGCCATTTGATATAGTATTTACGATTGAAGAGAATACTTATTCAAATAACAACATTCAACTTTTGGTCAAAGACATAAAAGAGAGTGAGACCAACAATATCGCATCTGTCCTCGCCTTACTCATTCATTCGAAAGACGATGGTGATGTTGTAGGAACAAATAGTTCTCTGTTAAACATTCATGAATAAATCTATACACGAAATACTAAAACAATATTGGGGCTATGATTCATTCCGACCACTGCAGGAAGAAATCATAGCCTCGGTTCTTTCTGGACATGATACTTTAGGCTTATTACCTACAGGAGGAGGAAAAAGTATTACATTTCAAGTTCCAGCTATTGCTTTAGGTGGTCTTTGCATAGTTATCACACCTCTCATCTCATTAATGAAAGATCAGATTGATCACTTGACAGAAAAAGGGATCAAAGCAGCATCTGTATTCATGGGCATGACTCATCAGGAAGTATTAGAAACCTACGAGAGAGTCATACTTCAGAAATATCAGTTTCTGTATCTATCTCCTGAACGTCTTGAGACGCAGCTATTCAAAGCAAAACTCCAATATATGGATGTTCGTCTATTAGTTGTAGATGAAGCACATTGTATTTCGCAATGGGGATATGATTTTCGTCCACCATATTTAAGAATAAAGGATTTCCGACAGTTGTTACCAGCCAACACGCCTTGTTTGGCTCTTACAGCGACAGCAACAAATATTGTTGTAGAAGATATAAAAGACAAACTTGCATTCAAGAAAGATGCTAACACATACAAGGCATCCTTTGAACGACCGAATTTAATATATCATGTTGCGAAAGTAGAAGACAAACTCGGGAAAATGCTTGAACTACTCTCTTTTCTGAAAGAAGGTGCAGCAATTGTTTATGTTAGAAGCCGGAAGAAAACAAAAGAGGTTGCGGACACATTAGTACGAGAAGGTTTTAGCGCAAATTTCTACCATGCAGGATTATCTGCAAAAGAAAAAGAAGAAAGACAAGAGCAATGGATGGTCGGCAACACTCCAATTATTGTCGCAACTAATGCTTTTGGTATGGGCATAGACAAACCAAATGTTCGTCTAGTAATACATCTTGACCTACCTTCTTCTCCAGAGGAATATTTCCAAGAAGCAGGACGAGCAGGTAGAGACTTACAGCATTCCGATGCTTGGATCTTGACAGATAGAAAAGACAAGCTAAACCTGATGAAGCATTTAGCTGATGAATATCCTGAAAGAGAATATGTCAGAATGGTTTATCAACGTCTTGCGAACTTTTTCCAAATAGCAATTGGAGCTGGTTATAACTCAATGTTTGAATTCGACATAATGCGTTTTTGCTGGGCATATAAATTGGCTGTTTCTCCAGTATATTATGCATTAAAACTATTGCAACAAGCAGGTTATATTGTATACAACGAAGAACCTGACCGACACTCAAGACTCATGTTCACATGTAGTCGAGAATCATTATATCATCTCGACAAATATGATAAAGATTCTCAAAAAGTCATAAACTCGATCTTACGTTTATATACTGGTGTATTTGCTGACTATGTTTTTATCAGAGAGGAAGACATAATGGCAAAGACAGGTTTGGATCAGCAACAGCTTTATCAGCAATTATTACTGCTTTCAAAGCACCATATTCTTCATTATGTTCCAGCAAGGCAAACTCCTGCAATCATTTATCTGACACCAAGACTTGAAAATGAGGAAATCCGGATTTCTCATTACATTTATGAAGACAGAAAAGCCCGACAGGAACAACGCATCAATGCAATGATAAATTATATCGATAATGACGAAGAATGCCGAATGGTACAACTTCTTAAATATTTCGGAGAAGACATAGATCATACATGCCAGAAATGCGATGTTTGTAATAAATAAACCTCTAAATGGAATCAGTTTATTATAATATATAATAAGCATTACAATCATTAAACTCAAAAAATACTTTAAGATTGACGAATAAACAGAAGGCAATTTTGAATATTACACATTATTTATTAAATTTGCGCGCAATAAAAAAAGATAATTAAATAACAAGAAGATATAAAACAATGGCAGAATCTACAATCGAGAAGAAAAGTAAGAATTTCATCGAGGCAAAAATCGATGCAGATCTTGAAGCAGGTAAGAACGGAAAGCGAGTACAGACACGTTTCCCGCCAGAACCAAATGGTTATCTTCACATCGGTCATGCAAAAGCTATTGCTCTTGACTTTGGTATCGCAAAACAGTATGGAGGTGTTTGTAATCTCCGAATGGACGACACAAATCCACAGAAGGAAGATACAGAATACGTTGAGGCAATCAAGCGTGATATTGAGTGGCTCGGATTTAAGTGGGGCAAAATCCTTTATGCTTCCGATTATTTCCAGCAGCTCTGGGATCTTGCAGTAGCTCTTATCAAGGAAGGCAAGGCTTATGTTGACGAACAGACTTCTGAGCAGATTGCTGCACAGAAGGGTACTCCAACTCAGCCAGGTACAGAATCGCCTTACCGCAATCGTCCTATTGAAGAGAGCTTGAAGTTATTTGAAGAGATGAACTCTGGTAACGTTGAGCCTGGTAAGATGGTCCTTCGTGCTAAGATCGATATGGCTTCAGATAATATGCACTTCCGCGATCCAATCATGTATCGCGTGCTTAATATCCCTCATTGGCGTACAGGTAACAAGTGGAATGCTTATCCGATGTACGACTATACTCATGGTCAGTGCGATTATTGGGAAGGTGTAACTCACTCACTCTGCACTCTCGAATTTGTGCCTCACCGTCCACTTTACGATCTCTTTGTCGATTGGGCAAAGCAAGTCGCAGGTGACGATAAGCCTTTGGATGACAATCGTCCTCGTCAGACTGAGTTCAATAAGCTGAACCTTACTCATATCCTTCTTTCAAAGCGTAATCTTCTCGTTTTGGTTAAGGAAGGTGTAGTAAATGGTTGGGACGATCCACGTATGCCGACGATTTGCGGTTATCGTCGTCGTGGTTATTCGCCAGAAGGTATCCTCTCTTTCATCGATAAGATTGGTTATACTACATTTGATGCTTTGAATCAGATGTCACTCTTTGAGAGTGCTGTTCGTGATGACCTTAACAAGCGTTCTTTGCGTGTAAGTGCAGTCATCGACCCAGTTAAGCTCATAATCACAAACTTCCCAGAGGGCGAGGTTGAAGTGTATGAGGCAGTAAACAATCCTGAGCTCAAGGATGCTGAGGGCAACGTTATAATGGAAGGAAACACTCACCAGATTGAGTTCAGTCGAGAGCTATGGATTGAACGCGAAGATTTCATGGAGGATGCTCCTAAGAAGTTCTTCCGTCTCGGCCCTGGTAAGGAAGTTCGTTTGAAAAACTCATACATTATCCGTTGTCCGGAAGAAAACTGCTGCAAGAAGGATGAGAACGGGAATATCGTTGAGATCTATGCAGAGCTTATCCCAGATACAAAGACAGGTCAGGAGAATGCTAATATGAAGATCAAAGGCAAGACTATCCACTGGGTATCTTGCAACCATTGTATCGAGGCAGAGATTCGTAACTATGATCGTCTCTGGCTTGTTGAGAATCCTCGTGATGAGGTTGCCAACTACTCAAAGGAGAATGGTGATCTTCGTGGCATTGAGGCAATGCGTCCATACCTCAATCCTAATTCTCTCGAAGTTAAGACCGCTTATGTCGAAAAGTGGTGTGCTACTCGTAAGCCTCTCGACTATCTACAGTTCCAGCGTATTGGTTACTATACAGTTGACTACGACTCAACACCAGAACATCTTGTGTTTAACCGTACTGTGACTTTGAAAGACTCAAAGTAATCGAGATAAATGGGTTCAAAAAAATCAGATGCTTATTACAGATATAAGGCAGAACAATCCCGAAACGTTTTTCCTTATTTCGAAAGTGATGAAATCGAGCAGATCGTTTATGATTTGCTCGATGATTTCAACATGCTCGAAGCAATAGATGTAATAAATCAAGGTCTCAAACAACATCCGAACAACGAAGATCTTGTAAAACTGAAAGTATTACTACTTATACATACCCTTCATGTTGATGAAGCTAAAAGTCTTTTTGAACCATATATAAACGATGGAACGGAATCAACTGAAACATTAAAATTCGCATTTGATGTTGTTGATGGAAAAGATTTGAGTGCTATAAGACGATTAGCAGCTAGGCTTCATCGAAAAGAAATCTCATCAATAGACTTCGTAAATAATATTGACGAGATGTGGAAGGAAATATCTTCTTTCGGAAAATTTCGGGCATTACAAGCCGCAGCAAAATACATAGATGACAACCCTGAAGCTCTTGCTCGAGTTGGTGCTATGTATATGGATCTTAACGAATTTGAGAATGCAATCGTCGTTCTTGAGAGATCTTTGGATATCGATGCATACGATATTTATACTTGGCAAGATCTTGCAAGATGTACATTTGAATTAAAGCTTATCGACAAATGTGAAGAGGCTTGCGAATTTGGTATTGCCATAGATCCGACAAATCCACTATTACATTTTGTTAGAGGTTTTATTCTGATTGCAGAAAGACTTAACTATGATGAAGCAATAAAATCACTCGAAATTTGCAAAAAATTCTTTGAAGGAGAGCTTGTTCACGAAGAAATAGCAATTTCGCCTCAGGAGATTCAGGCGCAGATTTCCATGACATACGATTTGCTTGCTCAATGCTATGCCAGAATAGATGAGACAGACAAAGCAATAGAATGTTATGAAAAACTTATAAAAAGGATGCCAGACAACCATGAGGTTATGTTCGAGTATACTCAATTACTTTTGGACAAAGGAGATTTACCTAAGGCTCTGGAAATAATTAACGCCGCCATAAAAATCAAGAAAAGAAACACTTCTTATCTGTCACTAAAAGCTTCCATCCTATCGACAATGCATCATTTTGATGAAGCTTTGGACATTCTTGACAAACTTATAAAAATAAAGCCGAGTTCTAAGAATTTTGTTTTAGCAAAAGCAGAACTTGCTCTGGGAATAAAGAAATACGATGTAGCTGATACAGAATTCAGGAAACTATTGTCAATGAAACCAACAGAAAAAAACACAATAGTACTGATGAAAGAATATTTCCTGAGTATTGGCGACTATGAAGCAGTTAAAGAAATAGAGAAATTATAAATATGGAAGAATTATATATTTGGATTGCTGATAATATGAACTATTGGGTTGTGACTCTTTTTATGGCAATTGAGAGTTCCTTTATCCCATTTCCTTCAGAAGTAGTTATTATCCCTGCTGCATATATTGCAATCAACCAAGGTACGATGAGCATTCCTCTCATCATCTTGTTTGGCACAATCGGTGCAGTCATTGGTGCATTAGTAAACTACTTTTTAGCATATTGGTTAGGTCGACCTATAATATACAAGTTTGCTGACACAAATATTTCTCATATGCTTCTCATCGATCGCGATGGTGTTGAGAAGTCTGAAAAATATTTTGCAGATCATGGAGCAATAGGAACATTTATCGGTCGCTTGATTCCTGTTATTCGTCAATTGATTTCAATTCCTGCAGGACTCTCGAAGTTAAAGATGTCAACATTCATCTTCTTTACAACACTTGGAGCTGCTGTTTGGAATGCAGTTCTTGCTGGACTCGGAGCAATATTAGGCAAATCTATGCCTGAAGAAGTTTTGATAGCAAAAGTTCAGGAATATAGCGGATACGTGAAGATTGGAATCATCATTATTGTAATGATATGTTTTGTGTATTATATCAAGAAGGTAATTGACGCTAACAGAAAAACTGCAAACAGAAAATGACTTTCGAATTACAAGCAACAGATAAAAACAGCTGGGCAAGAGCCGGAGAAATTACTACTGATCACGGTAAAATACAAACTCCTATATTCATGCCTGTGGGAACTGTAGGCAGTGTAAAATGTCTCCATTTTCACGAACTGAAAGAAGAAGTAAAGGCTCAGATTATTCTCGGCAACACATATCATCTCTATCTGCGCCCAGGTCTTGATATTCTCCAGCAAGCGGGAGGACTTCATAAATTTAATACTTGGGATCGTCCTATCCTAACCGATTCTGGAGGTTTTCAGGTATTCTCTTTAGCAGACAACAGAAAGATTTCAGAAGAAGGCTGCACTTTCCGTAGTCATATAGATGGGTCCAAGCATTTATTTACACCAGAGCGTGTGATGGATATCGAAAGAGTTATTGGAGCAGATATCATGATGGCTTTCGATGAGTGTCCTCCTGGTGATTCTGATTACAAATATGCAGAAAAATCGCTTGGTTTAACAGAAAGATGGCTTGATCGTTGTTTCAAACGCTATAAGGAAACAGAAGACGAAAACGGAAACGGACTTTATGGATATCACCAAAGCCTCTTCCCTATCGTTCAAGGTTGCACATTCCCAGATCTTCGTCGTCGCGCTGCTGAAAAGATTGCTGCTATGGATGTAGAAGGTAACGCTATCGGTGGACTTGCGGTCGGAGAACCTACAGAGAAAATGTACGAGATGATCGAAGTCGTTAATGAGATTCTTCCAACAACACGACCTCGTTATCTTATGGGTGTAGGTACACCTGCAAATATCCTTGAAGCAATAGAACGAGGTGTAGATATGTTCGACTGCGTTATGCCTACTCGCAATGGACGAAATGGTATGCTCTTTACAAAGCATGGTATTATGAATATGAAAAATGCAAAATGGGCAAACGACTTTTCTCCAATACTGGAAGACGGACCTTGTGAGGTTGATAGAATCTACAGCAAAGCATATCTGCGTCATCTTTTCCATGCGCAGGAATTCTTAGCACTTCAGATTGCATCTATTCACAATCTTGCATTCTACCTGTGGCTTGTTGGCGAGGCAAGACAACATATTCTCGCAGGAGATTTCAAGCCTTGGAAAGACGAAATGCTTCGTGCCGTTACAACCAGATTGTAATATTCTATTAAGATACGATGATTCTTATTACAGAAAGTTCATATGAAAATAAGAATAATCTCACCTGCCGGACATTGTGCTCCTGAAGTAATTGATAAAGGTGTTGAAACATTATGTTCCTGGGGACACAATGTTACTTTATCAAAGCATGCGAAAGATAAGTACGGCAGATTTGCAGGTACAGCTGAAGATCGCGCAAATGATATCATTGAAGCATTGAAAGATCCTGATGTAGATGTCATATACGCGTCAAGAGGCGGATACGGATGTATGCAGATTCTTGACAAGATTCCCTTGGATTTGATAAAAGAATCAAACAAACCTGTTTTCGGATATAGCGACATAACTGCACTTCATGCACTTTGGCAAAAAGCAGGTATACGAAGCGTTCATTGTCACATGATGAAACACTTGGGAGAAAAGCCGACAGATCCGACATCATTAGCAATCAAGGAAATACTTGATGCTATGGACGATGATAAAAACGCTTTATATAACATACCGTTCAACTCCCAGTTTGGTGCAATAATAGATGCAGATTTTACTTTTCCGATAATTGGTGGAAATCTTGCTGTTCTTTCAGGATTACATGGCACTGAATATGATTTTGACTATCAAGATAAAATACTATTTATCGAAGACATACAGGAATCTCCATACAAGGTTGACAGAATGATGAACCAATTGCGATTGGGAAACATCTTTGACAAAATAAAAGGCATCATAATAGGTCAGTTCACAGGATGCGACGAAGACCCTGAAATGCCAAAGAATTTATATGATACTATGCGCGACATGATAGGTCCTTACAATATTCCTATGTATTTTGATTGTCCTATCGGTCATGTAGAAAACAATTATCCAATAATAGAAGGTGCGTAAACTATTCTTTTTATACATTATTCTTTCTGCGACGATTATATCGGCACAAAACAAGTCTATATTCGAAGGAATAGAGACTGAATACGAAATGCAGATATCTGCCAGCAACGGCAAAACACCACTGTGGCTGAATGCCAACAAATATGGTCTTAGTTCAATAAAAGGATCGAACGGCTATCTGAGAGCTGCCATAAAGAGAGATATCAAGAACGATGACCAGAAGAAATGGGGCATCGGCTATGGATTGGATCTTGTTGCTGCATACAATTATAGTTCTCCTGTTTTTCTTCAACAACTGTATTTTGAAGGAAGATACAAAAGAGGAACTTTGACTATTGGTAGCAAACAGCAAAAAATGGAATTGAAGAATCAGACACTCTCATCTGGTTCACAGACTTTAGGTATCAATGCACATCCTATTCCACAAGTGAGAATAGGTCTTGAAGAATATTGGCCGATTCCTGGATTAAACAAATGGCTCTCATTAAAAGGATTCATCGCTTATGGTCTTATGACTGATGGTTCTTGGCAAAAAGATTTTACCAACCAGCAAAATAAATGGACAGAATCTGCTTTGTATCACAATAAGGCAGGTTACCTGAAAATTGGAAAAGATGAAAAGCCTTTCAGCGTTGAACTTGGATTGGAAATGGCTGCTATATTCGGTGGCGATGTAAATTGGTTTGACGGAGAAGGAAAATTCTATAGTTTCAAAGGCGAAAGCGGAATAAAAGGATTCTGGCATGCCTTCATTCCTGGAGGAAGTGATTTCAGAGAAGATGAAATAGGTTATATAAATTCCGAAGGAAATCATCTAGGAAGCTGGTTGGCAAGATTCACCTACAAATTTGATCCAGTAAATATAAGTATATACGGAGAACATTTCTTTGACGACCACTCTGCATTCTACCATCTTGGCAGATATGGATATGGAAAAGACGGAGATTGGGAAAAAAGAGATAGTAAATACTATGTTTATCCTGTAAAAGATGGATTAATAGGACTCGAGCTCAATTTCAAAAACCAAAACTACATCAGGAATTTTGTTGCTGAATTCATAAACACTCGTTTCCAAAGCGGACCTGTTTATCATGACCATAGTGAAACAATCTATGATCAGATAGGAGGACAAGACAACTATTACAATCACGAATACTATCCAGGTTGGCAATATTACGGTCAAGTTATAGGAAACCCTTTGTACCTATCTCCTATCAACAATGAAGATGGTGACCTATGGATAAAGAACAATCGTTTCTACGCTTGGCATTTCGGGTTGGACGGAAATATCTGTGAAGACCTGTCTTATCGAATTTTAGCAACATGGCAGAAAGGTCTTGGCACATATCGTTATCCTTATGACGAACATCGCAAGAACTTCAGTCTGCTTACAGAATTCCAATACGATTGCAGGAAATGGTTAGATGGTATGAATCTGAAACTTTCTTACGGACTCGATAACGGACAGATCCTTGGTAACAACAACGGAGTTCAATTCTCAGTCATATATAAGATAGCTTACTAATAAAAACGACGAATGAAGAATAAAATATTATATACATTATATATATATATTACTGTAACACTATTTGCCTGTAGCGGTTTCGAGATCTCGGACAATGGAGATCTTGATGGCATGTGGCATCTTGTTTCGGTAGATTCCATTGGAGTCAATTGTCCTACAATAGATTATAAGCATGAAGGAATATTCTGGAGTGTTCAAGACAAACTTTTGAGTCTGGAAGACAAAACTCAAAAGAATCAGAATATATTTATGAGATTCTCTCACGAAGGAACAATCTTAAAAACCTTTGATCCTTACATCAATCATCATAGAGAGCAAGCAGAAGAAAAAACTGAAGACGTAAATCTACTACGACCTTTTGGAATAAACGCTTTAACTGAACAATTTGTTGTTGAACGATTGGATGGTGAAGAAATGATTCTTCAAAGTAATCTTCTACGATTGAAGTTTATTAGATATTAAGTAAAGAATGAAAGCATACAAAATTGTTTTATTCATATTCTCTGTATTAGGAATATTAGCATTTGTTTCTTTTATATTCCCAACAGAAGGATTGAAAGCAGGACCAGTTGTTCTTGAGTTTCCTTCCTTAAGTGAAGTATTAGCAACAAAAGGAACTCCACAGGAACCGGAACTAAGTCCAGAGGAATTATATCAACAACGTTTACAAGCATTAGTAAATTCAAAAGACGGAGAATATCTAAGCTACATAAACAACAGCGAATCGAGGTTTTATTTTCCTAATAATGACGTTACATTCTTCGACGATCTATTCTTAAAACTAGAGAATAGCAAAAATGAAGTTGTCCGAATTGTTCATTACGGAGATTCCCAACTCGAAGAGGACAGAATGACATCATATCTCCGAGAGAGATTCCAAAGTCAGTTTGGAGGAAGTGGCGTCGGAATGAAGACACTTGTTCCAATGACTGGTGCGACATATACGTGCGCACAAAGCATTAATCCTCAAGATAGAATTCCAAGCTATATAGTTTACGGACCACAAGATCGTCGTGCCAGACATCGTCGTTATGGACCAATGGCACAAGTCGCACACGTTGATACTACTACTGTAGTTTCATTCCGCACTCGCTCTGCAGAAGATTATCCTCACGCTCAGACATTCCAGCGAATCCGTGTAAGAATGCAAGGAAGCGGTTCTTTCTCATTCAATGCAGGAGGAAAGAATATTCCATTAACTTGCGACACTACAAAGAGTCAAGGCGGAGTAAGACTATATGAAGCAATCCTTCCAAAACCAGCAAAGAATGGCTACCTTGTTGCAAGTGGAGTAATGGATGTCCACACAATACAGCTTGACGGCATGAATGGCATTGTAATGGATAATGTTGCAATGCGTGGTTGTTCTGGAACAATATTCACAAACATTGACCGTAACTCGATTGAGAGTTTTTACAAAGATGAGAATGTGGCATTAATCATCCTTCAATATGGAGGCAACTCTGTTCCCTACACTAAGAAATCTGAAAGCATCCAGTCTTTCTGTAATCAGACAAAAAAGCAGATTGAGTTCTTCCACAAGATTGTACCTCTCGCAAAAATTCTTTATATCGGGCCTTCTGACATGGCCACTTCAATCGGAGGAACTATGCAAACATATCCTCACTTGCCCGAATTCGTTTCAACATTACAAAAGGCTGTAAATGAAGCCGGCGCAGCATATTGGGATATGTTTAGTGCTATGGGAGGAAAAGGTTCAATGGTACAATGGGTAAAGGCACGACCACAACTTGCTGGTGAAGATTATATCCATTTCACAACCAAGGGATCTCGTCAGATATCTGAGATTCTTTATGGCACATTCGATGTTTATTACAAATATTATCGCTTTAGAAACTATGACCGTTTTAGCATGTCTGATAGCATTTCTATTGACTCTGACCAACTTTGAACAGAAGATCATAGACTGGTTGAAAGTTCCGGTTTCTAACAATTATACTTGTGTCAACGATTCTGCAGAAGGATATTTGAAATATCCTGGTTCTAGAATTGGTATGGAGCATTTCTATACACAACTTGATAAAATGCTTGCAGATGGAGGTAACGTAAACATCTTGCATATTGGAGGAAGCCATGTTCAAGCAGGAGATCTTTCTGGTCAGATGAGAAGTAATTTCTCACGTTGGGGTGATGCAACGATAGGCGATAGAGGACTTATCTTTCCTTTCAAAGTTCTTAAGAGCAATGGTCCTTGGAACTACTATGTGACATATTCCGGCGATTGGGGAAAATCAAGATGTGTGTCACAACAGCCTGATGCAGAACTTGGACTTTCGGGTGCTGCTGCAATTGCCAAAGACAGTAAAGATTCTATTTCTTTTGATTTCAGAGGAGACAGAAGATGGGCTTTTTCAAAAATAAAAATAATTGGAGAAAGTTCTTCGGCTAGTGTTTTTCCATTCATTATCTCTGAATCAGATACTATTTACTATACAGAAAAAGGAGGAAATCCTGAAGCTTATATTTTCGATCTCGGATCAGAAAAAACAACGTTCCAAATAGCATTCAAAGGAGTTTCCGAAACAAATACATTTACATTAAGAGGAATAATGCCTCTTAGCGAACGAGATGGTATCACATATTCAGAGTCTGGTGTAAACGGTGCAGCCGTTCCTTCATGGTTACGTTGCACAAAATTCACACAAGACCTTTCTTTACTTCCACCCGATCTTGTAATCTTCGGAATAGGAATCAACGACGCTAATGTGCCAGTCGATGAATTTGATCCTGAAGTATTCAAATCTGACTACCGCACATTAATACGACGAATACAGTCTGTGAACCAGGATTGTTCATTCCTTTTCATAACAAACAACGACTGTTATCTTAATCTTCCTAGAAAGAAAAGAAGAGGAAGGAAAAAGACCTTCAACCCAAATACAGCGAAGGTTCAACAAGCATTCACAGACCTTGCAAAAGAATATAATGGATGTGTGTTTGATGTCTATGCAATAATGGGCGGATTAGGTTCATCAGATAAATGGCTAAAAGAGAATCTGATGAAAAAAGACCATATCCATTTTACACGAGAAGGCTATCAGCTCGTTGGCGATTTAATGTATAATGCCATCGTCGACGATTACTTTATCAAAAGAAATGCTGAATAAGATCTGAACAACAAGAAGAAATGTTACAGCAATTATTTACATACATATTAAATATCTTTTCCTTCGACCCGAACTCTCCTCTATTATTCACACAGTTTCAGTTTTGGGCGTTCTTTGCAATAGTTTTTGCATTCTTTGCATTGTTCAAAGACAAAAGACTATTACGCAACAGCTATTTATTTTTTGTCAGTCTGCTATTCTATTACAAGACAAGCGGATTGTTCGTCGGTTTATTAATATTCGTTACCATCTCAGATTTCTTCATCGCCCAAGGAATCTACAAACTCAAATGGAGTCCTGAAAGTTTTGACAAACCACATTCAGAAAGACCAATTCAAGAACTAAAGGCCAAACTATTACTCTGCTTGTCTGTTTGCATCGATTTAAGCATTCTTTGTTATTTCAAATACAGCTATTTCTTTGCCGACGTTTTTAACCAATTATTCGGCACAACAATAGAAGTAACAAACATTGCCGCAGAAATTGCAAACAAAGCTACAGGCAGTTCTTTCTTCAGCGTTGACCGAATTATACTTCCTGTTGGTATTTCCTTCTATACCTTCCAAATCATCAGTTACACTGCCGATGTATTCAAAGGATTTGTAAAACCTGTCCGTAACATTCTGGACTTCGGATTTTATGTTAGTTTCTTCCCACAATTGGTTGCAGGACCAATCGTCAAAGCAAGCGATTTCATTCCACAGCTCTATAGAAAATATGCATTAAGTCGTCTGCAATTCGGCATAGCTGTATTCTGGATTCTGAATGGTCTGACCAAAAAGATCATACTTAGCGACTATCTTGCAGTAAACTTCATCGACAGAGTATTCAATAATCCTCAGTTCTTCGGAGGATTTGAGAATCTTTGCGCACTCTTCTTCTATTCTCTCCAAGTCTATGCGGATTTCTCTGGTTACACAGATATTGCTATAGGTCTGTCACTTTTGATGGGCTTCTATCTCCCATTGAACTTTAATTCGCCTTACAAAGCACAGAATGCCGGAAACTTCTGGAAACGTTGGCATATTTCCTTGTCTCGCTGGTTACAAACTTATCTTTATATTCCACTTGGTGGTAATAGAAACATTACATTCGGCACATACTTTTGGATTACAACAATTACACTTGCCGCTCTAGTTCTTTCTGGTAGTCTAATCGTAGGATTAATAGTACTTGCAATAGCAGTTCTTACTATTTTCACTGCTATGCGTCATCCAGAAAAACGTCGTCATATTTATGCTAATCTGAATTCTATGATTACAATGTTGCTTGGCGGTCTATGGCATGGAGCAAGCATGAATTTTATGATTTGGGGTGGTTTGAATGGTGTCGGAATGGTAATATTCAAGTTCTGGAGAGACATGTCTCTGCTTACTCGAGCAATTATTCCAACAGGACTTGCAGCACTCTTCATAGGATTGAGAATATTCTTCCCATTACCACTCTGGAATCTGCTTTTGTTTTTCTCCGCATTTATAGCAATAAGTGCATGGATTCGCTATATATATAATATGTGTGGCGGAAGCAATCCTTTTGAATGGCTTAATCGAGGTTGGTCAATACTCGTTACATTTACATTCATTACATTTACGCGACTCTTCTTCCGTTCAGGCTCAAACCTTGATCCAGCAGTAGCAAACGAAACAGCATGGAACATTGCGAAGGATATGATAAATAGTATCGGAACACAATGGAATGTAAACGTCTGGGATGTTATTATGGCTTATCACAACATATTCCTTCTTTTCGTAATGGGAATGATTATTCACTGGCTGCCAAGTAGAATGAAAAGGAAATACAGAATTTGCTTTGCAAAACTTCCGTTGCCTGTGATGGCATTAATTGTGGTTTCGGTAATCATTATCTGCTATCAGTTTGTAACTGCAGAAATGCAACCATTTATCTATTTCCAGTTCTAATTGCCGAACAATACAATAAAATTCTGCATTCTTTTCATCTTGTACAGATAACTATCTTTCTTATCATAGTTATATGCACGCTCATAGCATTTCAAAGCATTGCCATAATCACCGAGTTTGAAATAGCAATCTCCTGAATATACTGCACACTGTCCGATGTTACTATTATACAATTGGTCAGTGTGCTCAAATATTTCTGCGTATAGTTCTTCCGCTAAAAGATCCTGTTTGAGTGTATTTTCATAATCACCATTGAGCCAATAAACAGTTCCCTTAGCAAGATTGGCATTAGCGATTCTGTCTTTATATTCATAAGGATTGTGCTCAGAAGCCATATTGATCAAATCAATTGATTTGTTGAATACATTCATTGCTCTTTCGTACCTCTTTTCACTTATATGCAATCTTCCGAGCTTCTGAAGACATACACCAGCAAGACCAAGA
Organism: Bacteroidales bacterium; assembly: GCA_045627785.1. GTDB lineage: Bacteria > Bacteroidota > Bacteroidia > Bacteroidales > UBA3663 > Liminaster. The sequence goes on along the minus strand of JAZQOF010000004.1, from coordinate 82,762 downwards.
TAAAACTCTGAATTGTACTCACAAGCCTGCTGATAATATGAAAGTGCTGTCCAGAAGTTCTTCTCGGCTATTTCTGACTTTCTTTCATCAAAGTACATCTCTGCTAAATAATCGTAAGCTTTTGCAAGAGAACCGGAATAAGATTTTGGAGATTCCTGGAACAATCTTCCAAAGACATCAATCGCCGACAACAATTTTTGTTCCGCTTCTATTGAATCGCCAGACAGAGCTAAAGCATGCCCATAATCAGACAATACTTCTCCATAAGGTCTCATATACCTTATAGAATCCAACTCCATCAAAAGTTGCATTTCCGATAATGCCCAAGAATAATATGCCTTGGCATTTACAAGATCTTTCTTGCGCAGGAAGTTATTAGCAATATTAACTTGTGAGAATACTCTTTCAATAAGATAAATATCAGAATCCTGCTTTACTCCTAAAAGGCTGTCAATATCATGAAGTCCTGTAATACTCTCCCAAGTTCCATTATCGATGTCGTTCATTTTCGAATACACAGCGCCACGCTTAATTCTTACCTGTGCTTCTTTCAAGACATCATTATTCGAAGCATCGAATGCTTTATTATAATACTCTAATGCCTCATCAAACCTGTGCGAATTATAGCAAAGATCTCCATACTCTATCTGTGCATCTCTATCATAAGGATTAGCATCCGCCATATCCTTAGTAAGATTCAATATTTTCTTAAAGTTTTCTGAACCTCCAGCAAGCCAAAGGACATTGATCTGATTTCTGATAGACGATTTAAGTGAAGAAATTCTCTGTTGTCTGCTATCTACGACTGAAGATACTTTTTGCTCAGCTGCTGTCAATTGCTGAAGTTCCTTCGACTGAGACAAATAAGAATTCATCAGATTGGCAGAGTCATACACTTTTATTGCATCGAGAATATTTCCTTGACGAACATGTTCAATAACCGACTTATCCAAATCGTTCAGCTCGCTCAAATCAAGACGTGTGAAACGCTCGATATAATTATCGATGTTTTCCAACATCTCATCATATCTGTTTTGAAGATCTTTCTTTTTCTTTTCAAATTCAATCTCTGTAATAAAACCATTCTGAAAAGATTCTTTCAATGACGAGCTTTCTGCAGAATAAGACTCTTCCAAACGCTTATGAGCATTTGAAGTATAAGTATTGCGAAGATTATGAAGTTTATCAGTCTTACACATGACGATTGTAATCGGTTCGTCATTAGTAATCACAAACTGAGAAACGATATCGGTATTGAACAATTCATATCCGGTTTTTTCCACACGACGAATTGTAATCTTATCGCCGGCAATAAGTGTACGGAATTGCAATATGAACTCTCCATTCTTATCAGACACAGTAGAACCTGCATTGTTAACAACAATTTCTACATTTGCCAAAGGAGTTTTCTTGTCTGGTCCATTGTATTCAAGCACTATTCCCTTCTGCGTTGACTGAGCATAGCAGAATGTTGAAAGCAATGTTAATAAGATAATACAATATAAAGTTTTCAGCTTCATGAATAAGTGTTCAAAGGTTCCTAGACCAGTAATAATGGATACAAATTCTAGGCAAAGTTACGAATAATAAACGATTAAGAAAAAAAATTGTTCCAAAAAAGGCAAATAAAGTATAAAAATATTAATTTTTATCAGTTCATTATGTTGTACAGCAGTTCTTGAAGGGCATCTGCATCAGAAAGGCTCACTTCTCTGGCGCCTTTGCATTTTGCATCGTAATCTCTTATAACTGAAATATTACTCATAGTTTTCCAGGCGTTATAGTTCTTCATTGCCACAACCATGTCTTTCGCAGCAGGATAAGACAACTTAAGTCTATCCATCAAACCATTAACGCTTTTATCCTGGCAGTAATGAGCCAACATCAAGTTAGAGAAGAATCCGAAAAGAACTGACAAAGTCACAACCAAAGGACTTGCCTTAGGATTTGCGGCAAAGTATTTCCTTATCATCTCTACTTTATGGAAATCCTTCGCTCCTATTGCCGATTGCAATTCCCAGACATTGAAATCCTTCGATACACCAATATGTTTTGCAATATCTGCCTGTGTAATCTTATTTCCCTGGATGTTAAGTTTCAACTTGTCGATCTCATGAAACATTCGGCTAAGATCAGAACCGATACAGTTACACAAGAATTCCAAAGCTTTTTCGTCAATAGCAAAGCCTTTCTCTTCGATATAAGGTTTCACTACTTTCGGCAACATATAATCTCGAACCTTTTCGCTATAGAAAACTACTCCACCTTTGTCGGCAATAAGCTTAGGAATATCACCAGTCATTTTCTTTGTCTTGTAAATTATGACAAAGATTGTACTTTCCAGTGGATGTTCCAAATAAAGAGTTAATGATTCAATGGCACGCGAACGATTATTGAATGCCTGAAGTTCATTGAGGATGACGACCTGACGTTCAGCCATCATCGGATAACGACGACAAGCAGAGATTACTTCAACCATATCGGTCAAATCTGCACCATAGAACTGAGTCAGATTAAAGTCTCTTTCGTCTTCAGTCAGAGTATTTTCGTATAATAGTTTGGCAATTTTGTCAATAAAAAAAGACTCTTCTCCGTGAAGAAGATAAACAGGAGCAAAAACTTGCTTGCTTATATCATTACAGATTGAAGAAAAATCCTGTTTTTTTGCTGCCATTACCAATTATTTTCTTATCTTTGCACTATGAATTTCAATACTACTTTAAATCTTCCTCCTTTTGAGTGTCACGTCCGGAAAAATGCTTCAGGACAAGAAGAGATCTTTGACTCTCAAAGAAAGAAATATGTTCGACTCACTCCCGAAGAATGGGTAAGACAACATTTTGTCAATTATCTCATTACCATCTGTAAATTCCCTAAAGGAAGAATCGGAAACGAGGTTTCGATCAAAGTGGGTCTTACAGAAAAACGATGCGACACGGTTGTCTTCGACGAATTCGGAAAAGCGAAAGTAATCGTTGAATACAAAGCTTCGTCTGTCGCAATCACTCGGAAAGTGTTTGATCAGATTGCTCGTTACAATCTGACACTTCAGGTTCAGTATCTTGTGGTGAGCAATGGTCTTCAGACATATTGCTGTCGATTTGATCCTGAATCATCTCGCTTTGAGTTTCTTCCTGAGCTTCCTCAGTATTCTGCTCTGTAAGTGTCTCATCCTCGACCTTAAGAACCCTTCCTGGGAATTCCGTCAGGAACTTCATATTGTGTGTTGAAATAACGACTGCCGTATGCTGACTCTTTGAAACCTCATAAAGCAGAGAGACAATATTATGTCCTGTTTCCGGATCAAGGTTTCCGGTCGGTTCGTCGGCAAGAATCACTTTCGGTTTGTTGAGGAATGCTCTTGCAATCGCAACACGCTGTTGTTCACCACCCGAAAGAGTATTCGGCATACGCCACGCCTTTGCTTTCATATCGACAAGATCGAGCACTTCGTTGATTCGTTCTTCTCTATCCTCCTTATTTTTCCAACCAGTTGCTTTCAGCACAAAGTCAAGATTCTCCTGCACAGTACGATCGTACAAAAGTTGGAAATCCTGGAAGATGATACCAAGTTGACGACGCAGATATGGAATCTCATTCTTTTTCAGATGAGTAAGATCGTATTCGAAAACACGAGCCGATCCGCTCGAAATAGGTAGTTCGGCATAGATTGTCTTGAGCAAGGAACTCTTTCCCGCACCTACTTTACCTATCAAATATACAAACTCTCCCTCTTCTACCTTGAAATCAATTTCTGAGAAAAGAGTTTGTGATCCACGTTCGATTGTTACTCCTTGGTATCTGATCATATTGTCGATTCTTTTCAGTTGAAAGCAGATGGAAGAATCTTAGTGCTTCTTCCAAGCCGGATTATGTCTTTCACGAAGTTCTGCTGCAAGTTCTTCAATACGAAGTCCTTTGCTTGTCATCAGAACGATGAGGTGATAAAGCATATCCGATCCTTCGTAAATCATACGTTCGTTTGTGCCATTGCAAGCCTCAATAACAAGTTCGAGAGCCTCTTCGCCGACTTTCTGAGCCATTCTGTTCAAACCGTCCTTGAAGAGTGAAGTAGTGTAGCTTCCTTCCGGCATTTCTTCGTGGCGCTTCTCAATGAAGTCCTGCAATTCCGAGAGGAAAAGAAGGGCATTCTCCTTGTTTGTTGCTTCAGTATGAGGATTCTTTTCTCCCCAACAAGTATCAGCACCTGTGTGACAGACAGGACCTACAGGATTTGCCTTGATGAGCAATGTATCTTCGTCACAGTCGTTGAGAATCTCAACTACATTGAGGAAGTTGCCCGAAGTCTCTCCTTTTGTCCAAAGTGTATTGCGTGAGCGAGACCAGAAAGTTACCTTTCCTGTCTCAACTGTCTTGTTATAAGCTTCTTCGTTCATAAAACCGAGCATAAGTACCTTGTCGGTTTGAGCGTCTTGAATGATTGCTGGCACAAGGCCGTTCATCTTGTTGAAATCGATTTTCATAATCTGACTGAAATACCTTCGTTATGTAAATAGTTCTTTAGTTCTCTCATTGGGATCTCATTGAAATGGAATACTGAAGCTGCAAGTGCTGCATCAGCATGACCAACAGTAAATGCGTCGCGGAAATGTTCCATTGTTCCTGCGCCTCCACTTGCGATTACTGGAATCGAAAGCGTTGCATGCAACGTTGCAAGAGCTTCGTTGGCAAATCCTTTCTTCTCTCCGTCATGATTCATCGAAGTGAAAAGAATCTCACCTGCGCCTCTTTCCTGAGCTTCGTGTGCCCATTCAAACAATCCTCTTTCTGTTGGGATTCTACCTCCATTCAGATAGCATCGCCAAGTTCCATCTTCTTCACATCTTGCATCGATGGCACAGACACATTCCTGTGATCCGAATCGTTTTGCAATCTCGGTGATAAGTTCAGGACGACGAATGGCTGCACTATTGACAGAAACCTTATCTGCGCCAGCCGAAAGAAGTCGTTCGACATCGTGAATCTCGCTGATTCCACCACCAACGGTAAAAGGAATATTCACTTCCTCAGCGATTCGCTTTACAAGTTCGGTGAATGTATGACGACCTTCGTGTGAAGCTGTGATGTCGAGATAAACAAGTTCATCGGCACCCATTTCGCTGTATTGCTTGCCGAGTTCCACAGGATCGCCTGCATCTCGGAAGTTGACGAACTGAACGCCTTTGACGGTCTTTCCGTCTTTGACATCCAGGCAAGGAATAATTCTTTTAGCGAGCATATTCTATAAGGTCGTTAAGAGTAATATGTCCTTCATAGATTGCCTTACCAACGATTACTGCAGGAACACCTGCTTCGTCGAGCTGCTTGATATCTGAAATGCAACTTACACCACCGGAAGCTGTGACATGAAGTTCTGGGAATTGTTCCATCATATCGCTGTAAAGCATGATATTCGGACCAACCATCATACCATCCTTCGAAATATCCGTCGAGATCACTCTTCGCACACCTCTTGAGACATAACTCTGAATGAAACTCTGCCATTTTGCATCGCTCGATTCTGTCCAACCTGTAGTTGCAATCCTTCCGTCTTTCAAATCGGCACCAAGAATAATCTTGTCCGAACCGTAAGTCTCAAGCCAAGAAAGGAAAAGCTGAGGTCGATTAACTGCGATAGATCCGCCAGTAATGTATGAAGCACCTGAATCGAAAGCAATCTTTACATCTTCATCGCTCTTGATTCCTCCACCGAAATCTATCACAAGATTAGTCTTAGTGGCGAGAGTTTCAAGAGTTTTATAATTAACAATATGTTTTGCTTTTGCGCCGTCTAAATCTACTACATGCAATCTTTTTATTCCGACATCCTCGAATTTCTTTGCTACCTCAAGCGGATTCTGACTATACACAGTTTTCTCGTTGTAATCGCCTTGCTTGAGACGCACAAGCTGTCCGTCGATAATATCTATTGCTGGAATAATGTCTATCATAAGGATTTCTAAATACTATTTTACATGCGCAAAGATAATTTTTTTATCGAAAAAAGCAAAACTTTTGTCTAAGTTTTTGAAACTATCGTTAAAGAAAGGATTTCTTATGTCTGTATTTATAAAATACAAATTCCCAATCGTAGATTTGATTTCCGACTTTCCGGAAATGTCTTCGACGGTTGCAGATTGGACTTCCGACTTTCCGGAAATGTCTTCGTAGGTTGCAGATTTGATTTCCGGAAGTCCGGAAATGTCTTCGACGATTGAAGATTGGACTTCCGGAAGTCCGGAAATGTAATCGACGAACGTCGACATCAACAACTGTTTTCAAGTGTTGATGTCGACGCACTTTTATTATAATTCTTAATTTGATTTTCTATAATCTTCTTACTTCAAAAACAATAAGTTTATAATATTGTTCTTATCTTCTTGCTCCGATTACAATTCTATTTTTTATTATGCACCATCGACGCATGAAAATGAAACAAAGCAGTTCAGATTATATTAATCTTCTTAGTCAGATGAGCTATTTCGCAAAACAAACCTTACTTGTAAGAACTCCTGCCTTGAAAACATCAAGCTGTTTGCCACTCAAATCAAATACAAAGACATCACTATTGACATAAGCAGAACCTTCCTGATTGCTTACACAAACATAGAGTTTCTTTTGGTCAGGACTACAGAACATTCCGTAAATTCCACGATCGTAAAGCTTGAATGTACCTGTTTCGTCTTTCTTTCCTTCGGTTACTTTTCCTGTCTTTGAATCGAAAGTATAGAAAGTATTTTCGTATGTATAAGGAGTTGTATAGTAGTTTGTTGATTGCTTAATCATAAGCAACTGATCTCCAACTGGACACATATAGAAAGCTTCAGCAATTTCCTTTGTTCCGAAACTAACTGGATCAACTTCAATAATTCTGCTGACAGAATTCCAGAATTCATCGTATTCTGTAGTATTACAATAGAACTTACCGTTGCAAACAACGATATCCTGAGGATTCATGTGAGGAAGAGCAAGTTCTTTCTTTACTGAGAAACTATTCACATCAATCATACTGAGTGTGTTTCCGTAACCATAACCGGAATTGCAGACAGCAATCACGCCATTGATTTCGGCAATCTGCTCTGGATAAGAACCGACACTTACTCTTTGAACAACTGCCAATGTAGCTGTATCCATCTTTGCGACGATACCACCTTCAGTTTCAGTTCCGTAGAAAGATGCATAGAGGAATCCGTCCTTGAGCAAAAGGCTACGAGGCTGCATTTCTGTATCGGAAGTCTTATATCTTGTCAACTCTTTGCAGTTTGCATCAAGCTTGGCAATGTATCTTGACTCTGAAACTGCAACATACAAACAATGATTGTCGCCATAGACAATATCCTGAGCAACATCGCCAAGTTTCTTGTCATTTGAAGAATAATAAAGATCTTCGAAATAAACCTTGGAAGTTTCGTTGTAAGTAGTGATTGAAGCATCGTTCATTCCCCAAGAACCTTCATTGAGGAAATAAATATCCCAAGGAGCAATATACTCTGGTTCTTTTGTTACATCATCGTCTGAACATGAAGCCAGACAAAAAACAGCCATCAATGGCAATAAAAGTTTCTTTTTCATTTGTTTAATATAATTTTAGTTTGCATTTCTATTTGTCTGCCCGGCATTGGGTAGAATTGTATAATCTCATATTGTTGATCGAAAATATTCCTGCAGGAAAGTGAAGTTTCGATAGCGAATTTACGGTAATTAAAGCAATGAGAAAGCGTCAAAGACTGATCGACATAAGCATTTAACTTATATCTCTTGTCGTGCATCAAAGATGAATATCTCTCTCCCATCCAATCCATACTATAACCGAAATCGACATAAGAATTCTTCCATATCAAAGCTGCATTTCCGCTATGCTTTGAGGTATATGGAACCTGAGAATTATAATAATCAGATTCTTTATTTGTCACATTTCTTACATCATTATAACTATATCCGACAGAAAGGAAAACAGATTTGTGATGATACTCTGCATTCAGATTAACGCCTTTGATTCTAACTTTTCCATAGTTCGACATCTTCCAGGCAAATGTCGTAGGAACTGCGACAATCATATCTTTCACACGGTTGTAGAAAACGTCGGCGGTAAAAGAAACTTCACCGAAAGAATAGTTATCCGAATATGTGAAACCAAAATTCATCTCATCTGTTTTCTCCGGACGAAGATCATGATTTCCTATTCTGTAATAATACATATCATTGAATGTCGGCAAACGAAATGCCTTTCGCCAAGAAGCTCTCAAAAAGAAATCTCTTTGATTGAATACCTTGTAACTAAGAGAAACATTCGGATCAAAACTGTATTGCACGTTCGACTCATTAAGATGAGTATAAACTAAGCTTGTAATCGCTTGAATCCTATCGTTAGTGAACTTCGAACGAAGAGTAATATAAGTCGTATTCCTATACTTGGAATCATATTCGGGAATATTCGTCTTGAGAGTATTCCATAGTTCGTCGCCGACTAAAGAAAACTGAAGTTTGTCTTGTAAAGATTTGACTTTATAACTAACTCCAAACGAAGCATATACTTCATTTTGTCTATAGACATAGTTATGCATCACCTTACTGTTTTCGACCGACTCTTTTCCATCGAAATATCTGTTCCATGAATGATTATACTTGATCAATCCTTGAACTTCAAACGGCTCCTTTAGTTTATGATTAAATTTGCTCTGAACGAAAAAATTCTCGTCATACAATCGTTCATTTGCCCAGTCATCATACAAAGTGATATTACCAGGCAAATGACGATCACTGTAAAAGTAATAGATTTTTGTGTCAAGAAAAGACTGTGCAGAAAAGTTCACTTCTGCATTAAAGGTATTTATATTAGCATTTTTACGTTTTTCCCGTGTCTTCAACGATCCATTGGATAATGTAAAAGGATAATCTCCATCCGTGTGATTATAGTTCAACAAACTATAAAGAGAATAGCCATTCCGATTATAAACATTAATCTTTGAAGTAGCTTTAACCGTATTAAACGAACCATACGAAGCCTTAATATATGAAGGTGATTGAGGATCAGTCTGCAACAAAAGATTTCCACTAAAAGGCTCAATTGACGCAGGAGAAAGCATATCTATTGGAGAGCCAATTCCCATTCGAATTGATTGAAGATTATCGGTCGAGAATCTTGAAATGTCGATCTGTCCAGCCTGGCAATTACTTACAGGTACGCCATCATAGACAACACCCGTATGTTCTGCGCCAAGATTTCTGACAGAAACGGTCTTCATTCCACCCATTCCACCATAATCTTTTACCGAGACGCCATTGGCAATCTTTAATGCTTGAGCAATATCCTGTAATCCGAGAGAACTAAAATCTTCGGACGATAGGACAAACAAAGGAGTTGAAGTAGTAATTTGTGAATGATAAGATTCAAAAGGTCGATCGACAGAAACCTCTTGTAATTGTTTTGTTCGTAAAGTATCTATGTGCAAATCTTCAGCACACAAAACAAATGCGAAAGCATGAAGCAATACGCATAGCAATATTCTTCTCATCGTTCGTTTCAAACAAACCTTGCCCCCGAGACTTGTAGTTAAAACTTTATTATGGCGGGTATTCTGACTTAATCACAGTTGCGGGCACAGCTCCAGAATCTCACCGGATTTCCACTTTCAAACCTTTTTCAGGTTCACCATAATGTATACAACAAAAATTCTTGTACTTATACAAAAAAGACCCAAACCTAAGTTTGAGTCGATTCTGTAGTCCATAGCAGAGTCGAACTGCTCTTTAGAGAATGAAAATCTCTCGTCCTAACCGATAGACGAATGGACCATCAAAAAATAGATTAACTCCATCTTTGAGCCTCTTGTCGGATTCGAACCAACGACCCCGAGATTACAAATCACGTGCTCTGGCCAACTGAGCTAAAGAGGCTTGTTTCGTTTTTTGCGGTGCAAATATACAAATATTATATTAAATGTATCTGTAATGAAGAATATATTTTTGCACGGAATGTAATTTTATTGCAAAACATGCAAAAATATATTCTCTACATTCCAATATTATTGATTTAAGATCTTATTCAAGTCTTCAAAACCTGTAAATGGAACAAGATACCATCTTACGGTCCAATCACTCTTTTCACCCGGTTTAAGGGTTACGTATTCGCCTTGACTTTCAAGTTCGACATAGACATTTCCTTGGTGAACATAAACCTGAATTTCAGCTTCGCCTGGAGCAGGCTGTTCTGGAGTCAGATCATTGAATCGCTTAACGAGAAGAAGTCCTTTGTCAATATATGCGAGCCAACCTTTACCGTCAGAATTAGTCTTACGGTTTTGAGTCTCATCATGATTGATATCAAACCAAGCATATCCATTCTTATTTTCGAAAGGCATAAGTCCAGAAGGCCAGATTCCTTCAACAGGAGCATCGAAGAAAACAGATCCTTGACTTAATACTCGTGTAATCTCCCAAGGTGCTACTTTTCTTTCTGTATCTGATTCATTAATCATTGTATAAGTGACAACGAAAGAATTATCAGAAGGTTCTGTCTTGAAAGTCTTAACAATACGGATTGGAAATTTCTCTGACAACTCACTTGTCATTACAAGACCTCCATCCTTCTCCTCCACTGTATAAGGCATTGTATCATGTTCTTTAACAGGAGGCCAATTCCATTCTTTCTGAGGACTTGTCCAGAAAGTACTTCCGAACATATTTGGGAACTCTATCTGTGAGATTATCTCTGTTGTATCATGTTTAAGGGATACAATTCTTCCTCCACAGTTTGCATCGATATCCATCTTGAGATTTCCTACCGAAAGACTATAAATTTTCTTTTCTCGTTTTGGCATTTTCCATCCTGGGAATTGTGCAAACCCTTCATTAACTACAAACAATAATAGTAAAAAAGAGATTAAACGGTTCATAAGAATTATATGATAATTGATAATTTATAATTGATAATTGGTTTAAATAAATAATGTACCAATTATTCGTTTCTCAGATATCTACCGATCTTATCTTTCGTCTCTTCATCTTCAAGAGCCATCAGATCCATATTCTGTATTTCCATTCGGTTGATCAAGAACAATGCCGTGTCGTAATCTAATGTAATCCGGCTCTTATGAAGCAGTACGCTGAACAAGAAAACCATTCGATCCATATTATATACAGAAAAAGCTACATCTGTATGATTTCTGAGGAACTCGCAGAGTTTTGGAGAAAGACCTTTCCCTTTGATACGAATGCGAAGATGATTTCGAAGCATAGCAGAATAATTACCATTGCAATAATTATCATAAGCCATTTGCTTGAAGAGTGAAGTCATGCTCCATTCGGCAGTTTCAAGAGTAGCAATCACTCCATTTAATGTGCGCGAATAGTTTTCGTAACCGACCCAATCTTCCTTACATTTGTATCGAAGATCATGTTCAACTTCATGCCATCCTTCCGAGAAAATCGTTCTGATTTGAACCTCATATGACTCATCGATGTAAGGCGCAAACTCTTCAGGTAGTCCTGCACGGAAATCGTCGATATACTCTTCAGGTATTCGACAGGTAATATTCAATCGCTGAGGCTTAAAGGTGCAGGAATCAGGATCATCGATAGATCTGTCAAGAACAGGGCTTTTATTAACCAGCAATTCGGCAATCTCGACATCATCTGGGAAATATACAACGATTCGTAAACCAATGACGTCCTGTATCTTTGCATTTCCGCTACGATACTTATCGCCTTTGAGACTCATCTTATGCGCAAGAGAGAATGGTGTTTTGACACGCGAAAACATGCGAAACATGATTCCACATCCGTCGAGTTGACATTTCAGGTCATTCTCAATTCTCCTCGCTACCTCTTCGATTGACATATAATATTATTTTACAACAAGATTGAACTCTGTGAGAACATGATCGCGCATCTCATTTGCATAAGAGATATAATCATATAATGCGTTATCAAGTTCTGTTCCCTTATCCGCATTTGCCACCTTCTGGATCTTCTGAACAAGTGGTTCAAGTGGTGACAAAGAATCATAATATGGTTTGAGAGTTGTGTAAAGCTTTGTAAAATTGCGCAACATTTCCATTTGCTCGATCACAACATTAAAAATCTTCTGCTGGTCTACTTCATCGTCCCAAAGCTTAGCCAAACCGATCTTGCAGATTGTGGATTCAATGATAGAATACGCCATAGATACGGTTGCGAACTGAGCGTTGTCATTATCCAAAGCCTTTGCAAACATCTGTGTATTGAAATCATTGATCTTCTGCAATGTCTCTGCACGATTATCACTATTCAATTCATCTCCATTAATAAAATCAGTAGAGAGATTCAGATCTGTCGCAAGAGAAAGCATTGATGCCTCACGTTCTGCATTTCCATTATTACCTCCGAACAAGAACTTATCGACATTTCTATCAACATTATAGAAACCTAATACTTGTGCTTTCTGCCATAAAGTCTGGGCTCTTCCCGCAACATTCAAAGGCATAAAAAACTTGACTGGAACATCAGCAAGTTCCGATTTCATTTCTGCAAGATTCTCAATAAACTTGTTTTGTTCAGAAGCTGTTTGATTATAAATCTCAACGCACTCTTTTTTCAGCTCTTCAGCAATAACAACTGCCTTTACTGTCTGAACTTGCTTCTTAGCTTCTTTTTCTGCTTCTTTCTTAGCAGACCCTGAACATGATCCAAACATGATAGCTGAACCAAAGAGGACAACATGAATTAAAAATTTAGTAGATTTCATAAGAATTTTATTTATTATTTCTGATATATTTTCCAGGACAATCGGTATAAAGCATAAGAGATACTAATACCATCATTATTGCAAGAACACAAAGGTTGTACCAAAGAGTCGGAACTTCCTGAGATCCAAGAATCTTGACATGACTATAAAAAGGAGCCCTACCAATATGACTTGAAGGCTTAAGATAGATTTGTCCTGCACAAGGGACCAAACGATCACCAACCACACGAACAAGTTTATGTCCATCAATTCCAACCAAGCGATCCTGTAGTGATTGGTTACAACTTTTATATTGCAGATCAATCAGTTTTCCGGTAGATCCTAAATCATCAATTAGAATCTGTTTTGTCTTATCAATAATACGAGTATAAACCTGACTACGCTTGAAGAGAATCGAATCTGTCTTTTGAACCCAAGAGCGATAATCTTCAGCAACCTCAGCTGTGAATCTTTCTATAGTCAGCTGATCCAAACCAGAGAATGGTTCAACATCCCATCTTTCTGAAAACAACTTGCTTTCATTTACGACTATTGGCAGATACTTGCCCCAATCTTCATTACCAAGTCGCTTGTCGATCTTAGCTTCTTTGACCTTAACATCAAGTTCATGCAAAAATCCTAGACGGGCAAACTGTAATTCATATTGTGCCGCTTGCTCCTCAAAGAAATTTGATGTATATTCATTGTCAGTCATTTGAGTTACAGCAAGTGCCTCAAAAGACCAACGAGTAGGAATCAAATCTGCAATAACGGGCACATTTCCAGTCTTGCTGTTATGATTGAGGCTATCGAAATCAATAACCACACCGCAAAGTAATATTTGTGGAATAAGCAGAAGTGGAATAGTAATATAGATTGATACAATAGAATTCAGTGTCTGTGAAAGCAACAATCCTGTAAGGGCAGCCAAGAAAGAAGATGAGAACAATATCAGCCACCATTGCATCCAAAGTCCGTGAATCTCCATTATACTATTTGCAACAAGTATAAATAAACCTGTCTGAAAAACAGCAATTACAGCTGCTTGAAATATCTTTGATGTTATATATGCGCCATGCGAGAGTTGTAAGAATTTCTCTCGTTTCAGCAATGCACGATCTTTGAATATTTCTTCTGCACAGATACTCATTCCCATAAATACAGCGACAATAATTGCCATAAAAAGGAATGAAATCATATTGATATTCTCAAACAGAGTATATCCATCTTCTCCTTCGTACCGAGAAAGCCTTGCAACTATCCATGCAAGAACTGGCGCTTCAAGTAAAGCGATTGCGAGAAACTGTCGGTCTGCAAGTTTTGCCTTTACATTACGTTTGAGATAAATGAAGAACTGCTTAAGAGCATTTGGCTTCTTCTGATTTGATTCAGGCAAAGCTATTTCTTTGATATCGTCAAGCTCTCCGATTTTGCTCCTATATATTGCATGCCAATCTTCTGGAGATTTCTTTCTTCGAGTTGTTAACTGTCCATTGCTGTCAAGAATTCTCTCATCGATAATGTTCAATACCAATTCCGGATTGATATTTCCGCATGTTGGACAAACAGAACTGAAAGCATCTGTATAATCAGCTGCTTGCTTAAATTCTGTAGGAGCGTCAATAGGATTACCATCGAAAATCGGATATCCTCCAGTATCAAGAATCCAAAGACGATTGAAGAGTTTATATATGTCCGAAGAAGGTTGGTGAATGTTTACTATCACCAATTTTCCTTTATAAGTCTGCTCTTTCAGAAGATAAACGACCTTCTCTGAATCCGCAGAAGAAAGTCCGCTTGTAGGTTCATCTAGCAAAAGGATCGACGGCTCTCGAATCAACTCAAGCGCAATATTCAATCGTTTTCTCTGCCCTCCGGAAATTGTCTTATTCAACGGAGATCCGACCTTAAGATGTTGGATTGAACTTAATCCGAGATCTTTTAATGTATTGTCAACCTTTTCGCGTAATTCCTTCTCGGAAAGATTAGCAAAACAGAATTTAGCTGTATATAAAAGATTCTCATACACAGTCAATTCTTCGATAAGAAGATCATCTTGAGGTACAAATCCTATAAAAGGCTTTAATCTCTCAACATTATCATAAAGAGAAAGTCCATTGATAGAAAGAGTGCCCGACTGAGGTCTTAGTGATCCGTTAAGAATACTGAGTAATGTGGATTTGCCGACACCACTTCCACCCATTATAGCAACGAATTCGCCAGAATGAAGATCGAATGTGAAATTATGAAGTCCGTTGTTGCTATTCTTAAACCTAAAGTCAAGATCTCGTCCACTCATTTGAATTGAAGTGAGACGAGTACTTTGACCCAGCAATTCAGCTACATGAGAAAAATATTTAGGTTGAAATTTCGAAGATTTGATAATACCATTCTCTGGCCAGATCACAAACATGCCCGGATGAATTGGCATATCATTCATCTTGATTGGCACGTTTCCATCAAAGGCAGTAACTACCTTATGATATTGAGGGAGACGCAGAACTCGTAATACACAATCAGAACCTTCGATACTTTCTACACCTACGTTCTCACTCTTCTTTGATTGAATAAAACTATCGAAATCTTCAAAAGTCTTTGCTTCTACATTGAATGTATTAGCAACTTTCTCAAATAAGAAACGCTGTTTTATGTATTCTTCACGATTCTGAGAAGAGAACTCCATGAAACGCAAAACCAATAAAGCCTGATCAACTTTAGGAATGCGATCAGTAAGTTTGTTTGCAATAGAAGGAATAATCTTTTCGAGATCGGAATGACCCATTTCATAAACGTCACAAAGACCATCATAAATATCCAAAAACTCCTCATAATTTCTTATTGAAAAGAAACTTATGAGGTAGTTCATTACACTTTTTCTTGCCTTATCTTTATCAAGTTCAGCAGAAGACGTAAAAAGTGCGAAGAGATTTATTAATGCCGAAAGTACGTGATCGTTCATTAAAAAAATCGGTCTAACTAAAACACCAAGAATCTAATTAATAAATAGCGACAGATTTATTATACAATAGTAAAGATGCTGTATAAACCTGTCATATCAAATACTTCCTTAATTTCAGGAGCAAGGCTTTTGATAGTAAGCTTACCCTGTTTTTTCAAGAAGCTCTTATGCAAAGAGATAAGAATACGTAAACCAGAAGAAGAAATATAAGTAAGCTTGCTGCAATCTACAGTACATTCTGTGACTTCTGCATTTCCAGAAACTTTGTTTACTTCTGCTTCAACAGCTGGTGAACTTGGTGTATCAAGACGACCTTCGAGCTCAATAACAGCGTTTGTACCTTGAATGTTTATATTTGTAGTCATATTTCAAAATATTAAATTGTTTATCAAATTCTTTTTATCATTATGAGATTATTCTTTCCGTCAGAATATTCATAAGTGACTTCATTCATGATTTGTTTCACCAGGAATATTCCTAAACCTCCAATAGGACGTTCATCAGCAGAAAGTGTCAAATCCGGATCAGACTTAGCTGTTGGATCAAAAGGGACACCTGTATCAGACAGAACAAAATAAACTGCATTTTCTTTTTTAGAGACTTCCAGATAAGCCTCACATTCTTTGTCTTTTGGATAAGCGTAATTAATCACGTTTACCACAGCTTCTTCAATTGCAAGTTGAATGCTGTTTATTACTGCGAATGAGAGTTCAAGCTCTTCGCCGACTTGTTCAACAAATTCGGCTACTCTTGTTACCTCTTCTATTTTGTTCTTAAAGACAATCTTTTTATTCATTGGTATTCACGTAAAATCAATATACAATAAACAAGACAAAGATAGATAAAAATTTCTAATCCTTGCCAATAAAAAGTGTTTTTTTAGTTTATAGTGTTTAATTTCACAAATATTATCAAAGAAATTATGTTATTTCAAGAAATAAAAACGCATTTATCACACTAATAAATCTTTTTTTGTTATTTTTGCGT
This sequence comes from Bacteroidales bacterium, assembly GCA_045627785.1. Taxonomy (GTDB): domain Bacteria; phylum Bacteroidota; class Bacteroidia; order Bacteroidales; family UBA3663; genus Liminaster. The sequence goes on along the minus strand of JAZQOF010000004.1, from coordinate 66,113 downwards.
AAATAAAAATAAAGATATGCGTACAGGTTTAGTACTTGAAGGAGGAGGTATGAGAGGACTCTTCTCAACTGGAATAATTGATGCATTTCTCGATGAGGGAATTACTGTCGATGGCATGATTGGAGTATCTGCAGGTGCTTGTTTTGGATGTAATTACAAGTCACGACAAAGAGGACGAGCATTAAGATACAACACTCTTCTGAGAAACGACAAGAAATATATGAGTATAAGAAATCTTATATTCAGAGGAGAATATATCAATGCAGAATATGCTTATCATTATGTTCCTACATACATTGATTATTTCGACAGAGAGAATTTCAAGCAAAACCCGATGAAATATACTGTCGTCTGCACAGATATTTTGACAGGAAAACCTGTTTACAAACAGTTAGACGAAGTCAGTGATTATTCATTAGACTGGATCTGCGCATCTGCATCTCTTCCTCTAGTCTCAAAGCCAGTAAAAATCGATGGATACAATCTACTTGACGGAGGAATGGCAGACGCAATTCCTTTAAAATACTGGCAGTCGCAAGGATATAAAAAGAACATAGTGGTTTTAACTCAGCCTCGAGAATTCAGGAAGAAGAAAACCAAAATGATGCCATTGTTCAAGCTCATGATGAGTAAGTATCCTAATGTAATAAATGCTATGGAACATCGTCATGAAATGTATAATAATGAATTAGACTATGTTCTTGAACAAGAAAAACTTGGCAACACACTTCTAATCTTCCCTCCTTCTAAACTTGATATTGGCCGAACGGAATTAAACAAGGAGAAAATGGAAGCAATCCGAGACCTCGGAATCGAGACTGCTAAAGCTATGATGCCACAAATAAAAGCATTTCTCGGTCTATAATAAATGAAGTGTATTATTACATATAAGCGTGTAAAAAGACTTTCGATGCGTATCCTGAAAAATGGAGAGATACATGTATCTGCGCCATTAGGATTACCACGAAAAGATGTCGAAGAATTTATAGAGAACAACAAAGAATGGGCTTTAAGATCTCTGAAGAAAATGGAGGAACGTCTTGAAACCCGTTCCAATTTCTATGACCAATTACCTTACAGCACAAAACAACAAAAGTTAGATACACAAAACAGATTAGAGGAAAAGATTCTCCCAATGATTACAAAATACGAACAAATCATGGGAGTCAAAGCATCTCAAATTACATTCAAAAAGCTTATTTCCCGTTGGGGATGCTGTAATGTTAGAACTAAGCAGATTAATTTCAGCATTTATCTGCTTCTTCTTCCAGATTGGTGTATAGAACATATTGTAGTACACGAACTTGCACATCTTTTAATCCCAAATCACGGACCTAAATTTCACGCTGTTATTGATATATTTTTCCCACGATGGAAAGAAGCAAGGAAGTACATGAGAGAAATCAGCAGATAAGCTTTACAAACCAAAGAATTAATGACTTTTTGTCATTGGCATTTTTTTTGCAGTCATTTGAGCTAAATATAATTTAGATTTAATGAACAAGTTCACAGAACACTTACGACAGATATTAGAATACAGCAAAGAAGAGGCTGTAAGACTTAAGAATAACCAAATACGTCCAGAGCATTTCGTATTGGGAATACTACGAGATGGAAACAGCATTGCCGTTCAGGCATTGTTGCGCCAAGGTGTTAATCTCGATGATTTGAAAAGGCATATTGAATGGAATTTATACGAACATAGGTCTTTAGAAGATAATACAGACGAACAGAATCCTTTATGCCGGGAAGCTGACCGCACTCTTAAGTTGTCGCAACTCGAGGCAAGGATGCTTAAGCAGAATACTATAGATTCAGAACACGTGGTATTGGCAATTCTTAAAGATGAGACTTGCCAATTGTCTCAGTTACTTCAGCAATATAATGTAGATTATAGTTCATTCTACAAACATGTAGCAGATCTTGAGAAAATCAAGCCGGAAGAACAGAATAATCTCAATGCATCCGATTTGATATCAAAGAGCCCAGAAACTCCACAGAAGGAAAGCCCAAAGGCAGTTTCTTCTTACGATGAGGATGAAGAAGACGAAGATGAAGCTCCTTATTCAGGAAATAAGACAAAGAAAGCATCTCCTCGCTCTGCGAATGGCTCTGATAAAGAAAGCGACACACCAACACTTGATGCTTTTGGTTTCGACTTGACGAATGCCGCTGCCGAAGGAAAACTTGATCTTGTAGTCGGAAGAGAAGTCGAAATAGAACGACTCGCACAGATTCTTTCACGCAGAAAGAAGAACAATCCGATTCTGCTTGGTGAACCAGGTGTTGGTAAGAGCGCAATCGTTGAAGGCTTAGCTCAACGAATCTTTGAAAAGAAGGTTTCTTGGTTGTTAGCAGATAAAAGAGTCGTATCGCTCGATATGGCAGGACTTGTTGCAGGAACAAAATATCGCGGTCAATTTGAGGAAAGACTGAAGAACATCATTCGTGAACTCGAAGACCATCCTGAAGTGATTCTCTATATTGATGAGATCCACACAATGGTTGGTGCCGGAAATGCTCAAGGTTCAATGGATGCAGCCAATATGCTTAAGCCAGCCTTAAGTCGCGGTATGATTCAATGTATCGGATCTACGACTCTTGATGAATATCGTAAGACAATCGAAAAAGATGGTGCACTAGAACGTCGATTCCAGAAAATTCTTGTGGAACCGACATCTCCTTCCGATACTCTTGCTATTTTACATAATATAAAAGATCGTTACGAGGAACATCATAATGTGACTTACACAGAAGATGCACTACAAGCTTGTGTAACTCTTACCGAAAGATATATCTCAGACCGCAACTTCCCAGATAAAGCCATAGATGCAATGGATGAGGCAGGTTCGAGAATGCATCTCTTCAGTGCAGTTGTTCCTGATACCTTCGAGAAACTTGAAGCAGAAATCGAAGATGTAAAGCGGTTGAAAGACGAAGCTATCCTTTCTCAGATGTATGAGCAAGCAGCAACATATCGCGATCAGCAACGAAATCTTGAGCACAAGCTGAAAGAAGAACAAGACAACTGGAAATCTCACCAGAAAGATGAGCGACCAACTGTCAACGCTGATAAGATCGCTGAAGTAGTAGCTCAGATTACAGGTATTCCAATGTCCAAGGTAGCATCGAGTGAATCCGAAAAACTCCTTGCACTTCGCAAGACCCTACAGAATGAAGTAATCGGTCAAGACAAGGCTATTGAAAAGGTTGTAAAAGCTATACAGCGAAACCGCGTAGGATTGAAAGACCCTTCAAAACCAATCGGTACTTTCCTGTTCTTAGGTCCTACAGGTGTCGGAAAGACTTATCTCGCAAAGAAGCTTGCCGACGAACTGTTTGCAACTAAAAACAGCCTCATCCGCATAGACATGAGTGAATTCATGGAGAAATACAGCACAAGCCGACTGATTGGTGCTGCTCCTGGATACGTTGGATATGACGAAGGTGGACAACTCACGGAACAGGTTCGTCGTCATCCTTATAGCGTTGTTCTCTTCGATGAGATAGAAAAGGCTGACAAGGAAGTATACAATCTTATGCTTCAGCTCTTTGACGAAGGCCATCTTACAGATGCCTCAGGTAGAAAAGTTGATTTTAAGAACTGTATTATTATCATGACTTCAAACATCGGAAGTCGTCAGATAAATGACTTCGGTACTGGTGTCGGTTTTGGTGTACGATCTGATTCTCATCAAAACGAGATGGCTCAGGCAATTGTTCAGAAAGAACTTAAGAAGACATTCTCTCCAGAGTTTATCAACAGAATTGATGATATAATCTCGTTCGACCAACTCTCACATGATGATATCAGAAAGATTGTAGATATCGAACTGAAGTCTTCGCTCGAAAGAATTGCAGAAATGGGTTATAACATCGAGATTTCTGACAGAGTAAAAGATTTCTTGGCTGACAAGGGCTATGACCGACTTTATGGAGCACGTCCTTTGAAACGCGCAATTCAGAATTATATCGAAGATGCTCTTTGTGAAGATCTGCTTATGCACCAAGGAGATGTACAGAACAAACACATTATGGTTGATATGCCATCAGAGTTTGATTCTAAGGACAGTAACGTAACGCCTATCTTTACTTTCTGTGAGTAAACTGTGGCGATTATTATAAAGAAGTGAAAGACGGCGACGGAGGACTACGAGTCCAATGCCGCTGTTTTTCTTTTTACCCTTTGATTTGATTATTGTACTTTTATTATCTTTTATTTCTTCAGCAGAAGAATTATCCTTAGCTGGGTCTTTCTGATTATTATCGGTCTTGAATACAAGTTCTCCGTTCTTCAACTGAAGTGAGATTTTAACAGCATCATCTTCATTGATATTACCACAATGTTTGAAGCAGTTCTCTACCAAAGGTATCATCATTAATGGCGAGATCTTTTCTTCATCATTGTCAATATCAATATCGAATGTCAATGCCTTATCGTTGCTCAAACGAAGCTTCTGAAGATCCACAAGCTGTTGTAAATGTATAACTTCTTCCTTAATCGAAATCTTATCTTGTTTGCTGCTATATGTGAGATATCGCATCAAGTCAGAAAGTGTAGTAACAGCCTTTGAGGCTCTCTCCTGATCAATCCATACAAGTGCATCAATATTATTCAATGTGTTGTAAAGGAAATGAGGATTCAGCTGTGCCTTCAGCAACTGATTCTCGTTCTCTGTATTATGCAACTTGATTTCGTTCAGTTTCTCTCTATGGATAATACTCAGCAATGACATAAACGTCAGGAATCCACAGATCAAATAAAACAGATAATAAAGAGATTCCGTCAAATCCTTTATAACGTCAGGTAACAAATCGTGCAACCAGTAGAATACTACAGAAAGAGTTATTCCACAGACAAGTACCAGCCAGCAGCGAAGATAAAGCCAAAGCATTTCTTTAATATCATAGCTATGCACGAGAATATCATCGCGCAATACTCGATATTGAACCCAAGCATTTACTATTCCGATCACAGTAAGCAAAACAGTAAATGCCGTGAGTGGAATAAGCAATGTCAAATATCCTATCGAACTCCCATTAAGAATAATCTTCAGGAGTTCGATAGTAATAAATGTACCTATAAAAAGGTAAAGTAAGGGTATAAAGAAAAACTTCAGATATTTCACCGAAAAAAAAGTTTTATATTATAAGCACTTTTTACTCTTTCCCGGAGCAAGACTTACATTCCACTTCTGATTGCCGCAAGAGATCTTTACGCTACGCTTTTCCGAAGTAACATTCTTGGCAGTAAGAGATGTAATTCGTCCGTTCTTCCAAGAGAAAGAAAGTTCAAATCCGCCACGCACACGAACACCATTCAGATGTCCCTGTTTCTTCCAATTCTCAGGAAGAGCAGGCAGAAGAGTTACTCCATTTTCGAATGAAGACTGTACAAGCATTTCTATTACACCTGCAGTACCTCCAAAGTTTCCATCAATCTGGAACGGATTATGAGAGTCAAGAAGATTTGGATATGTACCACCACCTTTCACACGATCTTCACCACGATAATCATCAGGAGTAACATACTTCAAAAGCTTACGATAGATATGATATGCTTGAGGAGCATCCTGAAGTCGTGCAAAGAGATTTACACGCCATCCTGTGCTCCATCCTGTAGTCTTATCTCCTTTGATCTCAAGACTCTTTGCACAAGCCTTAGCAAGTTCAGGAGTATCTGTCAAAGAAATATGATGTCCTGGGAAAAGTCCAAAGAGATGAGACTGATGACGATGTTGCCAATCTTCATCTTCCCAGTCATAATACCATTCCTGAAGGTTTCCTCGAGATCCCACCTTATAAGGAAGAAGCTTTTTCAGTGCAGCATCAATCTGTGCAATATATTCTTTGTCATAGCCCAGAACCTTAGCAGCTGCACGAGTATCAAGAAGACATTCCTTGATCATGGCAATGTCAGCGAAACCTCCATAAAGCGTAGCTGCATGTACACCCTTGTCTGTCACATAAACATTCTCCGGAGAAGTACAAGGAGCTGTCATAAGATAACCGTCTTTCTCTATCATCCATTCAAGACAGAAATCTGCAGCACCTTTCATAACATCATAAACTGATGCAAGATATTCCTTATCGAGTGTAAAGGTATAATGTTCCCAGAGGTGGGTAGAAAGCCATGCTCCGCCCATTGTCCAACAAGCCCAGCAAGGATCTCCTCCACGCATACCCACAGGATTTGTCATACACCAGATATCACTGTTCTGACCGAGGTTCCAACCCTTTTGAACACCATAATAGTTCTTAGCGCTGATCTCTCCACTCTTTGGCAGATTCTTTATCCAACCAATCATAGAGTTTTCCTGAAGTTCGCCGAGATTAGCGATTTCTGCAGGCCAATAGTTCTCCTCTACATTAATATTGGTTGTGTAGTTAGAGCTCCAAGGTGGAGTAAGATATTCATTCCAGAGACCTTGCAGGTTAGCAGGAACACCAGCTGTACGAGAAGATGAAATAAGCAGATAACGACCGAATTGGAAATACAATTCTTCGAGATCCGGATTGAATGTAGCATCATCTACATTCTTCTTCAACTGATCGTCTGTATCAAGAGCCAAAGTCTCAGCATCTGTTTGTCCGAAGTCAATGTCAAGGCGATTGAACAATGACTGATAATCTTCGATATGTGCTGCAAGAAGCTCTTCATAAGTCTTTGTTGCTGCAGCCTCCATACGAGCCTTAGCATCTTTCTTATATTTGCGGCCTTCAGTTACAGGGTCCTTATGAGGTCCATTGAAGCTTGTAACGTTCGTAAAGAGAATCACTGCTTCAGAACAATCTTCAAGATCAATAACATCTGTATAAGGAGACTTTACAGCACCATCCTTAGCAATTACTCTTACAAGCGAACGGAAATGAATACCTCGTTTGCCGTCATATTGGAACTTCTCTTCTTCTCCATCATAATATCCAGGCAAAGATGTGAAAGCAGAATAGCCATCAATGCACATCTCTGCAACACCTATTTCAGATTTTTCAGGAACGAAGTCAAGTGTACGGAAACGGTCTTTCGTCTTAGCGTTATCCATTCTGTAAGCAAGAATCCTATGAGGCAAAAGAGAATGGAAAGAGATACGGGAATTGATTTTCCCACCTTCTGCCTTAAGTTTAATAACAATAACAGAATCGGGAGCAGAAGCGAAATACTCCTTAGTGTAAAGAGTACCATCTTTTGAATACTTATCAGTTGCAATAGCCTTCTTGATGTCCAAAGAACGGAAATAATCAGCTGCTGCCTGATGCCCTTTAAGATCAGTGATAGTCAATGTACCAAGTGGCTGATAATTTTCGCTATAATGACCTTGAATCTGCTTGTTCAACTCATTCGCCTTAGCATAGTCTTCGGCAAACAAAGCCTCACGAATGGCCTGGATATTCTTGTATGCATCAGGAGAGAATGGTTCTCCTTCTGGCTCACCAGTCCAAAGAGTGACATCGTTCAACGAGATTCTATCTTCGTTCGTTCCACCATAAATAGCAGCACCAAGATTGCCGTTACCTATCACCAAAGTCTCTTCGAAATAGTTTGCAGGCTTACTATAATGCAAAGTCAAAGAATTGTCAGACTGTGCACATAAAGTCAATGGCAGTGCAAAGAAGAGAAATAATAGAAATGTAATCATTTAAAGTATAAGAAGAAATATTAAATATATATTACGCACCAGGAGCAGCATCATTTCCAGCATACTCTACCTTTGATGTTTTCTTGTCCTTGACAACCTTCACTGCATCTGAAGTTTTATCCAAGTTTAAGACATCAAGGATAGGAGCTGAAAGGCCTGCTGTCTTAGCTTCTGTTGGACCAAGAATATCCATCACAATAATTTCATTCTGTCCCTTCTTCAACCAGCAACCTGGGCAATATAGAGTCTGCTGAGGACCGATCTTCCAGAAACGACCGAGACAATGGCCATTCACCCAAACGAATCCCTTACCCCAAGAAGACATATCTATGAATGTATCGCCTACCTTAGAGAGTTTGAATGAAGTCTTATAATAACCAGCCTTTTCGCGAACTGTAGCCTTACGAGGAACACGAGTTGAAGGAGGATTAACAGTCAATGTGTAAGGATCAAGTGGCTTGTAATTGACGTTTGTTACCTTATCATAACCATAAGGCAAGAGAGTAATATCCCAATTATTCAAAGAATAAGTCAGGTCATGCGAACCAGCCTTTGTTATCAACTCAACCTTCTGTGTGATGCCCTTCTTGTCATAGATAGCCTTAGAATAGTTGATACGACCCATTGCCTCTACAAAGATCTCAAGCTTAGCACCTTCCTTTGTCGCAGGAATCCTTATGGCTTCTTCATTGTCGCCACGATAGAGTTTACCGATATATTCTCCATCTACATAAACCATAGCGAAGTCACAGACATCGGTAATATGCAGAATTGAAGGAGCATCGGTCTTTGGCAATTCACAAGAATAAATCATTGATCCCCAACCTTGATTCATTGCTTCCATTGAGACAATATATTCAGATTTCTGAGAAGCAGGAAGGTTCTCAAAGATTGGAGCCATCTCTGTGAATGTGAACTCTGGAATAGAGATAATTGGTTTTGCTTTTGGAGCAGCAGGGAGATTCTTGTCGCTGTGTTTCTGGAGCAATTCTCTCAGTTCATAATACTTAGGTGTTGCTGCACCCTGTTCGTTGATTGGAGCATCATAGTCATAGCTTGTACAGTCAGGCTTAAATCCTGGGACATTAGCACCAGCCCATTGACCGAAAGAAGTACCGCCATGTGTCATGTAAAGTGAGAACGAGATATTATTGTCGAGCATAGTTGCAATACCTTCGACCATATCCTTTGCAGGACGTGTCTCGTGTGCTCTTCCCCAACCGTCGAACCATCCGCTCCAGAACTCCGAACACATCTTTGGAGAATCCGGACGAAGCTCTTCTAGTTTCTTGAACTCTTTCTTTACATTAGCACCTGTACCGAAATTCATTGTCCACTGAAGATCGTCCAAACCATTAAGCTGGAAATTGCTTGACCAGTCGCACTGGAACATCACGGTCTTATCCCAGCCAAGACTACGGAGACAATCTCTAACTTCACTTACATAAGGTTTATTGACATCATATGATCCATATTCATTCTCAACCTGAACCATAATGATTGGACCACCATTCTCTACAGTAAGAGGAACAAGCTGTTCTGCTACCTTGGATTCAAAACGCTTGACAGATTCCATGAAATAAGGGTCAAGATCACGAAGCTTGATGTCTTCTTTCTTCATAAGCCACCAAGGAAGACCGCCCATCTCCCATTCTGCACAAACATATGGACCAGGACGAACAATCACAAACATATCGTTCTTCTGAGCAAGACGAACGAATTCAGCAACATCATTGTTACCAGAGAAATCAAATACATTCTCTTCCGGTTCATGAGCGTTCCAGAAGATATAAATGCAGATTGCATTCATGCCTAAAGCCTTACACATTTGAATGCGATGCTCCCAATATTCTTTTGGAATGCGAGGATAATGTACCTCTGCAGCTTTAACTACAAAAGGCTTTCCGTCGAGTAAGAAAGTTTTGTTACCTACTTCAAAAGTGTGCTTCAAGGGCTTTGCATAGCTCATTCCGACAATGCAAAATGCAAACAAAGAGATTAGAATAGTTTTTAAGTGTCTCATTGAGTAATAAAAATTAAGTTTTTCGCAAATATAATGAATATTGAGATATTTGCCAAACAGAAAACAATAAATCCGAGGTTTTGGCGTATATAATATATAAATAATGTAAATTGTGCACAAAATACTTCGCAACTATATATTCTTTCTATCATCATTGTCTTTGACTCTGATCCTTTATTCATGCCATACCGTCAACCTTACTACGGCTCTTCATGAATATGGCAACGGTGAATATTACAAGGCATCACAGTCGTTCAAGACACTATACAAAAAGACAGATGTCAAGAAAGAACGTAAGCTAAAAGGAGAACTAGCCTGGTATATGGCTTGCTGCTACGACGAACTGATGTGGTGGCAACAGGCTGGTGCATATTATCAGCGAGCTTTGCGTTATGGTTGTGACAAAGACAGTATCGAAAATATCGAGATGAGATTGGCATTGACAAAGCAGAAGACTACAGCTTTAAAGAACGTCTCTCCAAGCCGATATTCTATCAAGAAATTCAATCTTGTAAATACAACGAGAGCCGAATTCTCTCCTGCTATTTGGGGAGAAAACGATACAGAGTTATATTATACTACCAACAATGAAAAAGTTACCGGTGAGGACAAAAGCAATGTAACAGGTACAAAATACTTCGATATATGGGTAACCAAGAAAGATGAGAATGGTGTTTGGCAAAAGCCTGTTTCTGCCGGAGAAGCCCTTAATACAAACAATGACGAAGGTGCTCCATCCTTCTCTCCTGATGGCAACACCATGTTCTTCTCGGTAGCAGGTGGCGGTGAGGATATGTCAACCCAACCACAGATATTTTATTCAAGTCGCAGTGAGGCTTCTTGGGGAAAGGGAGAACGACTTACTATCTCTAAAGACTCAATCTATACCTACGCTCATCCAGCTGTCTCTCCAGACGGACGATGGCTATATTTCGTGAGTGATATACCTGGTGGATATGGAGGTTTGGATATTTGGCGAGCAACGCTCAACGGCACTAAAGTCGGAGCATACGAGAATCTCGGTTCTGAAGTCAATTCCGCAGGAGATGAGATGTTCCCTACAATGTCTCCACAAGGTATCTTATACTACTCAAGCGAAGGAAAGAAAGAAGGATACGGTGGTCTTGACATATATAGTGCCAGAGAAGACGAATGGGGTATCTGGCATGTAGCACATCTCCCTGCTCCTATCAATTCACAAGCCGATGACTTCGGGATGACTTTCATGCATAGTACAAAAGAAGAACAGGAAGGTTGGTTCAGCAGTAACCGTAATCATGGCAAGGGTTACGATAAGATCTATAGTTTTGTACTGCCTTCAATCAAGGTTAGTATCAAAGGAACCGTCTATGACAACGAAGACAATCCTGTAGCAGAAGCCATAGTCCGTGTTGTGGGACGAAATGGTATGAACTTCAAGTCGGTCACAAAGCCAGACGGGACATACGAGGTAAGCATTGACAGAAGTACCGAATATGTAATGATGAGCGGCAAGAACGGATACCTTAACCGTAAGGCACAACTCATGAGTAGCGGAGATGAAAAAGATGCTCAATACATTGTTGACTTCCAATTGCCTTGTATTTCAAAGCCGATTGTTGTAGAGAATGTTTTCTACGACTATAATAAAGCGACTCTGAGAGAAGAGAGTTTCCCAAGTCTTGATGAACTTGTCTCTCTGCTCAAGGATAATCCATATACGCAAATAGAACTTTCTTCGCACACAGACCGAGTGGGTTCTCAGGAGTTCAATCTTAATTTGTCGGCACGTCGAGCAGAATCTGTGTGCCAATATCTCATCTCCCATGGTATCGAACCGGCACGAGTAGTACCAGTTGGTTATGGCAAGGAACAGCCATTTGTCATCGATGAGAAATACTCAGAGCGATACGGTTTTCCTATCGATCAGGTTTTGACCGAAGAATATATCTCTACACTTGAACCAGAAAAACAAGAAATAGCTGATCAGATCAACCGTCGTACACAGTTCGTTGTTCTTACTACGACATTCGGCATCAAATGATATTATTTGGTTATCGACATCAGACTTTTGTGCACCATCTGTTTTTTCTCTCTGCTCACAGTTATAACTACACCCGAGTTTTCTTTTAGTATAAGTCTTTCCTTACCGTTTATATCCTGTTCAAAACGATCAATGTTATTGATAGGTACAATATATTTTCGGCTTGGACGAATGAAATTATGAGGATTAAGCTGGGTTATAAGTTCACTTAATGAAATATCAAGCAGATGAGAAGTACCGTCATAAAGAACGGCAAATGTACTCTTCTGTTCTGAGACAAAATAACTGACATCAAAGACATTAATAACTTTTTCGCCATTGTAGCTTCTTGAGATAATGCGTTGACGGTAGTTTGCATTTTGCGTAAGTTGCTGAAAGAGAATACCACGATTCACATCAGTAATAAGTCGTTCCTGTGTTTTTCTGATTGCAAGACGAAGTTCGTCTTCTTCAATAGGTTTCAAAAGGTATGACAGGCTATTAAATTCAAAAGCCTCAAGCGCATATTCATCATATGCTGTGGTGAATATTATCGGCACATCATCCGGAGCATCAGCCAAAGCATAAAAAGATAGACCATCGTTCAACTGAATATCCGCAATGATAATACCATCAAAATTCCCGGGAAATACTTTTTCGGCAAAGAATCTCCTACCCTCTGCAATACTTGTCAACGGTCCGATAATCTCACAATTAGGAACAATCTCTTGCAACATATCCCGCAAAAGATCAAAATTATATTGTTCGTCTTCGAATATCAGAATCTTCATATAAGAGGTATCTTTACTATGAATGACTTACCATCGTTAACTATCTCAATTCCGCGGTTGAAGAGTAACTGCATTGTTTCATTCATATAAGCCAATCCCATCTTTGTCGATGGAGTTTCTGTTACGAGCGGAACGATGTTATTACTTACACATAGGTAGTTGTATTGCTTGGTGATGAACACCTTCAAGGGTTGTTCCTTAGTGTGTGTATTATGCTTTATTGCATTCTCAAGAAGACCTTGCAGGCAAAGTGGCGGCAATGGATAGCCTTTCAGTTTCTTCACATCGTTCGAGACCTCAAGACTGATACAATCCACATGACGCAAAGACATCAGTTCATAATACTGCTGCATCATCTCGATTTCACGTTCGATAGGCACATGATAGTCATTACCATAACTGAGAAGATATCGATACATGCGCGCCAAATGTCTCAGGAACAATGCAGCTTTCTTCGGTGACTGCATCACCAGGCTCATTGCCACACTGAGACTATTGAAAAGGAAATGGGGAGTAACCTTTCTTCGTAGCTGTACAAGTCGCAACTCTCGCTGCATTGACCTGACCTCGACGATCAGTTCCTCCCTTGTCATATTCTCGATATCTTTACTATACATGCTGCAAAGGTATGATAAATATTTTTATTATACAAATTATACCTTATATAATAAGCCATTTTTCATATCAACAAGTGCTGTTTCCTTGATCTTGACATGTAGTTTCTTTCCTGTCGAATTAAATGGTATCTGCTGAGTGAAACGGTAGTAACGAGGACGCTTGAAGCTAGCAATATCAGGGCTGTTCTTGCAGTAATTATCAAGTTCTTCCGGTGTCAAAGAGCTATCTGCAGCGACGATATATGCTGTCACCAGCTGTCCACGCACCTTATCAGGCACTGCAGTAACAATACAGTCCTTTACCTTCGGATGCATATTCAATACTGCCTCAATTTCCGTAGGATAGATATTCTCTCCTGAAGAAATAATCATATCGTCTTTTCTACCTACGATTGTGATGAATTGATTCTCATCCCAAGTAGCAAGGTCATTGGTATAAATGAAGTCTTTGTAGTACTTTTTCTCTGTCTCTTCTTCGTTGCCGAAATATATATATGGAGACTTTGCCGGAGAACAGATAATAACCTCACCTACTTCTGTTCCGTCGGTTGCAACTACTTCATCAGGTTCAGCTCGATGATCCTCATAAACCTTGACTACACGAACATCGTCATCGATGCACGAAGCTCCAGCAGTACCTGCATTATCAGGAAGGTCGAACGGACGAAGGAAAGTATTCCAGAATGTCTCTGTAGTACCATATCCGTTGAAGATATTCGGAGTCAAAACTCTCTGATAACGAATGCAAGCACTACGTTCCAACGGGCTTCCCATAGTCACTATACCCTTGAGAGCTGAAAGATCAAATCCTTGTCTTTCTTGCATGTCAGCAAGCTCTTCAAGCACTGTAGGCACACCAATAAGGAAAGTGATCTTATATCGGTCCACATATCGCAATGCTGCCTGTGAGTCGAACTTTGACATGATGACGATAGTTGCACCCGCATAGAATGCAGGACCAGGACCAGCACAATGCAAACCGCCACGATGGAACCAAGGCGTGGTATTCATCGTTATATCCTTGTACGACATAGGGAAATGAATCATCACATCATGACTTGACAAAACTTCGTTGATACTTGTCAAAGAAACACCCTTTGGCTTTCCTGTTGTACCCGATGTATAGAGTCTTGATGTCTCATCATAAATATTGTATTGGACTTCAATCTTAGGTTCTTCTGTATTTGATTCGCTGATATAGTCTTCGTAAGAAACAATCTCATCATCGGTCATTCCTCCAACGACGATGATACGCTTAGGCTTATGTGAAGAGATGGCAATAGCACCAAGTACGATCTCCTTTGTTTCCTTGTTGCACAAGATAGCAAAAGGCTTTGAATCATCAATATTGAAAGACATCTCTCCAGGGCTCAAACGGAAGCTCACCGGACAGCAAACAGTCTGAGTCTTATGACATGCAACATAAGTGAAGGCAAATTCAGGGCAATTATACATATTCATCATCAACACATCACCCTTCTTCAAGCCATCGTTAATCAATGCATTGCAAAGTTTGTTTGTATTTGCATTTACATCCGAATATGACCACTTAAAATCCTTCTCAGGGTCAATCATAGCCACCTTCTGAGAATAACGGCGTACATTACGCATGAAGCCTTCTATCCATGTATAGCGGCTCTCGAAAATTTCTTTGAACTGAGTCATCTTTTCTTATAATTAATGAATAATATAATTGCAAAAATATCTAATCAGTTATAAGAAAACGAAAAACGGCGATCCGGAATTACCGAACCGTCGTTTTTAGGGGATGAACCGTCAAGACAGACCTTACCTACATCAGTCTGGTTAGACGAATATCTTATTCAAATAAGATTGTCGAGAGATATCTTTCGCCAGTATCAGGGAGAAGTGCAACAACTGTCTTGCCTGCATTTTCCTCACGGCTAGCAACTTGAATTGCGGCCTTGAGAGCTGCTCCTGAAGAGAATCCGACTAGGATACCGTTCTTTGACAAAAGACGTGCTCCTGCGATTGCATCTTCATTGCTGATTGGAAGAATCTCATCGATAACATCACGATGGAAATTCTTTGGTTCAAAACCTGCTCCGATACCTTGTATCTTATGAGGACCAGGAGCATTACCCGAGAGGACTGCACTTGTTGCTGGTTCAACTGCGACTGCCTTGATTGCAGGATTATGAGCCTTGAGACCTTCTGCAACACCGCTAATAGTGCCACCAGTACCTACACCTGCAACAAAGATATCTACCTTCCCATCTGTATCTTTCCAGATCTCTTCTGCTGTAGTCACCTTATGGATAGCTGGGTTAGCAGCATTCTCGAACTGAAGAGGAAGGAACGAACCAGGATTCTCTGCAATGATCTCCTTAGCCTTGGCAATAGCGCCCTTCATGCCTTCTGAACCAGGTGTGAGCACTACCTCTGCACCATAGGCTGCAACGAGCTTACGACGCTCAATACTCATTGTCTCAGGCATTGTGAGAATCACTCTGTAGCCCTTCAATACACCTACCCAAGCAAGACCGATACCTGTGTTACCGCTTGTTGGTTCAACGATCAATCCACCTGGTTTCAAGAGTCCGTCCTTCTCTGCCTGTTCAATCATTGCCAAAGCTATACGGTCCTTAACGCTTCCGCCAGGATTGAAAGCTTCAACCTTAACTACAAGTTTTGCTTTCAGGTTTTCCTGCTTCTCTACCTCTTCAAGGCGAACGAGTGGTGTATTACCAATCAGTTCCGATATGTTATTATAAATACGTGCCATAGTCGTAAAATCTGTATTAAAAGATAATTCTATAGTATTTCTACTCGCAAAGATAACTATAAATAATTACAATGAACCAAATAAAGTTATTTTTCTTTCCATTTACATCATTCTCAGATCTGATCCAATGCCTGTGCAATGTCTGCAATGATATCATCGATATGCTCTGTACCAATGCTCAATCGGATAGTCGAAGGTGTGATGTGCTGCTGTGCTGCCTCTTCTGGCGAGAGCTGTGAGTGTGTTGTAGAGAATGGATGGATCACAAGGCTCTTAACATCAGCTACATTAGCAAGAAGCGAGAAGATCTGGAGAGAATCGATAAACTTCCAAGCTTCTTCCTGACCACCCTTAATCTCGAATGTGAAGATGCTACCTGCTCCATTAGGGAAGAGTTTTGTATAGAGTTCATGATCCTGATGAGAAGCGAGGGAAGGATGGTTCACCTTTGCAACCTTTGGATGATTTGCGAGGAAATCTACAACCTTAAGGGCATTCTCTACGTGACGTTCTACGCGAAGCGAGAGTGTCTCAAGACCCTGAAGAAGGATGAAGGCGTTGAATGGAGAGAGTGTTGCACCTGTATCACGAAGGATGACCGCACGGATTCTTGTTACAAACGCTGCAGCACCAGCTACGTCTGCGAATACTGCGCCGTGATAAGAAGGATCCGGCTTAGCGAGAGTTGGGAACTTATCGGCATTTGCCTTCCAGTCGAACTTACCACCATCTACGATTACACCACCGAGGCTGCTGCCATGTCCACCAATGAACTTTGTTGCTGAGTGTACAACGATATCTGCACCGTGTTCGAGAGGACGAATCAAATATGGAGTACCGAATGTATTGTCGATAATCAATGGGATATTGTGACGATGTGCAATCTCTGCAGCCTTATCAATGTCGAGTACATCACTGTTAGGATTACCGAAAGTCTCTGCAAAGAGAACCTTTGTATTTGGCTTGATAGCAGCTTCGACAGCAGCGAAATCATGGAAGTCAACGATATCATAGCTGATGCCCTGTGTAGTGAGTGTGTGAGTAATGAGGTTGTATGAACCGCCATAGATATTATCAGCTGCAACGACATGATCACCATTCTGAAGGATGTTCTGAAGAGCATAAGTGATAGCTGCTGCACCAGATGCTACTGCAAGACCAGCGACACCACCTTCAAGAGCTGCTACACGATCTTCGAATACGCCCTGTGTAGAGTTAGTGAGTCGTCCATAGATATTACCTGCATCACGAAGACCGAAACGATCTGCTGCATGCTGTGAGTTACGGAACACATACGATGTTGTCTGGTAGATTGGCACTGCGCGTGAATCAGTTGCTGGATCTGGGTTTTCCTGACCTACGTGAAGTTGAAGAGTCTCGAAATGAAGTTTGTTTGTAGTTGCCATAATTCTTATATTTTTTAATTGTTAATTATAATCGTTGTTTTTGTCAATTCTGTTATCAATTTTGACGCTGCAAAGTTACGGGAAAAGAATATTTCTACAAAGAAGAATGAAAATTAAAGAATATTTTGTATATTTGCGCCGAAATTCAGGAATATTCTTCTACAATTCATACAAAACACATAATCCAAAAGAATGACAACTATTCAGACTTTAGACGATACAGATATCCGTATCCTTCGAGAATTACAGATTGACAGCCGACTTACCAACAAAGAGCTTGCTGCACGCATCCATCTCAGCACTACTCCTACCTTCGAGCGTCATCGCCGTCTGGAAAGAGAGGGATATATTAAGATGTACACGACCATAATTGATGCCGATCGTATCGACCGCGGCTTTACCGTGTATTGTAATGTCAGCTTCAAGCAGATCAACCGTCCGCTTGCCGACGATTTCCGCGAACAGATCAATAAGTGGGACGAAGTGACCGAATGCTACAATGTAAGCGGTGACTGCGACTTTATGATGAAGGTCAGCGTTCGAGGTATGAAAGAATATCAGGAATTTGTATTGCATAAGGTCGGTTCACTCGAATATATCGGTCGTATCCAGAGCATCTTCGTGATGGAAACTCTCAAGCAATCCTACGGAGTAAGACTTTGATAACATCAACGTTTCATCCCTTAAAAACGACGGTTTGGTAATTCCAGATCGTCGTTTTCGTTTACCTATGTTATGATGAACTACCTTTGCAGGTATAAATAGCCTAAAAGGATTTCAAAATGGACAATTTCGAATTTCAGGAAAAAGAACTCATCGAACAAGGAAAACAGGCATGGCAGAGACAAGATTGGAAAAAGGCTATCGACTGTTATACAGAGGCTTTAAGCATAAATCCTGAAAGCGATGCTAGAATCTATAAGGAAATGGCTATTCAAATACAGGAATATTATCACAAAGACTCATATAATCCATGACAATAAAAGGTGCTATTAAAATAGATAAGGAACGATGCAAAGGATGTAATCTGTGCGTCATTGCATGTCCAAAAAAACTATTAAGACTATCTGCCAATGTCAATCATAAAGGATATAATTATGCCGAACAGCTAGACTACACGGAATGCAACGGATGCACAGCGTGTGCCATCTGCTGTCCGGACGCTTGTATCACAGTTTATCGGGTAAAGGAAAATGGATAAGGACATAGTGTTGATGAAGGGCAATGAAGCCATTGCACATGCTGCTATCCGATATGGATACGACGGATTCTTTGGTTACCCTATTACACCACAAAGTGAGATTCTCGAGACTCTTGCTGCCGAAAAACCTTGGGAAACAACAGGCATGGTGGTATTACAGTCTGAATCGGAACTCGCATCAATAAATATGATCTATGCGGGAGGAGCTACAGGAAAGCTGGTCTTTACTTCTTCGTCGAGTCCTGGTATTGCTCTTATGCAGGAAGGCATATCATATATGGCTGCATGTGAGATTCCTGGAGTGATAGTCAGCGTGCAACGCGGTGGTCCAGGCTTAGGCACTATACAGCCTTCACAGTCGGACTATTTCCAAGCTGTGTATGGAGGTGGAAACGGTGATTATCACGTGATTGTCATTGCTCCAGACAGCGTACAGGAAATGGCCGATCACATGGGATTGGCAGCAGATCTTGCTTTCCGCTGGCGAATTCCTGT
Organism: Bacteroidales bacterium; assembly: GCA_045627785.1. Classification (GTDB taxonomy): domain Bacteria; phylum Bacteroidota; class Bacteroidia; order Bacteroidales; family UBA3663; genus Liminaster. The sequence continues at coordinate 47,195 of JAZQOF010000004.1, read as the reverse complement.
AATGGTGTTAAGCGATGGCGTGATCGGTCAGATGATGGAAAAGGTGACATTGCCTCCATTTGTTCCACGAAAAAACAATTCGCAGATTAGCGAACAATCTCCTTGGGCAACGAATGGACTGAACCTCAAGTCTCGCAAGAATAACATCATGACATCGCTCGAACTTGAGGCTCCTGCAATGGAAGAAAGAAACAAGGCGATGACAGCCAAATACAATAGTATAGCAGAGTCTGAGGTAAGATATGAAGAGACTTTTACCGAAGATGCAGACTACCTTATCATCGGCTTTGGCAGTGCTGCAAGAGTAGCCCTCGGGGCAATCGAATCACTTAGAAAAGAAGGTATTAAGGTAGGATTATTCAGACCAATCACATTATGGCCTTTCCCTGAGAAGCGAATCAAAGAACTAGCCTCTCAGGTTAAACATATTCTGACTGTAGAGTTCAACGAAGGACAGATGGTACGCGATGTGAGATACTCGGTCGAAGGAAATTGTCAGGTCTCTTTCTTCGGTCATAGCGGAGGTGTGATTCCTGATCCTTCAGAAATATATAATTGCATTAAGAACATCATCCGACAGGAAGCATAACATGGAACTGAAAGAAATCATAAAAGAAGAGAACATCGTATATAAGAAGCCGGCACTTCTCAACGAGACTTCCATGCACTACTGTCCTGGATGCGGTCATAGTCTTGTACATAAGCTTGTTGCCGAGATAATTGAAGAGATGGGTGTCGAAGAAAAAACTATCGGCATCTGCCCTGTGGGTTGTGCTGTATTTGCATATCGCTATGTAGATATAGACTGGATCGAAGCTGCCCATGGACGTGCTCCGGCGTGTGCGAGTGCAGTAAAGCGACTTTGGCCAGACAATCTTGTGTTCACCTATCAGGGTGACGGAGACCTTGCTTGTATTGGAACAGGCGAGACAATCCAAGCCTTAAACCGAGGAGAAAATATTGCTATAATTTTCATCAACAATGCAATATACGGTATGACAGGAGGACAAATGGCTCCTACTACACTGATGGGCATGAAGACTTCTACTTGTCCGTATGGGCGACAGGCAGACCTTCACGGATTCCCACTTCACATTACCGATATCGCAGCGACTCTCGAAGGTACCTGTTACGTAACGCGACAGGCAGTCAATTCAGTTGCAAATATTGCCAAAGCAAAGAAAGCCATACGTCAGGCTTTTGAAAATTCAATCAACAAACGCGGAGCAAGTCTTGTAGAAATAGTATCTACTTGTGCTGCAGGTTGGAAGATGAGTCCGGAACAGGCAAATACATGGATGGCCGAGAATATGTTCCCTTATTACCCTTTGGGTGACCTAAAAAAGAAATAATCAATGAAAGAAGAAATTATCATATCAGGTTTCGGCGGACAAGGTGTACTTTCGATGGGAAAGATTCTTGCCTATGCTGGTATCATGGACGGAAAGGAAGTATCCTGGATGCCATCCTATGGACCGGAGCAGCGTGGAGGAACTGCCAATGTCACAGTTATCATAAGCAACGAGAAAATCACTAGTCCTATACTGAACCAATACGATACGGCTATAGTGCTCAATCAGCCTTCGCTCGAGAAATTCGAGCCGATGATCAAGCCTGGAGGTTCATTAATATACGACAGCTACGGAATATTTGATGCGCCAAAACGTAAGGATATTTCGACTTATTGCATCGATGCCATGTCCGAAGCTGCGAAGATGCAGAACAGTAAGGTCTTTAATATGATCGTGCTTGGAGCATTACTTAAAATCCGAAAGATCTCTACTATCGATGATGTTGTAAGAGGTCTCCGCAAAGCTCTCCCAGAGAGATATCATAAGCTTATTCCTAAGAATGAAGAAGCACTTAGAAGAGGTATGAATTTGGTAAAATAACCGCTTCCTTCACCGAAGGAAACCGGCTCGCCGGTAACTCCGTTAGGATATATATATTATTAGAATTATATAATACCGTCGCAAATGCGACTCGCAAATGCGACTCAACCCTATTTTTTCCTTAGTCGAAAAAATTTTAAAAATAATTTATCGGAAGTTGGACATAAAGAGACATAAAGGGATTTGAGTTTTACGGAATGTTTATCTTTGCACCGTAGATCTACAATAAACAAAAACGTAAAACTTTCAGATATGGGAAAAGTCAAAAATGAAATTTCCAAACGGAAATTAGACTTCCGAGAAGTCGGAAATGAAATTTCCAAACGGGAATTGGACTTCCGAGAAGTCGGAAATGAAATCTCCAAACGGGAATCGGACTTCCGAGATGTCGGAAATGAAATCTCCGAACGGGAATCGGGCAAAAGGAATAAGATTATCGAATGAGCGAAAAGACGATGAGAGTAACAGCAATACCTACAGCACTTCCGACATATACTTGTGGAAGAGTGTGTCGTCCGAAATAAACTCGTATGCTGCAGATCAGACCAAGTAGAATCAGGAGTGAAAGTGGAACGAAGAGGGGCATGAAGGAGCCTTGGAACATGAAATAATAACTCCAGGCCATTGTCATGAGCGAAGAGACTCCGAGTGCATGACCGCTGATCTTCCACCAGAACGATACACAGAGAGCAATAAACGTGATGATAATAGAGCCGTAGAACGGAAGCATTGCCCACAAAGGAAGAATGCGGTGATTACTGAGTGAGAAAGTGCAGACCATGAAGCAGAGGATACTGATGATGAGCGGCACGAATCTCTCCTTACGGTCTCGGAGTTTCCAGTCTTTGATGTACTTGAACTTGTAAAGCAGCAGACAGGCAACGAAAGGAATGAGACAAGTGTATCCGAAGACCTCGGCAATCATAAGAAGTCGGATGCTGATCGGCAGTATCGCAACCGGAGTGAGGAAACATACCATCAATGCCGCATAGGTCATGATGGTCATCGGATGGAAAAGATTGCTTATGATTTGTAAAACTTTATTCATTGTCTTTGGCTGATGCTTATTATATCTTACGCAGATTAGCTTTGTTGATGCCCAGTGCCTCACGATACTTCACGACAGTACGACGTGCAATCTTATAGCCTTGTTCCTGAAGCTTCACAACAAGAGCATCGTCGGTATATGGTTTATGTTTATCCTCATTATCGACAATCTCCTTCAGGGCAAGCTTGATGGTAGCATTGGAAACTGCAGGTTCCTCACCTTCGCTACTTTCAATTGCGGTTGTGAATAGTTGTTTAAGAGCTATCGTACCGAAATCGGTCTGAACATATCGGTTGTTTGTGACACGCGAGATGGTTGAGATATCGAACTGTGAGACTTCCGAAACGTCTTTGAGGGTCATAGGCTTCAGGTCCTCGATATTGCCCGAGAAGAAATATTCCTGTTGACGGGCAACAATCACCTTCATAACCGTGATCAGAGTATTGCGGCGCTGTATAAGAGCTGAAACGAAGAGATTTGCCGAACGGATTCCGTTCTCGATGAAACTCTTACCCTTACGGTTATCCCTGTTCAATATCTTGCCGTCCTCCTGTTCTTCCTTCTTCAGCGATTCAAGCATCTCATCATAGTCCTGAGAGATCTTTACAGCCGGCACACGGCAGTCTACAAGACTCACGACGAGTGTTCCGTCTTCGTTGGTCACAATGAAATCCGGACGAACCTGAGCAGCCTTGGTGGCAATCGAATCTACGGCCGATGACATTCCTCCAGGCTTCGGATTAAGCTTTCGCACAACCTTCTGTATCTCCTGGATATCCTTGTCTGTATAGTCGAAGCGTGCCTTGATCCTCTCGAAACGACGAGCCTTGAAGTCTTCGAAACCTCTGTCGAGCACCTGATATGCCTTATCAACACTGTCGGTGAAAGTCATCTCGTCGAGCTGCAGCAACAGACATTCTCTCAGGTCACGCGCACCAATACCAGCAGGTTCAAGGTTTGCCTGGACGACATCGGTAAGAATGGTATTCATCTCCTCTTCGGTCGTATCGAAGTTCTGCTGCCATGAGAGATCGTTGATGAGTTCGAACATCTGACGACGCAGATATCCGTCATCTTCGAGACTGTCTATAATATAGTTGGCAAGGAACGATTCGCGTTCGGTGAGGTCGAGTACCTTGAGCTGTTCCTTAAGGGATTCGCGGAAAGAAGTATCAGAACTATAGTTAGTGATAGGCGAATAGTCATCATCGTCAGCACTGCGATTGTTGGCCTGCGGAACATATTCGTCATCCTCGTCGCCGAAAGTATCCTTCACATCGTCGACATCCTTTATGTCACGATCTTCGGCATCAAAGTCCTGATCTGCATCGAAATCATTGTCGGAGCCAGATTCTTCATCGTTCTCCTTCATCTGATCGACACTGCGGGTATCATCGATCTCAAGCATAATGTTCTTCTCCAGCTCATCGTCGATGATCTTCTGGAGTTCCTCGGTCGATGCCTGGATGAGCGAAGCCACCATATATTGCTGTGGTGACTGTCGTACAGTCTGCTTCGCTGTAGTAGTTATGCCTGATCCTATATTGTTCATCTTACTATTCCTACGCCCATCAGTCGGTCATAACGAGCTCCGTTCGGGCGATAATATATGTAAATGTCGTATTCGTTCTCTGTCTCATAGAAGTCTCCCTCAACAGGCGAAGGATTGCCATCGATGGTATACAGATAGTTATACGATCCTTGTTTCAGTAATACGTCTTTGACGAAGATATTCTCGTCTTCAATATACACCATACTGTTGTCAACAGCATTGGCAGAGATAAAGTCGCCAGAGATGCGCACATCGCTGGACTTACGGATTCCCTGAGCATCAAGACTGAATCTCGCAATGAAATAATCTGCTTCGGTATCTACGTCAGAAACCCTTGCTGCACGCACCAGGAATCTTCCATACTGCGTACGATCATAACGGAAACTCTTGCCTTTTCGAGCAGTATCGGTCCACAGATAAGCCTCGTAGTATGGAGCATGATATTCGACCGATTCGATGCCGATTGTGGCATATTTCTCGTCAACGAACTCAAATCTTCTATACACATTTCCTGCGTCGAAGATCAAGTCCTTATTATGTTCATAGACCACCTTTCCTGACTCTATGCGAGTAGGCATAGTAATCTCACGTCTGGTCTCATTCCTTCTGTTCTGTCTCGCCACGACTTTCAGTTCTGTGACAGGATCGAGATAAGGCATCCTAACCGAGCTCCAACCGAGTTCGAGATTGAGCTGCTGATGAGTAGCATGGAAGTCGATATCGGTATTTGATGTCACCTCTCCCCTTGCAAACACCATCTGTTCGCTCACCGAGAAGGTTGCGACTGCTATGAGATGCTTATTCCTGAGGCTTGCATCGGTGTCGTTATCCGAATCGAACACCAAGAGAGCATAGTTGCCTGACGCTTTTAGTTTCACATCCTCATTCGGGAATCCGATACTAAAATGATAGTATGTCGTGAAAGTGTTGAACGAAGGCTTAACATTATCGATACTCATCGGAAAGAAAGCATCGACATAGTCCATCTCGCTCAGATTGTCGATTCGCCAATCAGCATCGCAATGTACTACACGACAGTATAGCCAAGGCTCCTCGTCGGCAAGATAGTCAAAGCTGATCTCAAGTTCATTGTTGCCTTCCATATCGATGACAGGAAGCTTCATAAAGTCTCCATCGACCGTAACCTGAAGTGTCTTTACAGCATCGATACAAGGATGTGTGTGATACTGAGCAAAGACTGCAGAAGGCAGACAAAACAGAAACAACAAACGTAAAACTCCCGAGAGCCTCAACGTAAGCCTATCAAAGATAGCACTATGATATAATGATGACATACGTTTCTTCATACGGAAATTTTACGTTATTATGATATTACGGCAACATCACAGCGAAATTGCCATAATACCACTTATCTGATTTTGATTATTCTTCGTAACCCTTTGGATTGTTCTTCTGGAAGTTCCAAGAGTCGCGGCACATCTCTTCGATGCCATATTTAGCTTCCCAACCGAGTTCTGCCTTAGCCTTAGCAGGATTGCAGTAGCAAGTAGCAATATCACCCGGACGACGAGGCTTGATCACATATGGAACCTTGAGGTTGTTGGCCTTCTCGAATGCCTTAACGACATCGAGCACCGAATAGCCATGACCTGTACCGAGGTTATAGATAGCAAGACCCTTGTTCTCCTCGATAGCCTTGAGAGCCTTTACATGGCCGTTAGCGAGGTCAACGACATGGATATAGTCGCGAACACCTGTTCCATCAGGAGTATCATAGTCGTCACCAAAGACACCGAGTTCCTTGCGGATACCGATAGCTGTCTGTGTGATATATGGCATGAGGTTGTTTGGAATACCATTAGGATTCTCACCGATGAGACCGCTCTCATGGGCACCGATCGGGTTGAAGTAACGGAGAAGAACGACATTCCATTCAGGATCTGCCTTCTGTACATCCATCAACACCTGTTCGAGCATAGACTTTGTCCAACCATAAGGGTTAGTACACTGTCCCTTTGGACACTCTTCTGTAATAGGGATGATAGCTGGATCACCATATACTGTAGCCGAAGAAGAGAAGATGAAGTTCTTACAGCCATGCTTACGCATCACATCAATGAGCACGAATACGCCATTCATGTTGTTTTCATAGTACTCAAGAGGCTTGGCAACCGACTCGCCTACTGCCTTAAGACCTGCGAAGTTGATTACTGCATCGATCTTGTTTTCTGTGAAGACTTTCTCCATAGCATCACGGTCACGAACGTCTGCTTCAACGAAAGGCACTTCCTTTCCGATGATCTTAGCAACACGACGAAGAGCTTCTGGCTTTGAGTTTACGAGATTATCGACAACGACTACCGAATGACCAGCCTTGTCGAGTTCGATGATTGTGTGGCTTCCAATAAATCCTGCGCCACCAGTTAAGAGTATATTCATAAATATAATATTTTGAGGTATGCTTTTTGATTTATACGCGCAAATATAATGCTTTTTGAGAAAGAACAACAAAATCATCGCAAATATTTGTTTTTTTTTCGATAATGATTATCTTTGCGCGATTATATTAATAAAGTATGGCAAAAAATAAGAACATCAAACGTCAGGATTACGGATTGTTCCGAGTAGCAACTGCAATACCTACAGTCAAGGTCGCTGATGTAGAATATAACCTCAAGCAGCACATCCAGCTGTTGAAAGAGGCTCACGAAGAAGGCGTACAGCTTCTGGTATTTCCAGAGCTTTCCATAACCGGCTACACATGTGCCGATCTCTTCCACCACCGTCCTCTGCTCCATGCCGCCAATCAGGCTATCATGCATCTTGCCGAAGCCGCACGTGGCATCGATATGGCAGTCATCGTGGGTGCTCCTATCGCCTATGGCAATCGCATCTATAACTGTGGTGTTTTGCTTGGCGACGGACAGATCATCGGTGTAGTGCCAAAGATCTACCTTCCTAACTACAATGAGTTCTACGAGGCTCGCTGGTTCGCTCCAGGTTCTGAGATCAAGCCAGGTTCCCGTATCTCATTCGGCGAACTAGGCGGAACAAAATACGAGAATATCCTCTTTGGTCCGAACCTCCTCTTCGACTTCGAAGGTGTGACTGTGGGCATTGAGGTATGTGAAGACCTTTGGGTCCCAATGCCACCTTCTTCACGTATGGCTCTCGCAGGCGCCAATGTGATTGTCAACCTTTCTTGTTCGGACGAGGTACTCGGCAAACATGCTTATCTAAAACGTATGATCGAAGCACATTCAGGCCGACTTGTCTGTGCCTATGTCTATGCTTCTGCCGGCTTCGGAGAATCATCGACCGACCTTGTATTTGCCGGTAAGGGTATCATTGCAGAGAATGGTGGCGTAGTAGCCGAAAGCGAAAGATTCAAGCTCGAATCATCGCTTGCAATCGCCGATGTCGATATCGAGAAGCTTATGGTATTACGTCGCACACAGACAACATTCACACAGCTTATACAGCAGCCAGAAGAGGCAACATTCTACAGTGAGTTCCGTAATATCATGGAACCTACGCAGAACGGCTATGCAACCATCGGATTGTCAAAGCTCACGCCTCCAGACTATGAGAAGAAGCTCTACCGCAAGATTGTGCCTACACCATTCGTTCCTTCAGAGGGCGACGATATGGAAGCACGTTGCAGCGAGATCTTCAACATCCAGGTACAGGGTCTTGTATCACGATTGTCGCACATCAATTGTCAGACAGCCGTAATAGGCATCTCTGGTGGTCTCGACTCCACTCTCGCACTTCTTGTGACAGTAAGAGCCTTCGACAAGCTTGGCTGGGACAGAAAACGTATCATCGGTATCACAATGCCTGGCTTCGGTACTAGCGGACGAACATACAACAACAGCATAGGTCTCATGGAAAGCCTCGGCATCACTTCGCAGGAGATCAGCATCGTACCTTCGGTCAATCAGCACTTCAAGGATCTCGATGTCGATTCGACTAAGCATGATGTGACATACGAGAACTGTCAGGCTCGCGAACGCACTCAGATCCTCATGGATATGAGCAATAAGACCAACGGTATCGTAATCGGTACAGGCGACCTTTCTGAGCTTGCTCTCGGCTGGTGTACTTACAATGGTGATCATATGTCAATGTATGCTGTCAATGTGAGCATCCCTAAGACTCTTGTCAAGTATCTGGTGAAGTGGGTAGCACTGAGCAGTGTTGACGAGAGATCGAAGAACATCCTTCTCGACATCTTCGACACTCCTATCAGTCCAGAACTCATTCCAACCGACAAGGATGGTAACATAGCACAGAAGACAGAAGACCTCGTTGGACCATACGAGCTCCATGACTTCTTCCTCTATCACTCATTCCGTTTCGGTGCTTCTCCTGCAAAGATCTATTTCCTTGCACAGAAGGCATTCAACGGTGTATATGACAATGAGACAATACTCAAGTGGCTCCGCACATTCTTCCGCCGCTTCTTCCAGCAGCAGTTCAAGCGTTCCTGTCTGCCTGATGGTCCAAAGGTCGGTACTGTATCCATCTCTCCTCGTGGAGACTGGCGTATGCCTTCCGATGCATGTGCTACAATGTGGCTGAAAGAGTGTGACGAACTAAAGATTTCATAATTGATAATTAAGCTCAAATGACTTTAGAAGAACTAAAGGCAAGCCTTACTGAAGAAGAGATCTCAAAGATCAAGGCTACTGCCGACAAATCACAAGATATAACAGAAGAAGACCGAGACATCTTCAAAGCCTATATTGACAAGTCTAGCGAAGCATTGGGCGAAGATCAGATCGCCGAGCCTCTTCGCTACATCCTTGCCTCTATGGGTGGTCTACGTAGCGAGGATCTCAAGGCTCTCATCGGCGAAGACTTCGACGAATCAGTTTTCGAACAGTGGAACAATCTGCTCGAGACTCCTGTCTTCACATACCGCGACCTGCCAAACAACTGTCGTCTGTATGATGTGGCTCCAAAGATGCGCGGACTCCTTCGCAAGGAATATGGCGACAGCAGCTTCCGCAGCTGCGCAAGCGATATAGGTTACTATCTCCTCGAACACAAACAGGCTGGTGATATCATCCGCGACACCCAATGTCTGCATCTCCTGCTCGATGGTAATGAAGCAGCTGCTGCAGCAGAATACATCTCTGAAGTCGAAGGTGATCAGCTCCGCATGACTGTCAATGTCCTCGCCAATGGTTTCAAGGATGCTCCGGACTATGTCAAGGATGCCATCTTCGACATGATACACGCTGAGGGTGAGAAGATCAATAAGCTGAAACTTCTCATGCTCATGCTCAACGACTGCGTCGCTATCATCGGTAATCCGGAACCTGTCAAGCCAATGCTCATCAAGCTGCACGACAATATTCAGCAGCTCATAGCATCGGGCAACACCGACATCACTATACTGCTCGGTATTGCAAAGCTCCGTATCGCACAGAACGCACGTCTCCGTCGCGCAGAAGAAGAGGCTCAGAAGGCTTTCATCGACGCAATGAACTATCTCATGCCTCCTCTCCAGAATGCCGACCATACGACTATCTCCGACCAACAGATTAACCAGTATTGGTTCTGTCTTAAGATATGTCAGGAGATGGCACAGCCAAAGGCAATGACAGTAATCTTCGAACAGATCATCAAGGTAGAGAAAGCTCAGAGCCAGGATCAGAACCTAAGCGACGACTCTCGTGCAAATGTTGCCGAGAACATCCTCAATCAGCACATCGACATGAGCAAGACATTCTATCAGATGCCTAAGCCAATGCAGGATCAGTTCACCAACTATACTGAGCCTACCATTGCCCTTCTCAAGGCATTTGTCGAGACTGCCGAGACTCACAACGAAGATGTAACAGAGCCTGATGATTTAGTAAAGCTCGCAGGCTACTATCAGTCGCTTGGTGAACTCACTCTCCACCTCGAACGATTTGACGAGAGCTACGAAGCACTCACAGAGGCACAGATTCTCCAGATGCGACAGCTCGCTGCTATACAGAAGGAAGATGGGCCGGATGCAATGTCTCCTCGTCAGCTCGTATGTCGTCTTGCACTCTCTGCAACCAACCACATGATAGCTGCTCACTATCGTCGTCAAGGAAAGTCTCAGCACGACCTTGGCATCATCCTGCGCAGCAACATGAACCTTGCAGAAGACTGTTTCAAGTTCTACCATTTTGATCCTCGCGTCATTCATTTCCTCATCAATGCCGCCCTCGAGCTTGGAGACTATCAGCATAACTCACGAGGCTTCCTTGCTGAATGCGGTACTTACGAGAAGGTACTCCGTCAGTTCCCTGCACTCAACAACATGCGCCTTGACCAGCAGCTTGCTACCGACATAGCAATGATCCACACCAAGTGCGGACAGATCCAGGCTGACAACTCCATCCGCCGCTTCAAGGATGCTGTCAAGAATCTCGAAATAGCCCATAGACTCTGGAAGACTATGGCCGATAACACAAAGAACCCACAGCTCCAGAAGAATGCCGAAGCTGTGATGCAGATGATAGAGAAACTAAAGAAATAAAATGCTAAAGAAACGAATTGTTATTAAGGTAGGCAGCAATGTGCTGACACGCGAAGACGGCAAACTCGACATCACCCGTTTGTCAAGCCTCGTCGATCAGATTGCATGGTTGCGTCAGAAGAACTATGAGGTGATACTCGTAACAAGTGGTGCTGTGGCAAGCGGTCGTGGCGAACTAAAGACTAATCACCAATTGGACAGCGTAGAACAGCGTCAGCTCTTCTCGGCTGTAGGTCAGGTAAAACTCATCAATCTCTACTATGACCTCTTCCGCGAATTCGGCATACACATCGGACAGGTACTCACTATGAAGAGTAACTTCGAGACTGAACGTGAATCAGAGAACCAGAGAGCTTGTATGGAAGTGATGCTCGAGAACGAAGTCCTCCCTATTGTCAACGAGAACGATACAGTATGTGTCACCGAGCTTATGTTCACCGACAACGACGAACTCTCAGGTCTCATCGCAATGATGATGGGCGCTAAGACATTGGTAATCCTGAGCAATATCGACGGTATCTACAACGGCAATCCTAGTGATCCTGAATCAGATGTGATCCGCAAGGTAAACCCTGACGAAGATCTCTCGAAGTATATCTCAACAGAAAAGAGCGGTCATGGTCGTGGTGGTATGGTATCGAAGTGCAATATCGCCCTCAAGGTCGCTAAGGCCGGCATCAAGGTCATCATCGCCAACGGTTCGCGTGACAATATCCTTGTCAACCTCGCAGAAAAACCAGAAGAGACAATACACACAGAATTTGCATGAATATCATAATCTATATTATCCTGGCATTAGCAGCAGGAGCTGGAATAGGTGCTACTATCGGCTATCTTGCAGCTAAGAACAAAACCTCAGTACTCGCTGCCCTGCTTACTGCCGAGAAACAGGCTCGCGCAAACGACAAGAAGAACTACGACACCCTTACAGCCAATGCCAAGGGTGAGTTTGACAGACGTATTGCCGAACTGAAGAACGAGGCTTCTGAGCGCCGTAATTCCGAATTGGAGGAACTACGCAAAGGCTACGAACAGCAATTGGCTTTGTTCAAGGATAATGTAAAGAATGCTACCGAAGAGATCCTGAACAAACGCTCCGAAGAACTGCAAGGTGCCAATACACGACAGATGGAGGATCTGTTCAAGCCAATCCGCGAGAATATCATGCGAATGGAGTCATCGATGAAGGATAACCGAGACGCTCACAATCAGACAGCAGCCACTCTTCAGGAGTCTATCAAGAATCTGATGGAGCGTACTGCAAGCATCGGCGAACAGGCAGACCGTCTGAGCAATGCACTTCAGCACAAGAATAAATTCATGGGCAACTGGGGAGAGATGATCCTCATCAATATCCTTGAGAGCCAAGGCTTCCGTAACGGTATCGAATTCGACTCTCAGCAGGTAATGCGAGACGAAGAAGGAAAAGTACTATATAATGAGGATTCAGGCAGTAAGATGATTCCTGACGTGATCCTACACCTCCCGGACAATCGCGACCTCATCATCGATGCAAAGATGTCGCTCACAGCCTTTGTGGATTATCAGAATGCAGTAACAGAAGAAGAACGTGAAGCTGCAGCCATTCGTCATATCGAATCGGTCAAGGCTCACGTCAAGGAGCTTTCTGCCAAGAACTATATGAAGTATGTCAAGGCTCCTCGCATCAGTTCCGACTTCGTCATCATGTTCCTCCCACAGGAAGGCGCAATGCAACTCATCATGGAACGCGAACCGGAACTCTGGTCAAAGGCATTCAACAAGGATCATGTCTATATCATCAGCGGACAGTATCTCATGGCTGCAGTACACATGATCAATATCGCATGGCAGCATGTACAGCAGGAGAAGAACACTCAGGACATCATGAAGAATGCCAAGATACTCATCGAACGTGTCGAACTCTTCTACCAGCGATTCATCACACTCGGCAAGAAGCTCGACGATACAAAACGTGCCTACGAGGAACTGGATATGAACGTACAGAGCGGCAAACAGTCTATTGCTGCTTCAGGTCGTGCATTTGCCAAGCTTGGTGTTCCAAGCCGTAATATCCTGCCAGAAACAGAATAACACGGTTCCTGCCAGAACCTAGGATATATTTATCCCTTTGGCATTGAAAAGCATATTAAATCTGATACAATAAAAATATAAAACGTCACAAGATGAAGAAATCATTATTGACAGCGCTTGGCCTAGCGACTGCTATAGTCTCTACTGCCCAGATTCTTCCTTATAAGAATCCTAACCTCAGCTTTGAGGAGCGCACCGAAGATCTTCTTTCGCGTCTCACACTCGAACAGAAGATCACACTTATGATCGACAACAACGAACCGATTCCAGAGTTAGGTCTTCAGCGTTACAGCTGGTGGAACGAGGCATTACACGGAGCAGCACGTTCCGGTCTTGCTACAGTCTTTCCACAGGCCATCTCAATGGCTGCAAGCTTCGACGATGTCCTCCTACAGAAGGTCTTCGATATCGCCAGCACCGAACAGCGTATCAAGTACATCGAAGCTCGTGCCAAGAAGAATGTAATACGCTATAAGGGTCTCACTCTCTGGACTCCAAATATCAATATCTTCCGTGATCCTCGTTGGGGACGTGGACAAGAGACTTACGGCGAAGATCCTTATCTCACAACACGAATGGGTCGCGCTGTAGTACTCGGTCTTCAAGGTGATCAGGACGCTAAATACGATAAGGCTCACGCTTGTCTTAAGCACTACGCCGTACACAGCGGACCGGAATCAGAACGTCACGAGTTCGACGCTAAGGATATCACACTTCGCGACATGGCCGAGACTTATCTCTATGCCTTCGAACAGATCGTCAAGACTACCGATGTTCAGGAAGTGATGTGCGCCTATAATGCATACGAAGGTAAGCCTTGCTGTGGCAGCGACAATCTCCTTACACAGACTCTTCGCAACGAATGGGGTTACAAAGGTCTTATCGTGAGCGACTGTGGTGCCATCAACGATTTCTATCGTCCAACCAAGTCACATCAACTTCATTTCTCTGAAGAAGAAAAGGCAGCTAATGCCGATGCAGCTCTCGCCTCTGCCAATGCTGTAATGGCAGGAACTGATATCGAATGTGGTAGTTCATATCTCTCGCTCAAGAGTGCTGTCGAACGTGGTGCTATTACAGAAAAGGATATCGATGTATCTGTTCGCCGTCTCCTCCTCGCCCGTTTCCGTCTTGGTGATATGGAAGAAGACGAAAGCCTTGTAAGCTGGAACCATATCGATGTAAATTCTCTTGCTTCAGACGAAAGCGATGCCGTTGCTCTTGACATGGCCCGCAAGACAATGACCCTCCTTCAGAACAACAATAATATCCTACCTCTCAAGCGCGATGCCAAGAAAGGTATGACCTATGCTGTTGTCGGTCCAAATGCCAACGACTCCATCGTTCTTTGGGGTAACTACAATGGTACTTCACGCGGTTCTGTTACTGTGCTCGAAGGCATCAAGTCAAAGCTCGGTCCGAAGGATAAGCTCATCTATGTTCCAGGTTCCGAACTCGTCAACCGCACTCGCGTTGAGAGTCGTTTCAATGACTGTTCTTCGACACAAGGCAAGGGCTTCACAGCAGAGTTCTGGAACGGTGAAACACCAGAAGGTACTCCTGATGCTACTAAGCAGCTTGACGCTCCTTTCCAGCTCACTACAGGCGGTAACACAGTCTTTGCTCCAGGCATCGAGCTCCTTAACTTCTCAAGCGTCTTCAAGACTACCTATCATGCCAAGGCAACCGAGGATATTGTCTTCAAGATCGAAGCTAAGGGTAATCTCGAGGTATTGGTCAATGGTGAACTCAACTTCAAGAAGACTCGTAACGCTCCAGCTACTGGTGCACAAAGCTTCCATGCTGAGGCTGGCAAGGATTACGACATCGAAGTTCACTTCTCTCCTACAAGTCATAATGCATTCCTCTCGATCGACTTTGGTGTTCTTAAGGATGTCAATGTTGACGAGATTGCTAAGCAGGTTGCTGCTGCCGATTACGTGATTTATGTTGGTGGTATCTCAGCTACACTCGAAGGTGAGGAAATGCCTGTCAACTACGAAGGCTTTGCCGGAGGTGACCGTACAAGCATCCAGCTTCCTCGCATCCAGCGAGAGACTATCGCTGCTATCAAGAAGGCTGGAAAGAAGGTTATCATGGTCAATATGTCGGGTTGTGCCATCGGTCTCGAAGACGAGACTAAGAACTGTGAGGCAATACTTCAGGCATGGTATGGAGGTCAGCAAGGTGGTACAGCTGTTGCCGATGTTCTCTTCGGTGACTATAATCCAGCTGGTCGTCTCCCACTCACATTCTATCGCAGCGAAGAGGATCTCCCGGACTTCCACGACTATAACATGAAGGGAAAGACCTACCGTTACTTCAATGGCACTCCTCTCTTCCATTTCGGCTATGGTCTTAGCTACAGCACATTCAACTACGGCAAGGCTACTCTCAAGTCTAAGGAGAGCAACACACAGCGTGACAGCTACTACACTAACGAGAAGCTTCAGCTCACCGTTCCTGTAACCAATACAAGCAGCGTAGATGGCTCTGAGGTTATTCAGGTCTATATCAAGAACAATGCCGATGTCGATGGTCCAATCAAGACTCTCCGCGAATTCAAGCGTGTAGATATCGCTGCAGGACAGACTGTCAATGTCGAATTCACTCTCGACGGTCTCTCATTCGCAACATTCAGCGACTACACAGGACAGATGGAGAATCTTGCTGGTACATATACTATCTACTATGGCAAGAGCGCAGATTCTAAGGACCTTCAGACACTCACAGTAGTTAGAAAGTAATATCATCATCACTATTTCTATACAATCGAAACAGCACCTTTCCTGGTGCTGTTTTTTTTCTTATGATGATTATATTTCTACAAAACAATTAAATTATGGTATTAGTATTATCTATTAACTTTTAATTTCCAACATATCTTGCCGTAGTTTATTTTAGGAATAACAGCTTTTAATTTTTAACTTTTAACTTTTAATTTAAACAAAAAAAAAGAGACTGCATTTCTGCAATCTCTTTTCATATACTAATATATTGAATTAGCAATTAAGCGAAGAGCTTGTTGAATTCTTCGAGAGAAACCTGCTTCTCATCGAGAGAAACAGCAGCACGGATAACACCCATGATCTTGCGGTTTACTGCACTGTCACGGAGCTGAGCACGCTGGTTCTTGTCATTTACAAGGCTAGCAGCATACTGCTCGAGGTATTCCTCTGGGAGGTTACCCATACCGTACTGAGCCATCTGAGCAGAAACCATTGCCTTAGCCTCAGCCTTGATATCATCATCTGATACCTGAACATTGTTAGCAGCAACGATCTTCTCTTCGATGAGCTGCCATGTGAGCTGCTTCATCATCTCTGGGAAGTCCTTCTCAAGCTTCTCAGCGTCACGGTTCTCTTCCTTAGTGAGGAGCCACTTCTTGAGCTGAGCCTCTGGGAACTTAAGTTCACCAACCTGAGCCATAAGAACCTCACGAGCATCCATTGTGAAACGGTACTCTGAGTTGCTCTTGAGCTGATCAGCGATCATAGCCTGGATCTTAGCGTTGAAGTCATCCTCAGTATTGCACTCGTCACCGAATACCTTCTTGAAGAAATCCTCGTTGAGCTCAGACTTCTGGAGGTGGTTGATATCAGTGATAGTGAAACGGAAGTTAGCTGTAAGACCAGCAGCCTTCTCCTTGTCGATCTGGAGCATGCTAGCCATCTCGTTAGCGTTGTTGTTAGTTGCAGCAGCTGGGTTGAAGTCTACAGAAGCGAACTTCTTAGCGCCTTCGAACTTAGCCTTCTCTTCGTCGTTTGTGAAGTACTTAGGATATACTGTAGCGTTCTCAGCAACGATACCACCTTCTACGATGTTACCTTCGAGATCGAGCTCAGCAACATTACCCTTGATTACATCATCAGCAGTAGCCTCTTCAGCAGAAACACGCTCGCCGTACTGTGAACGGAAACCTTCGATCTGGTTGTTAACCATCTCATCCTCTACCTTGATTGTGTAGTAAGGAACCTTAACTGAATTGTCAACAGTAAGAGCGAATTCTGGAGCGAGAGCAAGAGCAAAGCTCATTGTGAAGTTCTCAGCTGTAGCGAGGTCGATAGCCTCCTGATCGTCAGCAACCATTGGCTCACCAAGGACATTGATCTTGTTCTCCTGGATGTAGTCATACATTGCCTTACCGATGAGCTTATTTACTTCTTCTACCTTGATTTCTGTACCATAACGCTTAGCAACAAGGCTCTTTGGCACCATACCCTTACGGAAGCCTGGCATCTGCATCTGCTTTGCAGCGTCCTTGATGCCCTTCTCAACAGCTGCAGCATAGTCAGCCTTCTCGATTTCGAGGTTGAGAATTACGTTTACGTCGTCAACGACTTTCTTTGTAATATTCATAATTCTTTGTATTTATAATTTATTATAATTTTCTATATAAGCGGGCGCAAAGTTAATAAAAACTTTTGACAAATCCAAATTTTAATTAAAAAATGAAATAATTAAAGAATTATAGTCCAGCCGGCAGGCATTAATTATTAATTATAAATTATCAATTAATTTTTAACTTTTAACCTTTAACTTTTAATTTCTAATTTGCTCTGTCATTTACTGCAGCACTCTGATTTTCATTCTCACGTCCTTATTCGGACGGTTCACGGCATTAGTTTCGAGATTGGAGATCTTTGAGATCACCTCAAGTCCTTCCACTACCTCGCCATAGATTGTATAGTCGCCATAGATGTGTGGAGAACCACCAACCGTGCTGTATGCCTCATGTTCTTCCTTTGTGAAATAATGAGAGCCTGGAGTAGCACGACAGATGCTGTCCATATCATGATTGATACGCTTAGCGAGCTTGTTATATTCTGCGACATTAGTATTCTGAAGCATCTTGAGCGAATCGACAACCGACTGTGTCATCACCTTCTTCTTCACACGCTGACGCAGATCCGCATTCTTGGTCTTCTCATAGCTCTTCATGGTAGCCTCACTCTGTACATATCCTTCGACAATGAAGAACATGCTCATATCGCTGTTCACTACCGTCTCACGATGAGGAGCACACAAAGCACCTTTCTTTGGTACATGGTTCTTGCGTATCTCAGCAGGAATCTCTTCGTCGATATCTCCCCAACCGATGCTCTGTCCAGGACCTGCCGTCTTGCTGTCTGGAGCACCGCCCTGAATCATGAAGGTAGGAATCACACGACCGAAGAGAGAACCGTCGTAATAGCCCTCACGCACCTTCTTCATGAAGTTTGCCACAGTGCGTGGACAATCATCATAAAGCATCACCTTCATATTGCCCATGTTGGTCTCAATAAGTACATAATGAGACTGAGCGAAAGATGCTGCCCCCGCGAAAAGGAACAGCATCAGTATAGAAAATATCTTTTTCAAAATATCGTATTTTTAATCAGCACGAGAGTAGTTTGGAGCCTCCTTAGTGATTGTTACGTCATGTGGATGAGACTCAAGGATACCAGCGTTTGTGATACGAGTGAACTTGCTTGTCTCATGGAGTGTTGGGATATCCTTAGAACCGCAATAACCCATACCCGCACGAAGACCACCTACCATCTGATAGATTACTTCATAGAGAGATCCCTTATAAGGCACACGGCTCACGATTCCTTCCGGAACGAGCTTTTTCATATCTGCCTCACCGCTCTGGAAGTAACGGTCCTTGGAACCAGCTGCCATTGCATCAAGACAACCCATACCACGATATGACTTGGACTTACGGCCATTGAAGAGGATTGTCTCACCTGGAGACTCTTCAACACCTGCGAGAAGACCACCAAGCATTACGCTGTAACCACCAGCAGCGATAGCCTTAACGATATCACCAGAGTAACGGATACCACCATCAGCGATGAGAGGCACACCTGTACCCTTCAATGCGCTTGCTACGTCATATACTGCCGAGAGCTGTGGAACACCGATACCTGCAACGATACGTGTTGTACAGATTGAACCAGGACCGATACCGACCTTTACACAGTCTGCACCAGCATCAACGAGATACTTGGCAGCAGCACCAGTTGCGATATTACCTACTACGACATCGATACAGTCATAAGTAGATTTGATCTTCTCGAGTACACCAACAACGCCAGCAGAGTGACCATGTGCAGTATCAACGACAACAGCATCGACGCCAGCCTCAACGAGAGCAGCTACACGATCCATAACGTCGCCTGTGACACCAACACCTGCAGCAACGCGAAGACGACCCTTATCGTCCTTACATGCCAATGGTTTGTCCTTAGCCTTTGTGATATCCTTGTATGTGATAAGACCTACGAGACGACCCTCAGAATCAACTACAGGGAGCTTCTCGATCTTGTGTTCCTGGAGGATTTCCTCAGCCTGAGCCAAAGTAGTGCCGACCTGAGTAGTGATGAGATTCTGTGACGACATCACTTCGCTGATCTGACGGTTGAGATCCTTCTGGAAACGGAGGTCACGGTTTGTGACGATACCGCAAAGCTTGTGATCTGAACCTACAACAACAGGCACACCACCGATGTGATATTCTGCCATGATGTTGAGCACATCTTTTACTGTAGCATTTGGAGTTGTTGTGACAGGTGCATAGATCATACCGTTCTCAGCACGCTTTACCATGCTTACCTGATGAGCCTGATCGGCGATCGACATATTCTTGTGGATAACGCCGATACCACCCTCACGAGCCATGGCAATAGCCATCTGCGCCTCGGTAACAGTATCCATTGCTGCCGAAACGATAGGGATGTTGAGAGTAATATTCTTGGAAAACTTGGTTCTCAGGTCCACGTTACGTGGCAGAACCTCTGAGTACTGTGGTACGAGAAGGACATCGTCGAATGTCACACCGTCCATGACCACCTTATCTGCAATAAAACTTGACATATCAGAAAATCTGTTTTATAATGTTATATTGCGTGCAAAGATATAAATATAATTTATAAAAACAAAATTTCGGAGCTGCTTTTCTCTTTTTTATCGAAAAAAACAACCCCGAAACGGTATTTTGCAAATTAAAGCTATTAGCTAAAACTGATAATATTTATTTTTCAAACAAACATCTATTAATTTTTAACTATTAACTTTTAATTTTTAATTGTTATTTCTTCACACCGTTGGCAACAAACTGAACTCGGTCACCGCCGACGATCTTCTTACCTACAGCCTTGACATCTTCCTTAGTCAACGACTTGAGAGCCTCCTCATAACCTGTGTACTTATCCTGACCGAAGCGAACCTGCTCCTGGATGAGACTGAGCCAGTAGCCGTTCTCGATCTGGTTCTGCTGGTAAGTCTTCAAGAGGTAGTCGCAAGCCTTCTGGAAGTGATCGTCTGTGATGTTGTCAAGAGCATTGAGAGTCTCCTTGTAAGCTACCTCCTCAAGATGTTCAACCATCTCGGCATTAGTAACGAACATATAGAGCATCTGCATGTATTCGCCACGAGTATGGTAACCAGCCTGAGAAGCAGGAGAATAAACGCCTGATTCACGTTCGCGGATTGTCTCAGTGAATACCATCTGCATGATGTAAGAATATGCCTGGAGAGCGATCTGCTCCTTCATGTCGTATGGCTGATTGTATGTACCGAATACATTATATACTGTAACCTGTGGCTGTTCCATCTCAAGCTCGAAACGGCACTCACGTGAACCTGCAGTAAAGAGTTCTGACTTGTAGTCACGCTTGTAGTTCTTAGTAGCCTTACCTGTTGAAGGAAGAGCTGCAAGATACTGCTCAGACATCATCTTGAGGCTGTCTTCGTCGATGTTACCGATGAAGAAGAATGTGAAGTCAGCAGCGTTCTTGATGAGTTCATAGCTCTTGTCAACCATGTTCTTGTAGTTGAGCTGGTCGAACTCTTCGAGAGTGATTGGATAACGCTCTGTATTGTCCTTGAACAATGTGATCATCAACGAGTCAGACAAGATCTTGTTTGGAGTACCGATCTGCTTCTCGAGGTTGTTACGCTGACGCTTGAACCAACCGTCGAATGCTTCCTGATCATAACGCTTGCCAATTGCTGTGAGATAGATCATCTCGAACATTGTGCGAAGATCCTTTGGAGTAGATTTACCGGATACCGAAGCATAGTTCTTGTCGAAACCGAGATCGACATTTACCTGCTTACCAGCGAGCATCTTCTGTACGTCGCTCACGCTATAGTTACCGAATCCGCTATATGAGAATGCTGTAGAGATATACTGGTTCTCTGCCTTGTTAAGACCGCTGAGGTTGAGAGTACCTACAGGAGAAACAGCTTCCATGAGGATCTGATCCTTCTTGAAGTCTGTCTGCTTCCATACAACCTTAGCGCCGTTGCTCAATGTCCAAACCTTGAAGCCGAAAGCAGCATCCTCTGTCTTTGTGACCTTACCAGCCTTTGGAAGTGACTCGAGGAAGCTTGAAGCTACCACCTTCTCTTCATAAGGCTTAGCCTCGCGAGCGAGACCTTCTTTGATAGCAGCAGCGAGCTCTTCTTCTGTTGGGAGTACATTGCCTTCCTTATCCTGACCGATCACGAGAGCGAACTGCTTCTCGTCTGTGATGAGCTGAGCGAATGTCTGGTTGTAAGCCTCGATTGGGAGAGCCTCGAGCAACTGCTGGAGGATCTGGTAGTCCATCTCTGGATCGAGTACCGAATAACCCTCATAGAAGTTGTTGATCAATGGCTGAGTGAGCTGGCCGTTCTTACGCTTGTCGCGCTCGTTGTAAGCGTTCTCATAACGAGAGAGCATCTCTGCCTTTGCACGTCCGATTTCCGATGGAGTGAAGCCATAAGTCTTTACTGTATTGATCATATCGATAACCAAGTCGAGAGCTGGCTTCCATTCGTTCTCTCTGAATGCGAATTCAGCCATGAGGCTTTCCTTTGTTGGACAAGAGAGATAGTCGCCATAGCTTAATCCACCGCCCTGTACCGGACATTCACCCTTAAGGATTTCCTCGCTGAGACGAGTGTTGAAGCAGCTTGTCATGATAGACTGAACCACATACGAGATATAGCCGACCTGAGTGTTACGCATCTCAAATGGGAGCTTGTCGGTCTTGAAACCGAAGAGGATCTCGTTATATGTGTTCTCCTTATCCTTACCGATACCGATGAGGATTTCCTTGTTGTCGTTAACCTGTTCGTAAACGCGTACTGGAGCATCAGCAGCTGCAGCAGGGATATCCTTCCACATCTCCTTGATCTTAGCCTCAACAGCATCTACGTCAACATCACCTACGATAACTACACCCTGAAGGTCTGGACGATACCATTTCTTGTAGAAGTTACGGATCACGTCGTGTGGGAAGTTATCTACAACCTCCATTGTACCGATTGGCGAACGCTGTCCGTACTTTGTCTCAGGCATCATCTTAGGGAAGATAGTGTTCTCGCGGATACGCTGCATAGCATCGTTGCGCACACGCCATTCCTCATGGATCACACCACGTTCAGCATCGATCTCCTCACCTTCGAGCGAGATGAATGCACACCAGTCGTGGAGCACCAAGAGACATGAGTCAACGATATTTACATGCTCTGCCGATGTTGGAACATCTGTAACGAAATACATTGTCTGGTCGAAGCCTGTGCCGGCATTTACGTTACCGCCGAAGCTACAGCCATGACGCTGCAAGTAGTTGAGAATACCCTTGCCTGGGAAATTCTTTGTACCATTGAACGCCATGTGCTCAGTAAAGTGAGCCAAACCGCGTTCGTTGTCCTCCTCTACGATAGAACCCGACTTCTGCATGAAGTAGAAATCTGCACGGTTCTCTGGGAGGTTGTTGTGACGGATGTAGTAAGTCAATCCGTTTTCGAGCTTGCCGACGCGCACAGCTGGATCAAGTGGAAGCTGAGGCATCTGCATCTGTTGTGCTTTTGCTCCTATTGCCAAAGTAAAAAGCACGACTACGCTTAATAATAGTCTCTTCATCTTAAATAAAATGTAATGTTAAAAAGTAATGTGATAAAAAAACACCCCCAGTATTATAGTGTTGGTATAAGACTGGGGGTTAGAGTATAATAATAATTGTGTGTTTTACTTAATCAGGAACTGGCTTGAGATAGCCTCGTTGTTCATGAGTCGGCGGATAGTCTCGGCAAACAATGGAGCAATGCTGAGCTTCTTTACCTTAGGCGATGAAGCGCGGTTGAAAGGAATTGAATCGGTAAATACGATTTCCTTCAATGGGCTGTCATCCACTCTCTCGTTGGCTGGACCGCTCATCACACAGTGTGTTGCGATAGCGCGAACCGACTTAGCGCCGTGTTCCATGATCACTTCTGCAGCCTTTGTGATTGTACCTGCTGTATCTACCATATCGTCGCAGAGCACTACATCCTTGCCTGTTACGTCACCGATGAGGAGCATGTGGCTGATAGAGTTCGGTTTGTCGCGGAACTTCGAACACATCACCATCGGACAGTTGAAGTACTTCGAGTAGCTGAAAGCACGCTTTGAACCGCCGGCATCAGGAGAAGCCATTACGAGGTTGTCGAGACCTACTTCCTGAGCGATATATGGAGCGAGAACGTTCGATGCATAGAGGTGATCTACAGGACAATCGAAGAATCCCTGAATCTGATCAGCATGGAGGTCCATAGTAATAAGACGGTCGATACCTGCCTTAGTAAGCATGTCGGCAACAAGCTTAGCGCCGATAGCTACACGTGGCTTATCCTTGCGATCCTGACGAGCCCATCCGAAATAAGGAACTACGGCAATGATCTGAGCAGCAGAAGCACGCTTGGCTGCGTCGATCATCAAAAGGAGTTCCATGAGGTTATCAGCAGGAGCACAAGTACTCTGTACAAGGAATACATGCTTGCCTCGGATAGTTTCCTCAAAGCATACGCCAAACTCGCCATCGGCAAAAGTCTGGGTCTTCATGTTTCCTAATGGGCATCCCAACGATTCACAAATCTTTTCTGCTATTGAGTGCGATGCACGACCTGAAAAGACGAGAAAGTTATTATTCATTATAAAAATAATTTATATATTTACCGCGCAAATATAAACAAATAAAATATCAATGCAAATTAATAGCAAAATATTTTTCGCTTTCGTTACAATTTTATTATTGCTGCATCATAGCCGCCAACTACACATTTCACTGGCTCGGCATACTTTTCCTTAATGCCCACATATTCGCGGCATTCTTTTGGTATGTTGACAGTGATCTCACGTTCCTCGGCATTGAAGTTTGCCACAACGAGATATTGTGTCTTGCCCGACCAGCGCAGGAATGAATATGTACGATGCGGATTGTAAGCCTCATTCTGGTTGCAGTACTGCAGGTCATAGAAACCACCTTCGCGGAAAGCCTTCTCCTCGTTGGCGAGGTTCAGTATCCTGTTATAGTATTCGCGCAACGAGATCTCGCACTTCTTCATGTTCTTCTGATAACGCCAGCGACCGTCAGTACCTCTCCAGCGGATCACCTTCTCCACGCTCCAGTAGTCGAAGATTGTAGTACGACCGTCCCTTCCGCTGAAGCCTTCCTCGTCCATACCCGTCTCACCGAGTTCCTGTCCGAAGTAGCACATGAACGGATTACAGCGCATCAATGCCGACACCACAAGCGCAGGTCTTCCCTTCTCAGGGCTTCCTGCAAAGAAATCGCTTGCCAGACGCTGTTCGTCGTGATTCTCGAGGAAGTTGACCATGTTATCGTGTATGTCGTCGATCTCCTGCCAACGGTTTGTGATGGCATTAGCCGACTCACGGCATTCCACAATCGCACGGAGCGTATCATAGAGACCCACCTTGTCATAGAGATAGTCGAAACCTCCATAATGGATATAGCTTCTGTAGATGGCAGGATCATAGATCTCGGCAATGAACACGATCTTCGGATATTTCTCCTTGACCTTAGCGATTGCCCAATGCCAGAAATCGACAGGAACCATGAACACCATATCGCAACGGAAACCATCGACGCCCTTCGCAGCCCAATACAGGAGTATGTCGAGCATCTTGTTCCAAGTATCAGGAATCGGGTCGAAACAGAGATGTCCGCCACCGCAATAGTCCACGCCGTAGTTGAGCTTCACAGTCTCATACCAGTCGTTCATCGACGGATAAGCATTGAAGCAGTCGTTGCCTGTAGCCTTAGCTGGGAATTCCTGGTATATCGGACTACCATCGTCAAAGTTCTGAGGCACCTGCAGATGCTGACCACAGCAATAGTAGAAGTTATTCTGAGGATCGAAGCCCTTGTTCTTGTCATCGTCTGCACCGAAGTCCTTGACGCCTTCAGGAGCAGTAACCGACTTATACTTTCGGGCCACATGATTAGGCACAAAGTCAATGATCACCTTAAGGTCGCACTTATGCGTACGCTCCACGAGTTCGTCAAACTCTTCCATGCGTCTTGCCGGATCATCGGCAAGGTCACACGACACCGAATAATAGTCGGAGATAGCATAAGGCGAACCAGCCACACCCTTCAGCACATGTTTGTTGTGAGTTGGGATGCCGTATTCCGAATAGTCAGTCTGCGAAGCCTGCTGCAGAAGACCTGTGTACCACACAGCATTACAGCCGAGTTTCTTGATCGAATTGAGAGCCGAGATATTGAAGTCGCTCATCTTGCCACAACCGTTCTCCTCGATTGTACCATTCTTCTTACGGGTCTTATTCGTATTACCAAACAATCTTACCAAAGTCTGGTATATCATCAGTCGCTCTTTCTTTGTGTTTGCCATATATATGGAGATTGCGATTGTTATTTAAATAATGTATAATTGTGCAAAGATAATATTTCTACTCTTTTTTCGGAGCCAAAGAAAGTTTTTTTTATTTTTTTCCTTATATTTTTTGTGTTTTACCACTTTTTGCGTATATTTGCGCCGCAAAAACTCCAAAGTCTATGCTGCCTCGATGGTGGAATGGTAGACACGAAGGACTTAAAATCCTTTGGCCATAATGGCTGTGCGGGTTCGAGTCCCGCTCGAGGTACTTAATAGAAAAAGGCAGCTCATCAGCTGCCTTTTCTCTTTATATACCATATATTACATTGCCTCGAACTTCTTGACAGCATCTTCGACTGCCATACCGGCAAAGTCCTGAGCACGCACTATGCGACCCGACTTCTTGTCCGACAGGAACACGCCGAGCACAGCGCCCGTAACAGCACTCTCTGGTGCATTTGGAGCCTTAGGTCCGCCCAGATCAGTTCTGCACCAACCCGGATCGATCAGGTTGATCATCACATTTGTTCCCTCGACCAATGTACCGAGATCCTTAGTCACCTTGTCAAGACCAGCCTTACTTGCCGAATATGCAGCCTGCTGAGGCTCCTTGTCTATACCGCTTGTAGTATTCACGATACGGCCGTAGCCAGCCTTCATCATACGTGGCAGATAGTGGTAGCAGATGATCATCGGAGCAATGATATTAACCTTCAGACTATCCACGAAGTCAATTGCAGGAGTATCGAAGATCTCCGAACGGTAAGTCACCTGAATACCCGCATTGTTGAGCACATATTCGATGTTCAGACCCTCGTCGTCAATCTTCTTCAGCATTGCACGCACCTCATTCTCATCCTCAAGGTTCGCAGCGACAGTCATCACCTTCACACCCTTCTGCATAGCTTTCTCAGCCACCTTCTCAAGGTGAGCCACACTACGGCTGTGCAACACCAGATTACATCCGTAATCAGCGAGCTTGTCAGCTACCAAAGCACCGATTCCTCGACTTGCGCCAGTCACCAATGCCCATTTTCCATTAATACTTTCCATTAGAATAAATAATTTTGTTTAGTGAGTTCGTTGCAAAGATAGTAAAAATCCCAGAAAAACAAAAATATGACCGCAAGAATATATAAAAGAAAGAAAATATCACTACCTTTGCCCCATATCTCAATACAATAATCAGACAGAAATGAAAGAAAGAAACATGACGGTCAGCACTACGTGGGCCAATATCTTCGGAATTATCTTCACAGTATTCGTATTCATCATATTCACCATCCCATGGGTCATGCTGTGGCACGGACATAATAAATCCCTCGGTATGCCCAGAACCTATTTATTCCTCCTCATTATAGTATTCATCGTCGTGCACGAACTCATTCATGGCATCACGTGGTCCTTCTTTGCCGAACGAGGCTGGAAGAACATCTCCTTCGGATTCAACTGGAAAGGCTTAATGCCCTACTGCCATTGCGACGTACCTCTCAACGTCCGTCAATACATCATCGGTGCACTCATGCCCCTCATCATCCTTGGCATCATCCCACTCATCTTAAGCTACATACTTCCATATTACTCACTCCATCTCATCGCATTCTTCAATGTCATCTCAGCCTGTGGCGACATCCTCATAGTCTGGAAGCTCCGCAAGGAACCTCTCACCAGCCTAGTACTTGACCATCCTACCGAACCTGGATGCATCATCTACGAAAACGAAGACGAATAACCATCAGCGACACACAGACTAGAATATGGAAACCAGCAGTATCGACGTACAGACAGCCACCTCGCAGCATCAGCGATATATTCCCGACATACTTGCAGCCATCTATCAGGCGAGCAAAGTAAAAGGCAACAGCATCGTGATGCGTGACCCTAACTACCTAGCCCAGAAGATGGAAGAAGGCAAGGCGGTAATAGCTCTCCGTGGCGAAGACTTCGTCGGGTTCTGCTATCTTGAAAGCTGGCAAGGCGGTAAGTTCGTAGCCAATTCAGGCATGATAGTCAGACCCGAATATCGAGGACAAGGCGTAGCCACACGCATCAAGGCAGCAATAGTGCAGATATGCCGCACCAAGTTTCCCGACGCAAAGATATTCGGCATAACCAAGAGCGAAGCAGTCATCAAGATGAGCCTCCGCCTCGGATTCAAGAAAGTACCATATTCCGCATTGACCACCGATCCAGCCTTCTGGAAAGGGTGCGACACCTGCCCGTACTACCATATCCTGCAATCCAACAACGGCAACTCCTGCGAATGCCAAGCCCTCCTCTTTGAATAACCTCAATCCCACCCACCAGCTGCCTTATATTTTTCACACCTCCAGAACAAACCTTTGCAGCAACTCGTCAACAAGTTGTTTTGCAAAGAATGGATTATCCTCAATTTGCCTTTTGTTTGCTAAAATATACAAACTGTATTTATCAGTCCTAATGTGCTTAAAATATCTATCACTTATCTTATTCTCTATAAGTTTGCAATATAGCCTATACCGTCGCGTATTGAAATAGCTACTTTGCCCTTCATCCGGATTACCAATGAAAAGAAAAGTTGCTAAAGGATCTTTCTGCAATATCTGAAACATTAACTGGAAAATACTATACACAATCACACGAGGTTCATATGTATTAGTCAAATGATAATATTTCCGGGGAGAATTCAGCATTTTTTTCAGAAAGAACTTAACCCCATAGACATGAGAATTATACACTTCAAGTCGAACAAGATAGAATAGATTTGATTTACTTGAACGAAATCTATAGTAACTTACGTACTGAAGCAAGTCATCTTTTTCGACGAAATCATTCATCAAAAAAGTACATGGATACAAAGTTTCAGACATGGTGTAAACAAGTGAATATTAAAGATCAAAGCATTTACATCATATAAGAATACAAAGGATTTCTACGAGATTTAAGTTCCTCGCTCGATACAACATGTAAAGAATCGTACAGATCTTTACGCAACTTTTCCCGACTCTCTGTCTGAGAGCGCTTTACTGTTGCCTCATTACGGCAGATGTGATTTTTAAGTGAACCCATTATAATAGTATTAATTAATTTCACCGCAAAGATATATATTATATTTTGCACCACAAAGAAAAAGATGATGAAATAATATCTAAAGGCAGCCCACCAGCTGCCTTTTTATCAAAAAATCCACGTATTTTGCACTTATTTTGTAAACATTCACTATCTTTGCACCGAAAATCATTCCTACATCATTCACAAGGAAGATTTCACTATTGTAAAACCAAATAATACAAAATTGTATGAAACAATTGGAAAAACTACCGGAATTGAACAAAAAGTTCACTAAATCAGTGAATATTTCAAATGTTTACCTTATCTTTGTCGAACAATATCAAAGCACACTATGATTGTAGAATACGCAGAAGAGTATTTAGAAGAACTATATATCAGTAGTAAGTGCTCAGACAAGAAACACAGGTATCAGCAACAGGTAATAGCCAAATATCAACGGCGCATAGATACCTTGATAGCTGCAACCAGAATTGAAGATTTGTTTGTTTTCAATTCATTGAATTTTGAATCTATTGATTCTGCCAACAGTCTATTTTCTATCAGAATAGACTATCACTACAGGCTGATTGTGAAAATAACAGTGATTAATACAGAACCAGTAGTAACAATTGCAAAAATAATAGATATAAGTAATCATTATCAGTAATATGGACAAAGAACTAAACAGACTGCCATCTCATCCAGGAGAAGTATTAAAGGAAGAATTGGAGTCACGCAAGATATCACAAAAAAACTTTGCAGCATGTATTGGAGTATCACACACCATGCTCAACGAGATACTGAACGGCAAACGTCCCGTCACAAGCGACTTCGCCTTATTAGTTGAAGCAGCATTAGGCATAGATCCAGAACTTCTCGTCAACATGCAAACGCGATACAATATGATACAAGCGCGCCTTAAGCCATCATTGGCAAAAAGAATCGAGGAAATCCGCAAACTTGCAGCATCAGTAATACTATAAACCAAAAGGCAGCTCACCGGCTGCCTTTTCTATTCCACCCCACTATCATCTGCCACCATAGTTGCAGCCGAAGCAGAGAAATCATATCTCTTCACCTGAAGATTATCAAGATAAATAGAATTCAGAGTATAGACGAGCGACCTCAGCGTCGCCTCACGCACAGCAGGCTTCAGCTCGCACTCCCAGACCACAATGCAGTGCCAACCCATCTTAGCCAAATGTTGCTGCACCTCACGATCCCGCTCCTTGTTACGACAGATCTTCCTTACCCAGAACTCAGTATTCGACTTCGGAATCTTGCAGCACTCCGAGCTCCTAACACCGAACACATCATTTATAACTTTTAATTTTTCATTGTTAATTTCTTGCTCCGCAAGATTGTGCCCATGCCAGAAACACCCATTCACAAAGATGCACGTCCTGTACTTCCTGAGCACCACATCAGGCCTACCAGGCAGTCTCTTATGGTTCAAGCGATACCGGAACCCATGACTCCACAGATACTTACGCACAATAATCTCAGGCTTCGTGTTATTCCCACGAATCGCCGACATATTCTTGTGACGCTGTTCTGCAGAAATCTTATCCATTTTCTTTTCTCAGGCAGTGAGCAATATATAGTTACGAATGCTATTCCACGATTCTTCTAACCATTGCTCTCAATTCATCGATATTAGGAAGGAGCAACTCATATTTTGATACAAATAGGTTTGTGTCCATCCCGTACGTAGCATACTCTACCATTAAATCGTCTTTGTACCGACTGAGCAAAATACCTATCGGAGGATTCTCTCCTTCAATCATTATTTCGTTGGCAAAATAACCTAGGTAAAGATTCATCTGCCCAATATCACGATGTGTCACTTCACCTCGTTTCAGATCTATCAATACATGACAACGCAAAATGCGGTGGTAGAATAATAGGTCAACATGGTAATGACGATTATTTATGGTCATGCCATATTGTTCCTCCTGAAACAAGAACCCCTTGCCCAGCTCCAGCAAAAACGTCTTCATGTTCCTGCATAGCAGTTGCTGCAATTCGCTCTCCTTCACCTTCTTCTTTACAGGTAATCCCAGAAACTCCACGAGATAGGTATTGCGAACAACATCCTCTGGCTTTTGAATGTCAGATGGCTTGACGCCCTCGTGTGCCAATGTCAACACTTCCTCCTTATCCTTACTCAATGCCAATCGCATGAAGAGACCACTATCCATCTGCCTGCGAAGAGCTCGAAGCGACCAATGCTCGGCTATACATTCACGCTCATAGAAGTTGCGCTCCAACTCGTCATCCACCTTCAGCAGCTCACAAATGTGCGACCAAGACAATTTGCTAGACACTGTCTGACAAATTGGATAAGTGAGGTAAAATTTACGCATCTGTTGGAGATTAGGGCGACTAAATCCTTTTCCAAGCGTTGCACTTAGTATTTTCGCAAGATTACTGAGCAAGCCACTTCCGTACTTTGCTCGGACTTCACCATGCTGTTCGAACTCTACAATATGTCGTCCAATATTCCAATAAGCCTCAACAATAGCCGTATTTACACTTGTTGCTATGCCTTGCTTGGTGCTGTTGACTATGCCTGAGATAGTATTGGCAAGTAGCATGAGTTCTGGATCCTGCGTCATACTCTGAATCTTTTCCGCTGTCTTGATTACACCGTAATCTTTATCAAAATTTGATTGACTCATATAGTAAAATAAAGTTTGATTATTATATATTTATCGCCACAAAGATAATAACTATATTTTAAGTTTCAAAATATATTGGCCAAATTTCTCACGAATCGCAAACAAAGGCAGCTCACCAGCTGCCTTTTCTATTCCACCCCACTATCATCTGCCACCATACTTGTAGCCGAAGCAGAGAAATCTTATCCATTTTCCTTCCTCAAACAGTGAGGCAACTTACCATGCTCACGATGATGAGCTACACACAAACAACACTTGCCGTGACGCGGACAATCCTTAGGACAAGTACAATCAATCGCAGAGTTATGAGGACAAACCATAGAGTTTCATAACATTAAAAGTATTTTACCAATCTCCATCACTATCACTACCCCAAGGATCACACTCATTGGTAGGCTTAAGATGATAATTTTCTCAGCACGAAGATACATAAAAATAAAACACAATCATAACATTTTAGGCAAATAACCTATTGTTTTTTCGTATACATTTTGAAATCTCGGGAATATTCATCATCTTTGCGCTTGAAAAGTTACCACTTATAAATCCATAATTGGTAATCATTGTTATTAGTTACTCTATCAAAACAGAAACAAAAATGGAAAAAAACATTAAAAGCAGAAGAAAAATCCACAAATTACGTGGACTTTTAGAGAACATTCATTATCTTTGCAGCCGTAATACTTATCATTATGCAGATTGTATTTGACAAAGAGTACCTCAGTGAGCTGTACTTTACAGGAAAGTGTAACGATAAGAAACATAGGTTCCAGCCTCAAATTATAAGGAAATATAAGACACAAATCGACCTGCTTTCTACGTGCGGTAAAATGGAAGATCTATACAGATTCAAATCCTTACATTTTGAAGCATTAAAAGGAGATAAAACAGGATTATATTCAGTCCGGGTAAACGAACAATATCGTATTGAATTAGAACTGCATACAACTACCGAAGAACCTATAATAACAATTTGTACAATTGAAGAATTATCTAATCATTATAAATGAATATGAGCGATATGATCATGGGCTTTGCTCCCACCCATCCAGGAGAAATCTTGAAGGCAGAACTTGAAGAACGAGGAATAAAGCAGAAAGTACTTGCCGAAAAAATGGATATGCCATATAAAGTACTGAACGACATACTGAACGAACGCAGATCAGTATCCACCGAAGCAGCAATGATGTTTGAAGCTGCGCTAGACATCCCAGCAACAGTGCTCCTTGAACTACAAATGAAATACAACATTCATGTAGCCCAACGAGACGAAGCATTCCTCGAGCGACTCAAATCAATCCGCAAACTTGCAGCATCAGTAATACTATAAACCAAAAGGCAGCTCTCCAGCTGCCTTTTCTATTTCACCCCACTATCATCTGCCACCATACTTGTAGCCGAATTTGTTATTCTGTAATTTCTAAATCTTATTCACACGGCCATCAGGCAAAGGAACATCTTATCCATTCAAAATATCTATTACCGCCTCAATCGTTGTAGAAACGCCATCAAAGAGCCCATACATCAGTTCTGGTTCTTGCTTGCAAGGAATATTACTACCATATACTTTGAAGCTCCACTAAACCAATTAGTATTAACGTACCCAGAATGACCGAACAAAAAGCAAATAAAAATATACCACCTATAATAATGTTCGTAAACTTGTGCAATTATCTTCTATTATATTGAATATTAGAATCATCTGCGACCATTGAAGGATAAATATCCTCTTGGAACACATACTTTTTGACATTGTTTGTAGAATAGCGTTTTTCGAAAACAACATTTCTATGGTAGTCCATATATTCCATACGTTTTGCGTTTATGAAGTCTGGGTCAAGTCTGAAATGGGCAAGAAAAGCCACCATGTCATAATTCAAAGCTCTTGAAGGTATGATAATTCCCTGATCGCTAAACGTCATATATCCTAAATCAAATAAAGAATCCATGTTTTTACTCAGAAGTAATCCATTATTGACATCGAACTGTGCATGTTCATCATTCTTACAATGGCTATATGGCTTAATGTGACTTGCAATCAGAACAGGATGACTAAGCCCTTCTAACATACATTTTGGAGTCTCGCATTCAAAATGAATGCAACTTTCTTCCTCTAATTCCGATTTGTATACTCTTTGGAGATAAGGATCTCGCACATTTTTCTTTGCTTCCTCATCGCCAAATAGCCTATCTGCGTCAGTTTTGAAATACAAAACATTATCATGAAGTGTCAGATCTTCAAGTTTCCCGAGCAGACTCTTCATGTGTCTTACCTGATTGTATTTTCGTTGAAAGAAGTCTTCAACATCTATTTCTGCATACTGTCTATTCAAGTCATCCTTCGTAACACATTCGCCATCAAACTCTTGAATATCAATTGTCATCAAAGTGGCAAGTTCTATTTCACTGAAAGAGCCAACCTCTTCCAGTGACTTGATAAAGAATGCGAGCTGTTTTGTATGAATGTCGTTTGTCGTTGAATTTAAGAAATTTGCGTACTTATACACAATCTTTGAAAGTATGCTTTTACGCTTTCTTTCAGTTGTTGCAGACAGGTATTCCCTTGTCTCAATTGGGTATCCAGAAAGGTATGGTCTGATGAATCCAAGTTTAACTAATTGATTCCATTTTTTTCGTTGAGTTACCCATGCGTCTTCTTCCTTCTTTGCTAATGAAGGATAACGACTTTGAAGGAACTTCCATGATTCCTTGTTCTTTTCAGGGGAATATAGTTCATTTCTATGAGCATCAATAAACTCTACACATGCAGCTAAGACACCTCTGAAAAGAGTGTCTTCAAAATCAGTAAAGGCTGCTGTGTAGTTCCAATACTTTTCATAAACTTGGTTTACACGATTTCTCATATTTCTTTTATATTTAAGCAGATAGAAACGAAGTCCTATTTACTGTTATTACTTTTTACGATAAAAAGATATTCAATATCCTTTTGCTTTTTTTCTTTACCTGTTACTCTATATGCGTAAGGCATTTCATACACTTCTACATTATCCGAGTATTTTGACAATAACCGAAGAAGTTCTTCTTTTGATGGTTGTGAACGGCTGTTATAACTGAGCATCCAGTACTTGTATTTGCCAAGTTTACTAAATAAGTTATCGAACTGTTCAATAATAGTATTCTTGTCAATAAAATTATTATCAAAAGGTTCAACCTTCTTCCCTTCAATATAAGCATCCAACAAGCCATAGAATCCGAAATAGTCGTTCATGGTTCCTGCATAAGGAGGATCCAAATAAATGACATCGGCATCTATTTTATCTATGGCTTTGTAAACGTCCAAATTGAATGCTTTGTTGTCCTTTCCATTACTGAAGACGGCATCATTATATTCTTTCAAGTTGTCCTCAAAATGAAATTGGAAGCTTTGATTATGGTAGTGTCTTCTTCGACCGTACTTTGCGTAACTAAGTTCTTCATCCCTCAGTTCAACAACTTTTTCCCATTTGATGGTAAAACGAGAATAAGGCATCTTTCTGATCATTGCTCTTCTCATAAGAGTAAATGCCATTGCCTTCTTGTACTTGTCTTTGATTTTTATGATGTTTTCTCTGATTCTATCAAGATCTTTACATTCATCTGGGAAATAATACTGGTCAGCGAAGTTTTGGAACATAAATCCCTCAATTGCTTCTCCGCTGAATATCTTTGAAATGTCTTTGTCGTCAATAGTTTTATCGTTGTTCTCAATAAGTGTCTGTGCGATATAATAATTTATCTTCAGAATATCATTTGCATAGACGGTAAGACCTTTCTCTTTAGCCATATAGCCAACTGAACATCCTCCACAAAATACATCTAAGAAGGACGTCGCGTCAGCAGGTATAAGAGAAGCAATCCAGTTTACTATCTTCTCTTTATTGCCAATATAATTTACTGTAGGATAAGCCATTATAACATTGTCTTTACAGCTTCAGCTATTGCTTTTGCCAATACAGGAGGAACTGAATTTCCTACCATCTGCTGTTGCTTAATTTTATTTCCAAGGAAAATATATGAGTCTGGATATGTTTGAATTGCAGCCAACTCTCTTACTGTCAATGCTCTGTTTTGCTCATAGTGAAATACTTTACGCATATCGCCTGTTATGCAAATAGAAGGCTTTGTACTGTCATATCTGATATATTTGCGAATATCGCCCTTTTGCGGACGAATGTTCTCAGGAATATCATCTCTACCTCCGCCATCCTTTACATACGACATTTTTTCTAACATTTGTGCAGAATGAACCATTGATTCATGGTTTGGCACATTCGATGATTCTCCACTTTGTAATACAGGATAATGACCGATCGCATCTTTTATAGTTGGAGGTTCTCCTTCAACCTTTTCGGGGAAGTGCACTTGATACAATAAATTATCAGTTAACTTTCCTATAAACAATACTCTGTTTCGGTTTTGCGGTACACCATACTCTGAAGCACATACAATACGTGCTTCAACAACATACCCTAAAGCCTCAAAGTGTTGTTTTATCTCTTCTCTTGTTTGACCATTTAGTCTTGTATAAAGCCTTGCAACGTTTTCCATCACAAAACATTTTGGTCTAACAAGCTTTACAACTCTAACGAACTCTTTGAATAGGTGATTTCTTGGGTCATCAGCAAATTGTCTGCCGATATTTCCTGCCATGCTAAAACCCTGGCAGGGTGGACCACCAATAACTACATCAACTTCTTGATCTTTTACGAGGTCAAGAATCTTTTCGTCTTCCAACTTTGTAATATCACATTCTATAAGATTGTGATTAGGGAAATTGCGACGGTATGTTTCGCAGATTTCGTGGTCATATTCAACGGAGAAAACGTTCTCAAAACCAGCCCAATCAAATCCCAATGAAAAACCACCAGAGCCTGAAAATAAATCTATATATTTTGGCATAATATTATTTTGAAAAAAGTTCTATCGGTTGCCTCATTATCCTTGAACTTATACTTGAGACAATGAATTGAGTTCTGCTCTATGTCTCTCTAAAAAAGACTGATTGGGAATAAACATTGAAGGTATAGTGATCTTTTTACCTTCAAATTTTTCGAAATATTCTCTTGTGATTTCATTTGTATAGTACTCTTTGATTCCCTTACTGACTATCATGCGATAATCCTCATCAAATGAAATAAGATGCTTGTCGAATGCGGCATCATACGTTGCACTTAACAGCAGTCCATTCTCTGGATTCAAACGATTTGCAATATCCTCTTTCCAAGGCACAATATGACTCGCCCTCAATGTTATCGGTACATTCAGACCAGTAACACAGCATTTACTATTGTAAATTTGCAGGAGCATTTTTCGGAAATACTCTTGTCCAATTCGTAGTTTTGTTTGTACTTCTTTATCTTTACCTTCCTTCTTATCTATTCCTACCAGATCGAAGTGTTTAATTAGCTTCTTTGATAAAGCTGCACCTTTAGAGTTTTGGCTAAAAATTGAATCTGCAGCAACTTGATTAATTTCATAATCTCTGTATCTGTAAAGATGTTTGATCGCAGCTGAACAAAAACCTCCGCTTGGATAACTATTTTGGTTAGGGTTTCCGTTTCTCGAAAAAATAGAACTGATTCCAGCCTTGAATTTCTTCTCCTCTTGTTTTACAAATTCAGTTATTGAGACCAGCAATGTTTCATCAGAGATAGTACACAGAGACCGTCCTTCCAAATGAAAGACATCTTCTTTCGAAAATATATTATCCAGAATGTTAATAGCCTGAATATAACTGTTAGCTGCTCCAGTATTTTTGGCAAATACTAAATGAGTATACTGTCTAAATCCTTCTTTTGTCAACATAATATTCTTTAAGGTCTGTCTTATGCTACAGCTCCGTATGTTCCACCTCCAAAAAGAAGTCTCCGATGGAGATCTCGAAGTAGTTGGTAAGTATCACGATGGTATCGAGTCCGATGTTGCGCTTGCCGTTCTCGAGATCTGAGAGATACTTTTGCGACAGACCAGTGTAGTCACAGATCTGCTGCTGTGAGATTCCTCTCGATTTGCGCATGTCTGCCACTACTCTACCGAGTTTCTTTCTGATGTCTTCGTGATTGTTGATCATTGTTTATTGTCTCTCACAGAGTTCACAGATTACACAGATTGGGTTATGTGCAAGTCAGAAAGCTCCGCTGTGATAAGCCCGTGTCTGAACATAGCTAGGCTCGTAGTAGGCACTTGAATTGTAGTTGTCAATCGCTTCACAGATAGGCGAAGCATAGACGTTTTGTATAGCGCGGACAAGATCAAGCCCTTGTTTTGCTACAGAGTCTATCAGCCGTGCATACACTTTGCCCATCTGTAAATCCGTAGGGACTTTGTCTGTAAATTCCGTGTCAATGGCTGTAACATCCGTATTGCCCTCTACAAGATGGTATTCTTCTTTCCAATTGCTAACTACCTGCTCAGGGTTCAGGCAATGGTTGGTCTCAGCTATGGAGAGTTGGCGGGCAAGCCCATCACTTCCTATCTGCTCCACTACATAGCGATTACGTTGCTTGATGCTACGTGCCGTACGCTCTATCATGTAACATACAA
Source organism: Bacteroidales bacterium (assembly GCA_045627785.1). Classification (GTDB taxonomy): domain Bacteria; phylum Bacteroidota; class Bacteroidia; order Bacteroidales; family UBA3663; genus Liminaster. The sequence goes on along the minus strand of JAZQOF010000004.1, from coordinate 9,235 downwards.
AGTAGAGATCGTTAAAAGTTATCTCTTCGTCAGGGAAATAGATGTTGCTCATTGCTTGGGTTTGATTTCGTAGTGTTCTATATACTTTAATGCCGCTAAAGCTTTATCGTTGCAGAAGATGATCTGGTGTGTAGGGTGCTTGAACTTGGCAAGGGCCCAGAACACGTCTCTTGTGATGCGTCCAGCGAGGAAGTCTTCAACATAATCCCATACTTCATCATCTGCCATAGGTCCTTCAACAATGTCATACGGGTGCGACTCACCATGACGACATGCAGCTACAAAGTCAAGCCACTCATCTGTCATCTCTGGGAAACTCTTGATATTGAGAGTTTCGTCCGGCTCATACTCATAAACACAGACGATGTGCGGGTTACGCTTCATGACAGCCCATCGCTTTGCTTGCCGTTCAAGATGTGTACAATAGAATCCATAGCCAAAGTCCTTGGTATAACCTACGACTCGGATCTCGGGTTTTATTACTATAGTATCAGTACCATGAAAGAGTTTCATTGTGACTATCTTAACTAATTATATAATATCTGCGCGGCTAATATACAGAAATAAAGTGATTAAGGCAAATTACGGTCCCAAATCTTTATATTTCCTTTCTATCTTTTCTCGGATAAACCTAAATTTGTTATATAAACTATCATTTTATTAGTCCATTTTACTACTTTTTGCAGACTTTTATAATGATTACAAAATTCTTGCGATCAGATTTGGATTATATCTGGGAAATATATAACTTTGCAGCACAGAAATTAATAACTTATTGTAAACATTATGCTAGGATTTAGTTTTAAGCGAGTTCCTGTCTCGGGCATACAAGCCAAACTTCTACAGGAAAAGATGAAACGTATCATGCACAACACTCTCAATGAAGAGGATCGCGTGGAGCTTGAACGACGCAAGAGATACTTGCAGAGCAAGAAACAGTACAATGTAATTTGGGAGGACTGATGGACCAGATAAGCATTCACCACCTCCCAGATTTTTCTGAACTTGAGGGTTTCCATAGTGGTATTTCCGAAATTGACAGTTTCATTGTTACCGGATTAAATATTTATTTTGTACATAAAGACAAAAGGCAACTGAAAAGCTGCCTTTTATTGTATTAATATGGGGATCAAAATAAAATTCGGAGAAACACTTGGAGATTATATAGAATTTAATTATCTTTGCAGCGACTTCCAAGATCATTTGATTCAAATGTTGTTTGAATCTTTTTATAAAGAAGGTATATAAGAATACCGATATATTTATACGTCCAGAGGTGCCAAGAAATATGGCATCTCTGGACGTGTCATTATATTTTCTTGGAAGTCCTGGCGTACTCTCGTGTCGTGAGACAAGGGGGTACTTTATGAGAAAACAATGATAAATAAATATATAACTAAAAAATTAAAAGACATGAACGATAACAATTTTCAATTCGACAAACGTGACGTCGTGCGCATTGCGTTCGAACGTCATGTCGATCGTTTCTGCAACGTGATGGAACAGTATAACTGCAGCAATCCGCACGTCGTGAAAGCTGCCATGATGTATGCTTTCGACCAGGACTCTGACCTGCGATGGTTCGGGCCGAACACATTCAATGCCGACATCAACATCAAGCATTTCTGCCGATGCATATACCACCTCTTCTGCAACGGGTTCTTCCGCGGCTCCTCATGCTGCGGTACAAGCATGACCATCGAGAAGCTGTCGCACATCATCCTGGCTCACGACACCTGCGACAAGGATGCCGACATAAATCCCGAGAAGCTTATCCTCGACAATGAGTCGTACCGCCAGACTACCATCCTCTCATACATGAAGGCCGACACGTGCATCAAGAGCTTTGAATCGATGTGCAGGAACCTGATAAAGGAGAATTTCACCGCCAACGAATAATAATTTTAATCTACGACGATAATTTTAATCTACGACTATCTACAACTATCTACGATTATCTACGTTAATACACAACGATCTACGACGATAACTTTAATCTACGAATGATTGCAGTTCCACAGGGTTCTATACCTTTGCAGCATCGGAAGTCAGCACGGCTTCCGGTGCTTATTTTTTGTAGCGCGAACAAAAAGTTTGTTTCAAGTTTCATTGTTTCATTATCTCTCACCCACACACACGTACACGTATGGAAGAATTTGACTTCAAGCTTCTGAACGATGATGAACTCAATCTCGTGTCATCGGTAGAAGAAACCAATCCGGGCAGCGAACCTAAGCATAAGCTGCCGACAGTACAAACCTACAACAACTATCACTGGCCGACGTTCCTGCAGCAGATCATTGACAAAGGCAATACGCCTGCGCAAAAAGATGCTCTGCTACTGAGTGCCGTCACTGCCATTGGTGCCGTGATTAACAGTAAACTGCGAACCCACTATAATGGTAAGTGGTATTATGCTTGCCTGATGACATTTGTCGTTGCTCCTCCGGCAAGTGGTAAGGGTGCATTGTCATGGGTTCGCCGTCTGGTGGAACCACTACATGACGAGATTCGACAGGAGGTCGATGATGAATATGCTTCATACCGCCAGATGAAGGCTGCCTACGACGCAGCAGGTAAGGCTAAGTCGGAGATGGATGTGCCTGTAGCTCCGCGTAACCGTATGTTCATCATTTCGGCCAATAACTCAGGAACAGGTATGATGGAGAATATCATGGATGCCGAAGGGCGCTGCATCATCTTTGAGACCGAAGCCGATACGCTGTCAACGTCGCTCAACCAGGACTATAACCACGGAAGCGATGTGCTGCGTAATACCTTCGACCACGAACGTATCTCGTACAATCGCCGTACCGATCATGAATACCGCGAACTGAAGGAGACTTACCTGTCGATGGTGCTCTCTGGTACGCCTAATCAGGTGAAGTCGCTTATCCCAAGTGCCGAGAACGGTCTCTTCAGCCGTTTCCTCTACTACTATATGCCTTCCATAAACCATTGGGAGGATCAGTTCGGCGTGAAAATCGATATGAACGATTGGTTCACGAAACGTGGTGAGGAACTAAGAGATCTGGCTGAAAGCCTCAAGGACAAGGAGTCATACACTCTGGAACTGTCGGATTTCCAGATCAATCTGTTCAACGACCGTTTCAACGATCTCTTTATCAGCTGCCGCAAGTCGCTGGGATTGGAAGCTGTGAGCTCGGTACTGCGTCTGGCACCCGAGATACTGCGTATCATGAGCATTGTGGCTTTCCTCCGTAATATCGAGGAACGAAGCGATCGCCTGGTCGTCGATGATGGTATCTTCACCCTGCCTCCAGTGCTCAACATCGCGGATATGGATTTCATACAGATACTCAATCTCGCTGATGTCCTGATGCAGCACACTGTCCATATTCTCTCGATCCTGCCTCCTGTCGAGGTACAGAGCCGCGACACTATAGGCCGACAGCAGCTGTTCAACGCCCTCGGTCATGAATTCACCGCCAAGGAACTTGCCGATAAGGCATACGAACTTGAGATTAATCCAAATACTGCACGTACTTGGCTGAAACGTGCAGTAGAAAGTCACATGGTATCAAAAATAGGGAAAGGAAAATATGTATTTGAACAATAACGCACACGTGTGTGGGTGTGAGGACCCTATGAAACATGAAACAATGAAACAAAACTGCTTTATCGCCAAGATTGACCTGGCTCGCGAACTGGCTCCAGACAGCTCGGATCCTGCCGCTGCTGCCCTACTGAGACGAAGCATCAGAAACTGCAGGGCGCTATACAATAAGCTACTGGCACTCGGATATAACCCGAGAAGCAAAAATCTGACACCCAAACAGGCGGCACTGATAAGAGAATACTTGGTATTTTAATTATTCTAACACAAACTAACAGAGACTAACAGAAAGCGACAATGACTCGTCGGGATGTGCTATCTTTGCATCGACGATCGTCAATCGCGTCTCGGGAAGTCCGGAGAACTGATTGACGACCGTCAAAGAGACGTCGGGAGTTCCGGAGAACCGATCGTCAACCGTCAATAACAACAACTAAAACCCAGAGTTATGGAATTCAAACAAGTAAAAAGCTTCGGCTTTTCCAGAATCACCAATGCGTATCACGTCGCATTCTTCAGCACTTTCCGCGCTATCATCAACGAACACGGTGCGGAACGTCTGAACCTCCCAGAAGAGATCGTCGATGAGTTTTCAGATCTCCTCGATGCCGAACAGATCGTCGTCAACCGCAGCCGTGCATCGGGTCTTACTGCCGAGATGCTCACCTACGACCGCCAGCGTGACAACTTCTTCCGTATCGTGTTCTACAAGCTCAAGGCAGCTTCTCTCTCGACCGACACTGCCAAACTCCCTGCGGATGCGGTCAACACCATCACGACGCATTTGGTGAAGGTCTATCCTATCAGCATCGTCGATGACGCATACCACGTCGAGACTGCCAAGATCAACGGTCTCCTCGCCGACATCGAACGTCTCATCAAGCCTTACGTCGAGACCATCGGCATCGACAATGACATCAAGGAGCTCGCCAAGGCAAACTCCCTCTTCGAACAGGGTTACATCGGACGTGTGTCGGAACGTGCCCAGTCGGAGAACACCAAGGAGCTCCGTGCCAACACCGAACAGCTCTACTTCATGCTCATCAACCACCTTAACATGAATGCGAATACCCGCAGCACCGAGGAAAGTGCGGTAGCAGCTGCTCAGCAATGTGTGCTCACCATCGACGAGGTGAACCAGCTCATCGATGAGTATAAGACCAAGACTGCATCTGATAAAAACAACCCAGAAGAGGACGAGTATGGAACCGTGGCAAATGATCCTGTTGGATCAGATGATGTTTCAGATGCTAATCAGTAACAGGAACGAGAAGTTTAACTAAACACAAATTAGGAACGAGAAGTTTAACTAAACACAAATTAGGAACGAATTAGGAACGAATTATTTCAAACGTCAATTTCCAGAAATCTACCGGTAATCTTTCCGTCAATATAATTTTTTCCTAATTCGTTCCTAATTCATGTTCAAGTAATCGTTCCTAATTCATGTTAAAAAAATTGACGTTAAAAAAACTTTGAGTTCTGCGTGAGCTTTTAATTTTTAACTTTTAACTTTTAATTTTTAATTTCCTTATGAGTGTAACAGAATTTGATGAAATCGAGGAATACCCGATCACGAAACGTAACAAGTGGTGGTGGCTGATCAAGCTCCTCACTACCATCCTCACTGCCGTGGCAACGGTATTCGGAATGCAGAGCTGTAATCTCTAACCTACTATGCAGATCACGCGTTTTATAAACCGTATTATCATTCATTGTTCGGCTACCTGGCCGGGCATGTCCTACACGGTCGCGAAGCTCAAGCATCAGCACGTCGAAGGCAATAAATGGAAAGACATCGGGTACCATTTCTATATCACACGCGACGGTACTGTACATACGTGCCGACCGCTCGACCTGAAGGGTGCTCACTGCAATGGGTTCAACGACCATTCGATCGGAATATGCTACGAAGGGGGTGTATCGGACGAGATCAGCTACAAGGCATTCAAACACGAGGACGGAAGCATCGTGTACCGTCCGTATCATAAGCCCGAGGATAATCGTACTGCAGAACAGCGTGTGGCGATGTATAATCTCTGCAAGGACCTCGTCGCCCGCTTCCCTATCGCCCACATCAACGGACATAATGAGCTCTGCCTGTATGGCGCCAAAGCCTGTCCCAGCTTCGACGTCTCACGCTCAGACCTCGTCACTCTGCTCAGTGCATAGCGATAGCCTGGCACGCAGCCTGTTCCGCTGCATCTACACAACATTAACAACAAGGGCAAGGCTCTCCGCCTTGCCCTCTTTGCAAAATACCGTGTTCTTTTCCATAATCCGCAACTAGTTCGATATTGCCTCTTTTATCAATTCTTGGTATATTTCATCCAGCTCCCTATTATCCTGCTTACCATCATGGGTAGTATAATATTTAAAAGATCGCGTTGTTAGTTTAACAGGTTCCTCTATTTCAATATGGAAACCCATAGCTGTTGCACCTGCTTACCATTTTACAACACACTTGTACGTAATGCCGTTATAAGTGTATTCTATTCGTTTGTTGTTCTCCATTTTCATATTCACTCGTTGTTTTTGATTGCTCCTGTTGAAGCTCATTTAACATATAGGCCACAAATGTAATAAGAAAAAAAGTGGTGATATAGATAAGTTAGACGTCTAATTAGTGGCGGGATGAATAAAAAGAACCAGAAAAAGTGTAATTTTGCAAGTGCATTCAAAAAAAAACACATTTAATATATCAATATTGAGATATATTCAGTATCTTTGCAGCGTATAATATCAATTTTGATATGTATGGAGAATATTTACATGCTTTCAGATGCGGAAATTACCAACAAGATTTCTGCAAAGATAAAAGAGCTTCGACTGAAGCAAAACATTTCCCGGCATGACATGGCAACCAGTTCTGGAGTATCAGTACCTTCCATTGCTCGTATGGAGGGTGGAGAGATAAAGTCTTTTGAATCCTTCTTGCGAATCATTAGGTCGTTAGGTAAGATCGAGATATTCACACCTTTGCTGCAGGAGGAGGAAATAAGCCCTAATGAATACTACAAGATGGTGCAATCGTCAAAGACAAAGCAACGTAAGCGTGCATCAAGGAGTAATAGCAATAATAACGAACAGGAGGAATCTGAATGGTAGATGTTGCACAAGTTAAAATGTTTGGCAAGACTGTTGGAGCTGTGAGTTGGAATCCACAGTATGGGATTGCACGTTTTGAATATGACGATGACTTCGTAAGAAGCGGAATACAGCCATCCCCTATCTTGATGCCAACAAGAGAAGGACGAATATACAGTTTTGGAGAGTTGAATCAAGAAACATTCAAAGGACTCCCTGGAATGCTGGCAGACTCACTACCAGATACTTACGGTCGTGCGTTGTTTGACAAGTGGCTTGCCTTGACTGGACGGACATGTGGCAATATTATTGAGTCGCTATGTTTCATGGGTAAGCGATGCATGGGAGCTTTGGAGTTTGAACCGGCAATAGAAGGTACGTTCAATTCACAGCAGCGTATTGAGTTGGATAACCTCGTTGACGTAGCACGAGAGGCACTGACAGAAAAAGATAGTTTCCAGACAAATCTGGACGATGACAAGAAAACAGCCATTGCAGATATTCTGCGTCTTGGAACTTCTGCAGGTGGACAAAGGGCGAAGGCAATTATTGCTTACAACAAGAAGACGGGGGAAGTTCGTTCCGGACAAGTTGAAGCACCGGAAGGATTCGGTTATTACCTTATAAAACTTGATGGCGTATCTGCAACAGCAGGACTCAGAGAAACCGAGAACTACGGACGGTTGGAGTTTTCGTTTGCCAAGTTAGTCAGATATTGCGGAATAGACATGTCTGAATGTTCTCTTATTGAGGAGAATGGCAGAGCACACTTCCTCACTAAGCGCTTTGATCGAGAGGGGGGCGAGAAGATTCACATGCAGACACTTTGTGGCATAGCACATTATGACTATCGTCTGCTTCGAGGATATTCATACGAACAGGCATTCAACGTGATGAGAGGACTGAGGTTGTCCTATAAAGAGGCACAGGAGATGTTCCGCAGAGTTGTATTCAATGTTGTCGTAAGAAATCAGGATGACCACACAAAGAATATCTCATTCCTGATGGACAAGCAAGGCAAATGGCGACTTTCTCCGGCATACGATATGGGATATGCCTATAATCCTAATGGCGCATGGACATCAGCTCATCAAATGTCTATAAACGGGAAATTCGATAATATAACACGCCATGATTTGCTGGAACTTGGTGCTCGTAACAACATCCGAAATGCTTCGCATATCATTGATGAAGTGTGTGACGCTTGCGCAACATGGCCGACTATCGCAAAGGAATGCGACGTACCTCAAAACATGATAGATAAAATATTGCCTAATATGCAACTTTACATTTCACACTGATTTCAATGCTTTTATGTGTTAAAACGGTATATCTTTGTATCTGTATATTTTATGGATTTAAAGTGTATTAAACAGAAAAAGAAAACCTTATTGATTTTTCTATTTTATAAGAATGTGATCTGATAATTTTTGACATTGTTGAAAATTCAAATACAAGTGTGGGTAAGCTTTATAATGGAAAGAATGGTGAACAGCTTGTCAACGTAGCACTAAGCAGAGCAAAATTCAAATTGATAGTTGTTGGAGATACCGAACGTTTCAAAGGAGGTAAAGGAGTTACTTCAGTATCAATTAAAGTCGCAAAGGTATTAGGCTATTACCCTGTATCTTTATTTTAGTATATTGATATAGTGTTATTTGTGTTTATTTTTAACGTTTAGAAGTAACAAATAGGCAACATTTTGGAAGGTGAGTATATGTAATGTGGCATATCATTGATTGTTGACTGATTAAATGTGATAATAGTCGAGTGTATGGTTTATAATTTTCGTTTTCTAATCAAACAAGATTGACGATGTAAAGATATCGTCTAGATAATGAATGCATAATTCGTTTATACAGCATCATTGTTATATAGCCTGTATGCGCGTTTATTCAGTGATAAAAACCGAATTTGCCAAATTTTCGGTGTGAAAAATGTTAAATTTTGACATCAAAACAATCTATTTTTGCAGTTTTTGCATTTAGAATTGCTGCTTTTTGTCAATTTCTGCACGTTTTCAAAGAATAATCAGTACTTTTGCAATATCATTTACTTGCTGAAAGCCCCTTGGGTGGAAGGTGGGTATAGATACATATATACAAAAAGGCGTACCTTTACGCTTTGGTTTTGACTGTGTATGAATCTCGCAAGTTCACAACTGTTAGTCAAAAACAAAGCAACGGGAACGCCCCAATGAGGTGTATTATACGGCTTCATTGGCTCATGGTGTCTCGTATGCCCTGCGCTAATGTCGGTTTTAGATACACGGCGTGGGCTCTGGGTACTCAAAAACACGCTGAAATCAGTTACTGAAGATTTGGAAGTGCGCTCGTGTAAATAACTGAAAATAAGGAAAGAATCGGCAAAAACGGAATCTTAAATTATCTAAACGGGAGAGCGATTAGTTTAGGATATAGGGGAACAATCTCGGGAAAAGTTTTTATCTTTGCGGTGAAAATTTTAAGCGCAAGATAAAAATGAAAATTACAACTTATTTAACAGATTGCAAGCGCAAGGGCGCTGAGCAGAGTCCGCTCCTTAATAATTTAGGGAGCGAGGGAAACGCAT
>JAZQOF010000003.1:0-153140 GCA_045627785.1 Bacteroidales bacterium | reverse complement strand
TAGAAGGAATCCCTGCCTCGTACCATATCCTCACCGAACATGTCCTTCATCATAAGCCACAGCTTGTATCCGCCTATGCCTGGATCTTCATTTCTGACCGCATCTACAGCTTCGCAAAGGGCCTGTTCACGTATGAGTCTGTGTTTGCCCAATGCCCGAACTTTGTCATAGCCTTGCCTGGTTTTGCCAAACAGTGAGCAGGCAAATTCTTTCGATAGGCTATATTGCCTGCTTATCTCATCTACCGCTTGGCACCAGAATTTTTTCTGATGCTGATGCCGTTCCTCTCGGCGATTTCGATCAGCTTGTTCAGCGCTTCAAGTTCCATCGTCTTGCGTTGAAGCTCGGCCTCCTTTTGTACAAGAAGCTTGCGGAGTTCTTCTTCTCCTTTGCCCTCTGTATTTATTGTTACCATAACTGTATTATTTTTTACAGGTTCTGGCGGCAAAGATACTAAATTTTTCTCTTTTTTGTACTTTGCCAACCACTCTGAAATCAATGTGGGGCAACGTATCCCATATTTCTCGCTCAGCTGTTTCTGAGACATTTCGCCATTTAAATACTCAAGAATAATTAACTCCTTGGTCTCTTTTGAATACTTGTTGTTAATTCGTAAGGTTCGCATATTTATACTGTTTTAGTTGTTTTTAATGACAACCTATTTCAGTATAAGACATTTTTAATCTTATAATATATTTCGGAAACTATCAAACAAAACAGCCCCGTAATCCTATGTTATAAAACATGTTTTATCAGGTGGTAGGCACCTGATATGCATGTTTTTACGGAAATTGCTTGGTAATTATCAGATTAATCAATAAATTTGCAGGTGTAGTTTCAATAAACACATGGGAAACATTTAATCAAAACAATATAAAAAATCATGAAGCAATTATTTTTACTTTTCTCAGCCTTGTGCTGCATGATGGCTGCCAATGCACATATATCCCCTGATGAAATAGCAGAAGGGGCGACAGTCAAGAAGGATAGTGTTGCGATATACGTGAAAGGTATTTTTGATGATGAAGGGCAGAAAGCCATCGACGAAATCCGCAATGCCATGCAGGAATACTCCAATGTTCCCTACTTCAATAACCTTGTAGCGAGAGAGATTGATGATATCAAGAATACATATGATAATAATGTCATTAACGAAAAGAAGGAGGCTGCCCTGAACAGGCTGAATACTGCAATTCCAGCATATAGGGCAGCTATAACTGATGTTGTCGGCACGCTCGGCACACAGCAGAAAGGCCGTGTCATTGAAGTGACAGACCAGAAAGACCAGGTATTCAAGTTCTATAACCCGAAGAAAGTAACTCCTATCGAGGTGAAGTGATAGACAACTAGCAAACTACAAGTTATGAGAAAGATATTTTCGCTTATCATGATATTGTGTACATGTTGTGCGCTGGCACACGAATACACACATCAATTCGCTGCTATTTCCGCTTCCAGAGGTGAGACGGACTCTCTGGACGTGAGGAAGAGTAAAATCGTAGAAGAGTTGAAAGCCAAGAAGGACTCTACCACTCAGGAGGTCGTCAAGACATTCATTGATACGTCAATTGCGGAAGTTAACAACGCGACGGACTCAACAAGACTTGATAGCATCTCACAACTGATTCTCGCCAAAGTGGATGGCTGTCTCGAAGTTGAGAGCAAAGAGAAGGCTGCAACTGGTCTGAAGGACATTGACCATCAACTCGTAGGCAAATATTATACCGACATCGTCAATGCGGAAAGCTCCGAACGCGTCAAGGCTCTGGTCGGCGATGCGACTACCATCATTGGCTTGCGTCCTAACAAGGACAAGTCTATTCAGGATATCAAGAAGAGATTTGATAATGTTCTAATTACCACGAGAAATCCTTCGGACGAGAAGCTCATCAATAATCTTATTAACGAAATCGATAAGGCAACAAAAAAAGCCGATATGGATAAAGCTAATAAAAAAGCATATGATCGTCTCAAGATAATGGACGCAAGAAGATTGATAATTATTATGATTAGCGTGAAGGCGGAAGAAGCCGATCTGTCTATGGAGGAGATGAGTATTATTGATGATATAATCGAAGCGATCACTTATTGTAACGATCAGAAGAGTCTAAGAAATCACCAATCATTAGCTTTAATACTCCTTAGAGACAAAGGCAAGAGAGATGCTATTATTGAAATCCGTCGTGGCATACCAGAAGGATTGGGTAAAGCCGGAAACTCCCACTTCTTCAACTTTGTAGCACGAGGAGGAGGAGAAGAAGCATTAAAGATTGCAATAGCGGCATACAATGAAGGCAAAGCGAATGGTATCGGCACGCTCGGCAATCAGCAGAAAGGACCAGCTATAGACCTGACCGACCAGGACGGCAGGGACATCAGACTCTACAACCCTAAGAAAACAGAGTTTAAAGAGGAGAAGTGATAGCAAGCATATAATCAAAAACAATATAAAAAATCATGAAGCAACTATTTTTACTATTCTCAGCCTTGTGCTGCATGATGGCAGCCAATGCACAGACAAAGGAATTAGCCGTGCTGCTGTATGGAACTGATGGTACGGAAGAAAGCTACCTGCTGACGGACGACATCTACTTCAGCTTCGAGGACGATGGAGTTTACCTTATGAACAACGACGAGAAGGTATGCAAGCTGGATATCGAAAACGAGGACATCGTTGTTGACTTCCGCACCGCTTTCATCATGGATGGCATAAAAGACCCAGACAACAGCGAAAGTTACTACTCGACATTCTTCTCCAGCGAGGGAGCATACAAGTTGCCGGAAGAGGGTGTAACGGCATACGCAGCCACAGCCGAAGGCGAGCAGCTCAAGATGAAGGCTATAGGCAACGTCATCGCGCAGGGCGAGCCGGTGATACTCAAGGCAACGACCGATAGCTTCGTCCTTATGCCAACTGCATACGGCACCGACCCTACTGAGCCTAATGCTCTGGATGGAACAGACGAGGAACAGACGCTCGGCACTGGCGACTATGCCCTCTCTGTAGGCGAGAACGGCATCGGATTCTATCCTTGGGATGGCAATACCATACCCGACAACAATGCGTACCTACCATTAGGTTCGCTATCGGATGTCAGCTCACTCGCGTTTCTGTTTGAGGGTGATGATCCTACAGGCATCGAACTTCCATTCGTCTATACCCCAGAGGACGGTATCATCTACAACCTCAGCGGCATGCGTGTCGGCATCGACTACAAGGGCATTGTCATAAAGAACGGAAAGAAGACATTACAGAAATAATTTAAACGAAAACGAAGACAAAGACGAAAACGAAGACGAAAACCAAAACGAAAAATATGAGAAAGATATTTTCGCTTGTCGTGATATTGGGTATCTATGGTGTGTTCGCAAACGCGCACACACCACTATTTGCTACTAACAATGCTGTTCAGAGTGCATATCTCGCTGCCGCAGACGAGCCGGACTCTCTGGACATAAAGAAGAGCAAAATCGTCGAAGATCTGAAAGCCAGGAAGGACTCTACACAGAAGGACGTTGTCAAGACTTTCATTGACAAATCAATAGACGAAGTCAACGCAGCAGAAGCAGCAAAACTTGATAGCATCTCACAGCTGATTCTCGCCAAAGTGGATGGCTGTCTCGAAGTTGAGAGCAAAGAGAAAGAAACCCCATCACTGAATGAAGCTGAGCTTGAGCTTATTAACAAGTATTATACTGACATCATCAATGCCGCCAATCAAGACAATGTCAGGCCTCTGACCAACGGTGCGCTTTTCGTCATTATACTGCGAGAGTACAAGAACGAAAAGATAGCGGCAATAGATCGCGAAGCTAGTTCTATTAATAAAGAGATGGCAAATCCTTCAGACTTGGAGAAAATCGCAAAATATACTGATGACATCAATAAGGCAACAAAGCCGTCCGATGTAGACAAAGCCGCCCGGGAAGCAACGGAACACGTCGATTTTATGAGGGCAAAGCAATTGGCTATTGATTTAATCAGAAGAGCAGCGAAAGAAAAAAAACTGACAGCGGAAGACGAAAAAGCCCTTGAAGGAATAATTCAGGACATCGGTAATACTGACAATGTTGAAAAGATTGCGAAGTACGTGGCATCAGCGGTAACCCAACTCGGCGTTGATGTTTTCAAGAAATCCGTAGTTCCAGTTGTCGCAAAAGCTATCTCAGCAGGTATCGTTGCAATTCGTTCCCTCCCAAGCCTCATATTTATTATACTAAGACAGGTCGTAGATCCAAAGCATGAGAAAACAGAAAGCCAAGTTTGGCGAGAAATCATGGACAACCTGAATAACGCAGTAGAGGCAGGCCAGTCTAATTCAGTAGGCACACTCGGTAATCAGCAGAACGGTCCTGCCATTGAGGTGACAGACCAGAACGGACAGGTCATCACGCTCTACAACCCAAAGAGCATAAAGATTATTAAGAAATAAAAAATTCCCATTGCTGCATCAATTTTTATAATCAAGTATATCAAACATAAAATTTTAACTCTTTATGAATCACTTTCTAAATTTAGGTCTATTGCTGGCAGCAGGGCTGCTAAGCGCATGTAGTGGTAATGAAAAAAAAGACGTTGTGCAACAGCCGACCAAAGTGGCAGATTACCTGTGGGAGGTGACCATCGAGCAGTATTGCGACACTGTCCCTAACGGTATCATCGATGGCATCGGTGTCGAATTCAACTGCTCGGCTGTTCGCAACGGCAACTACTATGGTCGTAACCTCGACTTCTTCATCAACGAGACTTCTGAGGTCGTAGTACATGTGCCAGCCAATGAGGGTCGTCATGCATCTGTTGGTGTTGCCCTTCTCAGCCAGTGCACCGACTCAGACTACGCCAAGGGGCTCTCTTCCGATCAGCTCGACCTGCTGCCTTGGATGATGCTTGACGGTATCAACGACGCAGGACTGTTCTGCAACGTGAACGTAACCCCATACGCCGACGGTGGCGAACAGCCTGGCACTAACCCGGGCAAGCCTGACTTTTACAGCGTATTTATGATCAGGGCTCTGCTTGACAACTGCGCAAATGTTGACGAGGCAATCGACTACATCAGCAATCACAATGTCATCGGCAAGAATCTGGGAGGTTACAACCTGCACTTCATGGTTGGCGATCCAGAGAAGAATGTCGTTGTGGAGTTCATCAACAACCAGCTTGTCGTAAAGGAACAGTACATCATGACCAACTTCTACGTAAACCTGCCAGAGCTGACTCCGCTTGCATGTGGCGTAGAGCGTTACAACATCCTGAAGGAGAACTATGCCGAGGGTGGCGAGTCGATGGAGGGTATGCGCAACCTGCTTAAGCGCGTGCGCTACTCACAGGCTTACGACGCTGAGACCACACCATTCTGGAATTCAGAGTACGTTGTGGACGGACGTTCGGCATACTTCCTGCCACTCGATTCTGTAATGGCTGATCCTAATGTTCAGTTGCAGATTGCAAACTTCAAGCACTACAAGGAGACCGGCGAGTACAAGCTGGAGGATCACCTGTGGTTCACGACTCACAACAGCACCTATGACATCAAGGAACGTAAGCTGTGGCTTACCGTACGCGAGCAGTATGAGAAATACTACGAATTCAAGTTATAAGGCTTGAAGCTGCGTCATAAGACCCGGCAAATAAATTATAATTATTAAATTATATCCACCCCCGTTACAGATTATTGTAGTGAGGGTGGATATATTATTTTTATCTTAATATTCAGTACTTTTTCAGGTGCACCTTGTTTTGCGTTAAGCCACGCAATCCTATGTTATAAAACATAGTTTATCAGGAGATAGGCGCCTGATATGCATATTTTTGAGGAAATTGCTTGGAAATTATCAGATTATTTATTATATTTGCACACTTAATTATCTTATTAACAAAAGCATGAAAAAGCAAATCATCAGTTTTATATGCGCCGCAATATTGGCTACAGGCTGTAGCGATGACAAGGCAGTCACTCCTGAAGTCGTCGAGAATCCTGCCGACATGGTAGTCTATGGAACTATCTATACCGTTGAGGACGATGCTCCAAAGGCCGAGGCTTTTGCCGTCAAGGACGGAAAGTACATCTATGTAGGCGACGAGAAAGGCGTTAAGGCATACGTAGGCGAAAAAACCACCGTGGTTGACCATCGCGGCAAGGGTATGATTACTCCTGGCTTCGCCGACTGCCATGCCCACTATTTCATGGCAGAGGCAATGAACTCGATGGGATCTCTTCAGTTCGAGATGTTTACAGTTCCACAGCAATTACTCTTTAATGTTGCAATGGCATACGATGAAGCAAAGACAACTGGCAAGCCTGCCATCTATGGCTTTGGCTGGACATATCAGGTGTTCGAGGCTCTTGGAATGCCTACCATTGAAGAACTTGACGAAGTCTGTCCGGACATTCCCCTGTATTTATCAGACGGTGAGGGACACAAAGGTCTTGCCAACTCTGTTTGTTTGCGTAAGGCTGGATTCATCGATGAAAACGGCAACAGGACAGACCTCAATATCAAGGGTGGCGAGATTGTAGTCGATGAAAATGGCAAGCCTACTGGTCTCCTCAAGGAGCAGGCTGGTACATACTGCAAGTTGCAGAGTATCGACTTTAATGCTCTGTTGGATAAAGATAAGGCGATAGACGCAATCTGCAACACACGTGACGCCCTACACAGCAAGGGCTACGTTTCATACTTGTGCGGATGGGCCAACTACTATGGCAACCTTCGCTTCTATGAGGCAGCAAAGGAACTTGACACAGCTGGCGACCTTAACCTCAACCTGGGCTTGGCTTACGAGATAGAGAGCTCTTCTAAAGATCCTATGGCAGAAATCGACAATGCTGTCAAGACAAAAGATTTCAGTACAGCACACATCAATACAAGATATGTCAAGATGTTTGTCGATGGAACTGTTGAGACCGAGACCGGATATGTGTCAATCCCTTATATCAACAAGGCAAAGGGTGTTGGTGAGCCAAACTGGAGTCGAGACGACTTTGCCAAAGTCACAGCAAAAATCAACGAGAACGGCTATACCATGCATGTGCACGCTATGGGCGACTCGGCTATCAACCTGGCTGTAAATGCATTTGTCACTGCCGGCAAGAAGGAACTGCGCAACACACTGGTACATGTACGCAACGTCCTTGACGCCGACTATAAGGTCATGGCAGACAATAACATCGTGGTGACATCGGGTATCCTTTGGCACTCGGCTAATGATATAACTTTGGACAATTTCCGCCAGACACTCCCTGAGAAATACGTGACTGAGATGTATCCGATCAAGTCATACTTCGACAACGGCGTCATCATGTCTGCCCACAGCGACTATCCTGCACTCTCTGGCAGTTCGGAGAAACCATTCGACATGATGGAGATCGCCTGCACAGGAGCCTTGCCTGATAAGAATGAAAAGCCTTACTGGACAGCGGAACTCATCGACCGCAAGCAGGCACTCAAGGCTATGACCATCAACGGTGCTTACCAGATGCACTCCGAGCAGGAGCGCGGCAGCATCAAGGTGGGCAAGTATGCCGACTTTGTCATCGCAAACAAAGACGTGATGGACGAGTCCTGCCCTGTCAACCAGATTCACAACGTCAAGGTTAAATACACCTTCTTCGAGGGCAAGCAGGTATATCCAAAGGAAATGGAATAATTAGCATAACATAAACAACAGGAATTGCAGTTTATTAAAAATGATACTCATGAAGAATTTGAAAAAAATTTTGGTTTCTACTACAGCAGCTCTCTGCACTTTAGGCTGTCAGCCTTCTGCTACAAACGAACCCGTAGTAAGTTGCTTCAACGGACAATTTGTCGGTAGTGTTGAAGATAACGGTGTGCTCTCGTTCAAGGGAATCCCTTACGCAAAGGCTCCTGTAGGTGAACTGCGCTGGAAGGCTCCACAGCCAGTCGAGGCTTCGTCTGAGACTTTCCAGGCAACGGAGTTCGGTAACCCTGCCCTCCAGAATTACTCTGAGACAGAGGCAGCCAGCCATTACAATCGCAGCGAGGACTGCCTTACACTGAACGTGTGGACCAAGGACCTGACAACCAAGAACAAGCCTGTGATGATCTGGATTCACGGTGGTTCATACATCCTGGGCGGTACTATCGATCCTCTATATAACGGCAAGTATCTCGTGGCAGATAATCCGGACATCGTACTGGTTTCAATCAACTACCGAATAGGTCTGATGGGCTTCATCGACTTCAGCCATATTCCTGGCGGTGAGGCATTCCCAGACTCTCCATATTTGGGCATCCTTGACCAGCAGATGGCTATGCGCTGGGTACAGCAGAACATCGAGGCTTTCGGTGGCAATCCTAAGAACGTGACCATCTTCGGCGAGTCGGCAGGCGGCGGCAGCGTGAGCTGTCATCTCGTTGCCAAGGGCAGTGAGGGTCTGTTCCAGCGTGCTATCCCAATGTCGGGCGCCCTGAACCTCACTTTCGCGCAGAAGGACTTTGACAAATATGACATGGCTGAGGCTCTGACACGACTCAGCGGCTGCAAGAATATGGACGAGCTCATGAGCCTTTCGCAGGAAAGGATTCTCGAGCTTCTTGAAATGGAGACAGGCCGCTTAGGCATCGAGGGCGGCGCAATCCTGGCTCAGAACAACAACCACCCTATGCGTGACGATGCACGCAGCATCATTCCTACCGATCCGTTCAAGGCTCTTGCTGAGGGTGCATCGAAGGACGTTGATGTCATGATCGGCACGACATCTGAGGAGATGAAGTACTGGACATACCTCTATACCTACATGGGTGAGGATGGCTTCCAGCTGTTCTGCGACCGTTTCCTGAACAGCAAGGAGGAGGAGATACGCGAAGTACTTGGCAAGGACGGCGATGTAGTGGATAAGTTTATCAATTCAGTTGAATGCGATCAGGACGAGATCTCTGCCAAGTATCCTAAGATCTGGGAGCGCACCGAACTGCAGACCGAGATGTTCTTCCGTATGGCAGCCGTTATCATGGCAAACAACCATGCTGCTGCCGGTGGCAAGGGCAAGACCTATATGTATTACTTCGGCAAGGGTTTTGATGGATGGCAAGGTGCATGCCACGCATGTGAGCTCACCTACACATTCGACAACCTGGAATATGAGGCAGGCGGTCCATACGATCCTGCTCTCACCAAGAACTTCAGCAAGGCGTTCACCAACTTCGCTCGCACAGGCAACCCAAGCCAGGACGGCATCGAGTGGACTCCTTACACACCTGATGGTGTTGGTACTATGGTCATCGGTAAGGATTGCAGCATGACAATGCAGGAGACTCCTCGCAAGAACCAGGTTGACATGCTGATGCCATACTACCTGAGGTTCTATTTCAATAAGTAATTTATTTTCAGACGCGTAACCGTTTAGACGATTAAAAAGCTCATAAAAAATGAAGAAACATATCCTATCACTTTTGATGCTCTTTGCCCTTTTGGTGGCGAGCTGTAGCAAGAACACAGAGACACTGTTACTCCTTGGCAACGTCATAACCATGGACGAGTCAATTCCGACTGCCGAGGCAGTCTTCGTAGAAAATGGCATCATCAAGTTTGTGGGTTCACAGGATGACGCACGCAAGCTGTGCAACAAGAACACAGTCATCAAGGACTACGGCACTGCCAGCATCTATCCAGGCTTCCTGGAGGCACACACACACGGCGTTTTGGCATCCGATCGTTTCCAGCAAGCCGACCTGACCGAAGTGACTTACCGCGAAGGCGAGGTAGTGATGGACGACTATGTGGAGGCAATGAAGCAGTTCATGGAAGAGAATCCTGGTCTGCCAATATACAAGGGCGCCGGCTGGGTGGTCAAGGACAGAGAGCCTGATGCTGCCATGCTCGACGCCATCTGTCCAGACGTACCTATGTTCCTCAACACTGAGGACGGTCACTCAATGTGGATCAACACAGCTGCTATGAAGAAGTATGGTATTGATGCCGAGGCTGCACAGAAATACGGCACAGACTGCGTTCGTGTGGATGCCAACGGCAATCCTAACGGTTATCTCTCGGAGAATCCAGCCATCGAACTCTTGGGCAAGATCAGCATGACCAAGGATGAGTGCAAGAAGGGCTTACTGCTGTGGCAGGAAAGAGCCTTCAGCTTTGGATTCACAGGCGTTACCGAAGCTGGTCTTGGACTGGGTTGCGAATATGCTGCCGAGGCATACCAGGAACTATGTGACGAGGGACTGTGGAAACTCCGCACTTACGCCAATCTGGTAGTTGACGAGAACGTGCCTGACGCTAAGCTCGACTCGGCACTGAACCAGGTGCTGGCTATGCACAACAAACACAACGGCGAGTACTTCAAGGTTATAGGCACTAAGGTCTTCATGGACGGTGTCATCGAGGCTCATACCGGATGGCTGGAAGAGGAATACTCTGATCAGCCAGGTTACTATGGTCTGAAGCGTTGCCCTGAGTCTTCGCGTGTTGCCAAGATCGTAGCCTTCAACAACAAGAACGGAATGAACGTACATTTCCACTCGATCGGAGATGCTGCAACACGTACAGCGGTCGAGGGTATATCGCAGGCCGTAGCAGAAACAGGAATCAAGGACGGACGCAATGCCGTATCACATCTACAGGTAGTCAATCCGCGTGATTTCCAAGCATTTACCGACAATGGCATCATCGCTGTTGTTGCTCCTCTATGGGTAGGCAAGTTCCCTGACGAATACCCTATAACAACCAGATACATAGGCCAGAGAGCTGATACAGAGTATCCTATCAAGTCGTTCTACGATGCTGGATGCAAGGTCAACTTCCACACTGACTACCCGATCACAACCTCCATGAGTGCACCACGGAGTATTTACATGTCAACTACTCGTACTCAGCCAGCTCTTGGCGCTGAGGGTGTTCACAACCCATCTGAGTGCATTACCCGCCAGCAGGCGCTCCAGGCAATGACCACTGGCGTTGCATACCAGTGGCGCGAGGAAGATCGTCAGGGTTCAATCACTGTAGGCAAGATTGCCAACTTTGCTGTCTTCGACACAGACTTCGTCAATGATGACCTGGACAAGCTTTGGGACTCACAGACAAAGGCTACCTATGTTGACGGCAAGGTGGTTTACGGTGAATAAACGACTGGTAACAAAAAGATAAAATATGGTACAGGATTTATACATACTTATGATTACAGCGGGCGTTGTCAGCCTGTTGTTCAAGCTCCTGAAGCAGCCGGTGGTGCTCGGTTACATCGTAGCCGGCATAGTGGTTGGTCCTCATTTCCTTGGCGAGAGTTTCGTCGAAAACGAACATAACGTCGAGGCTTGGGGCAACATCGGTGTGCTCTTCGTTTTGTTCTGCATCGGTCTGGAATTCCGCATCAAGAACCTCATCAAGAGTGGAAAGGTAGCTGCCGTTGGTGCTGCCACCATCGTGGTGGGCATGATGGGCTACGGATACTTTGCCGGATGGTACAACGAATTGAGCATGATGGACTCGCTGTTCCTGGCAGGTATGCTCTGTATGTCAAGTACCACTATTGTAATAAAAGCCATTGACGAGGCAGGCAAGAGCAAGGAACGCTTTGTGAAAGGCGCTATGAGTATTCTCATCGTCGAGGATATCGTAGCCGTCGTACTGATGGTGCTGCTGTCATCGATCGCCATCAAGAACAGCTTTGAGGGCGGAGAACTCCTGGCAAAGATCGGCGACCTCGCCATAACGCTGACAGTATGGTTCATCTGCGGCATTCTGGTGATTCCAACCCTTTTGCGCAAGGTGAAGGATCACCTCAACGACGAGACACTGATCATCCTCTCGTTAGGTCTGTGCCTTGGCATGGTATTGAGTGCCGAGGAGGCAGGCTTCAGCAGCGCGCTCGGAGCATTTGTCATGGGTAGCATATTGGCAGAGACTGTAGAGTCGCACCGCATAGAGCACCTGATGAGACCTTTGAAGGATGTGTTTGCTTCTATCTTCTTTGTCTCAGTAGGTATGATGATCAATCCAAGCTCACTGGTGGAATATTGGGAGGCTATCGTCATCGTCTGCTTCATCATCGTTACGGGCATGATCATCTTCGGTACATTAGGATGCTGGCTGGGTGGTCAGACCCTCAAGGATTCGATGCTTACCGGCTTCTCGTATGTACAGATCGGTGAGTTCTCGTTCATCATTGCAGGATTGGGCAATCAGCTTGGCGTTACCGACCCGGCGCTCTATCCTATTATCGTAGCATCGAGTGTCATCACCACCTTCCTCACTCCATACATCATGAAACTGACCATCCCTTGCTATAACCTGCTCTATGCTCATGTTCCTGCGGGAATCAGAAACAGCATTGACGAGAGGGAACGACAGGTGGAGGAAGCTGAGGCTTTGGTAGCACAGGCTACTGCCACCGACAAGCCATCTCTTGGTGACAAGGCGCTTCATGCCGTACGCCATACCTTTATCACCAAACGCCTCGTACGTCTGTTCATAAAGAATATGACAGCAAAGGAGAATGAAGAATAAATATGGATAAGATTTATTATTTGTTTATCGCAATCATCCGTCTGATAGGCCGATTTTTTACATCTCCAATCGTTAAGAAATTGGTGTATTACATGACAGCGCGAACCCAAACTGGAATCGCGGTCCGATTGTGGATGGCAATAGTGATGGCGGTTTGTGCGTTGTTGTTCGACTTCCTATATCTTCAGGAGGAGTTTGACCGCTTGCCATCGTATGTGCCTGTATTGTTCGACCTGAATGGCGAGACAGCTGAATGGGGAGACAAGGATATGCTTGACTGGTTTAACGAGATAAGACTTGCCTTCTTCCTGATCATGGTATTCATAGGATGGGTGATATGCTGGGTGAAAGGCGGCACATTGATGGCGAAGCGCATCAGGCTGCTTATAGTTGACATTGCCAATCTGGTTGTCTCTACAGGTGTCGCTATGGCGGCTATCTATATTGAGATAGCAAAGGGAAACGGCGACGAGAAACTTGCCGAGGAATGGGAATATGCTGTTATGTTCTTCTGGCTGGTGACACTTGTAATAGAGTATATTGCCGACAAGAAACACATTAAATAATAAATACAGAAAACATTTTAAGAAATTATATATTAAGTGATATTTTAATCTTTATGAAAAAAAATCTAACTATCGTAGTCGCCTTGGCATTGCTCAGCAGTTGTGGAGTGTACAAGCCGTATAAGAGCCAGACTGAAATACCGCACGATGTGTATGGTGTGCAGCAAGTCGACACTACGGGCAATTTGGCCATGACAGGATGGCATGAGATGTTTCCGGATGCGAAACTGCAGAATCTCATTCAGACCGCCCTGGAACGTGGCACAGAGATGAAGACTGCCATGCTTCATATAGAACAGGCAGAAATTGGATACAAGACCTCAAAGTTGGGCTATCTGCCTACTTTGGCCTTCTCGCCTACAGTCAATGCCGGAAAGGTTGGGGATGACGCTGCTGTAGCCACAGGTGT
Organism: Bacteroidales bacterium; assembly: GCA_045627785.1. Taxonomy (GTDB): domain Bacteria; phylum Bacteroidota; class Bacteroidia; order Bacteroidales; family UBA3663; genus Liminaster. The sequence continues at coordinate 139,684 of JAZQOF010000003.1, read as the reverse complement.
ACTTGGTATCGCTGCAGATTGGCAGCTCGATATCTTTGGAGCAGGAGTGACTAACACCAAGCGTAAGGCAAAGGCACAGAAAGGCTATGCCGAGGATTATGCTCAGGCTGTCGAGTGCCGACTCATTTCTTCGGTGGCAAGTCTCTACTACAATCTGGAGGCTCTTGATATGCACTATGCTATTCAGCAGCGAATACTGGAACTGTACAAGAAAACATACGAGAGCGTGCAGACTCTCTTTGATGCAGGTATGTACAACAGTGCTGCCGTATCGCAGACACGTGCCCAGCTCGAACAACTGCAGGCACAGCTCCTTGATACCGAAAACAGCATCGCTCAGACCGAACATTCCATCTGTCTGCTCCTTGACGAGCCTTTCCATCACATTGAGCGTGGCTCCCTTCTGGAGGCAAAGATGCCTGAATGTCTCGGCACAGGTGTGCCAGCCGACCTGCTCCGTCTCCGCCCGGATGTACGCGCTGCAGAGCGAAACATCGAATTGGCATATTACGACGTACAACTCAGCAAGGGTAATCTCTATCCATCAGTAAAGCTTTCGGCAAACGGTGGATGGCAGTTCATCAATCCTAAATTATGGGCGATAGAGGGCGTAGGCTCACTGGTTCAGCCAATCTTCATGGGTGGAAAACTGCGTGCCGACCTTCAAATCAACAAACTGAACCAGCAGATTGCCGTCGAAGAGTTCCGCCACACGGTAATAAATGCAGGACACGAAGTAACATCTGCACTGACTGAATGCCAGCTTTCAAAGGCTAAGTCGGAACACCTTACCTCACAGGTTGAGGCTTTGGAGGAATCGGTGTATGCCACTCAGGAACTTATGACAAACAGTTCGTCAAACTATCTCGAAGTGCTCACTGCCCTTCAGGAACTGTTAAGTGCACAGCTTAACAACGTAGCCAACAAGGCAGACGGCATGAACGCCGTAGTAAAGCTGTATGCAGCGTTGGGAGGAAGATAACGAGGACGAAAACGATAACGATAACGAAAAATGAAATATACGAAATATACAATGAAAACCAAGGTACTGATCACATTTGCCGCAATGGTTGCAATGATGACCTCTTGCGGAGGAGACAACAAGTCTCAGGAACAACAAGATAAGGTGAACTATAACATTATCACGCTCGCTCCTGTGTCTCGTGATATCACATACGCATATCCTGCCACACTCGATGGCGACAAGAGTGTAAATCTCTTCCCTCAAGTGGAAGGACGCATACTCAAAAGTCACTTCAGCAATGGTGAGTTCGTAAAGAAGGGACAGACCCTCATTAACATTGACCCAACTCCTTATAGCCTTCAGGTGCAGAGTGACTTGGCAAACGTAAAGGCTGCCGAAGCTGCTCTCAGCACAGCTAAACTGCAGTATGAATCACAGCAGAAGCTCTATGACAAGAAGATTGTGAGCGAGTATGTGATGAAGACAGCTCAGAACACCTACCTCACTGCACAGGCACAGCTTGCACAGGCACAGGCAGCTCTTGCCAATTCGCGCACAAACCTCAACCACTGCACACTTGTAGCTCCAATATCTGGTGTAGTGACCTGCTTGCACGATAACGTCGGTCTGCTCGTCGGCCCAAGCATGGGTGAACCTATCCTTTCAATCACAGACCAGACTAAGATAACTGCCAAATTCTCGATCACAGAGGATATGTTCACCAGCATCTTCCGTCATAATGAAATTGTGGCTACAGAGAAAGGTATAAAGACAAAGAGCGGTCTCTCACTGAAGGATATTTACCAGAATGTCCAGCTCCGTACAAAGGACGGCCAGATCTACGATCAAGTGGGTACTTTCAGCTCTATTGCCGGAACTGTTGATGCCAACACAGGTAGCGTAAAGTGTGAGGTCAGCTTCCCAAATCCTAACCTGGTGCTCCACGCTGGCAATTCTGCATCTGTCATCTTCTCTGAAAAGATGGAGAATGTCCTTGTCATCCCACAGACAGCTTGCAAGAAGCTTCAGGACAAATATCTTGTCTTCAAGGTTGACGAAAACGGACAGGCTGTAGGTGTGGTTGTTGATGTAGTTCCTACCGACGATGGCAAGGAATACATACTTTCAGACAATGTCCTGAAGGCTGGCGACGAGATTATTGCCGACGGCATCGCTCGTATTCAGGAAGGACAGAAGGTGAAGTAACGATAACGATAAGATGACGTTATGGAAAACAAGAAAAAACATAATTTCTTTGTCACTCATCCCGTGTGGGCAGGAGTGATAGCCGTACTGATGTCTCTGGCCGGTTTTATCTGCCTGACATCATTGCCTATTGAACAATACCCTGACATCGCACCTCCTACAGTGCGTATTCAGGCTTACTATACCGGTGCCGATGCCAACAGCGTCATGAAGGCAGTCATCATGCCTATCGAGGATGTGGTGAATGGTGTGGATAACATGGACTACATGTATTCTACTGCCGATGCCAGTGGTCAGGCCGATATTAATGTCGTGTTCAAACAGGGCACAGATGCCGATATGGCGTGTGTCAACGTACAGAACCGCGTGAGCAAGGCTCTTGGCTCTCTTCCTGCCGAGGTAACAAAGGTGGGTGTAGTCACAGAAAAGAACCAGAACTCCATCCTGCAGATCTCGCAGTTACGCTGTACAAACGGCAAGTTCGACGAGAACTTCCTCTCAAACTACGTCGATATCAACGTAATGCCAAAGCTGAAGCGTATTTCGGGCGTCGGTAATGTACAGCTCCTTGGTAACACCTACGCCTTGCGTGTATGGTTGCACCCTAACGTGCTGGCAATGTACAATATCACACCATCAGAGATTGCCGAGGCTCTTGGCGAACAGAACATTGTTACTCCAACAGGTGGTTTCGAGGGAGCTACCTACAAGATGGACATCGAGTATAAAGGTCAGCTTCAGACTATCGACGAGTTCCGCCAGATTGTCGTGAAGGCAAACCCAGACGGCACAATGTTGCGTATCTGTGATCTGGCTGAAGTTGAGCTTGGCAGCAAGTTCTATAACTTCCGCAGTTCTTCGAATGGTCAGCCTGTGGCTATGTTCATCGTCAACCAGGCTCCTGGCGCTAATGCCACACAGGTCAACGAGAACATCCTCGCTATGTTCGATGAGGTGAAGAAAGACTTGCCTGAAGGTATGGAGTTTGATGTCTTGGAGTGTTCCAACGACTTCCTCAATGCTTCCATGCATTCGGTAATCGAGACATTGATCATTGCCATCATCCTTGTGGTGCTGGTTGTGTATTTCTTCCTCCAGAATTTCAAGGCTACCATCATTCCGTCTATCTCAATCATGGTTTCCCTGCTGGGTACATTCGTGGTTGTAAAGCTTGCCGGATTCTCACTGAACCTCCTTACGCTTTTCGCCCTTGTACTTGCAATCGGTACGGTGGTCGATGATGCCATCGTTGTGGTCGAAGCTGTGATGGCAAAGCTTGAGAATGGCTACAAGTCGTCGCGCCGTGCTACGAGTGATGCCATGAAGGAGGTTAATATGGCCATTTTCTCATGTACTTTGGTGTTCATGGCTGTATTCATCCCTGTTACGTTCATGCCTGGCACATCGGGAACTTTCTTCACACAGTTCGGTGTCACTATCGCCTCTTCAGTAGGTCTTTCGATGGTTTGTGCCCTCACACTTTGTCCGGCACTCTGTGCAATGATGCTCAAGGCGCAGGAGGAAGACGAAAACAAGAAATCCTTTGACTACTACGTCCGCAAGGCTTACAATGCATCCTATACAGCCATCTCTGGTAAGTATAATAATGCCATCACCAAGTGGATCAAGCGTCCGGCACTCTCATTCATCATCCTTGCCATTGCCACAGCCGGCATGGTGTTCATGATGTCTACTGCCAAGGAGGATCTCGTACCTGAAGAGGATCAGGGCGTTATGCTTGTTGACGTTGCCCTTGCTCCTGGTACATACCTCAACGAGACCGACAAGGTGCTCCGCAAGGTTGAGGAGGTAATTAACCAGATACCAGAGGTCGAGTCTTATACCTGTATCTCAGGCTACGGTATGGCGTCGGGTGCCGGCTCAAACTTCGGTACTATCGTCGTACGTCTGAAGAACTGGGAAGAGCGTGCTGCCTTCAGCGGTATCATGATTCCATACGTTGACTTCCCTGAAATGGTAGCTAAGGCTGTGCCTGAGGCTAGCGTACAGGCATTCCAGATGCCACAGATTCCAGGTTACGGTTCAGGTTCATTCATTGACTTCTACCTGCAGGACCGCACAGGTACCGGCAATCAGGAGCAGTTTATCGAGTATGCCAATACGTTTGTACAGAAGCTCCAGGAATCTCCGATTACTGCCTTTGCCTCTACTTCCTACTCTACCGACTATCCTAAGTATGATGTCAACGTCAATGCAGAGCAGTGCAAGAAGTATGGCGTGTCGCCTGCCGATGTGCTTCAGACTCTCGGCACATATCTCGCAGGATCGTACGTAGGTAACTACACACAATACGGTAAGGTTTATCAACTCAACATTCAGGCAGCACCTGAATACCGACGTGATGTGACTGCACTCTCGCAGATATTCGTGCGCACAGGTTCGGGCGATATGGCACCTATCAGCCAGTTTGCAACCCTCACTCCAAAGCTTGCATCATCGGTTGAGAAGCACTTCAACGTCTTCCCTGCCATTCAGGTCAGCTCAATGCCTGGCGATGCTGCAACTAAGTCTGACGTATATAAAGAGATCGAGCGCATTGCCGCTGAGGTATTCCCATCGGGCTACGGCTACGAGTTCTCGGGCATGGCACGAGAGGAGGTTGCCAATTCGAAGAGTAACATGACATTAGTTATCTATGGCATCTGTATCCTTCTCATCTTCCTCATCCTCGCATGTCTCTACAACAGTGTGTGGATTCCATGGGCAGTCATTCTCACTATACCTTTTGCCCTCCTCGGTTCATATCTCTTCGTCAAACCGCTTGAGATTCTCCTTGGTAATGGTAATAATGTCTATCTGCAGACGGGTGTCATCATGCTCATAGGTCTCGTTGCCAAGACAGCAATCCTCATCACAGAGTTTGCCGTCCAGCATCATGCTGAAGGACATTCTATCATGGAGTCGGCTGTCGGTGCTGCCAAGGACCGTCTGCGTCCTATTATGATGACCGTTATGACTATGATTATCGGTATGATTCCGCTCGCTATTGAAGCGGGCGCTGGCGCACGAGGTAACTGGTCATTGGCATACGCAGTCATAGGTGGTATGGCAGTAGGTACTACAGCACTTCTGTTCACAACACCTGCATTCTATATCATTTTCCAGACTTTGCACGACAAATTCTCACCAAAGGAAGAAGAGGATGAGGAGGAGACCGTGTAAAAGGACCCGGCAAATAATAAATTATAAATATTAAATAATATCCACCCCCGTTACAGATTATTGTAGTGAGGGTGGATATAATTTTTTTAAAAATATTTCGTGTTGTTCTACACGGTCTTCTTCATATCATTCGGCATCTCGACGAAGTATTCCTTATAACATTTGGTGAAATATGAAGGAGCGGTGAAACCGACTTCGTATGCAACCTGAGAAATATTCAGATCGCCTTGAGCAAGGAGCTTACGCGCCTTCTTGAGGCGATAATTGCGAATGAGCTCTACTGGAGAGTAGTTGGTCAATGCCTTTGCCTTGCGGTAGAGCTGAGCGCGGCTCATATACATTTCGTCGCCGAGCTGTTCGACACCGAAGTCCGAATTACCGATGTTATCTTCTATGATAGTGCGCATCTTCCTGATGAATAGCTCATCCGGTGAGTCGGTTTTCTTCTCTGTAGTGTCGGCCTTCTTCTGTTCCCTTGTCGGTTCGGCAAAGAAGTCCTTCACCCTGTCGTGGTTGCTGACAAGAGCGTCGAGCTGAGCAATGAGCACCTCTGCGCTGAATGGCTTGGCAAGATAGGCATCTGCGCCCTCACGGTGTCCCTGCACGCGTTGTTCGTCGAGCGAACAGGCAGTGAGCATCAAGACAGGAATATGGCTTGTGCACATCTCTGCCTTCAGACGACGACAGCACTCAAGACCATCCATCACAGGCATCATCACGTCGCAGACGATGACATTAGGCACCACCTGCATAGCACGACGTAAACCTTCCTGTCCGTTTCCGGCTGTGATCACCTTATATTTATCGCAAAGCAAAGTGCGCATCATCTCACGCACATCGGCATTGTCGTCGATGACGAGAGCTATTGGCAGTGGTTCGTCCTCCACGATCTCCTCAATCTCTTCGATATCGCCGAGTTCCGTCTGTATCTGGTCGGATGTGATGTTGATGCTCGACGCCATCTCGTTAGGAAGCGCTGCCTCAACGACAGGAAGGGTGATAGTGAATATTGCGCCCTTGCCTTCCTCGACATTTCCGACCTCTATCTTACCACCGTGCATCTCAACGAAGCTCTTCACCACCGCAAGTCCGATGCCTGAACCCTCATGGCGTGCAGATTCGATCTGATAGAAATTCTCAAAGATATGCTGGATGTGTTCGACCTGAATGCCTGGACCTGAATCGATGATCGACATGACGATGTCGCCGGCATAACGCTTCATCCGGACCTTTATGGCACCATTCTCGGGCGTGAACTTGAAAGCATTGCCGATGATATTGAAGAATACGCGTTCTATCTTCTGGACATCGAGCTGAGTGACATACGACTTGTCGCCTAATGTCTCGTCAGGCTCACATTCCAGTTCGAGCCGGATGTGTTTCTTGAAGGCAAGTCCCTTGAACGAGTCATACCAACCCTGTACGGCATTGGCGAGATCGAGCGACTGAAGGTTGAGTGTCAGCTTTCCGCTTTCATACTTACGGAAGTCGAGAATCTGGTTCACCAGTCGCAGCAATACCTGTACGTTCTTCTGTGCGAGCTGCAGGAGCTGTTTCTGCTGCTGGTCGAAGCCTTTTGCCTCCTGAAGCTTTTCGAGCGGTGCGGAGATAAGAGTAAGAGGTGTACGGAAGTCGTGGCTCACATTGGTGAAGAACATCAGCTTCGCGCGTGTTGCCTCTTCGAGCTGCTTTGACAACGTTTCGAGCTCTCCGTTCTTCTCCTTCAGGATCTGCTGCTGACGCGCAAGTCGTTCGTTAGCCCTTTTCTTGAAATAATAGTTACGGTAAAGAAAGACGATGAACACAAAGACGAATCCGAAAAGAATCAATAGTGTATAGAGGAAGCTGCGTTCGAGGTTATGCTGTTCCCAGTAGTAATCGACACGACTCTTGAGCATGTTGATTGTCTCAACCTCATGATCGGCTTCCTGAGCGAGCATCCTGAGCGGCTCGGCATTATGTTTGTCGATAAGAGCTGAAGGCAGGATTATGTTACGCTCGAACGGTTTTCCTTCGAGGATATTTGCTGCAAGTCGGATGACCTCCTCTCCTCCTGATGGGTAAAGGAACGATGCCTCAATACGACCGTCACAAACGGCATTGATACCATTACCCTCGCCCTGCAAGGCATCGACACCCACAAAGCGGATGTTATGACCTTCCTTGCTGAAGAACCTGTCGGCAGCAGCACGCGCACCTTGTGCCATCTGGTCGTTCTGTGCGACAACCATATCCATCATCACTCCTGCCGAAAGAAGCGAATCCATAATCTGTTCTGCCTCGTTCCACTGCCAGTTGGCATGAATCGATGCGACAAGCTCGATGTTTTCTGCCTTATTTATGATTTTTGCAAACGGCTCATGCCTTGTAATTGTAGGAGAAGCATCAGGAAGTCCGAGGAATTCGACCACCTTTCCGCCATTTTTAAAAGCTTCAACGACATAATTACCGAGCAATTCCCCTACCTGATTGTTATCGCCAGAGATTGCGGCTGTGTATTCATCTCCTATGACTTTTCTATCAGCTACAATGACAGGTATTCCCAGTTTGTACGCCTTAGTTACTGCAGGAGTAAGAGCCTCTGCCTCATTAGGACATACAATCAGCAAATCGACACCTTTGCTGATGAAATAATCGACATCGGCACATTGCTGCTCATTGTCATATTCTGAATTGCGGAATTCGAGAGTGATATCCTGATGGAAAAGCAGTTCGCGGCGCATCTCCTCGTTCATACGCTGACGCCAGGCATCATCGCACGGTTGTGAGACTCCCACAACATAGGTTTTCTCTTCTTTGTTTGAGCATGAAGCCAGCAACAAAGAACACATTAAGAAAAATAATACAGCTGATAAATGTGTAGTTTGGTATTTAGAGATATTCACGTTATAGTAATGTCTTTTGATTTTTAAATGTGCGCAAATATAATAATATTCTTGCAAATGAACCTTTTTTTTACAATAAAAAAACATTTTTGATTAAAACATATCACACTATTTAGTATATTCGCGTCATTAATACCCATATTTATCAATTCGCACAATATTCTATTTTCAGAATGCTCAGTCAACATACAATAGAAAATCGCATATCAAAACTCAGTATGCGCGATACAGCCAGGAACAGCCTTATTGCTCTTCCTCTCGTCATGCTGTTCGAGGTACTGATGATCATCAGCTGGTTCACCAATGTCGATGACAAGACATCCTTAAGCGCCGTCTGCTATATGGCTGCCTATATCTTCATGCTTCTGTTCTGCGCGATATTTCTGTTCGGCATCCACAAGACAAGAAGTGATATCGACAGGAACTACCGCAAGATCAACTACATGCAGCACATCCTGGCATTTGCGTTTATTGCATGGTCGGTAGGATTCACTTTTGTGGGCAGTGAGATACGAGGACATTTCGACTATCTGATCTTCATCACCTTCCTTGTGATCGTACCTTTGTTCTGCTACCTGAATCCATACTTCTGGACAGGTCTGCAGTTGGTCAGCTCATGCTATATAGTCTATCTTGCGAGCGACGAAGAGCGATTCTTTGCCTTCTGCATCAACTTCTCGGTCTTCACCATCATCTCGATAGTTGCAGGTTGGTCAACGCACCTCATTCGCCATAATGCATATCAGCGACAGATAGAGCTTGAGGTCGAACGTAACCATGCCTATGATCTGGCGCATAAGGATTCGCTCACAGGTTTGCCGAACCGACACAGCTGCGATGCTGATTTCGAGAAGCTTAAGACCTATCCGAATCCTGAGGATATCATCATCCTGATGTGCGACGTGAACGGCTTGAAGCCTGTCAACGACCTTCAGGGACACGAGGCTGGCGATGAGTTGCTGCAAGGAGCTGCATACTGTCTGAAGAAGTCGTTCGAGAGCCTTGGCACCATCTATCGTGTGGGCGGTGATGAGTTCACAGGCATCCTGCACGGCACTGAGCAACAGCTGCAGGAGGTGCTAAGGAAGTTCGAAGAGATCACCGGCAGCTGGTCGGGCAATCGCGTCAAGTCAATCTCCATCTCCATCGGCTATGCCTTGGTGCGCAACAATCCTGATGCCACACTCGATGCGCTGCAGACACAAGCCGACAACGCAATGTACGAGGCAAAGCGCAAACACTACGAACAGGAAAAACTGAAGAAAGCTGTTACAGATGAACAGTAATTGAAATAGTCAAACCACCGCCGGGCGTCGTCTCGGCGGTTGCTGTGCCACCATATTGCACAGCGATATTCTTAACGATAGCAAGACCTAGACCTGTGCCGCCAAGCTTACGGCTACGGCCCTTATCCACACGGTAGAATCGTTCGAAGAGATGAGGGAGATGTGCGGCATTAACTCCAACTCCATTATCGGCAAAAGAGAATTCTATCTCCTCGCCATGCTGCTGTGCAGAGACCTTGAACGAGGTTGCCCCAGCTGCATAGGAAAGCGTATTGTCGATGATGTTTCTGAACATCGAATATATAAGTGCCGAGTCACCGCTCATCATCATCTGGTTTGGCAATGATGTGGAAAGAATGATATTCTGTTTATCGAAAAGCGATTGTGTCTCGGCAAGGATGCCCTGAAGGATAAGTATTGCATCAATCTCGGTATTCGGTCGTTCTATTGCCGCTTCGTCAAGACGTGTGAGAGTTGACATATCGTTGAGCAAACGACTCATGCGCTGACTCTGGGCATAGCATTTCTCAAGAAAATACGTGCGTTTCTCGGCGTCGAGATTCTTGTTTCCAAGCAAAGTCTCAAGATAGCCTGAAATACTTGCCGCAGGTGTTTTCAGTTCGTGTGCAGCATTTTGTGTGAGCTGTCGTTTGATGCGTTGTTTGTCCTCCTCGCTCTTTCTAAGACGATGGCGAAGGAACAGCACAATGGCAATCAGGACAAGAATGCCTACAGTATAATAGAAGAATGTATAATCCTTTTCGAGCGATGCTGTAAGTGGTGTCTTGTAAGGTACTGCCGAACGGAATATCTTATCGCCGAAACGTGTTGCCGAATAGAAATATGTCTCACGATTGGCAGTAGATGCTCGTTTGATATCATAGCCGCTTCCATGAGCCATCGCGAGCTGTACCTCTTCGCGTTCCAGGTGATTGTTCATCGATGCTACATCCTGGAACTCCGTATCATAAAGCACATTTCCCAAGGTGTCGATCACAGTAACTCGAATTTTGGCACTTGGTCGCTTCAGCTTATATTTAACCGAATCAGAGAAGTGAAGCATCTCCTCGTAGTTGTTCAGCTGGAGGCGTGAATGGAGGATGTCACAACGGAAGGCATGTTCCCTCTTGTTCTGATAGATACCATAGCAAAGGGTGAACACTGCCGCAACTATTGTGACGACGAAAAAAATTGTATTTGTGATATTCTTCTGGAACAGTCTTTTCATAAAGCCTCAACACAAATAATCATAGCATATCCTCAAACGAATAACCGAATCCGAAACGCGTGCGGATGCATTGTCCATAACGCCCGATCTTCTTTCTGATACGGGTGACATTAACATCGACAGTACGATCGAGCACTATGGCATCGTCGGGCCAGACCTTTGTCAGGATATTATCACGGGAATATACCGTACCGATATGCGAGACAAGAAGATAAAGCAGATCGTATTCGAGTTTAGTGAGCACTACCTCTTCCCCATCTACCTCACAGCTCTTGCGGTTCTGGTCAAGCACAAGGCCTTGGTATATTGCCTTATTCTCAGCAACAGAGACCTTACCCTCAGCGCTCAATTCTTTAACTCTTTCATTTTTTAATTCCTTACCTTGCTGTGAGGTGCTTCTTCTCAGCACTGCCTTTACCCTTGCCTTCACCTCATTAAGACTGAAAGGCTTTGTGATATAATCATCGCTGCCGAGCGAGAACCCTTCGAGCATATCTTTCTCAGTGTCCTTTGCCGTACAGAAGATAATTGGAATATGAGCTGTAATAGGATTCTTCTTCAGGATCTTTGCCCATTCGAATCCTGAAATAGGAGTCATCATCACATCGAGGAGAATAAGATCCGGCAATGGATCGCCTTCCATAAAGACAAATGGAGACTCGGCAGTTTTTACCTCATATCCTTCTGCCTCAAGATTGAACTGCAAGATCTCGCAGATATCCTGTTCATCATCAACAATCAGAATTCGTTCGTGTGACACTCAAAATTAAAAATTAAAAGTTAAAATTTAAAAATTATATTGGTTTATCACCACGCAAAATTATTCATTTAGAACAAATGGTGGTACAATTACAGCACATATTTAACAGTATTGTAATAATTACTCCTGTACTTTATTCACAGCCATCTCTGCCTGTACGGTATTGATTACATAATCTCCGATCTTCTCACATTCGGCAATGAAGTCATTGTAGAATGCTCCGAGCCTGTAGTTATATTCACCCTTGTTTATTGCATCAAGATTCTCATCCCTGCAACGGTTACGCAAACCATTGATCTGCATTTCTATTTCGACATTATCCTTGATACTCCTGAACCCGTTTTCCGGCTCTGTGAGCACATCGTGCATCTCATAAAGAGCCTTGTCGATGAGGTTAAGCATGGTATTGATGTTTTCGACTTGAGCATATACAAACTCCATCGGCTCATTCATACGTTTGCGCTGAAGTGTTCGTGCAAGGTGAAAAAGTGAATCGCCTATAGATTCAAGCTCATCGACCTGTCGAAGCATCTGCGAGATGTGGTTCTTCGAATAATGCGACAAACGACCTTCAGAAACCTTTTGGAGATATTCGGCGATCTCCACTTCCATGTTGTCGGTTATCTGTTCGTAATGGGATACCTTATTATATAATGCATCGAAATCGGAATCTTTATCTGCCGACAACGCATCCCGTACCATAGTTGCCATCTTCTGGCATCTCTCTGCCATAACGCCTACCTCATTACGAGCCTGCCAGATAGAGAGTTCGGAAGTCGAAAGAAGACCACCGCTGATGTAACGCAGACGAGGTTCTTCCTGTTCCTCTTTCTGTGGAAGCACACGACATACGAATGTCTCAATCTGCTTGACAAAACCTATGAGGAGAAGGGTGTTGAACACATTGAATGCGGTGTGGAATGCCGAGAGCTTGAAGAGGTCGTTTCCGCCATTATGCATCACGTGATCCACAAACCAAGAGACACCGTTGCAGAACGGATAGAACATCACCAGAACCACGAGTACGCCAAAGACATTAAAGAACATGTGAGCCAATGCTGCTCTTTTTGCCTGTGTATTGGCTGTGAGCGAAGCAATGAATGCTGTGATTGTTGTACCTATATTCTGTCCCATTGCAAGTGCTGCTGCCTGTTCAAGACCGAATCCAGGAATCTGCATGTCGAACAGCATGAGTGTGATTGCCATTGTTGCGGCAGATGCCTGAACAAGCATTGTCACTACTGCACCAACCACGACAAAGAGAATGACTGTGAGGAATCCACCATCTGCCACTCCTGCAAGCATCGTTGCGACAAGCTCGCCGATATTCAGGTCGGTTGCCGACTTCTGCAGGAAACTCAATCCCATGAAGAGGAATGAGAAACCGAATATGAACTCACCTATTGACTTACGCTTTGACTTGCTGCTGAAGATAAGGGGAATGCCGATTGCAAGCAGAGGCAACGACATTGCCGCAATATTGATCTTAAAGCCGATTGCCGAGATGATCCACGCTGTTGCCGTTGTTCCGACATTGGCACCCATGATGACTCCGATTGCCTGTTTGAGTGTCATAAGACCTGCATTGACAAACGATACGACCATCACTGTCGTTGCCGATGATGACTGGATCAATGCTGTCACAGTTACACCTGTAAGCACACCCATGATGCGGTTCTTTGTCATTGCCGCAAGAATGGTTCTCAGTCGGTCACCAGCAAATTTTTCCAATCCCTCGCTCATGGTTTTCATACCGAAGAGGAACAAGCCAAGTGAACCGATGAGCGATAGTAAATTGATGAATGTCTCCATATTGTTTTCTGAAAATATTATTTCTCAAAGATGATTTGTTACAATTTCGCTCCAAAGATATTTCAATGATGTTACAATTTTATGACAAAGGTGTTTGACCTGTATATTTAATAAGTTTTTAATATCTCTGACTCAATATTGACACATATCCGAGCGACTTTTGCGGCACCAAAATCCAGAAAATATGAAAATAGAGACAATTATCAAGGTGTACAATTACGCTCGGCTTTTTATCGTTCTCTCGCTTGTCTTCCTGCTTTGCCTCTGGGCATACAGAGCAGAAGCTCAGGAGTCTGTAACATATAAGCCTGAAATACACGGTACAATCAGAGGGAAATATGAACTTCAGGAAGGCGAACAGCGATTTGAAGTCAGAACAGCACGTATCTCGGTCGATGGTTCTGTATCGAAAAGAGTGTCGTACAAGGCAGAGATAGATCTGTGCGATGAAGGAGCAATAAAGATGCTCGACGCTTATGGTAAAGTGAATCTTCTGAACAAAGGCAGAAATACTATTGATGTTCAAATAGGTCAGTATCGAGTACCTTTCACCATCGATGCACACCGTTCGCCACATCAGCAGTATTTTGCCAATCGCTCATTTATTGCCAAACAGGTTGGCTCTGTGCGTGATGTGGGAATATCTGCTACCTATACTGTTGTGCGCAATGATGCAGGGTGGGGAAACATCCTACAGGGAGGATTCTTCAATGGCTCAGGATTGACCGGACAGAAGGATTTCTGGACAAAGGAAATCAACTTCTCGATAAAGGAACAGCTGCTTATGCCAAATGGTTTCCTACTTGAAGCTTCAATGCAGAAAATCAAACCAAACGATGTTACCATTATGATGTACGATGGCGCTTTGCAATGGCACAACAACAGCTGGATGTGTGAGGCGGAATATGTTCACAAGGATTATGCTCACAATGCCTTCGACGGAGTCAATGCAGTTGATGCCTTCGTATGTTTTGATCAGAAACTGAACAAGAAAGAACAATCGCTTCTGAAAAAACTGAGTTACCTTGCCCGCTATGACTACATGGGAGACAATAGCGATGGCATTAAACTGACCGATGCTGCACGACAGCGTATCACAGCAGGATTCACTCTCTCATTTGCTCAAAAAGCTTTCGTTGCAGATCTGCGCCTCAACTACGAGAAGTATTTCTATGGTTCGGATGCAACAATAAAGATCTCTGAACACGATAAGGTGGTGGCAGAATTGATGGTAAGATTTTAAGTATAACTATATGAAACTGAAATGGAAACTATTTTTCTATGTGTTGTTATTTTTCTCTGCGTCCTCGCCATATTCGACCTTGTGGTGGGTGTGAGCAATGATGCAGTGAACTTTATAAATTCCGCAATCGGAGCGAAAGCTGCATCGTTCAAGACGATAATAGCGATTGCGGCAGTTGGCGTTTTTGCTGGTGCTGCAATGTCCAACGGCATGATGGATGTGGCACGTCACGGCATCTTCACTCCGCAATACTATTCGTTCTACGAGATAATGTGTATCTTCCTTGCCGTGATGGTGACCGATGTTGTGTTGCTCGATATCTTCAACTCACTTGGAATGCCGACATCGACTACCGTATCGATGGTATTCGAGTTGCTCGGTGGTGCCTTTGCAATCGCCTTGGTCAAGATTGCCATGGATACTGTCGGTGCCGATGGTGCAGCTCTCACATTAGGCGATCTGCTCAACACCGACAAGGCATTGAGCGTGATCATGGCGATATTCATGTCGGTTGCCGTTGCCTTTGTCTTCGGTTTGCTTGTGATGTGGATCTCACGTCTCATCTTCACCTTCACCAATCATGATAACCGTTCGCTCAAGACTATCATCTTCGGTGGTATCTCCGCCACAGCCATCATCTGGTTCCTGCTCATCAACGGCTTGAAAGGCTCTTCGTTGATGACTGCCGATGTCAAGGCTTCGATCAACGAAAACACGTGGATGATATTGGGCATCTGCTTTGCTGCAATGACTGCAATCATGGCAGTGCTTGCGATAACCAGAGTGAATATCCTGAAGGTAGTAGTACTGATGGGCACATTCGCCCTTGCAATGGCTTTTGCCGGCAACGACCTTGTGAACTTCGTGGGTGTGCCTCTCACAGGTCTTGACGCGTTCCTCGACTTCAGGGCAAACGGAGGTGGCGATGTGAACACATTCATGATGACCTCGCTGCAGGATTCCGCACACACTCCGATCTACTTCCTTCTCGCTGCAGGTTTCGTGATGGTGATGTCGCTGATCTTCTCAAGGAAGGCACAGAACGTAGTCAAGACAAGCGTCGATCTCTCTCGTCAGGACGAGGGCGATGAGATGTTCGGCAGTTCGGGTGTTGCAAGAACTATCGTAAGATCATCGACACGCACAGGCGTATTCCTTGAACGGTTCGTTCCGAAGAGTCTTGCATTGTGGGTAGATAAGCGATTCAACAACGAACAGGCAGAGATTGCCGAAGGTGCAGCTTTCGACATGATTCGTGCATCGGTCAATCTTGTGCTTGCAGGTCTTCTCGTTGCACTTGGTACCACCTATAAGCTTCCACTCTCTACAACCTACGTGACCTTTATGGTGGCAATGGGTGCAAGCCTTGCCGACCGTGCATGGAGCCGTGAATCGGCAGTGTTCCGCATCACAGGTGTCCTGAGCGTCATCGGTGGCTGGTTCATCACAGCTGGTGTTGCCTTCATCTTCTGCTACCTCATCACCAATGCGATGTATTTCGGTTCGTATGTCGCAATGTTCATCGCTATCGTTGCAGCAATCTGCATCCTGATACACAGCAATCTGAAATACTCTGAGAAGAAAGCTGACGCTGAGGATAATCTGTTCCGCGAAATCATCCGTTCAAAAGATACCAAGGAAATATGGAAACTCCTCTGTCAGCACATCCGTCTCGGCAATGCCAGCCGCGTTGAGTTTGCAATGAACACATACCGCCAGACAACAAATGCCTTCCTCAAAGAGGATTACAAACCATTGAAGCATAGCTCGACTCGTATCGAAGACGAACGGAAATCGATGAAGCGACAGCGTAGAAGAGAAATCATCGCCCTGCGTCGCATAGATCCGAAGCTTGCTATCGAACGTAACACATGGTATTATCTCGGCATAAACTCAATAGAACAGATGCTCTACTGTATCAAGCGAATCAACGATCCTTGCCGCGAACATGTCGGTAACAATTTCGAACCAATGCCAGATGTCTTCCACGAACGATTCCTGCAGCGTCGCAACGAGGTGCTCTTTGTCTATACCTCTGCCCTTCAGATGCTTCGCTCTGGCGACTTCTCCGGTGCCGAAAAGCTCCGTATCGACTGTATGAATGTCCAGAAAAAGCTATCGTCCGACCGTAAGGAACTGCTTGTGACCATGCAATCTACCTCAAACAACATCAATACATTGCTCATCACCATCCATATCCTTCAGGAGAGCCAGGAGTTTGTAGGTGCCCTCCGTCACATGCTACGAGGAATGAAGAGATTTGCAGGATAACACATAACTTCCACGCGCTTCGAAGAAAACTCCCGAGTCTGGAAGTTCCGATTGTAGAGCTACAAAGATAACTCTTGGAGACGCAAGTTCTGATTGTAGCAAGTTGACGTGTACTCCCGAAAAAGAAAATAGTCATCGACGCTCGTCGATGACTATTTTCCTTATTTTGAAGTTCCAATCTTCGCCCGACGAAGAGTTCTCGGGAATTCCCGTGGACTGATTGACGACCGTCGATGAGACTTCCGGACTTCCCGACAACTGATTCCCGATCGGGAATTTGTTCTCCGACTTTCCGGCGCTGTGATCGACGCACGTCGATCGGAACTCTTGTTTATTCTTTACGGAATTCGAGAATGTCACCAGGCTGGCAGTCGAGAATTTCGCACAGGTTCTCGAGTGTCGAGAATCGTACAGCTTTGGCTTTTCCAGTCTTCAGTACCGAGAGATTGGCTGGAGTGATTCCTATCTTTTCAGAAAGTTCAAGTGATGAAATCTTGCGTTTTGCCATCATCACGTCCAAGTTTACTATAATTGGCATAATCAAAATAGATTTCAAATGGTTAAGTCCTGTTCTTCTTTCAACTCCTTACCATACTTGATGACCTGAGCAAGGAGCATGAGTCCAAAGGCAATGAAAAGATTGGAATTATTATATTGGTACCAAGGTACAATCTCGTAGTTTGCTATCTCTACCAATGCCTTTGCGTGCTCATAATATGCCCATGTATTCATCCATTCACCAATATAGACTATAAATAGGAATATCGCAGCTTTGGTAAGGTAGGCAGCAACTGATTGCAGAAACACATCGCCATGTTTCACTGATCGAATTGCCAGGAAGAATATAACCCAGAAGCCGAGGATACCAACAGCATACAATGTGCTTCCTAAACCAAGCAGTGTATTGCTGAACGTAGTGGAACTCGCTTTGTCTTTTGGCACCTGAACAACGATACGATTATAGTTCATCGCTTCTTTCTCATTTGTGATTTCATTATAGATTGAGTCCTTGCCTATCACATTGTCAAGAGATAATGACTTCGGTCGAAACGTTACAATCGCATTATCGTATTCGTAGGGAGCTACCTTGCCCCATTCTTCATCGGCAGACCGCCATCCTTCCATAAAGCCATTCTTTAAGTCGGTAAAACCGGTAACGAAGTCAATTGTAATGCCAAATGCTACTGACAGAATGAACATGAGGCAATAAAGATTGAGTTTTGTTTTCATTGTTGTTTGAACTTAAATAAAAATACTGGTTTGAAAATAAAATTATCGAAAAACATACTTGAATTATCGTTTTTCGATGTGCAAAGATACAAGAAATTATTTTTAACTTCCAAATAAAAACGATAAAAACTTATCGAAAAACGATAATTTTAACATTTATTATAAAAGAAGATGGTTCTAATGCTTGAATATGTGATATAATATAGTAACTTTGCACTATATATAATTTATAAATAAGAAAGATTAAAGATGGTAAAGAAACTGGTTTTACTCACTGCGATTCTGTGTGGCGCTTCTGCCTTGAATGCCCAGGAGAAGTATGAGATGGGAAATCCTAATGATCCGAATGCTGCGTATCTTCAGGATTATCGCCCGTTGAAGGAGTATATTGACTACGGCAAATATCCGAACTTCAAGCTTGGAACGGGTACTACTGTCAACGACTATCTGCAGAACAGAAACTTCACAAAGAACATTACCGAAGAGAACTTCACTGAGACTGTCGCTGGTAATGCGATGAAGATGGCAAGCTGCGTGGATAGTAATGGTAATATGAATTTCAGCACCGTTACCAATTATGTGAACACTGCTACCGATGCAGGTCTCAATGTCTATGGTCACACCTTGGCTTGGCACTCACAGCAGGCTTCGGGCTGGCTGAGAAGCCTTATTGCCGACAAGCCTATCGACAAGTCGATGTGCAATACCACTATCATGAGCGAGGTGGCTGCCAAGGATTTCACTTCCAGTCAGAGTGTAGGCTGGACTTCGGATAAGAGCCAGTACGGATATACTATCACATTCGACTCGAAAGACGGTATGAAGGTTCATACTACCAAAGAGACTACAAACTTCTGGGATGTCCAGTATGTAGCTATGGAGAATATCAATGTCGAGAAGGGCGCCACAGCAAAGATGGTGATGACCGTCAAGGGCTCGGCTGCCGGTAGTCTGCACAGCAAGCTCGGCGACTGGTCAAACGACTGCCCTACAGCTTCCGTTCCGTTCACAACCGAATGGCAGGATGTGGAAGTAGAATATAAGAACTGTATTGGCAACAGCTTCCTCCTGCTGCAGAACGGCGACTTTGTGGGCGATATCTTCATCAGGAAGATCTCGTTCAATATGACTCTCGATGCATACGAGAGCACTGAGGAACGCTCTTGCATCATCGTGAAGGCTGGCGCAAAGAAATCGGACGCCTGGGACAATCAGTTCTGGCTTGTGCCTGGCGATTTCAAGGTGGGCGATAAATATGAGGTGTCGATGGATGTGCGTGCCGACAAGTCGGCCACAGCATCTACACAGATCCACTCAAAGCCTGGAAACTATGTCCACTATCAGGCTTTCGGCGATGTGAGCTTCACAAGTGAATGGAAGACTTTCAAGGCTTCTGGTTCGTTTACCAATGCTGGTGGTTCGATAGCATTCAACCTCAACGAACTGGCTGATGCCAACAATTACTACTTCGATAACATCAGTCTTAAGATCAACGGTGTTGAGACTATCAAGAACGGTGATCTCGATGGCTCGGATGTCTCTTGCTTCGTGCAGAAAGTCAACTATGGCGCTGGCGCAAACAATGTGGTGGCTTGCGAGATCAGCAATAAATATACTATCCTGAAGACTTCTATTCCTATCTCCGACCAGGAGAGGCACGACACGCTCGTCTATGCCATGGACAAATGGATTCAGGGCATGATGAAAGCCTGCGGCGGTAAGGTGAAGGCTTGGGATGTGGTGAACGAAGCAATATCGGGCGGTGGTGATGACGGCGAAGGTAACTACACTCTGCAGCACGCCAACGGCAGCAACGATTTCTTCTGGCAGGATTATATGGGCGACCTGGAATATGTGCGTCAGGCAATACGTCTCGCCCGTAAGCATTTTGCTGAGAATGGCGGCACTCCTGAAGAGCTGAAACTCTTTATCAACGACTATAACCTCGAGAGCGACTGGGATAGCAACAAGAAGCTCAAATCGATGATCAACTGGATCAGGAAGTGGGAAGCCGATGGTGTGACTAAGGTCGATGGCATAGGCACTCAGATGCATATCTCATGCTACATGAACGATAATACCAACAACAGTAAGATGAAGGCTATCGAGAATATGTTCAAGCTGATGGCAGCTACCGGTAAGCTGGTGCGCGTGAGCGAGCTCGATATGGGTATGGTCGATGCAAGCGGCAAGGATGTTGCGACAAAGGATATGACCGAAGAGATGCATAAGAAGATGGCCGATCTCTATGAGTTCATCATCAAGAAATACTTTGAGCTCGTTCCTGTAGATCAGCAGTGGGGTATCTGCCAGTGGTGTCCTACCGATGCTCCAGGTAATCTTGGCGATCAGGGCGGTTGGAGAAACGGTCAACCTGTAGGTATCTGGTCACTCGATCTCTACCGCAAACATGCCTATGCCGGTTATGTGCGTGGTCTCGGCGGTGTAGTATATAATGATATAAATGCAATATTCGAAGAGACTCTCAAGCACGATGGCATGGTGTTCGACATGAATGGTGCCATGGTCGGTTCGTCGCTCGAAGCTCTTCCTAGCGGTATCTATATTTCTAATGGCAAGAAAATTAGAATTAAAAATTAAAAGTGCAAAATTATAAATAAGACAAAAATAAAAGGGTGTTGATTTTCAACACCCTTTACTTTTTATGCTTTGTTTACGAATTTATCAGAACTTGCAATCGCCCCAAGTGAGGTAAACAGAACCCCAAGTGAAGCCTGAACCGAAGGCAGCGAGAAGAATGCGATCGCCTTTCTTGATCTTACCTTCCTGACATGCCTCGTGAAGAGCGATAGGAATAGATGCTGAAGAAGTGTTACCAACGTGATCGATGTTGACAATCACCTTCTCTTCTGGTGCATTGCAGTGTTCGCGTACAGCATCGATGATGCGCTTGTTTGCCTGATGTGTACAGATCCAGTCGATATCGTCGAGTGTGAGCTTGCCTTCTTCCATAACTTCGCTTACAACGCTTGTCATGAATGTTACAGCATTCTTGAACACGAACTTACCATCCTGAAGGATGTAATGAAGTCCCTGATCAACAGCTTCGTGACTTGGGATATTTACCGAACCACCGCAACGACGGATGAGGTGATCATGACCAGCACCGTCGGCATGCATCTTAGCGATCTGAATACCGTATTCCTCGCTTGGCTCGATGAGAGCAGCAGAACCACCATCGCCGAAGAGTGGCAATGTAGTACGGTCGGCAGGGTTCATGAATGAAGAACACTTCTCTGCCGAGCAGATCATGATCTTCTTATAGATACCAGCTTTGATGAATGCCTGTGCCTGCTGAAGGCAATAGAGGAATCCTGTACAAGCTGAGAGAATATCGTAACACATTGCGCCACGGATGCCAATAGCATCGGCAATGACACATGCTGTAGATGGCCAAGTATAGTCTGGTGATGATGTAGCACAGATGAGACACTCGATCTCTTCTGGCTTTGTACCAGTCTTCTCAAGTACATCCTTAATAGCAGGAATAGCCAACTGGCTTGAACCAGCGTGCTCATCCTTCATGATATGGCGTTCCTTAATACCTGTACGAGTAGTAATCCACTCATCACTTGTATCTACCATTGTAGCGATCTCCTGATTGGTGAGAACATATTCTGGAAGATAGTGTGAAATACCAGTAATAGCAGCGTTCATAGGTGTAAGTAAAAATTAAAAGTTAACTGCAAAAATTTAACTTCTAATATATTAATAATGTGTAAATAATTTTCAAACAAAAAATTGCCCAAGGATCAAGATTGACTTGTCGATGGGCAATAGATTGATTCTAAATGTTAGACTGCAGCCTCTTTCTCGATAGCCAATTTGCCACGGTAGTAACCGCATTCAGGGCAAACTGTGTGAGAGAGATGCCAGCCTCCACAATTAGGGCAAACAACAACTGCAGGAACTACTGCCTTGTCGTGTGTACGGCGCTTTGCTGTACGTGTGTTTGATTGTCTTCTTTTAGGATGTGCCATTTTAGAATATATTAATAATTAATCCTTCGAAAATTGTTTTAGTGCATCCCAACGTGGATCTGTAGCTACTGGTTCGTCGCTATCGCCATCCTCTCCTTCGAAGCCATCTTCAAGATCTTCTGCATCGACAGCAAGATGTTCGTTAAGCTTCTTTGCCATGCCTTTGTTGCATTGGCCATAAGGATGAACGTGCTTGATTGGGATTGCCAAGACCGCGAATTCGTAAAGGAACCAAGAGACATTAATCATTCCCTGTTCCTCAGGTATGATAACGATATCGTCGCCATCATCCTTGAATTCTTTGCCGAAACGGACGATCAAATGACCGTCGCTTTTGATTGGCTGATCCATTTCGTCAAGACATCTGTCACATTCCACTACCACCGTGCCTTCAAGTTCGAAGTCGAGCTCGCACTGCTTGGTATTTTTTGTGACGGTGACCTTGCACTTAATATCCCCTTTCTGAATCTCCTCCTCTCCAATCATTCCAAAGAATTCATTATCGAGATGGTATTCAAAAGTGCTCTCGCCGATCTCCATCGTTTTGAGCTGAATATTGTATGAATCTAATTTACCCACCGTAAGAATGCGTTAATCGGCTGCAAAGGTAGGCATTATTTTATTAAGTTGTACTCTATTTAACAAACTATTTTAAAATTTCGGCTGAAAATACTCTATTTTGTAGTATAAATATGCTTATTTTAAGCCAAAAAGTACAAAAAGATTGTTGATAACTTGTAAAAAGTGATGCTCAAAATCAAATTTCAATTCTGAAAACAGTACCTTTACCTAAGGTAGAACTTTTCACAAAAATCTGTCCGTGATGATACTGACACACGATTCTCTTCACCAAAGTGAGCCCTAAACCCCAACCTCGCGACTTGGTAGTATAGCCTGCGTCGAAGATAGTATTGAACTTGTTTCTGGCGATGCCTTTTCCGTTGTCTTCCACTTCGATTATCGCCTTTCCGTCGTTACCTACAGGACTCGAAAGTGTGACTTTGATCATTCCTTTTCCGTCGTTCATAGCATCGACCGAATTCTTGCAAAGATTCTCGATTACCCAGGCAAAAAGCGGCACGCACAACGGACGGATAACCGCCTCTTTAGGCAGTTGGGCCGAAAGGGAAATATTCTGAGAGGTACGCTTCTGCATGTACTCTACCACACTCGATATTGTCTCGCCCACATTGGCAGGTTCGAGATTAGGCTCTGAACCGATCTTTGAGAAACGATCGGCAACAAGATGCAAGCGCTTCACGTCCTTGTTTATCTCCTTGACAATGTCCTGAAGCTCGTCGGTACCTACTTCACACCTGACGCTCTCAAGATATTCCGTCCAACCCATGAGCGACTGAATAGGTGTGCCGAGCTGATGTGCAGTCTCCTTCGACAAACCAACCCACACCCTGTTCTGTTCGTATTGCTTACGGCTCGTGATCATATAATAGAACAGGAACGCAAAGACAATGACAACCAGAAGCTGAACGTACGGATAGTATTGCAGTTCGCGCAAGAGCAATGACTCGTCGTAATAGAGATATTGCTTCCACTCGTCGGCAATATTGATTTCGAAATAGTTGCCTGCTGCAGTCAGTTCCTTGATCTTCCGTTCGATAAACTGAACCGTATCGTTCGGAATAGTAAGGTTGCTGTAGCCCAGAAGATTACCTTCTTCGTCGGTATAGAATACAGGAATGGTCTTGTTTGACTCAATGACCTGAAGCTCAAGACTCACATCCGATTCTGTATCTGCAAGGATCAGTTTGCGATAAGCTTCGGCCCACACTTCAATCTTCGCACGTTCCTCCTGTTCCAGCTGATTGACCAGTCGGTTTGAGAAAAACAGGAACATTCCTATCAGCACAATAGATGCCAACAGGAAGATCCATGTAAATATGTTTTTGAGCCGATTGTTCATTTTACCGAAAAGTGGCTGAATGCGCGATTACTTTTTAGTACTCTTGAAGAAGTTGTGATTATATCTTACACCGAATGATGTGAAGTAGTTAACCTTGTCAGCTCCCGTAGGTGCAATGATTTCGTCGAACGGCTGGTAAGAGAAGCGAGGCTGAATGTATATCGACAGCCACTTGGTGAGGTTGCAGTTAACCTGAGTACCAACACTGAATCCTACCTTTGTATTCTCAAAGTTGCTCTTGTGCATCATAAGATCGACACCGGCAAGCAATTCGAGATCCACACGACGCTTGTCGTCTTCGCCGAGCACCTTGTTTGTGAGGTTATAGACATATTCCGGTGTGAAGCTCATCCAGTTGTAGAATGTTCCGTCAGCTCCCTTGCTTGGTTTTGTACCGATAAACTCAATACGGAATCCATGTGCTGGAGTAACATTCATACCGAATGCGGCATTGTAGGACAGACGATCCATATTGAAGAATGCACCATTGAAACCTCCACCGCCTTGTACATACCAACGCCAGTGGTTTCTGAGGATATCGATGCGTTTCTCATTCTTCAAGTCATACTGGATACCGAGAGTGCCCGACAATGGAAGCTTGGCATCGAAATGGAAGAACTTCTGATACTTTCCACCACCGACGAGCCACATGCGTGGTGTGAGACGGTACTGAAGCTGAGAACTTGCAACAAATGCCCAATCGCTGTGAAGATGATTGGTGAGCTGTCCGTACTCGATACCTGCTGCAACATTCCAGTTCCAACGGCTATCCTTTATTGCCGGCGAGAACAGACGCAAAGCGTTGAATACAATCTCTCCTCGTCCGCCGAAATATGAAGCGAACATAGGGTTGTTTGTCTCGTCATACTGTTGTGTATCGTTGAGCCACTCATCGCTCTGCAATTCGCCGGAGAATACCGAAGCCTGAAGACTCCACAACGGACTCAAAGTGCGACCGAATACAAAGTCGAATGCACCAAGCTGGTGACCATTGAACAATGTAGGCAACTGTGCATCCCAGGTTGTCTGGAAATACCAGTTCTGCAATGGTTTCCATTCGTCCTTACGATCTCTTCTATTGATCTTACGAAGGTTCCGGATCGGATGCCAAGGCTTGATATGCACATTCTTGAACGGACGCCATCGTTTGAGTCTCTGCCATTGGCGTTCAACCTTCTCATAGAACGCAAACTGCTTGTCACCCAACAACTCACGATATTTATCCGGATCCTTTGTTGTATAGTATTTGTTGTGAGTGTAGCGCAATCCGATGAGAGTATTATACTGCACTACATCGTGCCCTGAAGGAGCAATAATATCGTCGAACGGCTGGAACGAAAGGCGTGGCTGAACAAACAAGGCAAGGCTCTTGTTGAAGTTCCAGTTGAGCTGTGAACCAAGATTGAAGCCGATATTTGTCTGTGTCTTGTGCAGCATCACATCCAAACCTGTGAATAACTCGAGATCCACATGGCGTTTGTCATCTTCGCCAAAGACTGAGTTGGTAAGATTGAAGACATATTCAGGAGAGATGCTCATCCAGTTGGTCCAAGTTCCATCGTCGCCCTTCTGCATCTTTGAACCCAGGAACTCAAGACGAGCGCCATTGACTGGCGTTACGTTGAGACCAAAGCCTGCTCCATAGGTCAAGAGATCTTTGTTGAAGAATGCATTACGGAAACCTGCTCCACCTTGAATATACCATCGCCAATAGTTCTTGAGGATGTCTATTCTTGTCTCATCCTTCAAGTCATACTGAATACCCAAATGCGCTGAATATGGATGTTTTACATTGAAATGGAAAGGATTCTCGTATCTTGCTCCAGCAATTACCCAAGCCTTATCCAGGAAACGGTACTGAAGCTGAGAACCTACAACCAAAGCCCAGTCGTTGTTATGATGGTTGGTGAGTCGTCCGAACTCTACACCACCACTCACATTCCAGTTCCAGCGAGAGTCCTGCAATGAAGGTGAGAACATGCGCAGGAAGTTGCCCACAACCTCAAATCGTCCGCCATAATTGGAAACGAACATAGGATTGTATGATTCGTCATAACCCTCTTCCTTGCTCTCAAGTTCCTGTGAGAATACAGAACCCTTAAGACTCCAAAGAGATCCGAAATTACGACCAACAGAGAAGTCAAACGAACCTAACTGATGGCCGCCTGTGAGTGTAGATGGCTGAACACCGATAGTAGATTGGAGATACCAGTTGCTCAAAGGTTTTGTCTCTTCAAGACGCTGATTGATACGACGTTCGTAGATATAAACCATACCCACGCTCATATCCCAGCGTTTCTTGAGATTCATATCATTGACATTGCTGGATGTATAGTTCTGTATGATCTGGAATCTTGGTTCGACAAACAATTCCCAAGTTGGTGTGATACGTCCTGTGAACTGCAAACCTGCTTCACCACCCCAACTGATATTGTTCTCCGACTCGCCCTGGAAACTTGTGATCTGCATTACAGGACCAATAGTTACAGCCATATCAATGTATCGTCTGCCATTCTCTCCCAAGAACACATTTGTGCCTGAAAGCCTGTAATCGACAGCCGTAACATATTGATTAGCCTTATAGTATTTGTCATTGATATAAGAGAATCGTGCACGCACAGCACTCAAAGGATTAACTCTGTATCCAAGAGCAAAGCTTGGACCAAAATAAATTCTGTCGGCATAGGTAGCATCTCCTGTGACATACTCGTCGCGTGGAACAGGAAGATAGGCAGATGCAGATAATTCCATGAACCAGTTGTGCATGTGAAGCATAGGGATCTCTTTCTTTCTCGGAACATCATAAAGCATCGCAGAGAGCTTATAGTCCATTCCAAGATGTCCTGAGAGTATTGCATCTACACCTTCCGACGATTCCTGTGCGTCGTAGGAATCTGAATAAAGACCAATGCGAGGTTCGAGGAAGAATGTAGTGTGTGGAGAAAAAGCACGACTGAAACGCAAGCCCAAATGACCTCCGAAATATGCCTTTGAATAGTCGTACGACGAGACACTACCTCCTTCCAATCCTATGTTGGCAGATATGAAATTGCGACGTTTCATATCCAAACCATAATAGAAATTGCTGATATTCCAGAGATATCCCAATTCGAAGCCAACACGACTGAAATCGTAGTCCATTTTATCGTTCAACGCCCATTTGGCACCAAAACTAACAGTGCTGCTTGGAGTGAATCCCTTGGTGAGATAGAAGCCGAAGTTGAACAGATTCTTTGTATAACGGGCATCATCGAGTGTGAGTTCAGGATTGGCTGTAACAGTAAAACTTGTGTTCCTGATCCACGAAGAATTATCATATTGCTGTTTGTCGATTCCTCTCTGCCAACGCGCGATAAGATAGTTTGGAACATCGATCACACTGTCGTTGGCATTGGTAGCAGAAAGTACCTGTACCTGGAACAGCATCACTATTCCAAATACTAATGTCTTGATCAAAAGACCTATATGTACTGAATCCCTATTCATCTTACTTATGTTCTTTTGACCATTGGTTAATATATTCCTCAACTGCCTCAAGGTAAATGTCAACACCTTGCTGACGCAATGTCGGAGTTCTGTAAATATCTCTTATGTATCTATCGCCCTGACAGATACTTATCATCGATTCGTTGATAAGGAACAGCTTTGTCAACGCTTCACGGGCAGCCAACAGCAATTCTGGCTTATCTTCACGCAGAGACATGTCGGCAAAACGTGCTAAAGTCACAGCCTTGAAGTAATACTTCTCTGAACTGTCGTCAGGCAGCTTATCCAAGATTGACAAAGCATTATAGCAATCGGTGAAGCTCTGTGTCACTATCGGATCACTATAAATACCGGAATTGAAGAAAGCATCATGTCCTTGCGCCATACTTATCACATAGAAGTTTATGACATTAGTACCTTTGACTCTTTCTGCCAAAGACTGATCTGTAAGATAAGATGAGTTATGATAGCATTCCAGCAGGTCGGTAAGTCTCGAAGGCTTGTATTTCTCTTCAAACTCCATTGAATAGTTTGTCACAGCAAGGATCTGCAAGAGAGAATCGGCTGTCTGAAGCGAAGAAGATGTGCCTTCGCCAATCAGCATCTGAATCTGATTGTACAAGACGAAATCAGCATTGACATATTTATATGCCTTTGGTATTTCATCGTTGATGAGATGTCCGTTGCTGTATGACACAGAGTTACCTTGCTGATTGACATCGATAAACGGATCAAGAATAGTTCTGTCAAACTTCTTGTTCTTGATTTTGTCAACAGCAATATAGTTGGCAGCCAAAGGCTTGATAAGGTCAAACCAATTCTCGCTATTCGCACGGTTCACATCCCTTGTCCTTCTGAAGTTCTTGTTCGAACCATGATTTACCACTTCCCAGGCAATATCCAACTTCTGCTGATTGGTGAGCATGTTGGAATTGAGCAGAGAATAATAATAGTAAGCACCATAGATATCTCCTGTGCCTCCTTCATAGTAAATCTTCAATATTGTCTCTTCGCTTGGTTCCATCAAGGCAGTATAGACAAACCTCAACTGAACCTTACGCAGATCTTCCATTGCCTTCTTTACTTCTGCATTACCTTCGTTGTATCCAACCTGTGCGCCTGAAGCACTCATGTTGACCAAAGCACCAACATCGTCCCATGAAGCAACAGAGTCGATGTAAACTGTCTGTACACTTCTGATTCCACAGTTGGTCTTCACCCAGTTGATAAGACTTTCCGAACGTCTGTGAGCAAGTTCCTTATTTGTCTGATAGTTACCTTCAGGAGAAGAAATACCCAAGATAAAGATAGTATCGATACGATGTGAGACAACACTGTTCAGGCTTCTGCCAAGAATCTCATCGGCAGCTTTTCTCAAGCTGTCGAGCTGAAGTCGGTTATTCTCTACAGAAACATCAATCGTCCAATCACCTTGTGCAAACGTAAGATGCGCTTCGCGTTCCACGGATTGCGGTTCGTCGTTCTTTGACTTCGGACGATAGTTTTCAAAATACCTTCCGTTGAGCAAAGGCGGACAATCAGGCATTGCAGGTTCGGTATTCAAAGAGAGGAAACGCAAAGGCACTGCTCGCGAACAAGCACATTCTGTCTCTGTAGTATCAGCATTCTGGAAGTCGTGCAGATAGTTGACGTGCTTCAGTCGATAATACAAATCCGGATCAGGCATTTCCCAATGCAGGATAGCAGTATCGACCAAAGGCTTCTCAGAAAGATACAACTCGTCAGGTCCTTCAGTAACCGAAAGATCTGAAATGAGTTTCTTGAACTGAGCCTTATATTCGTTCTGCACACGCAGACGATTACCTCTGTTCTCTTTTCTTACGAATGATACTTTTCCTGCTGCCTCAAGATTCCTATAGTCTTCCGATTCCCTTATCTTATTATAATAAATGTTAGAGAACCAGAATTCCGAATATGTGGAAGCAATAGAACGGACGGTATAGATTGGAGGAACAAAGCCTTCGACCACAAACTGTGAACTACCCTTCAATCTTCTGCCTCGCTCCATGTATTCACGAAGCTTCTCATAGGCATTGACATCAGTACGCAGATAGTAGTACTTCTTTACAGAAGCCGAATCCTCGTATGTCTCGCCTCCATCCTTTGGCAGCAATTCGCCATACATAGGACTGATTGCCCAGAAAGAATCATACTTGCTGAGATATCTGTTGAAGAGATTGTAGTCGATACGATAGTTGATAGTATCTATTGCCACTTCAAATACATCCTTGTCGATATCTTTCTGTGTGAATGCCTTTCTGGTCAGTTCACGATAAGTCTCTAGCGTATCTCTTCTCACATCCCAAGCCATTCGACGACGCAAGAGTCTCTCGAACTTCTCGCCTGGGAAGACATAAGGATTCTGACGATACTTTGTCTTATAGTTTACATCAATATGACCCAATACATCAAACAGCTTCTTCGAACGGATACTGCTCAACGATAGCATCGACAGGGAAGTGGAATCGGTAATGATGCGTGAATTGAGTTTGTTGTAATCCTCGTCGAAAGTACAGATCTCAACATAACGATCCACCACCATTCGTTTGTCTGAAGGTCCGCTTATATTGAATGTCTCATTGAAAAGCAATTCGTTACCAACCTGAATAGACGACTCTTCAAAGTCAATCTTTCTTACGAACTTCTTTTCCGATTCCTGAATTTTCAGCTTTCCTGTATAGTAGATCGGACAGTCAATAAGATCGTTTGTCGGTTCGAAAGCCTCGATCCATTCAAGTGGGAAGATCTCTTCGATAAATGGCGATTTTCTTACGATGAGTGCCAGTTCCTCTATATCGAAAAGGTCATCTTTCTTCTCCCATTCCTCAATTTCCTTAACGAAACGGCTCTGCAATCTCTCGCCGATAGCGCGTGCTGCAGCAGTATTATAGATATTACTGAAGTTAGGATGCAGACAGTAAGCGTCGTTATTGTCATAGAAATTGAAGAATGCCATTACAGCATCTCTGTTGGTATTGTTCATGATACGATTCACAAGCAGATCGGCCCATCTCTTGAATGTAACATAAACCACAACATCGCCTTCGAGACGATCGAGACTTATTCCCATCTCACTCATCGAACGACCGTTATCCGAATCGATAAGCTGAAGGAATCTTCCTCGTTTATCCACCATGTCGGTTGCATCGTATATCATAAATGTGCGATTCTCCTGAGCTGAAGAAAGCACAGGGAAAAGCAGCATCAGTAAAAATGCATAAAGTCTTGTGAGACCCTTTATTTTACTTGATAATATACGAAACATTAATGCCTATATTTGTTGGTGTAAAACTCATTTTATGTCTTGTCATCATCTCTGACTCACTTGTCGGAGAAATGATATCTTCGTTGATATAGGTACCTCCAATACCATAGCTGAATTCAATATTGAATCTCTCTCCAAGAGGCAGACAATATCCTAAATTCACTCCGAAAGGAAAAGCATATCCCTTTCTGTCGGTATCGTCGATCACACACTTATATTTTGCTGGAGTAACAGATGCTCCAATAAAGAAACTGTTCAATGGAGTACGACTGAACCAATACTTATATCCAAGCTGAAGAGCTGTGAAATTAGCATTTTTGATGTAACAGTCGGCAATACTCTTATAGAATGAAACTTCTACCGAACTACATTCACTGACACAGAATTCTGCTCCTATATTTCCAGCCAAAGCTGCCCAACCCGCAAAGTTTGTCTTAATGGCAATACCTTGCGCATGAACCTGCCTTGTACCAATCACAGCAAGCATAACAGTCAGTAATATGTATATTTTCTTTATCATTGTGCAAATCTGATATAATAAGGAATCTTCATAATATCTGAACTATCCTGATGCAGACGAACCTTTGCATAAGCTCTGTATCTTCCATCCGGCATGAGCTGATAGTTTCCATCAACACAGAAATCAATGAAGTTATACTGATAGAACGTATATCCGGATGCTTTTCTGAATGCAGTCATGATCATATCCTGAGTAATCTCAAGTTCTGCAGGATCCTTAGGTTCACCTCGCATTATGATCTCTGGCCACTTCTTCTGAGCAATCCAAGGTCTGATCTTCTCCTTCATATCATTGTTTGCCCGTTCAAGTCCTTCCTTATCCTGAACAGTATAGGAAACATTAGCAACATAACCAGCCTGGAGATAGACAGCAGCTGTATAACGCTGATTGAATCTGTTCTGACCATCACTGATATTCACCATATTGGCCGTTATTACAATATCTCTGTTCTTGAGTTCCTTTACAATATCATCAGGAGTAATTTCAGGAGAGAATGTATCTCCACCACTCCACTTTCTTGTAAACGAAAGACGCAAACCATTGATCTTGTTATACATAGAAAGACCTGAAGCTTCGCCTCGGAACTTAATTTCAAACTGTGAATTTACAGGTTCCGATTCGTAGTCGAAAGTAACCTGTGGATGGAATACCATCTTTATCACATATCTTGATCGGCGATTGATACCCTTTTCATCAACAGGTCGCAATACACCTACACCCACTCGTTCAGATACTCCCTTGAACTGCTGCAAGGAGATTGTCTTGCCCCAAATACGAGAGAAGAGAGTCATTACTTCATGATAAGGAACATATCCATCAACCTCATTTCTGTTACCAGAATTCGGCTTAGCACGAGCATAGAGCACAGGAATACCTTTCTCTTCACGATACTTTCTGATAGCATTGACAAACGACTCTTTCTGTTTTTCAGCTTCCCTTCTTCCTTCAAGCTCGACGCGGAATTTGAAAACAACATCAGTATAATCTTCAAGTTCGTCGCTATACTTGTTGATAGCTTTCTTTACACGATAGGTAATAGTATAGTCATCAAGTCTTCTTATCGGGAAGATAGTATCGTTGATGAAGTTAGCTGAAGCAAGAGGAAGGTTTGTCTGCTTTCTTATCTCGTTGATAACCTCCTTCTTATTTATTGGAGTCTTGATGGCTAATGTCTTCTCATCAACCTTCGGTACAGAAATATAGATATTGAGAGCTGTAGAATAGTTGGTAGTGATAGTGTCTATCAAAGCCTGCATCTCTCTGTTTTCAGCAATATTAGACAACTGTATCCTGTTGCTTGGCTTCCAATATTTTCTGCTGATGCTTTCTTTTCTGTAAGTAAGACCAAAACGAAGTTCTGTGACCATAGGAAGCACTTTTGTCTGTGCTCCATCAAAGTGAGCCATCTTATTTTCATCTACTTCATACCGATCGTACTTTGCATACATCACACCAACATTTGCACCTACATGGAACTGCCAGTAATGTTTGTTATGATAGAATGCCGGGAAATCATATCCACCTGAAAGACCAAACATGAAAGCATTACCATATTTCACCTTATCCCTATCGATGATATCGAGCTTGGAATTGAGAGTATAGTTCATATATTCGGCAAACACACCAACATAATGACGACCTCTGATCATCTCAGGACGCTGGAATGATGATGATTCCATAGCACGAGCCATTCGTTCGGAAGAATATTGCTTGCCAGCAAGCTTTTCCTGTATCCAAAGTGCCGGACGAGTCAATCCTCTGCGCTGTGCCGGATGTTCATTGAAGCGGAAATGCCATCTGTATTCTATTCTACCAGAGAAATAATTGAAGATATTTGGTGAATTCAATATCACTCCATCTCCAACCTTTGTCGAATAATCTCCATCCGGACGATACTTGAAATTAAAATTCAATGATTGCGCACCAATCATATTCTGATTACCCAAATCAATGTCAAAGCCAATATTTGGAGTCATCAAAGCCCAGTCAACGAAGTTTGTAGAAATAGAAAGTCTGCTTGCAAAGCTGCCAAGCGAATCTTTTTCCAAAGAAATAGACTTATACTTTGTCTGAGCTTCTACCATAAAGGCAGAAACCAGAAAAATAAAAGTAGAAAGTATTTTCAAGAGTCTATTTCTCATTTTGAATTTTTTCTTTTCTATTTCTTAAATACTAAAAATACTATAAAAATTTTTCAATCTTTACTTTGTATTTCAAGTTTTATATTTGAAATTTTTTTTTTCTATTTTCTATAACTTAAATATCAAATATAACTTTTTAGATTTCTATTTTTATTGTTGCTTTTTTTCTTAAAAATTTTACTTTTTCACTTTCCTTCTCTCAAATACAAAATAAAAGTAGGAAGATTATATTTAAGTATACTTTTTTATAAGATAAAAGCTGTTTTATTATATTTTTCTAAACTTAAATACAAAATAAAACTTAGTTGATTACAACTTTGAATACTTTGTCGGATGGACGAATCTTTTCTTTTACAGGAATAGAGAAACGATCGCCTTTATGCACTGTTTCCACAACCTGATAATCTACCTGAATCTCATCAAGAACCTGTTCGATAACACCTGTTGTAGGACCAATGATCAAAATCTTATCACCCTTATGAAGTTCCTGAGCTTCGCACAAGAAATCACCAATTCCTATTCTTGAGAAATATCCCATAGTCTTGGCAGCATATTCCTTATGTTCCTTAGCTACCGAACCATAACGATGTGACCATTCTCCAAGTCTTTGTCCAAGATAATATCCATCCCAGAAACCTCTGTTGAATACTCTGCTTAATCTCTCATCCCAATCGGCAATCTTTTCATCTCCATAAGTACCATCCTGGATAGATTCATAAGCCTCACGATAGCATTCAACTACAGTCTTAACATATTCAGGACCTCTTGCACGACCTTCTATCTTGAATACTTCGACGCCTGCATCAAGCATCTTGTTCATAAAATGAATAGTCTTAAGATCTTTTGGCGACATGAGGTATTTATTGTCTACCTCAATCTGTATATCATGATCCTGATCTTTCAAGAGATAAGCATCATAGGCATGACGACAAACCTGTGCACAAGCTCCTCTGTTTGCCGAACGATTATATTCATGAAGACTCATGTAGCATTTGCCAGAAACTGCCATACAAAGTGCTCCATGTGCAAACATCTCTATACGAATGAGCTTACCTGAAGGTCCACACACATTCTGCTCTATGATTTTCTCATGAATATCCTTTACCTGATCCATGTTCAATTCTCGAGCCAAGACTACAACATCGGCAAACTGAGCATAGAACTTTACTGCTTCTATATTAGAAATATTAAGCTGGGTTGAAAGATGTACTTCAATACGAGGTTTACGATCAGCTCTGTCCCATCCTCTTGCATACATCAAAGCAGCAACATCGCTTGCAATGATAGCCGATATTCCTGCATCAGATGCTGCATCAATGATATTTCTCATCTTCTCAAGATCTTCGCCATAGAGCACAGTATTGACTGTAAGATAACTGTTGATCTTATTTTCCTTACAAATCTGAGCTATATTCTTAAGATCCTCAATTGTGAAGTTATTGGCTGAACCAGATCGCATATTTAGTCCTTGTATTCCGAAATATACAGAACCTGCGCCTGCCTGGATAGCAGCAGCGAGAGATTCGTAACATCCGCAAGGAGCCATTATTTCAATCATGCATTATCGAAGTTTTCAACAACAGATATTATTTTATAAAGTATTTATTGAAAGAAAAATTTTTTTTCAAAAAAGCTTTTCTGATGATAATAGCCTGTTGATAAAGTTTATATCTTTTTCCTTATTTTTTCTATTAACAATGCTATTTAGTTATTGATATTTTATCAACAAAATTTGAAATAAGTAAAACTTGTAAAATTTATTGATTTACCTTTTTTATTTCAAATTTATCAACATTTCAACAATATGCTAAATACGTACAAAGTTAATAAATAATATTGAAATTACCATGTGAATAACTGGTATTTTAGATATTTATATCTATTTAATAACATTTTTGCTGAAAATTTGGTTATTTATGATAACTTTTTAGGCAATAAATAATTTAAATAAGCAAATAATATTCAATTTATTTTTTAAAAAGTTTTTAATAGTATTTATCAACATTATCCACAGTTTATCAACATCGATGTTAGAAATGCATTTTTTTATTTGGAAAATAAAGTAAAAATAAGTATTTTTGCATCTATGAAAAAGCTCACTATGCTAGAAATGGGGCGCATTAATGCTGAGGAGTTTAAGTCAGCTAAAAAGATGCCTCTCATTATTATCTTAGACAACGTAAGAAGTCTTAATAATATTGGTTCGGTTTTCCGTACTTCAGATGCTTTCCGAGTAGAAAGTATCTATCTTTGCGGTATTTCTTCTCCTCCACCATCGCCAGAGATTCATAAAACTGCTCTTGGCGCTGAAGACAGTGTTGACTGGAAGTATTTTGAAGATACTCACGAAGCAGTAAAGGAACTTCAATCTGCTGGATATAAAGTTCTTGCTATCGAACAATGTGAAGGTTCTACAATGCTTGATACCTGGCAACCGGATTTTTCTGATTTTCAAGGATATGCTGTAGTAATGGGAAATGAAGTAAAGGGCGTTCAACAGACAGTGATTGATATGTGTGATGGATGCCTGGAAATACCTCAGTTCGGCACAAAACATTCGCTCAATGTTTCTGTTACTACAGGTCTTGTAATCTGGGATTTCTTTAAGTCATTTAAAATAAATAATAAGTTTTGAATATAAAATAGGTAATTTGTAAATATTTTTACTGAGAATATTACATAGGTGCTTATAAAAATAATAAATATAATTGATCCTTATAAATAAAAGAAAATTTGAAAATAACTATCAATTATAAATTATTAATTATCAATTAAAAAGATTGATGAAAGCAGCAGATCCGAAAGATACTCCTTTGATGAAGCAATACTTCGAAATGAAGGCTAAACATAGAGATGCTATCATTCTTTACAGAGTGGGAGATTTCTATGAGACTTTCTGCGAAGATGCAAAAGAGGTTCATGATATTCTGGGAATAACACTTACAGCAAGAGCTGGAAGTCCGCTTGCTGGTTTTCCTTATCATGCTCTTGATACTTATCTTCCAAAACTCGTGAGAGCCGGAAAGAGAGTTGCTATCTGCGAACAGCTTGAGGATCCTAAGCTTACAAAGAAACTTGTAAAACGAGGTATTACCGAACTTATCACTCCAGGTCTTACAATGGGTGATAATGTACTTAATGCGCGTGAGAATAATTTCTTGTCTGCAATTACTTTCGGAAAGAATACTTGCGGTATTGCACTGCTTGATATTTCGACAGGAGAATTCCTTGCTACTGAAGGAAACTACGACTATATTGACAAACTTATCAACAACTATGCTCCTAAAGAGATGCTTTACCTTAAAGGTATGAAATCTCAGTATCAGGAACATTTCACTTCTACTCCATATTGCTATGAGGTAGATGATATCTATTTAAGTTATGATAATGCCCGTCGTAGTCTTCTACAGCTTTTCAAGACACAGAACCTAAAGGGTTTTGGTATTGAGGAAATGTCGCTTGCAATCACTTCTGCTGGTGCAATTCTTCGTTATCTTGATTCTACACAACATAAGAATATTGGTCACCTTACTGGTATTCGACGTATTGATAATGAGTCATATATGAGACTTGACAGATTTACAGTCAGAAGTCTTGAACTTGTCAATACAATGAATGAAGGAGGAAGATCATTGCTTAATGTAATTGATGCTACAACTACTCCAATGGGTGGTCGTTTGATGCATCGTTGGTTGCTTTTCCCACTTATTCATGCTGAAAGCATAAAGCGCCGCTTGAATATTGTAGAATATTTCTTCCGTGATCCGGATATGGCAGACAGTATTGAAGAAAGTCTGCAACAGGTTGGAGATATGGAAAGAATTATTTCCAAGGTTGCTGTAGGTCGTGCCAATCCTCGCGAGATTATCCAGCTTCGTGTTGCTCTTTCTGCATTGAAGGAGATAAAGTCTCAGTGTGAGAATGCTAATCTCGAACAGTTGAAAGCTATTGGCGAACAAATCAATACTTGCGATATTATCTGCGAAAGAATCTATCGTGAGATTGAACCGGAAGCACCAGTTCAGTTCGGTAAGGGACAAGTAATAAGAAATGGTGTAAACCAAGAGCTTGACGAGCTTCGTGAGATTGCTTATTCCGGTAAGGATTATCTGCTTAAGATGCAGCAGCAATTGAGCGAACAATATGATATTCCGAGTCTTAAGGTTGCATTCAATAATGTATTCGGATACTATATTGAGGTAAGAAATACCCATAAGGATAAGGTTCCTCAAGAATGGATCAGAAAACAGACGCTTGTAGGTGCTGAGAGATATATTACTCAGGAACTTAAGGAATATGAAGAGAAGATTATGGGAGCAGAAGAGAAGATTGGTTCGCTGGAACTTGCTCTTTATAATGATCTTCTGAAAGCACTTGAGGAATACATTTCCACAATTCAGGTAAATGCTCATCTTGTTGCCCGACTCGACTGTCTTCTTTCCTTCAGCCGTATTGCAGCTAAATATCATTATGTGCGTCCTGATATTGATGATTCGATGGTCATCGACATCAAGCAAGGTCGTCATCCTGTGATTGAGAGACAGATGCCTGTGGGAGAGTCTTATATTGCCAACGATGTGTTATTGGATAATGAGAAACAGCAGGTTATGATGATTACTGGTCCTAACATGGCTGGTAAATCGGCATTGTTAAGACAGACTGCACTCATTACTCTTATGGCTCATATCGGATGTTTTGTTCCAGCCGATTCTGCTCGTATTGGTATTGTTGATAAGATATTCACTCGTGTTGGTGCTTCAGATAATATTTCTCTTGGAGAATCTACTTTCATGGTAGAAATGACTGAAGCTTCAAATATTCTGAATAATCTATCTCCTCGCAGTTTGATTCTTTTCGATGAGTTAGGTCGAGGAACATCGACTTACGATGGTATTTCCATTGCATGGTCGATTGTTGAATATATTCATGAGAATGCAGAAGGTCATCCAAAGATGCTCTTTGCTACACATTATCATGAGTTGAACGAGATGGAAAAGACTTTCTCACGCATTAAGAATTATAATGTAAGCGTGCGCGAGGAAAATGGTAAGGTTCTCTTCCTTCGTAAACTGAAACCTGGTGGATCTGAACATTCATTCGGTATTCATGTTGCCCGTCTTGCCGGTATGAACAAGGATGTGGTAAAGCGTGCCGATGAAGTATTGAAGACTCTTGAGAATGCAAGTGCTGGAGCAAATAACATTAAGGGTTCAAATGCTCCTGTTGAGAATATAAAGCCTGCAGGACATTCTGCCGATGGATATCAGTTAAGCATCTTCCAGCTTGATGATCCTGTGTTGAGTGAGATTCGTGACGAAATCAAGGGTCTTGATGTCAATAACATGACTCCAATGGAAGCACTCAATAAACTTGCCGAAATCAAAAGAATCTGCGGTTTATAATAGAAAAAATCAATAAAAAATAGTATTTTTTTAGTATAAAAAAGACGCATTTTTGTTATATATTTAATGTTATTGTTATAGATTAATAAAGTTATAATTATATAATATATTAATTTTTAATCATTTACAAAATATAGTATTTCTAATTATAGTAATTATAACATTTAACAGTTAACAATAAGAAAAAAGTATATGTTTATAAGCTTTTAGGAAAAATTCAAAGGAGTTTTAAATATACATTATATAATATATATTCTATTATTTATAATTTCTTGGAAGACTGGAAATATTATTTTACATCGTCAACTACACTATTTTTCCTTATTGTTAATTGTTAATTGTTAATGAGCGAAAAATGTGTTGTCAGATACAAAAAAAGCAGATTGGCAAATAACCAATCTGCTCTTAGTTTATGTGTGCTTATGGAATTATATTGTCCATGTTGCTCCGTCCTTAGTATCCTTTACAACGAAACCAAGTTCTGCAAGTTTGTTGCGGATAAGGTCTGATGTTGCCCAATCCTTGTTTGCCTTTGCCTGAGCGCGAACTTCGAGAAGAAGATCTACAGCACCCTTATATGCGTCTGTCTTGCTGTTGTCAGCGCCAGCAACCGATTCATCTTTCATACCAAGAATGTCGAAGAGGAATGTCTTGAATACCTGAGTCATCTTTTCGAGACCTGCCTGATCAATCTTTGCCTGACCATCGATAATCTTATTGATAAGTGAAACAAGTTCGAAGAGATTGCTGATTACGATTGGAGTTGTGAGGTCATCGTTCATTGCCTCATACATTGCTGCCTCAAGTTCTGCAACCTTCTTGTTTGTTGCTTCTGTCTCGGCATTTGTTTCAACAGCCTTGATACGAGCAATATTAGCATAACCTTCGTTCATACGCTTCATACCCTTTTCTGCACTCTGAAGAGCTTCGTTACCAAAGTCAACTGTACTGCGATAATGAGCCATGAGAATGAAGAAACGGATAGTCATCGGGCTATAAGCCTGAGTGAGTTTTGGATGTGTTCCCTGGAAGAATTCATCGAGTGTGATGAAGTTTCCGTATGACTTACCCATCTTCTTACCGTCGATAGTAATCATATTATTGTGCATCCAATACTTTACTGTTGGCTTACCCTTTGCTGCGCAACTCTGAGCTATCTCGCATTCGTGATGAGGGAAAAGGAGATCAAGACCACCGCCGTGGATATCGAATTCCTCACCGAGATACTTCTCTCCCATTGTCGAGCACTCAAGATGCCATCCTGGGAAACCTTCGCTCCATGGAGAAGGCCAATGCATGATGTGTTCCGGCTGAGCTTTCTTCCATAGTGCAAAGTCACATGCATTATGCTTCTCGTCCTGTCCGTCGAGTTCGCGGGTTGTATCGAGAAGTTCGTTGATGTTACGACCTGAGAGAATACCATAATTGAATTTCTCAGCATATTTCTTTACATCGAAATAAACACTTCCCTGACTTTCGTAAGCATATCCTGCATCAAGAATCTTCTGAACATATGCTATCTGTTCGATGATGTGACCAGATGCATGTGGTTCGATGCTTGGAGGAAGAACATTGAGAGCATCCATAGCCTTATGATAACGGTTGAGGTAGTACTGAACAACCTCCATTGGCTCTTTCTGTTCGAGACGAGCTTTCTTTGCAATCTTATCCTCGCCTTCATCAGCATCGTGTTCGAGGTGACCTACATCGGTAATGTTACGGCAGTAACGCACCTTATAGCCGATATGCTGAAGATAACGATAGAGAACATCGAAAGTGATTGCTGGACGAGCATGACCAAGATGTCCGTCACCATAAACTGTAGGTCCGCACACATACATACCAACATGATCAGGAACGATCGACTTGAATGGCTGCTTTGTGCGGCTGAGAGTATTGTAAATATATAATTGCTGTGTTGCCATATAATTATCAATTTTTAATTATCAATTATCAATTATTTGTCCATCTGCCATATGAATTGTCCTGTCGCTTAATTGAGCAAGACTCTCATCGTGAGTGACAATGACGAATGTCTGTTGAAATTCTTTTCTCAAATCAAAGAAGAGCTGATGTAATTCCTGTTTATTTGTTGAGTCGAGACTTCCAGAAGGCTCGTCGGCAAAGATAATATCAGGCTTATTCATCAAGGCGCGAGCTACTGCTACGCGTTGTTTCTCTCCACCGGAAAGTTCATTTGGCTTATGGGAAGCTCTATCTTTGAGATTGAGATATTCCAGTAATTCCAAGCCACGACATCGTGCTTTTGAATTTGGAATACCTGCAATCAAGGCAGGCATCATAACGTTTTCCAATGCTGAAAACTCTGGAAGCAGCTGATGGAACTGAAATACAAATCCGATATGCTGGTTACGGAACTCTGATAACTTATTATCGTTCAAATCCAGAATGTTTGTTCCAGCTAGTGAGATAGTTCCTGAATCAGGTTTATCCAAAGTGCCTAATATCTGAAGAAGAGTGGTTTTTCCAGCTCCACTTTTGCCAACAATGCTCACGATCTCTCCTTTTTCGACAGAAAGATCTACACCTTTGAGGACTTGTAATGGTCCAAAAGACTTTTTTATGTTGTTGGCTACTATCATTACTTATAATATTAAGCGCGCAAAATTAATGATTTTTTTTGAGGAATAGGAATTTTGATGTCTAAAAATCTCGATATTTTTGAATTAAGGATAAAATGCAGTATCTTTGCCACGCCCAAAAGCTTTATGAAACAGGGTTATAGGCTGGTAGAAAAAACAAAGGCAAGCCGAAATCACTTCGTCCTGCCTCCTAAACGGAAAATTTTCAAACCAGTATCGTGGTCCCACTTGGGCTTGAACCAAGGACTCCCTGATTATGAGTCAGGTGCTCTAACCGACTGAGCTATAGGACCTGCTTTTCAAAAGCGGTGCAAAGATATATAAAAGATTTGATTTTGCAAAATATTTAAGCAGAAAAAATGACAATATATAGAGATTTTAGTGAAATAAAAGGATCCTACACAGCCTGTATAGGCTTTTTTGATGGTGTTCATAAAGGACATAGATTCCTGCTTGAGCATCTTCAGAAGGAGGCTCGTCTCACTAATACTCTTTCTGCTGTCATTTCTTTTGCAAATCATCCTCGAAAGCTTATCCAGCCGGATTTTCAGCTGCATCTTATTAATACTTTGGACGAGAAGATCGCGAATCTTTCTTCTACAGGTATTGATGCTTGTTTTCTGCTCGATTTTACCGAAGATATCCGTAATCTTTCTGCTCGTGAGTTTATTTGTGATTTTCTTTCAGCAAAGATGCATGTCACAAAGCTTCTTATAGGATATGATCATCGTTTCGGTCGCGATCGTGCAGAAGGTTTTGAAGATTATGTGCGTTATGGCAAGTCTTGTGGAATGGAAGTTGTACAAGAGCCTGTTTTCAACGATGGGACAGATCGCAATTATTCTTCTTCAGAGGTTCGCAGAAATCTTATTTCTGGTAATATTGCAGAAGCTACTTCGATACTCGGACAATATTATAGACTTGAAGGAGTAGTGATTCACGGACATCAGCTGGGCAGAAAACTCGGATTCCCTACAGCCAATTTGAATCCTTTTGAGAAAGACAAGATCATTCCTTCAAATGGTGTTTATGCCGCAAAGGTTCAGCTTGAAAACGGAGACTCCTTCCCTTCTATGGTAAATATCGGATTCCGTCCTACCGTCGATAGTGAAATGAATCGCCTTTCTGTCGAAGCTCATCTCATCGGATTCGAAGGAGATCTTTATGATCAGAGTATTACAATTTCCTTTATCGAAAGAATACGCGATGAAAGGAAAATGTCTTCAATCGAAGAACTGAAGAAACAACTCTCTTTGGATTGTAAAACTTCTTTACAGATAATAGAAAAAGCAGATAGATAAATTCTACCTGCT
Organism: Bacteroidales bacterium; assembly: GCA_045627785.1. Classification (GTDB taxonomy): domain Bacteria; phylum Bacteroidota; class Bacteroidia; order Bacteroidales; family UBA3663; genus Liminaster. The sequence goes on along the minus strand of JAZQOF010000003.1, from coordinate 96,943 downwards.
TTTATTTTTTTATATAGATGGAGATTATTAATCCCAATCGTCGTCTGTAGCTGCAAACTGAGTGATATCAGGAGGAGTTCCACCGCAAATTGAAATCTCTCGCTTAATGCTTTCTTCGAGAGAGATGAGAGTTTCTGTCGAAACAACACCGTCGATGCCCTGAATGCGATTGTTGAGCAACTCCATGAGATGTTCGTTGTCTTTTGCATAGAGTTTGCAAAGCATTGTGTAAGGACCTGTAGTGAAGTGACACTCTACGATTTCAGGAATTGCCTCAAGACATTTCACAACTCCACGATACATACTGCCTCTTTCAAGACGAATACCGATATAGGTACAAGTCTGGAAGCCTAAAGTCTTTGGATCGATGTTATAGCCAGAACCGACAATAACCTTAAGTTCGATGAGTCGCTGTATACGCTGATGAATTGCAGCGCGTGAAACGCCACATTCTACTGCAACATTTTTTGAAGGAATTCTGGCATTGCGTGTTACAATGTCAAGGATTTTTTTGTCAAGGGAATCTATCTTTTCCATAATTAGTGTTTTATTATGTTGCAAATATACAAATCTATTTTTAAATTCACGAACAAATTTGTGTAAATTTTGACAAAAAGATAGATTTTTTGTACGAAACGCATAAAAAAACAGTGCATTTTGTATCAAATGCACTGTTTTTAGATATGTTTTGTAGAAATTTACTTTACGATGTCAAGAAGATCTACCTTGAACTGAAGTGTAGAACCAGCAGGAATATCACCTGTGCTACGATCGCCGTAAGCCATATCTGAAGGCATTGTGATGATAGCAGAACCACCAACCTTCATCTGGCTGATACCTTCGCTGAAGCCCTTAACAACACCGTTAAGGTTGAACTCAATGCTGTCGTTTGAATCAAACTCTGTACCGTCGATGAGTGTACCTACGTAGTTAACTTTTACCTTGTCAGAAGTTGTTGGCTGAGCGCCTGTACCTTCTACGAGGTGCTTGATCTGAAGACCTGATTCGAGAGTTACAACACCTTCTTCAGTTGCATTCTTTGCCATGAAGTCTGCGCCAGCTTCCTTGTTTGCCTTAAGTTCAGCCTCACGCTTTTCCTGCATCTTTGCCTGAAGCTTCTGGTTGAACATCTGGAGGAAAGACTGAGCCTCTTCTGGAGTCATCTTTAAGTTAGCTGAGTCACGCTTGATTGCTGTAACGAAACCTGCGAGGAAGTTGTCGAGATCCATTGTAACCTCAGGAACAACTACGCCGCTGTCAGTGAAGTTTGAATACTGATTACCGAACACAACGCCATAAGCATATCCGAGTGAATCGAGATCATTGTTGAATTTTGCCTTTGGAGCATTGTAGTTGCAAGATGCAACAGCCATACCGAAAGCAATTACTGCGATAGCGCTAAAAAGAAATTTCTTCATTGTTTTATATATTAAAATTTGACATTTTTTACTTTTTGCGAGCGCAAAGTTACTATTTTTTAAATATATATGTATATTCTATACTCGTTTTTTTCTATATTTGTGACGCCTTTTAATAAATTTTGACACTTTTAATACCAAATTATATGAAAAGAATTGTCTTTTTAACCGGGGCTGGTATGAGTGCAGAGAGCGGAATCTCTACATTCAGAGATAGTGATGGTTTGTGGGAACAATATAGTGTAGAAGAAATATGTACACACGAGGCTTGGGTTCGTACACCAGAAAAACTGCTCGATTTCTATAATATGCTTCGTCGTAAGTATATGAATTGTAAACCTAACAAAGGCCATGAGCTTATTGCTACTCTTCAGGATCGATATGATGTGCAGATTATCACACAGAATCTTGATTCACTGCACGAACAGGCAGGCGCAAAACACGTATTGCATCTGCATGGAGAAATGATGAAATGCCGTGGCGAGGAAAATGAGAATAAAACATATCCTCTTGATCCTGCCAATCCTGATATCCACATGGGCGATAAAGATCCTTATGGCTATCAGCTTCGTCCACATATCGTGTTCTTTGGCGAAGGTGTGCCAAACATCTCTCCTGCAACTGATATTATTCGTACAGCCGATATCGTTGTAGTTATCGGCACTTCTCTCAATGTCTATCCAGCTGCCTCTCTCCTTGCCTATGCTCCTAAAGGTGTGAAGATTTATGTCATAGATCCTAAACAGGTTCAAAACCCTTACGGACAATCTTTCACACACATCCAGAAGGGTGCTTCTGAGGGTATGAAAGAGCTCGTAGAGATGCTTTGACAGCTCTAATAGTGTATATTTTTCTGATTGACTTAGTTTTATTTTGTTTATATTTTTTATAATTCTCAAAAACTTTATTATATTAATATTCAATAGTATAGTATAATTTATTCGTTTATAAAACTTATATTTTTTCTTTAGTTCAAAGAAAGTGTGTATAAAATGCTTAACTTTGCACATCATTAATATAACTAATAACACACAAAAAACCTTAAAAAAGAATGAAAAAAATATTGCTTCCAGCATTGTTTTTCGTTGCTATGATTTCTGGTGTAAAAGCAGAGGAATTGCTTTCGCCAGACGGTAATGTGAAGTTGGTTTTCTCTCTTGACAAGGAAGGCCGACCTACATATTCCATGACATATCATGGCAAGGACGTTATCAAGCCTAGTCACCTCGGTTTTGAGCTCCGTGACAAGGTTGATGCACAGTTTTTCTCAGAGATTCCTGAGCAGGGAAAGCCAAGCCGTAAGTCAGATCTGCAGACAGGCTTTACCTTGGTTGATTCGCAGACATCATCGTTTGATGAGATGTGGGCACCTGTTTGGGGTGAGGAGTCGGAAATCCGCAACAACTACAACGAGTTGAAGGTTAAGCTTGATCAGCCAATGAACCAGCGTCAGATGGTTATCTGCTTCCGTCTCTTCAATGATGGTCTCGGTTTCCGTTATGAATTCCCTCAGCAGCAGAATCTCGTGTATTTTACTATTGTCGAGGAAAAGAGTGAGTTCGCTATGGTTGGTGATCATACAGCCTGGTGGGTTACTGGCGACTATGACACACAGGAATACAACTACATGACTACCCGCCTCAGCGAAATTGGAGCAGCTATTAAGAATCCAAATTCAGGTGCTGTAGTCGGCAACTCTTCACAGACTCCTGTTGAGGATTGTGTCCAGACTTCTTTGCAGATGAAGACCGACGATGGTTTGTACATCAACTTGCATGAGGCTGCTTGTATCGATTATCCTACAATGCACCTTAAATATAATGCAGGTAATAAGACATTCACGTCTTGGCTTACTCCAGATGCAGAAGGTTTCAAGGGTCATCTTCAGGCACCTTGTACAACACCTTGGCGAACAGTTATAGTATCTGATAAGGCAACTGATATTCTTGCTTCCCGCATCACTTTGAACTTGAACGAGCCTTGTAAGATCGAGGATACTTCATGGATCAAGCCATGTAAGTATGTCGGTGTATGGTGGGAAATGATCTGTAACAAGTCTTCTTGGGCTTATACAAATGAGTTGCCAAGTGTACAGCTTGGTGTGACCGATTATACTAAGACAAAGCCAAACGGAACTCATGCTGCAAATACCGAATACGTGAAGAAGTATATCGATTTTGCTTCAGAGCATGGTTTCGACGGTGTATTGGTTGAAGGTTGGAACGAAGGTTGGGAAGACTGGTTCGGTCATCAGAAGGATTATGTCTTCGATTTCGTAACACCTTATCCAGACTTTGATGTCAAGGCTATCTCAGAATACGCAAAGTCGAAGGGCGTTTATATGATCATGCATCATGAGACATCTTCTTCTGTTCGTAACTATGAGCGCCATCTCGATAAGGCATATCAGTTTATGAACGATTATGGCTATCCTGCAGTTAAACAGGGTTATGTAGGAGATATCGTTCCTCGTGGAGAACATCATTACGGTCAGTGGCTCAACAATCACTACCTCTACACTATCAAGAAGGCAGCTGAATATAAGATTATGGTAAATGCTCATGAGGCAACTCGTCCTACAGGCATCTGTCGTACTTATCCTAACTGGATTGGCAATGAATCTGCACGTGGTACAGAGTATGAGTCATTCGGAGGAAACAGAGTTAATCACACAACCATCCTTCCTTTCACTCGTCTTATCGGTGGTCCAATGGACTATACTCCTGGTATCTTTGAGACAGATTGTTCAAAGCTCAATCCTGACAACCATTCTAAGGTTCGTTCGACAATTGCACGTCAGCTTGCACTTTACGTAACACTCTACAGTCCTCTCCAGATGGCTGCCGACGTTATCGAGCATTATCTTCCTCATATGGATGCGTTCCAGTTTATCAAGGATGTGCCTGTAGATTGGCAGAAGTCGCTTTATCTTGATGCTGAACCAGGTGATCATTTGGTAATTGCCCGTAAGGATAAGAATTCTGAGAACTGGTTCGTTGGTGGAAATGCTGCTGATAATGGCTATAAGGGTACTCTTGCATTGGACTTCCTTGAGCCAGGTAAGAAGTATGAGGCAATTATCTATGCAGATGATGTCAAGAACGGCGCACATTGGGAGACTAATCCAAAGGCATATACTATTACAAAGAAAGTAGTAACAAGCAAGACAAAACTTAAGGTTGAAGCTGCTGTCGGTGGAGGATTCGCAATCTCGCTCAAGGCTCTATAAATATTTACACAACACAATATTATTAATTAAATTTTCATGAAAGTAAAGTTTAACCTCAGATCCCTTGCAACATTCTTGCTTGGAATCTTCGCGACACTTAACGTCATGGCCCAAGAAATCACAGTCAAGGGTGTCGTTAATGACGCGTTTGGAGATCCTATCATGGGAGCTACAGTCTTGCAGGTTGGTACTACCAATGGATGTGTGACTGATCTCGATGGTAACTTCTCTCTTAAGGCACCAAAAGATGCCATTATCCGTTTCTCTTTCATCGGTTATCGTGCACAGGAAATTCCTGCTGCAGAAAACATGAACGTAACACTTCAGGAAGACTCAGAACTTCTAGAAGACGTAGTTGTCATCGGTTACGGTACTGCAAAGAAGAGCGATCTTACAGGTGCAGTAACTGCAATCAAGCCGGATGAGAAAAACAAAGGTGTCGTTGCTTCTGCTCAGGATATGATGCAGGGTAAGATTGCCGGTGTAAATGTAACTAACAGTGGTGGTTCTCCTGGTGGAGGCGCTCAGATACGTGTGCGTGGTGGTTCTTCACTCAATGCATCTAACGATCCATTGATCGTCATCGACGGTATGGCTATGGATAATCAGGGTATCAAGGGTGCTCCAAACCCATTGGCACTTGTTAACCCTAACGATATCGAGACTTTCACAGTATTGAAGGATGCATCTGCTACTGCAATCTATGGTAGCCGTGGTTCTAACGGTGTCATCATCATCACAACTAAGAAAGGTCGTGCTGGTGCTGCTCCACAGGTTTCTTACAACGGTAATGTAACATTCGGTTGGGCAAATGACCGTCAGGAAGTTCTTAATGGTGATGAATATCGTAAGTTCATTTATGATTATTATGGACCAGACAGCGAAGCTTGGTCAAAGGTCGGCTGGAAGAATACAGACTGGCAGGATGAGATCTATCGTACAGCAGTTAGCCACGAGCACAATGTGACTGTGACTGGTGCTATGAAGAATCTCCCATATCGCTTAAGCGTTGGTTTCGCAGATCAGCAGGGTACTCTCAAGACTTCTGACTACAAGCGTACAAACGTTGGTTTGAATGTTAACCCAAGCTTCCTCGACAATCACTTGAAGGTAACTGCTGGTGTTAAGTTCTTCTATTCTCGTGCTCAGTATGCTAATACTGCTGCTATCGGTGAGGCTACTCGTATGGATCCTACTCACGGCATCTACTTCGATGAACAGGAGTGGAAGGGTAGCCATGCAGATAATATGAACAACTACTTTACTTGGACAGACGATGCTTCGGCTCTCAACGACCCTAACTGGGATCGCGTTGTAAACCGTAATACTGTCAAGAACCCAGTTGCATTGCTCAACGAAAAGGACGATCGCGCTAACTCTCGCGACTGGCAGGGAACTCTCGACCTCGACTATAAGGTTCATAACTTCGAAGATCTTCTCCTTCACGTCAGCTTGAACGGTGACTATGCAAATGGTCAGCAAGCTACAGATTATGCTGATTGGGGTCCATCTAATATGTATTATGGTAATGTCAAGCGCGAGCACGAAGAGAAGTATAATCTTACTCTCAATGCTTGGGCTCAGTATAACAAGGACTTTAATGAAGCTAACCACTTCGATGTCATGCTCGGTTACGAGTGGTCACATATGAAGTATTGGGGCAATAGCAATGCTGCAGGTCTCTATCCTATGACAAACCTTGATAAGCCTGGACAGCTTTATAATGAGTCAAACAATATTTGGAGACAGGAGTCATTCCTCGTTTCATTCCTCGGACGAATGAACTATAGCCTCCTTGATCGTTATTCTGTAACTCTCAACATTCGTGATGACGGTTCTTCACGTTTCAAGGATCACTGGGCACTCTTCTATTCAGGCGCATTGGCTTGGAAGATCAAGAACGAGGCATTCCTTGCTGATGTTGATTGGCTTTCTGAGGCTAAGGTTCGTGCCAGCTATGGTAAGACTGGTCAGCAGGATGGTATCGGCAACTATAAGTACTTTGCTTCTTATAATGTTAATAGCAATAACATCGACGGTCGTTATCCAATCCTTGGCGTTAATGACTCAGGTCTTCTTTATCGTCCAGACGCATACAATGCAAATTTGAAGTGGGAGACTACAACTACTACCAACGTAGGTCTTGACCTCGGATTCCTTCGCGACCGCTTCACTTTGAGTGCAGAATGGTACTATCGTAAGACTACAGATTTGCTTAATGAGGCAACTGTCAGCGCAGGTTCGAACTTCCGTAATAAGGTTACTTCAAACATTGGTTCTTTGAAGAATACTGGTTTTGAAGTTTCAACAGTTATCCGTCCAATCCAGACAAAGAACTGGAACTGGGAGATCAATGCTAACTTGACTTACAACGAGAATAAGATCATTGAACTCAACGGTGATGGTTCTATCATCCGTTACTTCGAGAATGGTGCAGGTACAGGTAACTACATCAAGGCATGGGCTTCTGGTCAGTCAGCTTCTGCATTCTATGTATATCAGCAGGTTTATGACGAGAAGGGTAAGCCAGTTGAAGGTGTTTACGTTGATCGTAACGGCGATGGTCAGATCTCAGAAAGCGATCTTTACTTCTACAAGCAAGGCGATGCTCCTTGGATGGTTGGTTTGAGCACTCGTGTCGAATATAAGAATTGGGACCTTGGACTTAGCTTCCACTCACATCTTGGAAACTATGTTTACAATGGCAATGAGATGGGTAAGATGAATATCGAGAAGCGTTACGATAGCTCATTCGGCTACTTGCAGAATGCAACTGCTGCGGGTATCGAACGTAACTTCAATACTTATGAAAACCACCTCTCTGATTATTGGATCACAAATGCAAGTTTCTTGAAACTCGACAATATCACCCTTGGTTATAGCTTCAGCAACCTCTTCAAGACTGGCAAGTACCAGGGTATCGGTGGTCGTGCATATGTTGTGGCTTCAAATGTCATGACTATCACCAACTATAAGGGAATTGACCCTGAACAGAACAATGGATTCGAGAATAGTCTCTATCCACGTCCATTCAATCTTCAGGTTGGTCTTACTCTCAACTTCTAAATTCAAATGAAAACTATGAATAAAAATTTGCTTTCAGGCGCTGCTCTTGTCTTGTCATTGGGCTTCAGTTCTTGTGTAGGTGATCTTGACGTAACACCTATCGACCCAAATACAATCATGACAGTTGACGAGGTAGCTCTATATACAAAGTGTTACGCCAATATGGCTCTGCCAGGCAACTACGGAGGCAATGGCGACTGTGATATTGACGGTTTGGATGGTGGTACTGCAGGTTTCTTGCGTCAGCTTTTCAATGCTAATGAGCTTACTACCGACGAGTCAATCTGCGCATGGGGTGACCCAGGTATCCCTGCATTCAACTACAACCAGTGGGATGCTGATCATCCAATGTTGGCTGGTCTTTACTATCGTCTTTACGTAGGTATCGATTACTGTAACCATTACCTTGAAGTATGTGCTGGTATCGATAAGACTCGTGAGGCAGAAGTTCGCTTCCTTCGTGCTCTCTATTATTACTATTTGATGGACAATTTCGGAAATGTGCCTTTCGCTACTACAATCTCAGCAGAAAGTCCTCAACAGATTCAGCGTGCAGAACTCTTTGCTTGGCTTGAAGACGAAATTAAGAATCCTGAAACTGGTTTCATGAAGGATATGCAGGCTCCTGTAGCTCGCAAGAGCTCTGATCAAGGATATGGCCGTGCCGATCAGGATGCTGCCAACATGCTCCTCGCTCGTATGTATCTTAATGCTGAGGTTTATACAGGCACAGCTCGTTGGTCAGAAGCTCAGCAGTATGCTGACGCTATTATTAATGGTAAAGTTCATAAGCTTTGGGAAACAGGTGCTACTGACAACAAGGGTAATTACTGGTCAGCTTATCAGATGCTCTTTATGGGTGACAATGGCGAGAACGGTGCTTCTGTTGAATGTATCCTTCCATTGCTTCAGGATGGTCAGACTACAACTTCTTGGGGTACTTCACTCTTCTTGATGGCTTCTACTTGGAAGGCTGATATGGACACTGATGCTACTTATGGAACTACTGAGTTCTGGGCAGGTAACCGTTGCCGTTCTACTTTCGTCAAGAAGTTCTTCCCAGACGGAAACGCTCCTGCAACTGACTATCGTGGAATGACAGCAGCCGCTCACGATGACCGTGCGTTGCTTCATGGTATCGACCGTGAACTTTTTGTCAGCACTCCAACAGACTATGCTTCTGGTTATGCTTGTGCTAAGTTCCGTAATACTTATTCTACTGGTGCCGCTCCACATCACTCACAGTTCGTAGATATGGACTTCTTCCTAATGCGTGTAGGCGAAGCTTACCTCATTGCTGCTGAGGCAGCTAAGCGTCAGAATCAGTCTGCTGCTAACTATATCAATGAGCTTCGCAAGCGTGCTAACTGCGCTACTCTTGTAACTGAAGCAGATTGTACTCTCGATTATATCCTTGACGAGCGTTCACGTGAACTTTTCTATGAAGGCTTCCGTCGTACAGACCTTATCCGTTACGGCTATTTCGGTGGTAGCAACAGTAGCAAGTATGTTTGGGAATGGAAGGGTGGCAATGAAAGCGGTATCGGTTTCAATGAAAACCTCAATGTATTTGCATTGCCTTCAGAAGATGTTAATGCAAATTCTAACCTCAAGCAAAACACAGGTTATAATTAATTCTTGTAATCTATTTTAGAAAATGAAAAAGTTTTTATATAGTGCAATGATGCTTGGCCTGGTGGCTGGTTTCACTTCTTGCGAAACAGATCAGGACAATCCAACACTCGATGTCAAGAGTTTGGAACTTACGCTCAATACACCATCATTCGGAGGTTCTGGTGCTCTTAAGCTCTATCCTGAGGATATCAACATGGAATTCACTTGGAGCTGCACAGGTTTCACTTTCCCATACGTATCAACTTACGTGATGGAACTTTCAACTTCTTCTTCATTCAACACTTCTATTATTGTTCCTTTGAAGGATAATGGTTCAGCTGCTATTTCTTCAAATGACCTTAATAAGACTCTTCAGCAGGAAGGTGGTTGGACAGAAGCAGATGTTCCAGAGTCGGTTAATCTTTTTGCTCGTGTAACTTGTAAGCCAAGTTCTACTGCTTCGATTTCTGAAGATTTCACAATCACATCAAATGTTGTATCTTTCTTTGTTAAGCCAGTTTACCAGATGCTTAAGGCTGCAGATCCTGAGATGTGGTATATCCTCGGTGGAAACATCGGTACAGGTGCTTGGAGTAATAATGCAGAAAATATCTACATCAACAATATTCCTTTTGCACTTGTAGATGGTTGTGAGTATGATATCAACACTGGTAAGGGTGAAATCACATACACAGGCTACTTCCTCGCTAGTCAGGGCTTCAAGATCCTTCCTTCAAGCTTCGACTGGAACTATGCTATGTGTGGTAATGGAACAGGCAATATCGTCTATCGTAATGGCGGAGATGACACTGGTAACATTGAAGTTGCAGCTGATGGTTATTATACTATCAATATCAATACTACAACTTACGAGTGTACCCTTACTCCTTATGACAAGACTCCAAAGGCTTTTGATGGAATGGCTGTTTCTGGCTCATTCAATGAATGGAGTGACAGTGAAATGACTCCAATCAATACTGTCGATGGTATGATCAATCACCAGTGGGTTGTTACTCTTGATCTCGCTGCCGGCGATCAGATTAAGTTCAAGCAAGCTGGTTCTTGGGATACTAACTGGGGCTTTGGTTCTGGTGATGGCGATGTCAATGCTTGGGGCTATGGCGTACAAGGTGGTCCAAACATCGGTATTGCTGAATCTGGAACATACCAGCTCTATCTCAACGATATCACTGGTTACTTCTGCATTACAAAGAAATAAAAAACGTAAGACATTATGAAAAAATCATTATATTTTGCACTCGCTGCATCTATCGTAGCTTTCGCATCTTGTGATGACCAGGATTTCACAGATTGGGCGGCTCCTACGCAGATACAGAATGCTCAGGGTAATGTTGACCAGGTAGATGGTTCTGTTACTCCAGGCTCTGTTATCGACTTTGCAGAATTGCCAGACGGAGCAACAACTGTTTCTCTCTTCAATGTTTCAGTAAGTGGCTGTACACTCACTTCTGTAAAGGTTAAGCTCCAGGGCACTGAATATGATTCAGATGCTAATGGTACATTTGCTATTGCAGATCTTGAAAGTGCTATTATTTCTGCTTATGGTCGTGCTCCAGAACTTCGCACATTGCAGGCAACTGTAATTGGTGAAGCAAAGACAGGAAACAATATTTATGCATTCTCTCAGCCTGTAGAAGTTAAGGCTATTTTGGCAGCTCCTGCTATTGAAAGCGCTTACTATCTTGTAGGTGATATGTTCGGCTGGAATGCAGAAAGCATGGTACAGTTCAATCATGTTGGTGATGGCAATGTTTATGACTACCCAACATTCACACTTACTTTCGAAACTACTGCTGACGGTCAGTATTGGAAGATTATCGGTCAGAACGGTGTAGATGCTGGAGATATCTGGTCAGATCAGATCGGTGTTGAGATCGATGGTGATACTTCTACTGAAGGTTATCTTTCTGGTGCAAATGCAGGTAAGATTGAAACTGCTGGTAAGTACAAGATGACTATCAATATGCTCGAAGGTACATATTCTATCGAGGCTGTTAATTATGATGAGTTCATCTACTACATCGGTGCTACTGACGGATGGTCAAATCCAGATCAGCTCCTCAAGCTTCAGGATGATGCAACAGGTACTTATACAGGTTTCATCTACTGTGCTGATCCAAATGGCTGGGGCAATGAATTCAAGTTCCAGCGTGTTGCAGGCGACTGGGGTACTGAGCTTAACAACAGCCATTTCACTACTTATGAGGGTGCTGCTGCTGATAAGGGTGGTAACATAGGCGTAACTGGTGGCGAGTCAGTTTACTATTTCGAAGTAAGTCTTGGCAATATGTCTATTAAGGCTACAGAAATTACTAACATGAACCTTGTTGGTGATTTCAATGGCTGGAATGCTGCTGACGATGCTCAGCAGATGACATGGAATGCTGACGAACGTTGCTATGAAATTACTGAAGCTGGCGTTACTTCTAATGGTTGGAAGTTCACAGCTAACAATTCTTGGGATATCAATCTCGGTGGTGTTGTTTCAGATTTGGTTGCTAATGGTGATAATCTTTCAGTTGAAGGTACAACTATTAAGCTCTATCCAACTCGTACAAGCAAGAATACTATCTACTGCACAGTAGAATAAGTAATCTTATAGCACATATTAATAATGGCGTGGCTTTCGGCTATGATTGCCACGCCATTTTACTTATTATTTCAAACGTAAAACTACTTCTTTACAATACATATGAAGATTTCTCCATTTCTTTCTTTATTAGCCCTTTCGGCATTTCCATTGATTACTAATCCGACAATGGCTCAGGGCTGGCCAGCCGACTATGACGGTGTGATGCTTCAAGCTTTCTCTTGGGACGACTACACCAATACCCGTTGGTCTGTATTGGAGAAGCAGTCAAAAGAACTCAGTCACTTCTTCTCATTGGTTTGGGTTCCTCAGTCGGGAAACTGTGGCGGTACATCAATGGGATATAATCCTTTATACTATTTCGATCAGAATTCGTCGTTCGGACGAGAAGCAGCACTTCGTTCGATGATAAAGACTTTCAGTGCAGATGGTATAGGAACAATAGCTGATGTCGTTATCAATCATCGCCAGACAGTATCTAATTGGGTTGATTTCCCTTCAGAAACTTATAATGGTGTAACTTACCAAATGAAGAGCACAGATATTTGCTCAGACGATGACGGTGGTAAGACTAAGCAATGGGCAGATGAAAACGGATATGAACTTTCGTCGAACAAGGATTCTGGAGAAGGTTGGGACGGCTTCCGAGACATAGACCATTCTTCCGAAAATGTTCAGACTATCATTAAGGCTTATGAAGATTTCCTTCTCAACGACTTGGGGTATGTAGGATTCCGCTATGACGTAGGAAAAGGTTTTGATGCAAAATATTTTGGCATGTACAATGAGGCTGCTCATCCAAAATTCTCTGTCGGCGAAGTTTGGGATAACAACTCAGTAATTAAGAAATGGATTGATGGTACAGATTTGGGAAATGGTATTCAGTCCGGAGCATTTGATTTCCAGTTCCGTTATGCTGTACGCGATGCTCTCAATAGTTCAGGAAAGATGTCTTCGCTTAAGAATGACTGTTTGATGCGAAGCGAAGACTATAAACGATATGCAATCACATTTGTCGAAAACCATGATATGCAGGATCGAGGCAATGTGACTAACTATACAAAGGATCCTATCAATACTAATGTCATTCAGGCCGCAAATGCCTTTATGCTTACTATGCCTGGTACACCATGTGTTTTCTTACCACATTGGTTGTCATACAAGCCACAGATCAAACAGATGATCGATGCGCGAAAGACTGCCGGCATCACTAATACCTCAGATTTTGAAGAATTATACAGTGATAATACTGCTTATATATACAAGAGTGGTTCTTTGATTTGCATGATTGGCGGTGCAAAGTCATCTTATGCCGAAGGTTATACTCTTATCATAAACGGTAATCGTTATTATATCTATCTTGATAATGCCTCAGAGATGCCTTGGATTAGTCTTTCTTCGGCAGAATTTAGTTACGACACTCCTGCACAGACTCTCAAACTGATTGCAGTCTCAACTACAGAAGGTGCTCAGCTGGTTTACACAACAGATGGAACAGAACCTACTGCAAATAATGGCAAAATTGTCGATGGTGGAACAGAGCTTACTATTGATAAGACTACGACTCTTAAGGTCGGTCTTTTAGTCGATGGAAAGGTGAAAAATGTTCAGGTTCGTCAATATACTTGGTTGGAAGAAGAGGTAGTAGAAACTTATAAGGCAACAATGCATGTCTGCAATCAATCTGACGATCTCAATCCTCTTTATGTATATATTTGGGCAGGACCAGAAAACTTGCAGCTTAATGGTAATTGGCCAGGTGCACAGGCTAACGAGACTGTTGAGATTGATGGAAAAACTTGGTATACTCAGTCTTTCGATATTCCTAAAACCGGTGATTACGAAATTAATTTTGTCTTTACCAATAAGGCAGGAAACACGCAAACCGTCGATGTCACAGGAATGACTCAAGATACTTATTACATTATTAATAAGACAAAAGACGGTAACAAATATACAGTTACAGATGTAACAAATCAATATACATCTATTGAAATAATCGGTAACGAACAAATTTACGGTCAGGCAACATACAACCTGCAAGGTCAGCAGATTTATCAAATGAAGCCTGGAGGATTGTATATTCAGAAAGGAAAGAAAATTATATTTAAGTAAATACATAAATATTATAACCGCTATATAAAATGAATACAAAGAATTTCGCCACTTTAATGTTCGCGCTCTTAGCCATCGGCTTGACTACAGTCGGTTGCAGCGATGGTTATAAGGATACTAACATTGCCTGGCAAGACGAACAGGTTCGTTTTACCGTCATCAGCGATGGCGTTATCCGTATGGAGTGGTCGGCAGACAGTCTTTTCTGCGATCTGCCAACACTTATGAGTTCGGAACGCAATTATCCTAAAGTCCAGTATAAGGTCAATGAGTCAAACGGTGTGTTAAGTATCTCAACATCCAAGATGACTCTGACTTACAAGATCGGCTCGGGCAAATTTACAGCCGATAATCTCACTATCAATTCCGCTGAAGGTCTTTTCTCTCCTTTTTCAAACGAGCAGTCATACGTATGGCATCCAGGCGATGCTCAGAAAAACAACCTCAAAGGTACTTACCGTACTCTCGATGGTTATGATGGAAATCGCTATTATGCATGGGACTACAAAGATAAGGAAGGACGTCCTATGCCGCTCGAAGATGGTCTTCTTGCAACAGATGGTTGGACATTGATCGACGATTCTGAGAATCTCCTCTTTACAGGTGATCCAAATACTGTTGATCCAGAGAAACCTATGGCTTGGGTTAAAGAACGCCCTGTTGGTGAACGTCAGGACTGGTATTTCCTCTCTTATGGACACGACTATAAGGCAGCACTTCATGACTATACACTCTTTGCTGGTCGTATCCCATTACCACCTCGTTTTACTTTCGGTTACTGGTGGTCGCGTTATTGGCGATATTCTGCCGAAGATCTCAGATTCCTTGTCAAGAGCATGAAAGAGTGGGATAATCCTCTCGATGTGCTTGTTATCGACATGGACTGGCACTACAGTGATGGAATCCGTGGAGGTTGGACAGGCTATACCTGGGACGAGACAATCTTTCCAGATCCAGCAGGTTTGCTCCGCGAATTTGACGAACAAGGCATACAGGTTACATTGAACCTTCACCCTGCTGACGGCGTTTCTTCGGTAGAAGAACATTATGCGGATTTCGCAAAGTGGCTTGGAAAAGAGCCTGTAGCTGCAGATCAATCGCCTCGCGATACATTACAATGGTGCAGTTCCGATCAGAAATATATGGATGGTTGGATGAATACTATCATTCGCCCTCTCGAGAATCAAGGTGTTGATTTCTGGTGGCTCGATTGGCAGCAAGGTCTTAATGACAAGCAGTTGCCTACACTCAGCAATACATTCTGGCTCAATTACTATGTATTTACCGACATGGCTCGCAACCGTGATAAGCGTCCTCTGCTCTATCATCGTTGGGGTGGTCTTGGCAACCATCGTTACCAGATTGGTTTTTCTGGAGATTCATACAGTACATGGGCAAGTCTTTCGTTCCAGCCATATTTCAACAGTACAGCTTCGAACGTTCTTTATGGTTATTGGAGTCATGATCTCGGTGGTCATATGCTTGGCATAAAGGGAGCAAAGCTTGATCAGGAGCTTTACATCCGTTGGATGCAGCTTGGTTTATATTTACCAATCATGCGTACACATTCTACCAACGATGTAGAGATGAACAAGGAACCATGGGCATTGGCTACCAAAGAGAACGGAGAGCTCATTGCATCGCTCTGTCGCCAGCGTGAGGCTCTTGTTCCTTACACTTACACTGCAGCTCGTCAGGCCTACGAGACAGGCATCTCGATTTGCCGTCCTATGTATTATGATTATCCTGATACACCAGAAGCTTACAGTAATAAGACTCAGTATATGTTTGGCGATCAGTTGCTCATTGCTCCTATCGTCAGACCTATGGATAATGATGGGTTGAGTCGTGTCAACGTATGGCTTCCTTCAGGAAATGATTGGTATGAGATGAGTACTGGCGAGTTGCTCAAAGGTGGTCAGACCATTGAGCGAACATTCGCTATTGATCAATATCCTGCTTATGCCAAAGCTGGAACAATTCTTCCTACTTATTCGGGTAAAAATAATCAGTCAATAGTTGAGGAAGATCTCTATCTTCAGGTTATTCCTGGCTGCGATGTATGTTCGGGTAGAATGTATGAGGATGCTGGTAATGATAAGCAATATGCTACACGTTATGCGTTTACGGAATTCTCTTACAAAGACAACAGGTTCTGTATAGGTGCTCGTAAGGGTGAATATGATGGCAAGAGTAATACTCGCACTTTCCACATTACTATTCCTGCTACTTCTGCTCCTTCTCAGGTTCTTGTCGATGGTAAGGTTGTAGATACAGCATTTGAAGATGGATTGATCAAGGTCTCTACCGGTTCTGTAAATCCAAATGTTGAACACATAGTCGAAATCAAGTAAAATCAAATTAATATTATGAATAAACGAATATTATTGACAGCATCTCTCGCAATTGTCCTCTTTTCGGCAAGCGCTCAGAAGCAACCAGCCGTTGAGACATGCGATGATGTAATCCTGCATGCATGGAGTTGGTCATTCAACACCATTCGTGAGAATATGGCAGATATTGCAGCTGCGGGCTACAAATATGTTCAGACATCTCCGGCACAGCAATGTGTGACTGAAACTCGTGGTAACAAGGGTGGCGGTAATCAGCTTTTCGGTAAGGGATATTGGTATTATCACTATCAGCCAACCGATTGGAAGATTGGAAACTATCAACTAGGCACACGAGAGGATCTTGCCGCAATGTGTGCAGAAGCTGCGAAATATGGTGTACGCGTCATTGTTGATGTTTTGCCTAACCACACATCGGTCGATGATACACGCGTCAGTGATGATCTCGATGCAGCTGTTGGTGGTCATGATAAGTTGTATCATGCCAATGGTTTTACAGGTATACGCGACTACAATGATCGTTTGCAGTGTACTAGTGGTGAAATGGGTGGTCTTCCAGATGTAAATACTGAGAATCCGGATTTCCAGCATTATTATATGACATATGTCAATGATCTCCTTGCTTGTGGTGTACGAGGTTTCCGTTACGATACTGCCAAGCATATTGCCCTTCCAAGCGATCCTAAGGATCCTGCATCTACGGAGAATGATTTCTGGGATGTAGCTACAGGTCGCAAGGAAGTTAAGGGTCTGCGTCTTGCATTGCCAATGGACAGTCTCTTCATGTATGGAGAGGTGCTTCAGGATCGCAATGTCAAAGAGACTGAGTATGCAGAGTATATGGGACTTACAGCCAGCCGTCTAGGCGACGCGCTGCGCCATGATATTGAAAAAGCCGATTGGAAGACTTCTGATATCGTAGATTACAAGAACCCTGCTGCGCCAAAGAAACTGGTTACTTGGGTTGAGAGTCATGATACATATTGCAACGGACATGAATCTGCTCATATCTCAGACGAACAGATTCGTTTAGGCTGGGTTTTCCTTGCAGCTCGTCAGTATGGAACTCCTCTCTTCTATAGCCGTCCTGATGGCAGTGACGGTCCTTCTGGTAACTGGTGGGGTAACAATCTGGTTGGAGCCAAAGGTAATGATAATTTCAAGCATCCGCTTGTTGTTGCGGCCAACTCTTTCCGCTCTAAGATGAAAGGTCAGCCTGAGTCTCTGTCAATCAGCGAGGACGGCAAGGTTATTGTTGTTTCGCGAGGTCAGAAAGGCGCTGTAGTCATTAATATTGGGAAGGAAGCTACTACTGTAACAATCCCTACTACCCTACGAAATGGCACTTATTATGACAACCTTACAGGTAAGAAGATTTCGGTTAAGAAGGGCTCGGTAGTATGTAATATTGAGCCTTTGACAGCTTATATCATTACAAAAAAATAAGCGCGATACTTAATAACATACAAAGGAGCAAAGAAAATATCTTGTCTCACATAATTCTTAAGACAATTGAATATTTTCTTTGCTCCTTTACTTGAAAAAACAAAATTATTAGCCTTAATTGACAATATTGAGATACTTGTTAATTAGATCTGCAAATAGCGTCGTGAGCCTTAACAGATACTTCACCAAGACCTTCAATATTGCCTGTATAATCATTATCTCCGAAGTTAGCAACAATAGTAAGGCTATTGTTGTAATCTATACGCTGGAATGCAAATACGGAGGCAGAACGCATTTCCTCATTGGTAATATTAATGGTGCTACCATAGATAGCGGCACAGGACTGAGCAAGTTTTAGAACTTCCTCATATCTTTTGCGTACAGCAAGCCATTCGGCAGGAAGCTCATTCTCGTTCCAACCGCATTGTTTCCATCTCTTCTGTCGTTCCAGACCCCAATAGTCGAAGATTGTTGTTCGACCGTCGGCACCTTGATAGCCTTCAGCATCCATAGATGGTTCTCCAAGTTCCTGAGAGAAATATATCATGAAAGGATTACTATTGATTAGTGCAGAAACATACAAAGCAGGAATACCGGCTTGTGGATTACCTCCGAAGAAGTCTGATGCCACACGCTGTTCATCATGGTTCTCAAGGAAATTGAGCATGTGTGATGCTACCTTCTCGTTGGTGTAAGTTGGAAGACTTAGACATGATTCGATGGCAGTAACAGGACGGCGATGCTCGACAACAGCACGGATAGAGTCATATAGTTCTACTTTGTCGTAGAGGTAGTCGAATCCTCCATCAACGATATATTCCTCGTAGGATTTAGGATTATAGATCTCAGCAATGAAGACGATATCAGGATATTGTTCCTTGACTTTGCCGATACTATAGTTCCAGAAAGCATACGGAACCATTTCGCTCATATCGCAACGGAAACCGTCAATGCCTTTTCCTGCCCAGTATAATAGGATATCGGTCATCTTATTCCATGTCGAAGGAATAGGTTCGAAATGATTCTCACGAGAGCCATCTGACTTGTATTCGACGCCATAGTCAAGCTTCACAGTTTCGTACCAATCATCTTCCGATGGAGTTACACTTCCAAAGACATCATTACCTGAGACCTTAGCAGGAGATTCTGTGTAAGTGCCTATAGTAAGACTTTCGCCAGGAAAATAGTAGAAATTGTTCTGGTTGTCGAAAGCTACTGATGTATTATCGCCAGCACCAAGATCCTCAACCCCATCAGGGCAAGTGATGCTGTGATATTCTCTTGCTACATGATTTGGAATAAAGTCAATCAGTACCTTTAGTCCTGCGTTGTGAGTACGTTCAACCAAAGCTTCGAATTCTGCTGTGCGGTTGTTTACGTCGTCGGCAATATCAGCGCTTACTGCATAATAGTCGGCAATAGCATATGGCGAACCGGCATTACCCTTAACTACCGAAGCGGTCTGCTGTGGCAGACCATATTCGCTCCAGTCGGTCTTTGTCGCCTGTTGAATGATGCCTGTATACCATACATAGTTTGCACCGAGACGCTTGATGCTTGCAAGAGCCTCAGTCGAGATATCGCTCATACGTCCGCATCCGTTCTGTTCGCGCGTGCCATTAAACACATTGGTTGTGTTGTCGTTTCCGAATACTCGTACGATCATCTGGTAAACAACCATCTTATTATTGTTGTCGGTTGTTTCAGTCCCAGCATTACCGGTGCAAGAAGAAAGCACCAGTAATGCTAATGGTAAAAGAAAAGACTTCTTCATTGTTTTATTTTTCCTTAATTGTGAGAATACAGAAGCTGCCGGCAACGAGAAGCACACCAGCGAGCACAAGCATCATAACTTGGGCACCACCTACTGCATTGAGGAGGATTCCGCCGAAGACTGCAGCGATGATCTGAGGAAGACAGATTGTACAATTGAAAAGACCGAGGTATGTTCCCATCTTTGGATTACCCTGAAGCGCATTGGTGAAAAGGATGAATGGGAATGCAAGCATACCAGCCCAGGCGCATCCGATAAGGAGGAAGCTGATGAAGAGAACATACTGGTTGGTTACCCACATTGTGCTGATGAATCCCAATGCACCGAGAAGCAAAGATGCAATATACGCGATCTTTGTGTTGGTTTTCTTGGTAAGATATGGAATAAGAGCAGCCCAGATGACAGAACCGACAGCCTGTACTGCAAATACAACACCAACCCAGTTTCCGGCCTCTTGATAGCCTACAGAGTGTACATCTGTAGTATTCCAGCATTGAGCGGCTACAGCGCCGTTGGTATAAGTCCACATATACATGAATGCTGCCCAGCAGAAGAATTGAACGCTACCGATTGAGAGAAATGTATAGAGGATCGAATTCTTCTGTTTTGGTTCGGTAACTGTTTCTGTGGCTTTCTCTTGCTTTGGTTCGGCATATTCCTTCATCTGTTCTGGAGAATATTCCTTTACGTTGCATGTAGTGTAAATAACACAGAGCACGAGGATTGCAGCTCCGACATAGAATGAATAAATTACCGAATTAGGAATAACACCTTCAGGAGCGACATT
Organism: Bacteroidales bacterium; assembly: GCA_045627785.1. GTDB lineage: Bacteria > Bacteroidota > Bacteroidia > Bacteroidales > UBA3663 > Liminaster. Next base: position 76,532 of record JAZQOF010000003.1, on the reverse strand, counting down.
GCTGATACCGAGATATGTGAAGATGTATGGGAAAAGATAACCTACAAGCGAACCAGCATTGCAGAGGAATGACTGGATCGAATAAGCAAGGCTCTTCTGTTCTTCATTGACCATATCTCCCACCATCATCTTGAATGGTTGCATAGCAATGTTGATACTTGTGTCGAGGAACATGAGAGACATAAGTCCGAAGAGCATTGTACCAGACAATCCCCACATTACAACCTGAGTAGTGATGCCTAAAGAACCGGCATTCGGAAGCATGAGCATTACTGCTACTGCTATGATGGCTCCAACGAAAAGATAAGGAATGCGTCGACCGAAGCGGCACCATGTCTTGTCTGAAAGCAACCCGATGATCGGCTGAACGATCATACCCATCAAAGGAGGCAGGATCCAGAAAAACGAGAGCTGGTGAGGATCAGCGCCAAGAGTAGCGAAGATACGAGAGATGTTGGCACTCTGAAGAGCGTATGCAATCTGAACTCCGAAGAACCCGAAAGAGATATTAAAGAGTTTCAGAAACGAAAGATCTGGTAATTTTTTCATTGTATTTATGTTTTTTAGAATTCAAGAATAAAGATTCCGCGAGGTGCAATATCAAGAGTTTTGCCGAGAGCGACCTCTTTCTGCGAGATGGTATCCATGGCCTTTGCAGCAGGCAAAACCTGTTTGTATGTCTCAAGGTCGAGAGTCTGAGGCTTGCTTGTTCCGTTGAGGACGACAGTTACAGTCTTTCCGTCAAGCTTTCGGCTATAGACATAGCATCCGTTACGGATAGTATAGTGAGAAAGTTCTCCGAATTGTACAGCTTTGCAACCCTTACGCCAGTTGAGCAGCTGCTTTGTGAAGTTGAAATACTCATTCTGTCGATCTGTGCGGCCTTCTGCAGTAAATGCATTGTTGCTATCTTCTGGCCATCCTCCAGGGAAATCCTGTCGGAGAGCTCCATCATTTACACTCTTGTTGGCATACATTCCGATTTCGTCGCCATAATAAAGCTGAGGAATACCGCGAAGAGTGAGCAGGAGAGTGAGAGCCTGTTTGTATCGAGTAATGTTCTGTGCCTTTTCTTCAGTCGGCTGGAAACGGTTTGTATCGTGGTTGGCAAGGAATGTGAGCAAGTGGTTTACATCAGGGTAAACGATATCTTGGCTGATATATGCATAGATCTTTGCAAAACCCCAATCCCACTCATCGGTTTCTTCATCGACAACACTGTTGAGCAAAGACATCAGAGGGAAGTCCATAACACTTTTTAGTTCGCTGTTCAATGGTGCGGCAAGTTTGCTGTCTTTCTGCCAATAGCTGATACCGGCATTGTGGTTGATCCAAGTCTCACCAACAATGTTAAAGCCTGGATATTGAGCCTCAATTTCTTGACACCAGCGTTTCATCATGTCGAAATCGTTGTAAGGATATGTGTCTTGACGGATTCCGTCGATGCCGGCATATTCAATCCACCAGATGGAAGACTGGATAAGATAGTCGGCAAAGAGTTTGTTCTTTCCGTTTACGTCAGGCATCTGGCTTGTGAACCATCCGTCGACAGTAAGCTCCTTATCGAGTTTTGAGGCATGATTGTCGCCAACAGTCCCTGTCTTGTATCCTGTTGGAGTGTAAACACTGTTGTAGTTGAACCAGTCGTCTGCAGGGCGATCTTCGAAAAGAAAGTTTGCGACACCGGTATGGTTGAACACGATATCCTTAATTACCTTTATGCCCTTGCTGTGAGCTTCTGATACAAAGTTCTTGTAATCTTCGTTTGTGCCGAAACGAGGGTCTGTCTTGTAATAATCTGTAATTGCATATCCATGATAGCTTTGTTCTGCCATATCATTCTCAAGAGTTGGTGTAGGCCATACTGCAGTTACGCCAAGTTCATGAAGATAGTCGAGATGCTGAGTCATACCAGCAAGATCACCGCCATGACGCGCCATATCGACATTACGGTTCCAGGTGTTCTGCTTAAGTCCTTTATACATCACAGTCTTCTCCTTATCGGTTGTTCCGGTTGCAAAACGGTCAGGCATTAGCAAGTAAACCACATCGCTTGCATCAAAACTGTTCACAGGACGGTTCTCACGTTCTTTGAGAGAATATGGGATAGTTGCAATTTTCTTCTTTCCGTTTTTCAGCAAGATTGAGAAATCCTGGGCAGGAGCGTTCTTTGTGTCTAAATAGATGATGATATAGTTAGGATTGTCTGTCTTTATGATTTCCTTAACTTCGATACCCTGCAGGTCTTTCAATTCAACATCGTAGGCACCGATGCCCTTACCATGAATCAGAATCTGCAATTCCGGGTTTTTCATTCCGCTCCACCAGTTGAGAGGATGAACGTGCTCGATAGAAACTGGTGCTGCTTTCATTTCAACGAACCCGATTAGACTAAAGAGTAAAAAGAGTGTTGTGATTGTGTGTTTCATTTGATTTGTATTGTTTTGTTTGTGTTTATTGATGCAAAAATAATAAATATATAAATAAGTTTTTCTCTCTATAATATAAATATAAATTGATCTGACATACTATATAATTACAAATCAAATGGTTATTTTTGCAGAAAAAACGAAAAAAGTAAATGTATTATAGAATAATATTATTATATTTGCAGACCAAAACACGATTTATGAAACGTTTTCTTCTTTTTTTATTCATTTTTTCATATTTCTCTATAAGTTCTGTTTATTCGCAGGAAGACTTTGAACACCTTTTATCTCAACTGGACGAACTTGTTGAGAAAAAGGATGACATGCGTTCTGGTATCCGTTCCCGCATTGATGCATTGAAAGCAGAATTAGCGGGTTCCAACCAACATCAGAAGCAGTTTATCTATAGTTGTCTTTATAAGGCATATTCTCATGTCAATGCTGATTCTGCATTGTACTATATCGAGAAGTTGGAAGAGATTGCCAATAAGGAGGAAGATCAGAAAATGTTGGGTGTTCTAACTATCGACAAGGCCGAAATCCATGCCATAATGGGTTTTTATTTAGTGGCTGTTACCGAATTGGAATCGGTCGATGAGTTGTCTTTTGATCATGAAAATCTTGTTCGATATTACCATGTATCCCGTTCTGTCTATGGTTGGATGTCTGATTATTCAAGACAAACCCCGTCTGTGTCTGAGTATTGGTGCGAGAGGACGCAACAGATGCGAGATTCTCTTATCAAGTACGAAACGGATGAGATCGATCAAGCCATTGTTTTAGCCGATAACTATAATAACTGTAACAGACCAGAAGAGGCATTATCCGTTATCAAAGGTTGTGTTGACAGGGCCAAAGATGTATCCCTCTCATATGCGCTTTTTATTATGGCTGAAAGTTATAGATTATTGGGTGATGATAATATGCAGATATACTATCTTGCCCAATCAGCCATCGCCGACTTTGATAGAGGTGTTACCGAATATGCTGCTTTGCCAACACTTGCCAGTGTGCTTTTTGACAAAAAAGATATCAATAGGGCGTATCGTTATCTGCTCTGTTCGATGGAAGATGCTGTATTCTGCAATGCTCGACTTCGTACGATGGAAGCTAATGAGTTCTTCCCTATCATCGACAAGGCAGAAAAACAACAAAATGCTAACATCAGGATGCTTAATCGCTTAGTGACGATTGTCTTTATTATTCTGACAATAGCCTTACTATTGGCGATGTATTTCTTGCGCAAGGAAATGCACAAGGTAGTCAGTATGCGTAACAAGCTATACGTTGCAAATAAGAAACTGGAAGATGTTAACAAACAGCTTGAGAATGCTAATGCCGATTTGGGATTGAGCAACAACAGCCTTCAGCAGGAAAAGTTGGATCTCATGCAACTCGATTCTGTTAAGGAGAAATACATTTCATTCTATATGGGACGCAGCCGATCATATATTAATAGAATGGAGAAGTTCCGTCTTTCTTTATTAAAAATGATAAAGGCCAATCACCAGAATGAGATTATGAAGTCTTTGAAGGATGAACAGCAGGTCGAAGAGATGCAAAAACAGTTCTACAGCGATTTTGACAATGCATTTCTTGAGATTCACCCGAATTTTGTGGATCGTTTCAATGCTTTGTTCAAACCGGAAGACCGTATTGAACCAAAGGGCGGTGAGAAGATGACTACAGAATTGCGTATCTTTGCATTGATCCGTATGGGCATAACTGATACAGCACAAATTGCTTCTTTCCTCAATTATTCTCTTCCTACAATCTATAATTACCGTTCACGAATACGTAATAAGGCAATAGTGGAAAAGGATTCTTTTGAGAAGAAAGTGATGGAATTATAATCCAATCTTTTTTATACCGTTCTGGATATAGACCTCTCTCCTATTTGGATTTGAAATCCTTTGGCCTGAGAGGTTATATTTTTGTCTATTATCGGAGAAATCAACATTGATATTATCCAATGCAGATGTTGAGTATTTTCCTAAACTATATAAAGCCGATGTTGGCCAATGTCCTTTTGCATCAGGTTCTGGCCACCAAAAACCACGGTTAATCCAGTTTTGAATTACAGTTGCAGTATTTGTGGCATTCCAATCGGTGTCATCTCCGCATCCAGCTTCTTCCGGAAACCAATAGCAAAGGCCGTTCACCTTCGGGTATTTAGCCAATGTCTCTACAAGTTGGTCAATGAAAGCCTTTTGTCCAGCATCGCTTGCTTCCCAGGTTGTAGATGTGTTGTATGTTGCGCCAGAAGAAGGAAACCAACTGTTGTAATAAGCTGTTTCAACAATCTGAACCTCTTTGTTTGGAAAACTGTTTCCTAATGTAGTCAATGTCTCTTCAAGCTTATCCATGTATCCATGCCAGAATGGGTAATACGAAAGACCGATTATGTCGTAGTCGAGATTGCTCAGTTTATTGTAGAAATAAAGAGTCTGTTCTGCATTACCTGAACGCTCGGTATGAATGATGATTTTGGCGTTAGGACAGTTTTCTCGCACAGCTTTACAGCCATTTTCTAGAACTTTTACGAAACCGTCCCAATTATCTGCAGCATTATCATAAGGATGAACATTAATCCCAATTATGCCGTAAGATATTTCATTTCCAACCTGTACCAAATCTGGTGTTGCAGAAGCTGTTGCCAATGTGTTTAGCACCTCTGATGTATAATTATAGACTTTCTCAGCCTTCTGATCAACCGTAACACAATCGTTCCATGACGCTGGCACTTTCTGGTTTGTCGGATCTGCCCACGAATCGCTGTAGTGCAAGTCGAGCATAAAATTAAGACCAGCAGCCTTGATTCGTGCACCAAGTCGTGTCACATAATCCAAGTCCTGACATACACCTTCTGGAGCCTTTGCATTTGGTTCGGTCGGATTGACAAACAATCTTACACGAACTGTATTCACTCCTATCGAAGGAATCCACTCAAGCAAATCCTTTATCTCGGCACCGTCTTTGTCCAGATATGGCTTGTTGTGCTCTTCATATTTAGTAAGCATGGAAAGATCCATGCCTACAAAGTGGTTATTATTAGTTTGTGCTATCATGGAGAAGCATGATAGCACAACAGATAATAGAATAAACAGATGTTTCATCTTTCAATTATTAATCTACTCCTACAAATACATGTACCATATATTTTGTAGTTAAGACTCCATTTTCCTTTTTCTTCAGCTTTACTGTATTCAAGAATTTGAGATGTTCCAGATCGTGATCGTCAACTTCTGCGTATGTAGCAAGCATAACGATTACTACAGGCTGAGTCATATCCTCTGTTGGGTCAACTACTGCATAGATTGCTGGAGTTTCGTCATCCTTAGATTTACAAGAAATAATCTGAGCTCCAATAGGTAATTCAATTGTCTGCTTTGTCTCCCATTTTAATGGGTACTTGTTTACTTTCTTCATGTGTTTTAGTTTAAAGTATTAATCTATTATACCGTTTTATCGGGGTAAAGATATTAATTAAAAACAATAATGCCAAAGAAATTTATAATATTCCGCTGTATTTATTGCATTTTCATCAATACTTTACGTTATCCTACGGTATATTGCAAGCAGATAACGACGCAAAGGGAATAAGTGAATCCATATAAAAGAATAAATGCGCCATTTACGTCCGGAGATTAGATCAGGTGCAGAGTGTCCTTTACGATAGAACCCGATGACGGAAGCCTTGATGTCTGATACCTGACAATGTTCTGGAGTCAGATTTCCGTCACCTAGAAGAGTTATTGCCGATCCCTCAATGCCGACGATGCGATGAAGTACCCATCGGTTATCTGGCAAGAGAGCGAGGACGGGCTCATATAGAACAGGCTCGTGAGGAGCTTCAAGCAAAGCATAGTCCCGTTCATTCTCAAGGAAAGGTCGCATACTATATCCTTTCAGTAAAAGTTTGACCTGCTTTTCTTGCTCCAAGTAAGAAACGACGAGCGGTAATAATGTATTGTTGGGAATTGTTATTGTTGACATATTTGTTTATGACACACTTCGGCAGATTCACGATCAGGCAAGCAATACAATTTATAAATGCCAGTTGTTTTTATAATAGAGGAAATAGTGTTTATCACACCATCATAGATTGCAGAATCCCATTTCATTGTCGAGCATGAAGGGAGGAACGAGGCAAAAGCTTCTACAATATTTTGTCGTACACATTTATTGTAAAGAGCACGTTCGATTCGAGTCACAGCACCGAGTCTTGCTTTGATTTGACGGTAGCATGGAGTCTTTCCGCTCCAAGGCGAACCATATATGAATGCCTCTCCATCTATGACGCGCACTACAGGATTGTCATCATTCAGTAATTCTGTATCTGCGATATACTTTAACCAGTTGTTCACTTGTGTTGACTTGCCAGTTCCACTCTTTGCTATGAAAGCGTATGCATATTCTCCGAGTTTTACTGTCGAAGCGTGAATCAGCAATGTCTGATGAAAAGCTCCTGCAAAGGCAAAAGCCATCATGAGAGCTGAATTGATGCCAAAATTCCTGTTTGTATGATTTTCTGCATAGACGCAAAGTTCGCACGACGAAAAATCTCCTGTTGCCAACATCTTAGCTACAGGAATCTCCTTAATGTTTCTGATCAGAAAACGGTATTCGCCTGTTGAATCGTTTTTCTCAACCTTGGTATGACCGTTTCCAGTGTCGAAGTCACCAACCTCGCATAAATCAGAACCATCTTCTAGCGCTGGGACAATAGACATTCTTATCAGAGTATCTAAATTGCAGTTCTCTGTTCTGAAAGGAAGAAGATTAGGATTTGTCTCTTCGATATCAATGTTCTTGTCGGTCGATTTTATCTCGACACAATGTTCAGCTATGCTAAAACACCAGCATCTTTCCATTGCTCCACAAGTATCTTACAGTCCTTCAGCGCGGTCTCCTGGTCTATTTCATATTCTGACATCAGTGCATCTGTCATATCTTCAAGGCTGAATTCCTTATCCTGTACAGCTTTCCAAACGCAAGCTGCGCTCTCATTAAGCGAAATCACTTTCGAGAAGTCGATATGTGCCTCACCTTCTCCTATTACTACAAAAGCACCGCAGATATCGCGAAGCTTAAAACCTTCTATGATCTTCATATTGTATTTATAATGTAAGAGTATTATCAGAATATTTGCACACAGACATGCGATGAGTCACAAATAACACGGTCTTGTTTTGCGACGAAAGAATATTCTTCAGCAGTTGTTCTTCAGTGTCGATATCTACGGCTGAAGTCGATTCATCGAATATCATTATGTTTCCAGGTCGAAGCAATGCGCGTGCAATGGCAATACGCTGAGCTTGTCCTTCCGATAGACCAATACCATCTTCCGAGACATTTGTGTCAATACCTTTAGGTAATTCAAACACAAACTCGGCACACGCAGTCTTGAGAACTTTGTGCAGTTCATTATCATTAGCATCACTTCTGCCAAGAAGTAGATTGTCGCGTATTGTTCCGCTCAGGATCGTATTGCCTTGCGGAACATACACATAGTTGATACGATGCAGAGGTGAGAGTTCCTCTCCCGTTTTTTCATTGTATATTGTTATCTTTCCTGCTGTTGGCTTGATCAAAGCCAAGAGTAGGCGTAATAGAGTTGTCTTGCCCGAACCGGTCTCTCCTACTATTACATTGCAGGATTGTGGCTTGAAGTCGAAACTCAGATCAGAGATTACATGTTTTGGTGTCTCTTCATCGGTATATTCAAAAGAAATGTTTTCAAGCTTAATGCCGAGCGGACCATCCAAGACACGTTGCTCACCTTGTTCTTCAAGAGGATTATCTTCGAGTTGCATCAATCTTTCTACAGCAGTCAGGACATCGACATACTGAGGAATAAGGCGCGTGAGATTTCTTGCTGGCATCTGTACACGAGTCACAAGCTGAAGGAATGCTGTCATACCGCCGAAGGTAAGAGTCCCTGCCGATAAACGTACTGCCGACCAACCGAATGCCACAATATATGTCATCGAGAAACCAGTGTTGAGAATCAGTTGTGATATAACTGAGAATTTCGTACGTTCCTTGACATTCTCTCGCAATGATGCTTGTGTGTTTTCCAGTCGCTGTACCATTGCGCTCTCCTGCAACTGCGTCTTGATCAACAAACTGTTCTGTACTGTTTCTGTGAGAATGCTCTGCACTTCCGAATCAGAATTACGCACATCTCTGTTTAGCCTTCGCATACGCCGCATGTAAAGCTTGCTCAGCAATATGAACATCGGAAGCATGATGACTACAATAACAGCCAGAATGCGATCCATTGTGAAGAGATAGAAGAAAGCACAGAAGAAGAGCAATAATGTTGATACTGTGCTTGGAAGTGTCTCAGTGAGAAAAGTAATCACATTCTTCACATCTGTCTCAAGTCTGTTCAGCACATCTCCGCTATGCAACTGATTCTTTCCTTGCCATTTTGCTCTTAACAGCGTGTCAAGCAATCGTTGCTGCATTCTGTTCTGTGCTTTTACCCCGAGAATGTTCTTCAGCCAGATATTTGCTATGATAACTCCGAAATGGCAGATGATTAATGCTAACATTATGCCGACGGCAAATATAACGTTGCCGTCAGTATCGTGAGTAGCCACATCGACTGCATGTTTCACCGCCCATACTTGAGCCATCTGAATGACTACATCAAGTATGCCGAACGATGCATTGGCAACAGCTTGCAACCTATTGCCTTTCCATGCATTCCATAGCCATTTTATCTCGGTTTTCAGCATTATTTTATGCTTGCAATCTATGATTTGAGATGCTTGTATTTTGATTATATGTGAAATTTAATTGCTGGCTTTACGATGTATGGAGGAATACATTTTTTCGACCAATTTGGCGATTGTGTGTTCCATGAGGTACAAAGAATATTATTCACCGTCACATTATAATATCCTTGATGTAATGGTAGTAAGTTTGCTTGTCCTGTTCCGCAACAATTCACAATAACATCAGCCTTGACGTTATTTGCAAAGGATGCTGAGATTCGTGTTCCGTGATGTGCTGACAATAACAATGCATAATCCATTGTTTTATATTGCAGAACATCGTTCGTCATATATTCCATAGCCTTTTCATTGAAATCACTTAGGAACAATGCTGGTTTGCCATCTTCTTTCTCTGCTTTCAGTTCAAAGACTATACTATGGTCATCGATGATATTCTTGTATAGATATTTGTTTTGATTTATTTTCGCAGAAACTATAGCCTTGCCTGGAGATGAGTTTTCAAGCTTGATAATCTCATTCAGTATAAAGTCATGTATATTTCTATCTTGAATATTCGTAGCATTAGTGAACAATACTCTGTAATTAGGAATGATTACTTTGTATGTATTATCTACAGCTTGTTGCGCTCCATTGTCTTTTGAGAATTCTTGAATCAACATATCCATTACATTCCCCTGTCTCTCTGGATGCAAATATCCACAATTATTTGCAGCAGTTTTATTTATTTGTGTTGGTAATGGTGGCCAATAAACTTCAGCGTTTTGTGACCAGTTAATTATGTTTCCTTTGTATAATCCTATTAATTGCTCAGACAAGTCGTACATCATTGGAGCCATTAATGTCCAGTTTTTCGCTTTTTTAGAAATTTTAGAATTTGGAAAGTAATAAATGATGTACAAACTTGTCTTCAGCATTTTTGAATGTAAAGATAAATCAGTCCCAAAGTCCAACCAAGGGATATATGCTTTATCAAAGACAGAGCGCATACCCTTATAGTGTATTGCCTTATATCCGGAACAATGATCATAATGCGGATGAGTCAAAATAGCTTCATAATGTTTGCCGGAACATCTTTTCGTAGCCATTTTTTCTATAATAGCAGCTAAATTATTATTGATATTAGGATCTTTTGAACCAAAATCTCTAACGACAATTAGATCTTCATTCTGCTGGTTTTTGATATTGGTTATCAATACACAGTTGCCATGTTCAACATTCTTTATCTTTACAATTGCCATATTTATTACTTGCCAAATTTATAACATGGTTATTTACTGATTTGCAGTTAGAACTGTCCATCCTGAAGGAATTACTTCACTTTCATTCCAAGCTGCATTAACATTCTTGACAAATGTGCCAGTAGGAGCAGCTTCATTCCATAACCAAAGCGTTCCAAATTCTTTAACATCATATGCTTCTGCCATCATTTTGACATAGTTAAGATTTTTGCAACCATCGAACATTAATTTGTAGCATCTAGTAGCCAAAGTGGTAGCAAGTAGTTCTGGTGCTGTAGTCAAAGCCCCACAACCAGAAAACATATAACTGTAGCAATCAGAAGCCAAAGTGGTAGCAGGTAATTCTGGTGCTGTAGTCAAAGCCCTACAACCAGAAAACATCCATAAATAGCAATCAGAAGCCAAAGTGGTAGCAGGTAATTCTGGAGCTGTAGTCAAACTCCAACAATCATAAAACATATAACTGTAGCAATCAGAAGCCAAAGTGGTAGCAGGTAATTCTGGAGCCGTAGTCAAAGCCTTACAACCAGAAAACATTAATTTGTAGCACCCAGAAGCCAATGTGGTAGCAGGTAGTTCTGGTGCTGTAGTCAATTGTTGACAATCCATGAATAGACACGTAAATCTCGCATTGTTACAATCAACAATATTAAAATTCTCATAATCTACTAATGTGCGGATATCTCCAGAGCATTGAACTTTTGTATTGTTTCCAAAAGATATACTCGAATGTTCACCTGCATACATTGATTTTCCAGTACCAATTGAACTCTTACCTCTCAGTTGTAAATCTCCATTTTCTCCGCCGAAAGTAACGGTATTTGTACTAAGCTCTGCCCATTCTCCACCATCCACTGAATATTCAAGACTCTCCACTGCTTTGCTCAAAGTTAGAGTCTGAGCAGCATCTGCACGGAATGTAACATAAGGTATTCCTGTTTCCTCATCATCACGAGATATATCGAATTCGTCTTCTACTGATAAATCTATCTCCTCAAGTGTGCAAGAGAAACTTAAAGAAGCAGTTGCAGGATTCATGTCGATGTTGAGCTTTGCAGCCTTATTACGCTTTGGAGTAATCGTTACCTCCTTTGTTGTATTGTCTGCAGAATATGTTATAGTGAGATTAACTTCTTCATCTTCAGCCCAAGGGTGCTTCATTGTATAACGCAAAGCCTCAGTCGGGAATGTTGTAGTTCCATCTGAAGAATATGAGTATGAGAAAGCAGGATCGGTCGAAGAAACAGTAAGTGTACCGCTGAGAGGCTTAGTTACATTGAACTTGATACCGAAATCGCAATAGAGAGCGTCTATGGAGATAGTAGTTCCTGCGGTACTTGCAACCTCTACGGTTGTTTCACCGTAATATACATCTTTCAACTGATAAGAGTCGCAAGAATAGTGTGTATATCCTCTGCTACTGTCGTAGGAAACGGCAGAAGGACTGGATACCTGAGCGAATGCTCCTGTAGCAGATGCTGTTTCTCCCATAGTGACCTGACAAGATACAAGGTATGTCTTGCCGACAAGCAAGTCTGCATTGACATTGTCAAGACTTGTGAAAGTTCCGTGCAGATAAGGCGTTACCGATGTTTCGCTTGTTTTCTCGTCGATACAGATCTCGTAATAATAGCTAGAAGCTGCTCGAGTCAGATTTTCATACACGGCAGTAATCTCTCCACCAACATTAAAACTTACCTTCGCAGTCTTACCTGTTCCAGCTACAAAATTCTCTTCCTCAAGTGAGCTACATGCTGTCAATGTGCACAGCGCTGTAATCAATGTAAATAGTTTTCTCATTTGTTTGTTTTTTTGATATATTGATATTACTTATTGATTTTCTACTACAGGTCTAATTGAGCCTCCATAGCATCGGATTTTATTTGAATGGTGAGATATTTGATTTGAGTTAAACTCCATAATATAACTTTCTTCAGGATTATCAAAAGAATCTGATGACCAATAAAAACCATAGCTACCATTGTTTTTTAATGATGATCCCTCATACCATCCTGATGCTGGAAGGAATATATGAGTGTCCGATAGAGAGTATGTTGCAACTAATTGAGGAGACAAGAAAGAGTATTTGCCTTTATCCTCTATTGCTTTTACTCTATAAACTATGAATCCTATAATTTTTGAGTTATTATATCCATTTGTCCACTCCCAATAACAGTTTTTGCAAAGTTCTTCCTGTTGTTCGGCTGTCGGAATTTTCCACGAGCCCTTCCATATTTTTTGAGCAACATCATATTGTGATTCTGCAATGTTATTGTTATTTGGATATACATAGTCTTTCATAGGATCTTTGTCGGTACCACAGTCGTTACTATTGGCAAACGAACCTCCAAAACCAATTAAATATGTACTCCACGAATAACCCCCAGTTCCTGCACCTGCTCTTGTCGTAATGTCACCCCAGGCATAGTAATAACCATAATGAGCAGGTTGTATTGTTCCCACGTTGAACGTTGCCCATAGTGTTCTGGAAGGAAGACCAAGATCGACAAATTTTTTACCATCTATAGTATTTGAGGTATAATATGAAGGATCACTGAAAATATCAATTTCTTTTTCTTCAGACAAATCCACTTCATCTAGAATGTATTCAATTACTGAGGTAGCAGTAGCAGGATTCAAATTGATGTTGAGCTTAGCTGCCTTATTGCGTTTTGGTGTAATTGTTACCTCCTTTGTTATGTTATCTTTAGAATATGTTGCTATAATGGTAATTGCTTCATTCTCTGCCCAAGGGTGTTTCATTGTATAACGCAAAGCTTCAGTTGGGAATGTTGTAGCTCCATCAGCAGAAAATGAATAAGAAAATGCAGGATCGGTCGAAGAGACAGTAAGCGTACCGCTTAGAGGCTTAGTTACATTGAACTTGATACCGAAATCACAATAGAGAGCGTCTATGGAGATAGTAGTTCCAACAGCACTTGCAATCTCTACGGTTGTTTCACCATAATATACATCTTTCAACTGATAAGAGTCGCAAGAGTAGTGCGTAAATCTTTTGTTGCTATCGTAGGAAACAGCAGTAGAATTTGATACCTGAGCGAATGCTCCTGTTGCTGATGCGGTTTCGCCCATAGTGACTTGACAAGATACAAGGTATGTCTTGCCGACAAGCAGTTCTGCATTGACATTGTCAAGACTTGTGAAAGTTCCGTGCAGATAAGGCGTTACCGATGTTTCACTTGTTTTCTCATCGATACAGATCTCATATATTTTTTCTGTTTCAGCACGAGACATATTTTCAAACATTGCAGTGACTTCACCATCAATATTGAAACTAACTATTGCAGTCTTTCCGGTTTCCGATATAATATTTACCTCTTCAATGGAGTTGCATGCAATTAGTGCGTATAACATTGTGAATAATGAAAATATTCTTTTCATGTAACTAAAACTGAAATATTCTTTCGATTCGTTGATATTTGTAATCATTAAAACTCATACTTCGACACTCTCAAAGCTGAAAGAGAAACTGAGAGTTGAAGTTTCTGGATTTAAATTGATGTTTAACCTAACTGCTTTATTCCGCTTTGGTATGATTTTAACCTCTTTGTTGAAATTATCTTGCGAATATGAAACAAAAATTGTGATTTCCTCGTCTTCCGCCCAAGGGTGTTTCATGGTGTAACATACAACGTCTGTTGGAAAATCTGAAATTTCATCAGCAGAGTATGTAAATAAAAATTCAGGATTCTCCGAATATGCTGTCAGTGTACCTCCAAGAGGCTTGGTCACGTTAAATTTAAGCCCGAAACCACAATATTGAGCATTGATTGTTATTGTTTTTGGTTCGGAATTTGTGATATCAGTAACAGCTTCACCATAATATACATCTTTCTGTAAATATGAGTCACAGGAATAGTGTGTGTATCCTCTGCTGCTATCATAATGAATAGCAGGAACACGTGATGTTTGAGTAAATGAGTTTGTCACAGAAGTGGAGCTATTCATATCAACTTGTATAGCGACAAGATAGGTCTTACCTATTGGTAGCTCTGCTATTACAGATTGAAGACTTGAGAATGTTCCATATAAATAAGGTGTTACTGTTTCTTCGTTTTTCTCATCGATGAAGATCTCATATACAATAGAACTTGCCCTAGTTGAGGTTGTCTGTTCATTTGAAACCTCTCCTCCGACACTAAAATTTATTTTTGCAGTCTTACCCTTCTCACTTAAGACCATCTCTTCTTTGGTGGTATCACATGCAAACCAAGTTAATAATGCAAATACTAACGGAAATAATTTTTTCATATCTTTTATTAAAATAATAAGATATTGATTTTACATACAAACATCTTTATCTATGTAGAATTGTATATCACATTTCTGCTGTATTATCATTTACATTGATATTCAGCTTAACTGTCTTATTGCGCTCAGGTATAAATTTCACATCCTGATAGAAATTGTTTTGCGTATATGTAACTGAAATAGTTATTTCTTCGTCTTCTGCCCAAGGGCGCTTCATGGTGTATTTTTTTATTCCGTTTGGGAAAGAAGAGAATCCATCATTTGAATATGCATATATGAATTCCAGATTGTTGGAAGTGACATAAAGCGTACCGCCAAGAGGTTGGGTTACAGCAAAACTTAACCCAAAATCACAGTAAAGCGTTTCTATTGAAATAGTAGTACTTGTTGTGCTTGAAATTTCTACAGTTGTTTCACCATAATATATATCTTTCTGCATGTATGAGTCGCAAGAGTAGTGTGTAAATCCTCTACTTTTATCGTAGGACTTGCTAGAACCGCTTGTCTCCATATCAAAAATATTAGTAGGGGTAGTATCATCTCCCATATCAACTTGTATAGATACAAGATATTTTTTGCCGACAAATAAATTCGCATTAACATTATCAAGACTCGAGAAAGTTCCATGCAGATATGGCTTAACGGTTGTTTCGCTTGTTTTTTCGTCAATGTATATGCTATAAAATACATTAGAAGCTGCTCGAGTCAGATTCTCATAAACTGCAGTAATCTCACCACCGACATTGAAACTTACCTTCGCAGTTTTTCCTGTTCCAATCGAGAAATCTTCTTCGATGGAATTACATGCAATTAATGCCCATAATAATACGAAATATGGAAATATATTCTTCATGTAATAATTATTTTCTATCAACACTCTCATCCTCTCCGGAAAGGTCTTTATCTTCAAAATAAATGTGCAGGAAGCCATTTTGACTTGTATCTGAACCATAATCATCTGAATCGGTGATTGTCAGATAGATTCTGAATGGCGAGAGTGTCTGGTCGGCAGTTGCAGCTTGCACGAAAGCGCCGTCCTTCAAGGCATATGCACCTTTTGCATACATATCGTTCTTCGTCTGATATGTCCCAGCAAAAGTATATTTCATCATCGATGTATTGCAGCTTATTGAGCGATCATTAATCGGGGTTGCTTTAATCACGGTATTTGTGCAAATAAATTCAGACTTGCCTGTTACCTTAGGCTTGATAAGATAAGGAGTATTTGCTTTAACAGACTTACCTTCTGGTAAAATCTCGAACTTTACTGCTATTCTATCTGTTGTTCCGTCGTTGTCATCGTCGTATGAATACACGTTGTCAAGATAAGCTATTTCTGCTTTTTCCGACCACACAGAATATGGCAATTCGAATGGGATATATAGTGCCTGCCAGCTTGTATTTAAGAAAGTTCTGACATACTTTACTGAGCATGGTGCGCTGTCCGCATCTCGGCTGAATGGCTGAGCATCGTTAATAACGATATCCTGAGCTTTTACGTTTATTGTTGCAGCTAAAGCGATTATTATATATGATAGTTTTTTCATTGTTTTCCCAAAGATTTACAGTTTTATTAATCCCATCCTGAGCTTGTTGTTCCACCGATTGCAATTTCATTCTTCCCTCCTTCCGGTTGGAACGCAGAAACGATGACATTTCTATATGTCGATAAATAATACGCAGACTTTACCATTGAAGAGACGTAGGTTTTTCCTGCGCAAGTAACTCTTATTTCAC
The DNA here is from genome assembly GCA_045627785.1 of Bacteroidales bacterium. Taxonomy (GTDB): domain Bacteria; phylum Bacteroidota; class Bacteroidia; order Bacteroidales; family UBA3663; genus Liminaster. Next base: position 60,110 of record JAZQOF010000003.1, on the reverse strand, counting down.
GTGGATTTGTTTGTGCGTTTGCTCCTACGCTAGTAAATTTTAAAGCTATATAACCTTGGTCACTAGTCGTTCCTACATTATTGAGTTCAAAGTTACTGTCTGTAATAGTTGCCGTCAAAACATTAAATTTATTACTTACTATTGGAACTACTGCAGAACTACCCATGCCGGGTATTTCTATTTTGCTAATTTCTGAATTTATCGGTAATCCTGCTATATTTAATTTATAGTAAGATATATAAAAGTAAAAATTGCAAACTATTTTTTGTAGATTAATATTTGAAGGAACTTGATATGTTGCAACTGCATGTAGTGGAGGGTTTTTCCCATCTTGTATATTCGCAACATTCAGCATGAGACTTGAGAATGGTGCGTTTTTGACAAATTCTTGAGCTGGGTAGATAAATGCTAGCATATCATTTGGTTCTATTGTACCTTCCAAGCTACCAGAGAAAGTAGCACTTCCAGATCCGTCTGCTGTCAGTTTACCTGCCAAACAACATTGTTTTGTTAAGTTGACGACAGCCACTTCATCTCCTTTAGCCCATGATGGTTTTATGGTTGAAGAAGCAGAAGCTCTTGTTTCATCTTCTTCATCAAAATCAGGCACAGTCGCTACTAATGAGATAAAATGGGTGTCGTCATTTGGTAAAGACTGCTCTAAATCTTGATTGTTACACGATAACGTTAAAAAAATTATTCCTAATGTCAGTAAATAATAAAATCTATTCATATAACAATACAAATTATAGTGCAATATTTACAGGATTAATCTTCGTTACAAATTGGGCAAAGAGTATCATCCATACCATGAGGACAGCTTGCAGCAATTATCTGCTCTGTCTCGATAGAGATAACTTTTGTCATAGGTGACTCATACTTCTTGCCATTCTCGATGTTCATAATGTTTGTTTTCATAATGAATAATTAATTAAACTGTTATTATTTGGGTTGTAGTTTTTTTCAATTTATCTTTCGACCCTATATGCAAAAAATCCAGAGAGCAATTATTGCCCCCTGGATTATAGTGTAAATACAATTTAAAAAAGACGCGGGGCAACTGCACTTGCTTGCTCCGCTCTTTAAGGTCTACCACAACCCACATTGTCATGAAACAAGCAGTCGCAGAAGCCCTTTGTCATAACGATATATACAAACAATAGTAAATACCCTTTTTGAGATATTCACCATCTGCCAGTTATATAATCTAACTGATTCAGGACATCTACTACTGAATGTCTTGGACAATGTTTTAAAAGTGGTAGTTTTAAAGAGCCAAGATCAAACGTATGTAAACGTCTTTACCGATAAAGTATCTTACTGTGTTTTATCCACCGCTGTGGCACGCAAGATTTGTTGCAAAGATAGTGATTTCTACTATTTTTGCAATAAATAAAGTATTTAAATGTATAAAATTCCTTAATTTTTAATCTGGAAATGTGTTAGATAACATGGTTTTGTGCATTTGTATTTCCTTATTCGTGTTTGCTGAAACAAATGCCAAATCAACTTACAAGAACATTGTCATAAATACAGGTATCAATATTGTTGCCTCATCTTTGCGAAGGTCTTTGGTATATATCAGGTAGCGAGAACCTATTCGGTCAGAGAATTTCTTACAAAAAGCATCAAGTGAGGCATGACTCTTATATCCCGAAGATTTCACTTCTATTGGACAAAGCTTAGCGCCTCTTGTTAACAGGAAATCAATTTCATAGTTATGTCTGCCACTCTCTGTAGGCCAAGTATGGTAATACAACTCGTTGCCGTTTGCCTTGAGCATCTGTGCAACAATGTTCTCATATATGTATCCCATGTCAGCAGAGAGTTTATCGCTGAGCAGTTTTTCGTATATGATATTCTCGGTCATATCCTTGTCCCAGAATGCAAGAGTGATAAAGAGTCCGGTGTCATTTAGGAACATTTTATACTGGGTATTGTCTTCGTGAAGCGACAATCCTACTGTCGGATCGTCGGCATGATGTGAGAAGAGCACAACCATAGAGTCCTTCATGTCTTGTATGATTTCTTCCAGACGGTCTTGCTTGGCATGTTCGATTACGCTTCCCACCTGATAACGAGATGCATTTTTCGCTAGTTGTCCTGGAATGGCAAGAAACATTCTGGTTGCTTTGCCTGTAGGATCTATTTTTCTAAAGTCATCAGCATATAGTTCCAAAATTTCACGCTTTACAGCATCTGTAGCACTCAGATTATTTGTTGCGAGGTATGTGTTTACTGCTTGTGGCATTCCTCCGACCAACATATAAAGCCTAAAGTCGCGCAGCAGTTTTCTAACTACACCATCTCCTAAAGATTGTTTACTTAGAAACATCTCTTTTAACAAAGGAATAGATGTAGTGTCACCCAAAGCCCATCTGAATTCCTCATAATCTAATGGCAGCAGAGTCAAGCGAGTCTCCTCACTTGGGATGCGAATACCTTGTATATTCTTTTTGATGCTAATGAGAGAACCAGTTTCTATATAGTCGTAACGATGATCTTTGACCAATTTGCGTATTGCTTGACGTGCCATTGGACAATTCTGCACCTCATCAAATATGATTGCAGACCGGCGTGGATGCAATTGCACTCCATAATGGAATTGAAGAGACATGAACAGGTTGTCAAGATTTGAGACATCATCGAACAATTCTCTAACTTCATGACTTGCTTCGGTAAAGTCGATGCAGATATATGAATCATATTCTTTGCTCGCAAATTCTTCGGCAAGCGTGGATTTTCCTACTCTTCTGGCGCCTTTGATGAGTAGTGCTGTTTGGCCTTCACGTTCATGCTTCCACTGCAGCATCTTGTCGTACAACTTTCTCCTAAAGATTTTTGTTTCCATAGATTATATTGTTTCGTGAAGCAAAGTTAAGCGTTTTGCCAAGAATCTCACAATTTATATGTGTAAAAATGCCAGGAATCTCACAATTTATATAGGTTTTGCCAAGAATCTCACAATTTATATATGTAAAAATGCCAAGAATCTCACAATTTTATCAATCGTAAAAAATGCACGCTTTTTAGACGTGCATTTCTAATTCTTATTCGTGCCTGCTGAGACGATCGAACGCAAGCTGTTCGTACTTTGTTCCAGGCTTGCCGTAGTTGGCATAAGGATGGATTGCAATGCCTCCGCGTGGAGTGAAGATTCCTGTGACTTCGATATAACGAGGATCCATAAGGCGGATCAGATCTTTCATGATGATATTCACACAATCCTCGTGGAAATCACCATGATTCCGGAAACTGAAAAGGTAGAGTTTCAGACTCTTGCTTTCCACCATCTTCACGTCTGGAATATAGCTTATGATAATATTGGCGAAGTCTGGCTGACCTGTGATCGGACAAAGGCTGGTGAATTCCGGGCAGTTAAATTTCACCCAGTAATCGTTCTCCTGATGTTTGTTGATGAATGTTTCGAGAACTTCAGGAGCGTAATCCTGTTTGTAGACGGTTTTTTTGTTCCCGAGAAGTGTCAAAGTCTGTTCGTCGGCTCTCTCCATATACTTTTAGTTTTATTTTGCGCAAAAATAGTAAGGATTTTGGACTTTTCCAAATCTGGAAGTTCAATCTCCATTTGTAGATTGCATTTCCAGAAACTCGGAAGTCCAATCTCCGTTTGGAGATTACATTTCCGGAAGCTCGGAAGTCCGATCGACGGTCGGAAATTTGTTCTCCGGACTTCCCGTGGACTGATCGACGGTCGTCGATTACACTTCCGGAAGTCCCGAGAAGTCATCGACGCGCGTCGATGACCACTCTTCTATTCGGTTTTTATCATCAATCTCAGACGAAAACTCCTCACAAGGTGTGGAGTAACACACGATGTGAGGAGATATAATTATATTGCAAATTCTGTTTATTGCAAAGAACCGCCTACGATGTCGAGAAGTTCGGCTGTGATTGCTGCCTGACGTCCCTTGTTATATTGGATCTTAAGTTCATCGAGAAGCTCATTGGCATTATCCGTAGCTGTCTGCATTGCAACAGTACGTGCTGCGTGTTCAGCTGCCTGAGCATCGAGCATCACAGTGTAAATCTTCATGCAGAGAGCGTCTGGGATGAGCTCGTTGAGCACTTCTGTCGGCGTTGGCTCAATTATATATCCAGAAGTAGAAGTCTCGTCAGAGCCCTTCTGAAGAGGCACAGGAAGGAATACTTCGCGTGTAGGAATTTGGCTTGCTGTATTCTTGAAATGCATATAGACGAGTTCGACGCGGTCGATCTTGCCGTCGATGTAATCCTTCATGAGGCGAGTTGCGAGGTCTTGTGCAGTCGCGAATGTCGGATTATCACCTTTTTCGACATAGTCCTTGATATGGTTGAAGCCCTTGAGCTTACCAAGCGACTGGTCGAGTTTTCGTCCGATAACATAACAATCAATGGCTTCGCCTATCTCCTTGCCGTATTCTTTGAGCACAGCAGTGGTGTTGCGCACTACATTACTGTTGTAACCGCCACAGAGAGAGCTGTTTGATGCGATAGCTACGATAGCTACACGCTTCACCTTGTCGTGTGGCTGGCAAAGTGGAGTTGTAACCTTAGTATCACCGCTCAAAAGACTTACCATTATCTTGTGCAACTGACGGTCATAAGGCAACATGCTTTCGATAGCACCTTGTGCCTTGTGCAGTTTTGCAGAAGCAACCATCTTCATTGCCGAAGTGATCTTGAGTGTCCCTCCGACCGAACCGATGCGTCCTTTGATTTCTTTTAATGAAGCCATAATTTAATTGACAATTATGCGAGTTCTGTGCAGATATTTGCAGCGATATCAGTGATGATACCAGTGATTGTATCGTCGATCTTACCAGATGCAAGAGGTGCGATAACATCCTCCTGATGAGCAGCACGGAGCAGAGCGAGGAACTTATCCTGGAACTCAGGAACCTGATCTACACGAATCTTAGACATCAATCCCTTTGTACCGCAATAAAGAATTGCAATCTGTTCACCTACAGGCATTGGGCAATACTGAGGCTGAACGAGAAGCTTGTTGTTCTTACGTCCGCGGTCGATAGCCATTGCTGTAACGGCATCCATATCGCTTGAGAACTTAGAGAATGCCTCGAGTTCGCGATACTGTGCCTGGTCGATCTTAAGAGTACCTGCAACCTTCTTCATTGACTTAACCTGTGCAGAACCACCTACACGAGATACCGAGATACCTACGTTGATAGCAGGACGGAAACCTTGGTTAAAGAGGTCTGTCTCAAGGAAGATCTGACCGTCGGTGATAGAAATCACATTGGTTGGGATGTATGCAGAAACGTCACCTGCCTGAGTCTCGATGATTGGGAGTGCTGTGAGCGAACCGCCTGCCTTTACCTTGCCTACGAGTGCTGGTGGAAGGTCGTTCATCTGCTCAGCAACTTCCTGCTGTTCGATGATCTTAGCAGCACGTTCGAGAAGACGTGAGTGGAGATAGAATACATCACCAGGATATGCTTCACGTCCTGAAGGACGACGGAGGATCAATGATACTTCACGATAAGCAACGGCCTGCTTAGAAAGATCATCGTAAACAACCAGAGCATGACCTCCGGTATCGCGGATGAACTCACCGATAGCAGCACCTGCGAATGGTGCAAAGTACTGAAGTGCAGCAGAATCTGCAGCTGTTGCAGCAACGACGCAAGTGTAAGGCATAGCGCCCTTCTCACGGAGTGTCTGAACGAGAGATGCTACTGTAGAACCCTTCTGACCAATGGCAACATAGATACAGTAAACAGGCTTGCCTGCTTCATAGTTTGCCTTCTGGTTGATGATTGTATCGATTGCAATTGCAGTCTTTCCTGTCTGACGGTCACCAATGATAAGCTCACGCTGACCACGACCGATTGGAATCATAGCATCGACAGCCTTCAAACCTGTCTGGAGAGGCTGCTTTACCGGCTGACGGAATACTACACCAGGAGCCTTACGCTCGAGTGGCATCTCGTATTTCTCGCCTTCGATAGGTCCCATACCGTCAAGTGGCTCGCCAAGAGGATTGATAACGCGGCCGAACATGCTTTCGTTGACCTGAATAGATGCGATACGGTTGGTACGTTTTACTACCATACCTTCGCGAATCTTCTCAGCACCACCGAGAAGCACAGCACCGACGTTGTCCTCTTCGAGGTTCATGACGATTGCCATGACACCATTTTCGAATTCCAACAACTCGTTAGCTTCTGCATTACGCAAGCCATAGATACGAGCTACACCGTCGCCGACAGTGAGTACTGTACCTACTTCGTCAAATCTTGCGCTTGTATCGATGCCCTTGAGTTGTTCAAGGAGCACTTCGCTAACTTCGCTGGCTTTGATATTACTCATATTTTTTAAGTTAAAAGTTAAAAGTTAAAAGTTAAAAGTTAATCACTCCGAAAAGACAACCTTTATAGTTGCTAACCGTGAATTTTTAATTTTTAAATTTTAATTTTTAATTCATTATATGATTCTTTTATTCTTTTCAATAAATTGCTTCTTGATCTGCTCAAACTGCGTTGACACACTTGCGTCGAGACGCATATCATCGAGCTGGAAGATAAAACCGCCCAAGATATTCGGATCAACAGTTGTCTCCATAATGACATCGACAGAGTTCTGTGAACGTTCTTCGATCATCTTTTCGAGACGATTGGCAATAGCCTCACTTGCAGGAACTGCTGTGATGAGCTTGCCTATGCTGATATGCTTCAGCTCTCGGTAGAGAGTGATGTAATTGTGGGCGATGAAGAGCATGAACGACTCTCGACGATGAGCGACAACCAAAGTTGCAAATTTCTGGAAAACTGAGCTCACCTCGGTCGATGCTGCCTGGCAGATGACCTTCTCTTTTTCCTCTGATGGAAGAAGAGGGTTGCCCAGTACCTTAGCCAACTGTGGCACTTTCTGGTAGGAATCTATGAACTGAAGCACTTCATTATAGACAGTGTCCTCAGCTTTTCCTTCCTGCGCAAAGAGCAACAGTGCTTTGGCATAACGTTTGGCGATTACTCCAATATCCATGTTTGATATTATTTGGTTTCTAACTCATCGAGCATACGGTCGATCATTGCCATCTGGTCCTTGTCGGTAGCAAGACTTTGACGAAGTACTTTCTCGGCAACCTGTACAGAGAGTTCTCCGACCTGACGTCGGATATCACGGATAGCATCCTCTTTCTCAATCTGTATCTGTTGCTTAGCCTCTTCCAGAATCTTCTGTCCGGCTGTTGTAGCTTCTGCCTGCGCCTTCTCGACAATCTGCTTACGCATTTCCATAGCCTCAGCCAGAATCTGGCTCTGCTTCTCCTGGGCCTGCTTAAGCATTGCAGCACTTTCCTCCTGGATCTTAGCTAATTTCTCGTTAGCCTGACGTGCAGCATCAAGAGACTCATCGATGTACTTCTTGCGGTTGTCTACCATCTGAGTGATGATAGGGAAACCGAACTTTGCAAGTACAAAGAAGACTACTCCGAATGCAACAATCATCCAGAAAAGAAGTCCTATTTCGGGAGTTAACAATGACATATATGCTATTTGATTACAAATTACAAATTGCTAATTACGAGCATATTGCTGTTACGGCAACTTGTAACTATGCGTTTATAATTAAGCGAGTACGCCGAGAAGACAAGCAACGACACCGATAAGTGATACACCTTCAACGAGAGCGCCGATGATGATCATAGGAGTCTGAATCTTGCTGATAGCCTCTGGCTGACGAGCCATTGCGTCCATTGCAGAAGAACCGATCTTACCAAGACCAAGACCTGCACCGATAGCTACGATACCAGCACCAATTGCTGCTGCACCCTGTGTAGAAAGAATTTCCAAAAGCATAGTTGTAAATTTTTAAGTGTTAATATTAATTGTTTTTTTTGAAATAAATCAATGATGGTGCTTTGGCACTGACAAACCAATGAACACTGCCGAAAGCATTGTAAATACGTAAGCCTGGATAAATGCAACGAGAAGTTCAAGACAGTCGAGGAAGATTGCAAAGAATACTGCCAACGGTGTCATGATACTGTTGATTGCTGCACCAATCTGAGCTGTAATGAAGATTACGCCAATCAAGGCGAGGAGAGCTGCGTGACCTGCCATGATATTGGCAAAGAGACGGATCATGAGGGCAACAGGCTTTGTGAAAAGTCCGAAGAACTCAATTACTGCCATGATAGGCTTCAGCCAGGTTGGCATTCCATCTGCCCAGAAGATCTCTTTCCAGTATTCCTTATTGCCACCAAGGTTGGTAAAGAGGAATGTGCAAACTGCTAATACACAAGTGATAGCTATATTACCTGTGAGGTTGGCAGATCCTGGAATCAGACCGATGAGATTGGTGAGGAAGATGAAGAAGAAGGCACAAAGCAGATATCCGGAATAGCGCTGAACGTGCTGTGGGATATTTGCCTTGATGATATCGTTATAGACCATTGATACCATCATCTCCATCAAACCAACGAATCCCTTAGGTGCTTCGTCTTCTGCTTTCTTGTTCTTATACCAGTTAGCGCAGAACAAGACAATAGCGATCAGGATAATGCTGTTGATGAAAAGGCCGCATGCATTCTTTGTGAGAGAAAGGTCGAGAGGTCGTTCCCATTCTCCTGTTGCAGGATTCAACTCGACAACTTTTCCTTCGTTTGGTTCGCCTGCTTCTGCAAGTTTGAAGCCCTCGTAGGTTGTGTGATGGTGCTCAGCCTCTTCGATTTTCTTGAAGCTGAAGAAGAACCATTCTCCACGCACTTTTGAGTAGACGAAAATAGGCAAAGGAATAGCTACCGCATTTTCACCCTCTCCACAGAAATGCCACTCGTATGAGTCGCTGATGTGGCCAAGGATAAGGGAAGTCATGTCAATCTTTGACGATTCTTCCTTCTGTGCATGTTCCTCGTGTTCCTGAGCCATCAATGGGGCAGAGGAGAAGAGCATGCATACAGCAAGCATCATTGAAAGAATAGACATCCAAGCCTTATTTTTGTTATTCATATTAAATAATTATTTCTTCTTTTTGAGAAAGAATATTGTTTCAAAAACCAAGCTGATAAGGTATGCGGTGATTACACCGAAACTGAAATGCTTGATTTCAATGTCATCTACAAATGCATAAACTAAAAGTATTGCACCTACGGCCAAAAGGAGTTTCAGGACTTTCGATCCCATTATCACCCAAAGGCTCTGTTCCGGCATATTTTTCTGCATCCAACTGTAGAACCAGATGATAGCAGCTTCAATGAGAATGGTTGCAATAATCAGTATTACTATCCAATTCATAGATGTACGCACGCAGAGATAACGTTCTTATGAACTTCGACATAACCCGAAGTTACAGGCTGCAATATCTCTTGTCCATCAACTACATAGCGGATATTTCCTTCCTGCAGTGTAGTAATGATTGAGTCATGGTCTTGGAGGATTGTGAATCGACCCTTCTTGCCAGGAACCTCGCAGAGAGACACCTCACCTTCGAATACAGTCTTTTCAGGACTAAAGATTATTAATCTCATATACCTAATTGATAATTGATAGTTGATAATTCATAATTATTTACTAGCAGTTTTTGGGAGCAAAACTAATTATCAATTATGAATTATCAATTATGAATTCACTTTATCCCTTAGCAGCTTCGAGAAGTGCCTTACCCTTAGCGATTGCCTCTTCGATGGTACCAACGTTGAGGAATGCCTGTTCTGGAAGGTCATCTACTTCACCGTCGAGGATCATGTTGAAGCCCTTGATAGTGTCTTCGATATTGACCATAACACCCTTGACGCCTGTAAACTGCTCTGCAACTGTAAATGGCTGAGAGAGGAAACGCTGTACTCGACGAGCGCGGTTTACAGTCTGCTTATCTTCGTCAGAGAGCTCATCCATACCGAGGATAGAGATGATATCCTGAAGTTCCTTGTTACGCTGGAGAATCTGTTTAACGCGCTGAGCACAGTTATAATGCTCTTCACCGATGATGTTCGGATCGAGGATACGGGAAGTAGAGTCGAGTGGGTCAACGGCAGGGTAGATACCAAGCTCTGTGATCTTACGGCTCAATACTGTTGTTGCATCGAGGTGAGAGAATGTAGTAGCAGGAGCAGGGTCAGTCAAGTCATCGGCTGGCACATAAACTGCCTGTACAGATGTGATGGATCCCTTCTTTGTTGATGTGATTCGTTCCTGCATCTTACCCATGTCGGTAGAAAGTGTAGGCTGATAACCTACGGCTGATGGCATACGACCAAGGAGGGCAGATACCTCAGAACCGGCCTGAGTGAAACGGAAGATATTATCGATAAAGAGAAGGATATCCTTAGAAGTGCCGACCTGATCAGAGTCACGGAATGATTCTGCGACAGTCAAACCTGAAAGAGCTACCGAAGCACGAGCTCCTGGAGGTTCTGACATCTGACCGTACACGAGTGTTGCCTGTGACTTTGCAACTTCTTCGTAATCGATCTTAGAGAGGTCCCACTTACCTTCTTCAAGGCCTTCCATGAACTCTTTACCATAGCGGATAACGCCAGACTCGAGCATTTCACGGAGAAGGTCATTACCTTCACGGGTACGTTCACCGACACCAGTAAATACAGAGAAACCGTTGTGCTTCTTTGCGATGTTGTTGATGAGCTCCATAATGAGCACTGTCTTACCTACACCGGCACCACCGAAAAGACCGATCTTACCACCCTTGAGGTATGGCTCGAGAAGGTCGATGACTTTAATACCTGTGTAAAGTACTTCCTGAGAAGTCTTGAGTTCCTCAAATTTTGGTGGTTCGCGGTGGATAGGGAAGGCGCTTTCCTTGGAAAGAGTCTTCATACCATCTACTGTCTCACCAACGACGTTGAGAAGACGTCCCTTTACCTGATCTCCGACAGGCATTGTGATAGGCGCACCTGTAGCAACAGCTTCAAGTCCGCGACGAAGACCGTCTGTAGAGTCCATAGCGACGCAACGTACAGAATTCTCACCGATATGCTGCTGCACTTCGATGATAAGATCACGTCCGTCTGGGCGCTTTACCGTAAGGGCTTCGTTGATTGCAGGAAGTTCAGCCTGTTTGTCGGCAGTGCCAGCGAAAGCAACGTCTACAACAGGGCCAATTACCTGGGAGATGTGTCCTACGTTATTTGACATAGTGTTTTCTTTTTATTTTGTATTATAATGATTTCGGTCTAAAATATGCTCAAAATGATGATATTTCTTCTAAGGTATCGTATATACAAATGAGCACTGCAAATATAAAGGATTATTTTTTCTAGTCAAACATTTTTCCGTTTTTTTTACATATTTGTCAAAAAAGAGTGGCATATTGTAAAAAATAGTATGTTGTTGGGCATAATATTTTGTTAATTGTTTATCTTTGCATTTAGAAATACATTAAATAATATATAATGGCAGTATCATTTTTTACAGAAGGCATTGACATGCCCGACATAAATAAAACCGATATACGAAACTGGGTCAAGAATGTTGCAGAACTTCATTCAAAACGTCTCGGACCTGTATCGTATATTTTCTGTGATGATAACAAGATTCTGGAAGTAAACAAGCAATTTCTCCAGCATGATTATTACACAGACATTATCACTTTTGATTATACTGAAGGTGATAAGATTTCGGGCGATTTGTTTATTAGTCTTGATACTGTACGCACCAATGCCGAGCAGTTCGGACAGGATTACAATACCGAGCTACATCGTGTCATTATCCATGGAATCCTTCATCTTTGCGGAATCAACGACAAAGGTCCTGGGGAAAGAGAGATAATGGAAGCTGAAGAGAATAAGGCATTGGCTTTGATTAATGATATAATTAAATAATGAAAGTAATGAAAGAATTATTTGAAATTTGGTAACGTTTATTTTTAGTATCTACTTCAGCAATTAATTCTTTCATTCTTTAATTCTTTATTTTATATAATGACATTCGAATACGATGTTCTTGTGATTGGCGCAGGTCATGCGGGATGTGAAGCAGCTCATGCAGCTGCTCGTATCGGCGCGAACACATGTCTGATCACAATGGATATGAATAAAATCGGACAGATGAGTTGCAATCCTGCCGTCGGCGGAATTGCCAAAGGTCAGATTGTCCGGGAAATCGATGCGCTGGGCGGAAAGATGGGAGAGATTACCGATGAGACTTCCATTCAGTTCCGTATGCTCAATCGTTCAAAAGGTCCAGCAATGTGGAGTCCTCGTTCACAGTCCGATCGAGGTAAGTTCATCTGGGCTTGGCGAAAGGTTTTGGAGAACACTCCTAATCTTTCCATCTGGCAGGATACGGTAACAGAATTTATTGTCGATAGAGTAGGAGAGGGGCTCGTTGTTTCAGGCGCAAAGACTCAGATGGATGTCACATTCAAAGCAAAGGCAGTTGTACTCACTGCTGGAACATTCCTGAATGGTTTGATGCACATCGGAAGAACGATGATTAAGGGCGGTCGAGTAGGAGAACCTGCTAGTTACGGTCTTACAGAACAGCTTAAGTCGTTGGGATTCAGCGTGTCACGTATGAAAACCGGTACGCCTGTCCGAATCGATGGAAATACAATAGATTTCAGCAAAGCCGAGAAACAAGAAGGAGAGATGGACTTTCATAAGTTCTCATTCCTTGATTATCAGGCACATAAAAGCTTAAATCAGATGCCTTGCTGGACAATCCAGACCAATGAAGAGGTTCATGAGATATTGAGAAAAGGTCTTCCTGACTCTCCATTGTACAACGGACAGATCCAGTCAATTGGCCCTCGTTATTGCCCTAGTATTGAGACAAAGATTGTGACTTTTGCCGATAAGGATCATCATCTTCTCTTCCTCGAACCAGAAGGCGACAACACTCAAGAGTATTACCTTAATGGATTCTCTTCGTCGTTGCCAATCGATATTCAGATGGAAGCCCTTCATAAGATTCCAGCTTTGGCAAATGCTAAGGCTTATCGTCCAGGTTATGCCATTGAATACGATTTCTTCGATCCGACACAGCTTCAACATAGTCTTGAGACGAAACTTGTCGAAGGTCTTTTCTTTGCAGGACAGATCAATGGTACTACAGGTTATGAAGAAGCTGCCGGTCAAGGTCTCGTTGCTGGTGCCAATGCAGCTCTTAAGGTTTTAGGCAAAGAACCGTTGACTCTTGGACGTGACGAATCTTATATTGGCGTGCTCATCGACGACCTTGTGACAAAAGGTGTTGACGAACCATATAGAATGTTCACTTCTCGCGCAGAATATCGAATCCTCTTGCGACAGGATGATGCAGATATGCGTCTCACTCCACGAGGATATGAAATTGGACTTGCAGATCAGCATCGTTACGATCTTATGATCGAAAAGAAAGAATGGATTGAAAAGATTATCAGTTTCTGTGAATTGTTCCACGTGAAACTTTCATTCAACGATGTTCTTTCTTCTCTTAATTCGACTCCGCTCAAAGAAGGATGCAAACTTATTTCTTTGATCAATCGTCCGGAATTAACAATGCTTCAACTCGCAGAATTTATTCCAGAATTCAAAGAACTGATTGAATCTATTCCAAATAGAAGAGAAGAGATCGTCGAAGCAACGGAAATTCGTATCAAGTATTCCGGATACATCGAAAGAGAGAGAATGATTGCCGACAAGCTTCAACGACTTGAAAACATAAAAATTCCAAAGACTGTAGATTTTAATTCTCTCCAGCAGCTTACGATTGAAGCTCGTCAGAAGCTCTCGAAAATACGTCCGCAAACCATCGGACAGGCTTCTCGAGTTCCTGGAGTCTCTCCGGCGGACGTAAATATTCTTTTGGTGCTTCTGGGAAGATAATCGTTCCACGTGGAAAACATTTAATAATATCAAAAAACAATAACATACTATTTTTATTATGAATATTGATTTAATCAAACAAAATCTTCGCACTATTCCTGATTTCCCAAAACCAGGAATTATGTTCAGAGACATTACAACAGTACTTAAGAATCCTGCTTGCCTTCGCGAACTTGCAAATGGTCTCACAGGATACTACACAGGTCTTGGCATCACAAAGGTGCTTGGCATCGAGAGTCGTGGATTCATTCTCGGACCAATTATTGCCAATAACATTAACGCTGGTTTTGTCACAATCCGTAAACCAGGTAAATTGCCTGCTGAGACAATCTCTCAGGAATATGCTCTCGAGTACGGAACAGACAAGATTGAGATCCACAAGGATGCTCTTACACCAGATGACATTGTTCTTATCCATGACGACCTTATGGCAACTGGTGGTACTATGAAAGCTGCTTATGATCTCTGTAAGAAACTTGGCGTAAAGAAGGTTTATATCAACTGCATCATCGAACTTGTTGACCTCAAGGGTCGCAATATCTTCCCAGAGGATGCTGAAGTTTATTGTCCTGTCACTTACGAAGGAGAGTAAGGAAATATTGCCAGTGGGCAATATTTCGAAATGATAAATAATAAATATAAAATTAATATTGACGGAAAATTACTATAGATTTTTTATATTGGTCAATACTTTATTTATTATTTAATATTTAATATTTTGCTTCAAAGCAAATGGTTCAAGCCAAGGATAATCCTCGATATGACTATTTGATGTCCATTGTGAACATCCTTCCTGATTCCCCCGGCGTATATCGTTATCTCGATGCCGAGGGAACAATAATTTATGTAGGGAAGGCAAAGAATCTTAAGCGAAGGGTATCAAGTTATTTTACGAAGGAGCATGAGTCTCGACGTACCGCTAATCTTGTCCGACAGATTTATGATCTCAAATACATAGTCGTAAATACCGAGAATGATGCGCTCAATCTTGAAAATAGAATGATAAAGGCGCATCAACCGAAGTATAATGTTCTCCTTAAAGACGGAAAGACTTATCCTTGGATTTGCGTGCGCAATGAAGCGTTTCCGCGAGTGTTCCTGACTAGAACTGTAGTCAAAGATGGCTCGTCATATTTCGGTCCTTACACTAATGTTCTTTTAGCGAAAGCTCTTATCGATCTGTTCGAACGAATCTACAATGTGCGTACATGTAGCTTGAATCTGCAACAGACAATGATTGATAAAGGCTATAAAGTTTGCCTGAAATATCATATTAAGAAATGTCTTGGTCCTTGTGTAGGTAAAGTTTCACGTGAAACATATGCTGAAAACATCGAAGAAATCAAACAGATTCTTCGTGGACATACAGCCGAGTTGCTTCGTACGCTCAATGCACAGATGTTGGACAAGGCTTCAGAGATGAAGTTCGAAGAAGCTGCCGCAATCAAGTTCCGCAGTGAACTTATTGAAGGTTATCGCACACGCAGTAATATCGTTCCATCAACCATCAGCAATGTTGATGTGTTTGCCTATGACGAAGAGGAATCGAATGCTATTGTCTCGTATTTCCACATTGTTCAAGGTGCCATAATTCAAAGCTACACTATCGAATATAAGAAGAACATCGACGAAGAGAAAGAGGATATTCTTGCACTTGGTATTGAAGAGATGCGCGAGCGATTCGAGAGTATGTCCGACGAAGTCATTGTGCCGTTCGTTCCTTCAATGCTACCAGAAGGGGTAGAATGTACTGTTCCGCAAAGAGGCGATAAACGTAAGTTGCTTGAGCTTGCTGAGAAGAACTGTCGACAGTATAGAATCGATCAGATCAAGCAAGCAGAGAAGTTGAATCCGGAACAGAGAAATACAAGACTGTTGTCCGAGATTCAGAAACAGCTCGGACTCTCAAAGCTCCCAATGCACATCGAGAGTTTCGATAACTCTAATGTTTCGGGAACTGATGCAGTTGCTTCGTGCGTTGTCTTCATTGCTGGTAAACCAGACAAGAAACAATATCGAAAGTTCAATATCAAGACAGTTGTCGGAAGCGACGATTATGCTTCGATGCATGAGGTTGTGATGCGTCGTTATCGCCGAGTAATTGATGAAGGACTTGAGGTTCCAGACCTTGTGATAGCCGACGGTGGAGTAGGACAGATGGGTGTGATTCACGAAGCTCTTCTTGATCTTGAGAAGCAATATCTCGATGCACATGTACGAGGAGAAATCTCTGAGACTCGTCTTCATGAGGTTCGTGAAAAACTTCAGATTCCAGTTGGCGGACTTGTGAAAGATGGACGACATCGTACTCGTCAGATGCTCTTCGGCAATCCTCCACAAGCTGTCGATGTGAAAGTCGGTAGTAATCTGTTCCACCTCCTCGAACGCATACAGGAAGAGGTGCATCGCTTCGCTATTACATTCCATCGCGACAAACGAAGTAAGAGCCAGGTCAAGTCCGAACTTGATGATATTCCAGGAATAGGACCAAAGACTCGTCAGGAATTGATCAAGCAGTTCAAGAGTCTTAAGCGAATCAAAGAAGCATCGCTCGACGAATTGTCTTCTGTAGTTGGTGCTTCAAAGGCAAAGAAGATTCAGGAGTATTTTGGAAATGTTTCACGTGAAACAGAGAGCGAATAGTTTTTCTGGATTAGAAATTGTATTCTCTTTGCTTTTACTGCTTAAATAATTAGTAATTAATATGTTAAATGTGTATATAATCCTTTCGAAGGATTGTTTGGCACTAGAAATGATAAAATGATATAGATATAAAGAAAAAACCCTTTCTATTCTCACGAACGGAAAGAGCTTCTAATAATCATTCACTTATTGTTACCATAATGTACTGCAAAGATATAGGATTGTTTTATTCGTTCCAAATTTTTGTCGAAAAAAATCAAAAAATATCGAAAAAATATTGTTTTTTTATCAAAATAGGCTCAATTTTAGTATGAAAAAGTTCTTTTTTACGTTGTTTGTGGCTCTTTTGTGCATAAATTCGTTTGCGCAAGATTACATTCCAAGTGAAGAAAACCTGAAATCTCGACAGGAATTTTCCGATATGAAGTTCGGAATTTTCCTTCATTGGGGCATATATAGTATGTTTGGACAAGGTGAATGGTACATGAATAATGCTAATCTAGATTGGAGAGAATATGCCAAAGCTGCATCTGGATTCTATCCTGCTAAGTTTGATGCCAAAGCTTGGGTTTCTGCAATCAAGGATTCAGGCGCGAAATATATCACAATTACATCCCGCCATCACGACGGATTCTCGATGTGGGGCACAAAGCAGTCTGATTTCAATATTGTCGATGGTACTCCATACGGTAAGGATGTGCTGAAGATGCTTGCAGACGAGTGTCACGCGCAAGGTGTGATGCTCAACTTCTACTACTCGCATCTTGACTGGCGACGCGAGGATTATCCGCAAGGTCGTACAGGACACGGAACGCATCGTGACGCTTCCAAAGCAGATTGGAATTCATATTATAAGTTCATGAACAATCAGCTCACAGAGTTGCTCTCAGGTTATGGCAAAGTTGGAGCAATCTGGTTCGATGGTTATTGGGATCACGACTCGGATTCCATTCCTTTCGATTGGCAATTAGGTCCGCAGTACGAACTCATCCATCAACTTCAGCCTGGTTGTCTTGTGGGAAATAATCATCATGTTGATGTTCATCCGGGCGAAGATATCCAGATATTCGAACGAGATGTTCCAGGTGATAATACTGCAGGTTATTCGGGAGATATGGCAATCTCAAAACTTCCACTTGAGACGTGCCAGACGATGAATGGAATGTGGGGTTACAAGATTACCGATCAGGACTACAAGTCGACCGAAGAACTTATCCGACTGCTTGTGCGCACTTCTGGTAAAGGTGCAAATCTCTTGCTCAATATAGGTCCTCAGCCTAACGGAGAATTGCCTGCTACTGCCCTTTTGCGTCTCAAGGAAATAGGCGAATGGCTTCGAGATAACGGAGAGAGTATCTACGGTACAACAGCTGGCGATATCGAAGAGCAGCCTTGGGGAGTTACAACACGAAAGGGGAATGCACTTTATCTACATATCCTTAATCTGGACAAAGATCAATTAGTGCTTCCGAAGAAATACAAAGTGAAATCTGCAACACTTTTAGACGGATCTAAGAAAGTTGAAGTAATTTCCAGAAAAGCAGAAACGGTTTTGAAGTTTGGTGAGGTTCCATCTGGAGTTGATTATATTGTTAAGATAATTTGCAAATGAGAATTTTGGAAGTTTGTGCAGGAAGCATAGAAAGTATATCGGCTGCTTATAAAGGTGGAGCAAATCGCGTAGAGCTTTGCAGTGCCTTAAGCGAAGATGGATTAACCCCATCAGTTGGAATGATACGTTATGCCAAGAGTCTTGAAGGCCTGAAAGTGCATGTACTGATTCGTCCACGTTGCGGCGATTTCGTCTATACTGAAGACGAAATCAAGTGCATGGAAGAGGATATCCGCATATGCAGAGATTTAGATGTCGATGGAGTTGTGATTGGAGCTCTAACCAGAGATTCAGAAATCGATATTGACACTTGTCAGCGACTAATAGAAGCTGCTTCAGGTGATGGTTCAAGTAAAATGAATATCACGTTCCACCGAGCTTTTGATGTGTGTATAGACCCAGAGAAAGCACTCGAACAAATTATCTCGCTTGGCTGTAATCGCCTACTCACATCTGGTCAGGCAACAAGTGCTGAGAAGGGTATTTCTATGCTCAGTAAGCTCGTAAAGCAAGCCGATGGACGAATCATCATAATGCCTGGTGCAGGAGTGAACGAACAGAATGCTGCACGTATTCTTGACGAAACAGGTGCGATGGAGATTCATGGATCAGCTCGAAGCACTAGAGCCTTCGGACGACTTGAAACTGATGCGAATATTGTGAGAAAGATAGTAGAAAATATTAACCCAATAATATGTCTTGCATGAAAAAACTTTCATATTTGTTTATTGCTTTACTTCTTGCATCATGTACTGCTAAGCAGGAATTGACACAGGAACAGGCGATGGATTTCCTCTATAAATATATGCCTTTGCCTGATAAAGTGGATTATGACACAGCTTTCTATAAGCGCAATGTTGAGACATCTTTCCTGGCAAGGGAAGAGATGCCTTGGGGAAAGATTGTGCCGGAAAGAGAATTCCTCCATTTCGTACTTCCTGTTCGTGTGAACAATGAGAATATGGATGAAAGCCGTATGGTATTCTATGCCGAACTGAAAGATCGTGTGAAGAATCTATCAATAAAAGAGGCAATTCTTGAGGTCAATCACTGGTGCCACGAGAAAGTAACTTATACTCCAAGTGACGAACGGACAAGCAGTCCTCTTGCTTCGATCAAGACGGCTTATGGCCGATGCGGAGAAGAATCGACCTTCACTGTTGCTGCGCTCCGTTCTGTAGGTATTCCTGCACGACAGGTCTATACTCCTCGTTGGGCTCATACTGATGATAATCATGCGTGGGTTGAGGCATGGGCTGATGGCGAGTGGCATTTTATGGGCGCTTGTGAACCTGAGGCTGTGCTCGATCTTGGATGGTTCAATGCTCCTGCTTCGCGTGGATTGCTGATGCACACAAAAGTATTCGGTAATTATGATGGACCAGAAGAAGTGATGTCTCAGACAGAATGCTACACAGAAATCAATGTGACTAAGAACTATGCTCCTGTGGGCAAGGCTTATGTCAAGGTTTTGGATAAAGATGGCAACTTTGTAGAGGGAGCAAATGTAGAATTCAAGATATATAACTATGCGGAGTTCTATACTGTCGCTAACAAACTTACCGATGCCAAAGGTATTACTTCACTCGAAGCAGGCCAGGGCGATCTCATTGCATGGGGTTACAAAGACAATGTCTATGGTTTCGCCAAGTGTTCGATAGCAAAAGGTGATACTGCCATTCTTGTATTGGACAGGGAACCTGGCAAGTCTTATTCTTTGGATATGGAGATAATTCCGCCTATGGAGAGAAATACTGTTCCGACATTGAGCGACGAACAGATTGCAGAGAATACCCGTCGCCTTGCCTACGAGGATTCATTGCGTAATGCCTATATCGCAACCTTCGACAATAGTACACCTATTTTGACAAAGTCGAGAGGCAATCATAAAGAAATCAAGGAATTTCTCGAATATGCTAATAATAGCGAACGAGCAAACAGCCTTTTGACTGTAATTTCCGATAAGGATTTGCGCGATATTTCATTTGCTACACTCAAGGAAATCTATGACAATACTCCGGAAAACGTAGGTTTGCCTGCCGACATTTACAATCGTTATATCCTGAATCCACGTGTTGCCAACGAGATGGTTCTTCCTTATCGAGCATACTTTAATAATGTCCTGACCGAAGAACAAAAAACTGCGTGGAAGGCAGATGTCTCTCAGTTTATTTCATGGATCAACGATAATATAAAGATTGACGAGGTGCATAATCCTCAAAACTTGCGAATGCTTCCTACAGGAGTTTGGAAGAGTCGCTTGACAGATACCGTTTCTCGCAATATTTTCTTCGTTGCAGTTTGTCGAACTCTCGGTCTTCCAGCTCGTATCGACCCGGTAACATCGAAGGTTCAGTATGCCGATGCTAATTACAAGTGGGTTGATGTCAAATTTGGTGATGTAGACAAATCTCATGAGCCTAATTCTAATATTGGTTGCCTGAAAGCTACCTATACACCGAACAGGGTTTTAGAGAATCCTAAATACTACACACATTTCACTATTTCGGCAATCAAGGGAGGAAGTCCGGTGCTTCTGAACTATGCAGAAGGTGATACTTACGAGAACTTACTGAAAGAAGGCAGCATAATCGATTCCGGTGATTATCTATTGGTAACAGGAACTCGTATGGCCGATGGTAGTGTGCTTGCCCATATCGAGATTTTCCCAGTGAGAGACGAAAAAGATGTAATAGCTCCTCTTGTGATGCGAGAAGATAGTGGCAAGTTGAGTGTGATAGGTTCATTCAATTCGGAGAATCTATACAAAGATGCCAATGACGGAGTGAAATCAATACTCTCGACTACAGGACGTGGCTATTTTATTGTAGGTGTCATTGCTCCTAACAACGAGCCTACAAACCACATCCTACGAGACATAGCACAATATAAAGACGAGTTGGAGCGGTGGGGTAGAAAGATAGTGTTAGTGTTCCGAAACCAGAGCGAGGCCGACCGTTTCGATCTCGGCGAGTTTCCATCGCTTCCATCCAATGTAGTGTTCGGTGTTGATAGTGAAGGTCAGATTATAAAAGAAATGTCAGGAACTCTGCCTGTCGTCAAGATAGCTGATACTTTCAACCGTGTGGTCTATGTGTCAGAAGGCTATACTATCGGATTGGGAGAGAACCTGACAAAAGCTATCGGAAAGCTGTAGTCTTATTTCTTTCGTTCGAGTTCCTGAAGGCTTTCAAGCTTCTTCTTTTCGAGGAATTCGTATATTCCGCAGAGATGTTCCTTGACGCGCTTTTCACCAAATTCATATACTTTGGTAACAAGCCCGTCGAGGAAGTCTCGGTCGTGACTTACAACAATGAGCGTACCATCGTAGTCTTTGAGAGCCTGTTTCAGAATATCCTTTGTCTTCATGTCGAGGTGGTTGGTAGGCTCATCGAGTATCAAAAGGTTGACTGGTTCAAGCAAGAGTTTTACCATACAGAGTCGCACTCTCTCTCCACCAGAAAGCACCTTAACCTTCTTTTGGGTATCATCACCGCCGAACATAAACGCACCGAGCAGGTCTGAGATTTTCTTGCGTATTTCGCCTACTGCGATGTCGTCGATAGTCTGGTAAACGGTAGCTTCCTCGTCGAGCAGCGAAGCACTGTTTTGTGCGAAATAACCTATCTGTACATTGTGTCCCACAGTAAGGGTTCCTGTGTGTTCTATTTCATTCATTATGGCCTTGACCATAGTTGACTTACCCTCGCCGTTCTTACCTACGAAAGCAATCTTCTCTCCTCGTTCTATCATGAACGTTGCGTGGTCGAAGATATTGTCTTCAGGTTTCAAAGGTTTGCTATATCCGGCGCCCATATCATCACAAATGATAGGATATGTGCCGCTGCGAGGCGAAGGAGGAAACTTGAGGCGTAGAGCCGAAGTGTCTTCCTCATCAACCTCGATAATCTCGAGTTTCTCCAGCCATTTAACCTTACTCTGTACTTGGAATGTCTTAGAGTATGTTCCCTTGAATCGTTCGATGAACTCCTTAGCTTCTGCTATCTGCTTCTGTTGGTCGTCATATTGTTTCTGCTGTTGAGCACGTCGTTCCTTACGCAATTCCAGGTAGTGCGAATATTTAGCCTTATAGTCGTATATGCGTCCTAAAGTTACTTCGATTGTTCGTGTTGTGATAGTATCGACAAACTTACGGTCGTGGCTGATGAGAACTACAGCCATAGGTGAGTTGATGATAAAATCTTCAAGCCAGCCTATTGATTCGATGTCGAGGTGATTGGTAGGCTCATCGAGCAAGAGCACGTCTGGATTCTGGAGCAAAAGTTTTGCTAGTTCAATACGCATACGCCATCCGCCACTGAATTCTGAAGTAGGACGGTTGAAGTCAGAACGTTTGAAACCTAAACCTAAAAGAGACTTTTCTACATCCTCCTCGAAGTGAGTCATGTCAATGGCATAGAACTTCTCACTCATGGAAGTGACTTTCTCTATTAGTGCCATATATTCTTCACTCTCGTAATCGGTGCGAGTAGCGAGTTGATTGTTCATCTCGTCGATTTCCTTCTCCATCTCCTTGAGATGTGCGAACGCTTGGCTTGCTTCCTCGAACACCGTCCGGTGGTCTTCTGTCATCAAGTGTTGTGGAAGGTAACAGATTGTACAGTCTTTAGGAGCTGATACGGTGCCTCGTGTTGCTGTGCGTACTCCAGCAAGAATCTTAAGCAGAGTCGATTTGCCTGCTCCGTTTTTTCCCATAAGGGCTATTCTGTCTTTCTCGTTGATTACGAACGACACATCTTTAAACAATGTCGTACCACCAAATTCTACTGTTAATCCGTCAATACTTACCATTTTCTGTTTATTTTTGCGCAAAGATAGCGTTATTTTTTCACATTTCAAATAAAAAAGCTTATATTTGCGCAATCAAACTGACTATCACTTATGAGATATCTTTCAATAGTAATATCAATAATAATCACACTCCAAATTGTTGCCTCTTGCAGCAGTAATAGTGAGTCGGAATCAAGTCGTGGCGAAGAATATACTATCTTCGGCACGGTATGGCAGGATTCGTTATCCAAGGGTAGCGATATGAAGGTTTTGGTCGATAAGCATGGCAGCTTCTATGAGGAGGATCTCCCTGTTCTGAGTGGACGATTCATCTTTAAGAACGCTACTTCCGATGCCGACGAGGTTTATCTTGTCGATAATCTCGGTCGTTCTGTCAAGGTATATGCTTTAGGAGGCGCTCAGATTGAGGTCAACATTGACTCATTGTACCATGCCTCATTTATTGGTCCTGACTCGCTCAATATCCAGCTTCGCCAAGCAGCATCGGTGCTCGATTCGTTGCGCAACCTTCCATATGTTAAGGAAGACAGCGTCAAGGCGTTTGTCAACCGCATAGGTGAGCAGTATTCTGGAACGCTCGTTCCGTCGCTTTTGGTCCAGGAGAGGATGCGTGTCATCAATGATTCTATCTTCGTACGTCAGTTTATGGGCAGTCTTTCCTATAAGTCCAAACCAAATTGGCTTGTCGATAATATCGAGTTGCAATTTGACAATAAAGGTATGCGTACGAAAAAAAATGTTCGCCTATCGCCTTTGCCAAAGTTTGCCACTAATGTTGATACTGTGATCTTCGATATGAAAGAGTCGCGCATGAATTCCAACTTCCTCTATTTTTGGGCAGAATATGACAGTACTTCAGTTGATTCGCTCAAGATGCTAGAGCAAATTGCCAAGCAGTTTGGAATGCATCAATATGCTGACACATACAAGAGCAAAGGCCCAAATGATCGTCCGAAGCGTATAGACATCAACACTATCTGCATGTATGCCAAGGATAGTGCTTCGTGGCATAAGCTTATTGACAAGCTGCCAGGTACGCATATTCTTCTTCAAGACGGATTTGCGAATCCTGTGCTGAAATCATGGAACGTCAACCGGTTACCATATAACATTATAATAGATCGTTTCAGTAATTTACAGGAATGCTATTTATGGGGTAAGGAACTACGGGAAGTGTTAGAGAAACAACCTAATAATTTCTCAGTTAAAATTAACAATGGTAGTAACAGTAAAAACAGCCGCCCTTCAAGGAATTAACGCAATTCCAGTTTTTTGTGAGACAGCCGTCACAGTAGGTTGTCGAGTATTAATGATCGGGTTACCAGATGCAGCAGTTAAAGAAAGTCGAGACAGAATCGAAAGCGCATTGAGGGAAGTCGGATTACGATTCCCAAGACAACAGGTTACCATTAATCTTGCGCCAGCAGATGTGCGTAAGGAAGGATCTTTGTATGACATACCTATTGCAGTTGCCGTAATGGCTGCAGGAGGTATTATTCCACCTGACAAAATCGGAGACTATATGATGGTCGGCGAGTTGTCACTTGACGGAACTGTCAAGGAGGTGAAAGGATGTCTGCCTTTTGCAATTCTTGCTCGCGAAATGAAACTCAAAGGTATTATTGTGCCTCGAGAGAATGCTCGTGAAGCTGCTGTAGTGAATAATCTGGATGTCCTTATTGCGGACAATCTGCGCGATGTTATTTCTTTCTTCCAAGGGAAACAAGAACTTGAGAGGATGGAAGTAGATACGCGAGCTTTGTTCAGTTCAGCCGAGAGAAATTATCCGGCGGACTTCCAAGACGTAAAAGGGCAAGAGCCGGTGAAAAGAGCTCTTGCAATTGCTGCGGTCGGAGGTCATAATCTAATTCTTATAGGAGCACCTGGATGTGGTAAGAGTCTTATGGCAAAGTGCCTACCGTCTATTCTTCCTCCTTTATCGTTGGCTGAATCATTGGAAACGACAAAGATTCATTCTGTTGCAGGTTTGCGTTCAGAAACAGGTTTAATCACACAAAGACCTTTCCGTGCTCCACATCATACAATTTCGAGTGTAGCACTTTGTGGTGGTGGTCAAAACCCGATGCCAGGAGAGGTTTCCTTGGCTCATAACGGTGTTCTCTATGCAGATGAGTTACCAGAATTTAAAAGAGACTCTTTGGAAGTTTTGCGACAACCATTGGAAGATAGGAAGATTACTATAGCCCGAGCAAAGAACACTGTAGTTTATCCTTCGTCAGTTATGCTTGTGGCAAGCATGAATCCGTGTCCATGTGGATATTATACCCATCCTACTCGACAATGTACTTGTACACCGACACAAGTGCAGAAATACCTAAGTAAGGTGTCTGGACCTTTGATGGACCGCATAGATATCCATATTCAAGTTGATAGTCTCCCGTTCGAAGAGCTGAGTAAAACAACGGTTTCTGAATCAAGCGCTCAAATCAGAGAACGTGTAGTAAAGGCTAGAAAAATACAGGAAGAAAGATATAAAGATCATCCACTCATTCACTGTAATGCGCAAATGACTCCGGCTCTCCTTCGTGAATTTGCAGTGCTTGATGAAAAAGCAAAAAATATTCTTAAGAGTGCAATGGTAAAGCTTGATCTCTCAGCAAGAGCCTATGATCGAATTCTAAGAGTAGCTCGTACTATTGCAGATTATGAGGGTTCTGAAAAAATCAAATCTTCCCACATCGCTGAAGCAATCAGTTATCGAAGTCTCGATCGAAGTAATTGGGGAAGATAAAAAACTTTGTTGTTACGGAACAGGATCATACCCACTGCCACCCCAAGGATGACATCGGCAGATTCGCTTGATGGCGAGCCAAGAACCTTTGAGAGGACCGTATTTCATTATTGCTTCGAGAGCATATTCAGAGCATGTAGGAGTGAAACGGCACACAGGTGGCTTGAGAGGAGATATACAAGAGCGATAGAAGCGTATAAGGAGTATAAGTAGTGTCTTCATGTGAATGCGTGTTTTTATTGCTCTTCACCGTTCTTGAGCGCTTTGCGTATTAGAAGTGAGATAGCTTTTTTGATGTTCTGTTCGGCCTTCTGAAATGTTGTGTGCTGCGTATCGCTGTAAATGAATGCAACCTGCAACTTCTTGCGGGAATGTTCGAAAGCCTGGATAAGTGGAAGTTTGTTGAGACGATAAGCCTCACGCATGAGTCGCTTCTCACGGTTACGGTCCACTGCGTGTTTGAATTTCTTCTTTGGCGCAATGGTCATTATAGCAACGCGTGCCACCTGAGGGTCATCCTCGGGTAGCACGTTATATTGCACACGATAAGGAAATACCATAAAACCTTTGCCACGAGCGAAAAGATCACTGATGGCCTCGCGCAGATAGAGTCGTTCATCCTTGCAAAGTGTGTAGGTCTTTGGCATTTATGTGGGTTGTTATAATAATTATTCGTTTGCAGCCTTCTCTTTCTCTAAGAAGTTCTCAATAGCGCTTGCCATCGAAGGAAATTCTTGAGATGGAGCTTTACAATCGATGCGAAGTCCGCGATCTTCTGCAGCTTTGGCAGTTGCTGGTCCGAATACTGCAATTTTTTGTTCGCCTTGCTTGTATTCAGGTGAATTTGTGAAAAGAGAGTTGATGCCAGCTGGTGTGAAAAAGGCAAGCAGGTCATAACTCTTGATCTCTTCTGGAGTAAACTCTGCGCTCACTGTGCGATACATGATCGTTGTGGTGAGCATCACCTTCGCCTTGGTGAATATTGAAAGGTCCTCTTTATGGACATCTGCTACTGGCATAAGTATGCGTTCTGTATTATGCTTCTTCATTACCAGTGCGAGGTCGTCGAACTGACCTGTCTTTGAGTAGTGTACCTTGCGCTTTTTGTAGTTGACAAACTTTTGAAGGTAAAGCGCAACTGTTTCTGTGAGACAGTAATATTGCCAATCTTCTTTAATCACTACTTTAAGCTCATTGCAGAGCGAGAAGAAATGATTGATGGCAGTACGTGAAGTAAAGACGATGCCTGTATATTCTCCGATATTGATCTTCTGTGCCTTGAAGTCTTTTACAGAAAGCCTTTCGACTCTGATGAATGGCTTGAACGTCATTTCGACCTTGCATCGTCTCTCTACGTCGAAATATGGAGACTTCTCGGTCGCTGGTCGAGGCTGCGAAATTAGTATCTTCTTAATGTCCAATTTTGTAGGGCTTTTATGAGATTTTACATACCCAGTTTGGCATAAATAACAGCCAAAGGGGCTATTTCGAGTGCGCAAAGATATAGCAAAATAACATAAATCGAACCTTTATTGTTGGAAAATATCCTAAAAATGCTGTAAACGAGTAATATTTGTGTAATTATGAAAAAAACAAATAGCAAAATGGCTATCATAATGCGTGGTAAGTCGGCTATGACGAACATCACAAACATCACATAAATAATAGGACTGTAGAGCAAATGATATCCTAAATATATACGGTCGACAATAGCAAGCCTGTTGTGCGTGCCGAATATATAGTCAAACCAATGTAGTAGAATGAGGTGTACAAGAAACCATACGCATGGTACAGCAACGCAGAGCGCTATTACAGTAAGAAGATTTGAATCGAATTCGTAAAGTCCCTGCAAGGCCTTTGCCGGTTCAGTCTCAAATATGAGGTAGAGTGAGAGCCCAAAAAAAATGTAATACTGAAGGAAAAGGAAACCTTTGACGATGGCGCTTGATTTAGTGGTCTTGTTGAATGTGCGCACCTGTTTAACTTCTCTGAGCTTGCTGAATTCCTTGGCCAATTCACCATTTCTTCTCCACGCTATCAAAGAGATGAGAGCGAAGAAAAAAATGACCGAAACCAGAATTTCGTTATTTGCTAGTTGTGGAGGAATCAGTTGCATAATACAAATGTTGCCATTACCGGATAATGATCAGAACACTCTGTATCTTTCATCACTTTAATGTCAAGTGGTTGAAGGTGGGAAGAGTGGAATATATGATCGATGCGGAACCATAGATGATATTTGTTGAACGTAGTGCCTGCTCCGATACCAGCGTCTTGCCAAGTGTCGCACAAATCACCACGCATTGTGCGGTAGCAGTAAGAGATAGGAGTATCGTTGAGGTCTCCGCACACGAGCAATGCCATATCTTTTCCTTTTGTCTCTTCGTCGATGAAAGAGCGGATAAGATTACTTTGTCTGGCACGTGAAATAAAAGCCTTACCAAGACTACGCAATATCCCAGTACGGAAACGCTCTATCTTGGCGCTATCTGCTTCAAGTTTTTCAATCATCTCATCATATAGTTCTCTGTCTTTTACAGCAATGTTGTTTGAGTGCAAATGATTGTTGACCAATGCTATTTGTTGTCCATTGACATCGAGTTCGTAGTACATTGAAGAAACATAGCCTTTGCCTGCTTCATCGATGCGTTTCTTTTTCTTAATTGGATATTTTGAGAAAAGGGCTATGCCTAACGCCCTGCTACCGCTATTCGGCATAAAGTCATAGTAAGGATAGCTCTTTGCTAACGATTTGCGCATCTCTTCCTGAGTGTGTCCTTTCTTCGAGAGAGAAAAGGCATATTCCTGAAGACAAACGATATCTGCTTTACTTTCCTTAATCACATCAAGTACAGGAATATTCTCCTTAATGCGAGAAAGATGTGCTTGTCCACTGATACATGTATTATAGGTCATAACCCTCAATGTGTCAATTTTTCCCTTTACCTCAATCTCAGACTTGAAGAAGTTCGTCGGGAAATAGCGCGAAATCTGTTCGTGGGAAATAAGTAAGGCTATAGCCATAACTAATGAGAGCTTCCAGCGACGCAGGACGAGCATTGCCACAATCCATATTAAGGCTGCAATAAGCGCCAGATGATAGCCAATGCCGAGATATGAAATATAGTGGAATTGACGTGGATCAATATGGTCACTGAAAGCTGACATTATATATATAATGAGTATGAAAAGAGTCGTTGCAGAAAGCACCGAATGGAAAATAAGGCGTAGCAAATGTGCTACTGCTTCCCATCCTTTTTTTATAGGCTTTGCCTTTTGTTTTGCCTTTCCACTACCTTTTTTCATTCCGCGAAGATAAATTAAAAATTGTATAACAACAAATTTTTGCCCATAATTTTGAAAGTTCTTTGTTTTTAGTTATCTTTGCGCCCAAATTACTGGCAAACCGGGATGCTTCATCTGCTGGCTTGCTCGTGTATTCTAGGATTTAACCACGTAAAAAACAAGAAAAAATGAAAGCAAAAAAAGTATCTGTGGCCTACATGTGGTTGGCCATTGTGTTCGTGACTTGTCTTATTGCCTCTAATATGTTTGAGGCAAAACTGTTAAGCCTTGGTCCTTTTAGCATCACAGCCGGACTGCTCTGTTTCCCTATTTCTTATATTATCGGTGACGTTACTACTGAAGTCTATGGCTTTGCTGCCGCACGACGAGTAATCTGGGCTGGTTTTGCTATGAACTTCTTTGTCGTAGCACTTGGAGGTGTAGCGACAATGCTCCCAGCACCAGATTTCTGGCAGGGTGCAGAGGCCTTCAATTTTGTGTTCGGTCTAGCTCCACGTATCGCATGTGCCTCGCTTACGGCATTCGTAACAGGCTCGATGATCAACTCATGGGTTATGCAGAAGATGCATGAAATACATGGCGAGAAACATTTCAGCCTTCGTGCTATAGTCTCGACTCTTGCAGGAGAAGGAGCAGATTCGCTCATATTCTTTCCGATGGCGTTCGGTGGAACAATGCCTGCCAATGAATTGGCAAAGATGATGGTGCTTCAGATTATTTTGAAAACTCTCTATGAAGTGATTATTCTCCCTGTGACTATTCAAGTTGTTAAGGCGGTAAAGCGAATTGAGAACTAAGAATTATCAGTTATTAATATCAATTAGAAAATGGTTCATATCGGTGATTGTCTGGTAAGTGAAGATGTGTTGGCAGAGGCATTCTGCTGTGACCTTTCTGTGTGTAAGGGCAATTGCTGTAACTCGGAAGGCGAGAGTGGAGCTCCTCTGGACGAAGATGAGCTCGAAGTGATGAAGGCTCTAGTTGATATCTGCTGGGACGATCTCACTCCTCGCGCACAGGAGGCACTTAAAGAACAGGGCCCTTACTTCAAGGACAAGTCTGGTGACTATGTCACTTCGGTTGTCGAAGGACGCGATTGCGTGTTCTGTACCTATAGCAACGACGGAATGTGCCTTTGTGCTATAGAGAAGGCATTTCGAAATGGAGTATTCAAGACCCTTCCCCAATATCGAGAAGGAAAAGAACCATTCGTGAAACCAGTATCATGCCATCTCTATCCTGTGCGACTGAAAAAACTCGGCGAATATATTGCAGTCAACTATGACCGACAGGATAAGATGTGCGGATGTGCACAGAAACTTGGACGCAAGCTCAATGTCAAGGTTTATCAGTGTCTCAAAGATTCGTTGATACGTAAATTTGGTCAGGCTTGGTACGATGAACTCGAACTTTGCGAATCGGAGTTGTCAAAGGCAGGTATGATTTAAAAACCTTTATAAATCCTTTGTTTTTTGCGTTTTTGGCGACAATTCTTTTGTAAAAGAAAAGAAATTGATAGAAAAATAAAGTTTTTTTCAAAAAAATAATTATCTTTGTCCCAAATTTGATGTAAAAAGACAGACATGAGTGTAGATTTCACAAAACTCACAAATGACTTGCGGATGCTTGTCAACAGTCTGATGGTACGTTGCGCTAATGCGGAGCAGAAGATTGCCGAAAGAGATGCATATATTGAAACTCTCAAAGCACAAATTGCAGCATTGGAGCTAGAAAAGACCGGAGTTGCATCAAAATACGAAAGTTTGAAGGCAGGTGCTGCTCAGGGAGTGAATCCTGATGATGTGGCTGGTCTGAAAGACAAATATCTCGCGTTGGTACGAGAGATTGATGATTGCATTTCATTGATGCAACATGGACGAAAGAATAAGAATTAATATACAGGTTGGTGAAAATAAGCACCCGCTCTTCGTCTCAAGAGATGAAGAGCCGATTTATAGGGATGCTGCCAGGTTGGTTAACGACCGCATTCTGGCATATGCAACCAAGTACAG
Source organism: Bacteroidales bacterium (assembly GCA_045627785.1). Classification (GTDB taxonomy): domain Bacteria; phylum Bacteroidota; class Bacteroidia; order Bacteroidales; family UBA3663; genus Liminaster. The sequence goes on along the minus strand of JAZQOF010000003.1, from coordinate 29,187 downwards.
AGGTGCCAATCTTCCTAGTGACTATTTGCTGGCATTTGCTGCTATTGATATTGCTGCTAAGTATGTAAGGCAGGACAAAGATAGTAATGCCCATGAAGCTGAACAACGATTACAAGAACTCGCTAAGGAAATACGCGAGTTTATGAAATAAAATATTATCTTTTCTCCTCGTTTTTGTGGTCAATCTTCTATGTGCCGCGTCACCAAAAAGTGATACGACTTAATTCTATATATACATTTAATCATTTTTGAATATGACACAAATTTTAATAGCAGCAATTATTGGTTTGCTCGTAGGAGCAGTAGCAATGTATGCTGTGTGGAATTTTGTATTGAAGAGAACCTACAATAGGACTGTCGAAGAGGCAACCAGAGCGGGTGAGGTACTTAAGGAGAAGAAGCTTCTTGAGGCTAAGGATCGCATCAGCCGTATGCAGTCGGATCTCGATCGCCAGGCAAATCAGCGCAATCAGAAGATTCAGCAGAACGAAATGCGCATCAAGCAGCAGCAACAGCAGATGCAGCAGAAGCAGAGCGAATTGGATCGTCGCATTGCCGATAACGACAACACACGTCAGAACCTCCAGAAGCAGCTTGATCTTGTAGATCAGCGCCGTAAGGAAGTGGATGAGATGAAGCAGGAAGGCCGTCAGTTGCTTGAGCAGATTGCAGGACTCTCAGCGGAAGATGCTAAGACAAAACTCATCGACAGCCTTAAGGATGAGGCTCGTACAGAGGCTCAGTCTTATATCAACGAGATAATGGACGAAGCTCGTATGACAGCCAACAAAGAGGCTAAGTCGATTGTGATAAAAACTATACAGCGTGTAGCAAGCGAGACTGCAGTCGAGAATGCTGTGACTGTATTCCACATCGACAGCGATGAGGTTAAGGGCCGTATCATTGGACGTGAAGGTCGTAATATTCGTGCTCTCGAAGCTGCAACTGGTGTCGAAATCATTGTTGATGATACTCCAGAGGCTATTGTACTCTCATGCTATGATCCAGTACGTCGTGAGGTAGCGCGTCTTGCACTCCATCAGCTTGTTCTAGACGGACGTATTCACCCAGCTCGTATTGAGGAAGTGGTAACAAAGGTTCGTAAGCAACTCGAGGAAGAGATTATCGAGACTGGTAAGCGTACAGCAATCGACATGGGTGTTCACGGGCTCCATCCAGAGCTCATCCGTATGATCGGTAAGATGAAATATCGTTCTTCGTATGGTCAAAACCTCCTCCAGCATGCTCGTGAGACAGCCAATCTATGTGCTATCATGGCTGCAGAACTCGGTCTTAATGTGAAGAAAGCGCGTCGTGCAGGCTTGCTTCATGATATAGGTAAGGTTCCAGACGACGAACCAGAGTTGCCACACGCATTACTTGGCGCAAAGATTGCCGAAGAATATAAGGAAAAGGCAGATATTTGTAATGCAATTGCAGCTCACCACGAAGAGTGTGAGATGACATCATTGATCTCACCTATCGTACAGATTTGTGATGCAATCTCTGGTGCACGTCCAGGTGCACGTCGTGAGATTGTCGAGGCTTATATCAAGCGTCTCAACGATCTTGAGAAACTTGCAGCTTCTTATCCGGGTGTTGTCAAGACTTATGCTATTCAGGCAGGTCGTGAGCTCCGCGTAATCGTAGGAGCTGACAAGATTGACGATGCACATACAGAACAGCTCTCTACGGAAATAGCAAAGAAGATCCAGACAGAAATGACTTACCCAGGTCAGGTTAAGATTACAGTGATCCGTGAGACTCGTGCGGTAAGCTATGCTAAATAAACGATAGAAGTTTGGAAAATCAAGAACAGAACATACGTGCCAACTGCGCCTATTGTGAGAACAAGAAACTCATGAGCTACGACTGGCTCGGCGATACGCCCGAGAATGTCGGAGAGTGCGATTTCGTGGAGGTACAGTTCAAGAATACCCGAAAGGGCTATTACCTGAACGACCAAAAGCTAGATTTGCACAGAGGCGATTTTGTTGCTGTAGAAGGTAATCCTGGGCATGATATCGGCGAGGTGACATTGACCGGTTATTTGGTTCACATGCAGATGAAGAAGGCCAATTTCCACTTTGACGACAAGGACGCAATCAAGAAGGTCTTTCGCATTGCTACTCAAAACGATATTGAGCGTTGTCTTGAAGCAAAGCAGAAAGAGCAGGATACTATGCTTCGTAGCCGTCAGATAGCCGAAGGTCTCGGTCTTGAGATGAAGATCGGTGATGTGGAATATCAAGGCGACGGTCAGAAAGCCATCTTCTATTACATTGCCGACGGACGTGTCGATTTCCGACAACTCATCAAGGATCTTGCTGCTGCTTTCCATGTGCGCATCGAGATGAAGCAGATCGGAGCTCGTCAGGAAGCAGGTCGTATCGGTGGTATCGGTCCTTGCGGACGAGAGTTATGTTGTGCAAAATGGCTCACCAAGTTCAGCACAGTAGGAACGCTTGCAGCTCGTCATCAGGATCTCTCGCTCAATCCTCAGAAGCTCGCAGGACAGTGCGCTAAGCTCAAGTGCTGTCTCAACTATGAGGTTGACTGCTATATGGATGCTGCCAAAGGTATGCCGGATCGCGAGATAATACTTCAGACACTCGACAGCGACTACTACTTCTTCAAGGAGGATATCCTTGCCCAAACTATTACATATTCTACAAGTAAGGACGGACCATTCAACCTCGTTACTATCTCAGCCGACCGCGCATACGATGTCTATAACATGAACAAACGTGGAGCGAAGCCAGAGAAGCTTACTGGTTCGGAAGGTGAGGCAGAAAAGGATCCGGAATTCACAGATGGTGTAGGTGACGAGGAGGTAACACGCTTCGACCGTCGCAAGAAGAACAAGAACAACCACCACCGTCACGGCAACAGGTCAAGACATAACAAGAACAATGGTAATGCAGAACAGAACGCACAGCCACAAGTTGAATAGCAGTCGTAATCTGCTATTAGCTTTAGTCTTTGTCTTGTTCGCCGTTTCGTGCGGCACAAGGGGTTCATACAATAAATCGGCCGATGTCCGCTGCGAAGGGTGGACACCAGCCGATACTATTTTATTTGAGGTTCAGGTAGCAGATAGTATCAAGAGGGGAGAAGGTCAGAAACTACTTAAGGACGAACGCTATAACCTTGAACTTTCCTTCCGTTATTCCAAGCGTTACCAATATACCACGATTCCAGTACATGTGATTATAGGAGCAAAGCGCTATACCGTTACTCCACAAACCGAAGACCATAACACATGGAGCGATTTTACGCAGTCGGAATACTATGTGCCAAGCATTCCGGTATCATTCTCTGACACAGGCACGCAAATTGTTAAGGTTTTCCCGGATACAACACTTACTCAAATCTATTCCGTCGGAATTGATCTCAGGTAGTTGTGCTAAGCACATCCACTATGTGAGCAGCAGCTCCTATTAGGTCTTTTCTTTCAGCAATCTTGGTAACATAATCGATGTAGAGTGCGAAATTTTCTTCGGTCATTCTGTTGAGTTCCACTCGTATATAATCGGTTGGACCGTCTGGCGAGAATACCGTCAGTCGTTTCAACCCTAGTTTCTCGTTCATCCTATCAGCATCTTCCAGACGTATGTAGTCATACAATTCGCCTTCCGGAGTTTTTACATGGAATTCACTATCCACAAATCCGTTGTTCACCAGTTCCGTCATTCTGTTCTCCGCAAAGCAATACGACACGATGCTGTATTCATTCATCAGGTAGGCCACAAGTATCGTTCCGCCTTTGCGAGTTACCCTTTTGGCCTCGCTCAATGCCTTCAGTTTGTCTTTTTCGTTCATCAGATGATACATCGGTCCGAAGAGCAGAGTCACGTCATAGGTCTCGTCGGTAATGAAGCTAAGATCCCTCGCATCGGCTTTCCTCACATTCACCTCAGCACATTTCTGTTTCATCACATCGATATTACGCTGCACGAGTTCTACGGCATCCACCTCATATCCTTGCTCCATCAGAGCGATGGTATAGTTGCCGCATCCTGCGCCGATATCGAGCACTTTGTCGCCCTTCTTGAGGTATTTCTGCAGGAAATGCATGGTTACCGTGAACTCCACAACGCCATGACGGCGCTGTAGTCTCAGTTCCTCGTGGTGTTTGAGGTAATGTCTCTCAATGTTCGACAGCATCGGGTGTGAAGGTTATTCTGGGTTATATCCGAAGAGGTTGAGGTCTCTCTGGTTGTTACGCCAATCCTTCTCGACCTTCACAAATGTTTTCAGCATCACCTTCTTACCGAAGAAGGCTTCGATGTCCTTACGTGCAGTTGAACCCAACTTTTTGAGCATAGTACCCTGTTTGCCGATAATGATTCCCTTCTGGCTGTCGCGTTCCACATATATCAGCGCCGAGATATCGATGAGGCTGTCGCTCTCCTTGAAACTCTCGACCTCGACCTGGCATGAGTAAGGAATCTCCTTCTCGTAGAGCAGCAGAATCTTCTCGCGGATTATCTCGGTAACGAAGAAACGTGCAGGCTTATCGGTAAGCACATCTTTGTCGAAGTATGGCGGACATTCAGGCAACAGTTCCTTAATTCGTGAGAGGAGAATATCGGTACCGAACTTATGCAGAGCCGAGATAGGTATAATCTCAGCCTGAGGTACGCGCTCGTGCCATTCCTCGACCAGCTTGACGAGCTGAGCCTGTTCCACCAGGTCCATCTTGTTGATCACCACAATTACCTTAGTTAGCGAAGTCTCGTCGGCTGCCATCTTCTGTACAGCGTTGAGAAACTTCGCGTTCTTGTCACCGGTCTCGACTGTATCGGTGAGGTAGAGCAGCACATCGGCATCTTGCAATGCTCCTTGCGAGAATGCGAGCATCGACTCGTGCAGCTTGCTCACAGGATTGAGCACGCCTGGAGTGTCGCTATACACGATTTGCATATCCTCGGTATTCACTATACCCATTATGCGGTGGCGGGTGGTCTGAGCCTTAGAAGTGATGATGGATATACGTTCGCCCACGAGCGAGTTCATCAGCGTGCTCTTTCCCACGTTCGGATTACCTACAATATTTACGAAACCTGATTTATGCGCCATACTATTGATATTTATTTTTTGCAAAGATAATTATTTCCGAATAATTATAGGATTTTAACTAAGGAAATAACACATATAGAAATAAAATTAGTACCTTTGCAACATGAAAAGCTTTGTCAATATAATATCTTTAGTCAGTGTGCTTCTGGCATATACTACAGTTTCATTGGCACAGGTCAGGAAAGTTAAAGATGGTTATTCCGACTTTGAGAACGACAGCCTGTATCTTGAAACTGTCGAAGTAAGTGCCCAGAACGGTGCGAAGCTTAAGATGAACGTAACGGGCAATGCCGAGCTCATAGGACAGGACCTGCTAGTGCGGGCAGCGTGCTGTAACCTTGGTGAGTCGTTTACCACCAATCCTTCGGTCGATGTGAGTTACAGCGATGCAGCCACAGGCGCAAAGCAGATCAAACTCCTTGGTTTGAGCGGCACTTATGTACAGATGCTCACCGAGAATGTGCCTAACCTTCGCGGTGCAGCCATACCATATAGTCTTGGCTATATTCCTGGACCTTGGATGCAGTCCATTCAGGTCAGCAAGGGCGCTTCATCGGTCAAGAACGGTTATGAGAGCACAACTGGGCAGATTAACATAGAGTTTTTGAAGCCACAGGCCATCGATGGAGTGCGTGGCAATTTCTACTTCGATTCGGAGTTGAAGTTTGAAGGCAACTTTGACGGCAGCATACATCTCACCGATAGGCTCAGCACCTCACTGTTGCTACACTACGAAGACCGTCAGATGGATCATGATGGCAACAAGGACGGCTTCATGGATATGCCTAAGGTACGTCAGTTCGACATCATGGATCGTTGGGCATACGTATCTCCGAAGTTCATCAGCCAGCTCTTTGTCAAGATCCTTAACGACAAGCGTGAGAGCGGGCAGAGCCTCAAGCACGGCGCTATGTCGAGTTCCATGCCGTACTATGGCATCAGTGTCAACACCGACCGTTACGAGCTGCAGTGGAAGAATGCCATCATTACCAATCCCAACAAGAATGCCAGCGTAGCACTCATGATTCACGGCTCATATCACGATGCCGGCAATATATTCGGAACCCGCATCTATGATGTAAACCAGAAGAACGGCTACGCCCAGCTCATGTATGAGACCGATATTACCGAGTGTCATAACCTATCAGTGGGAGCCAGCATGAACCACGACTACTACAAGGACTATTACTATTACCATCCGTATTCCGGCCAGTTCACCGAGCGACGTGGCACCGACATCGAGACCACCTCGGGCGTCTATGCGCAATATACCTACAAGCTTGACGAGCTCTTCACCCTCATGGCGGGACTGCGTTGGGACCGCTCGACACGCTACGGAGCCTTCTGGACACCGCGCCTGCATCTCAAGTATTCGCCAACCGAATGGTTCACCATCCGCGCATCAGCCGGCAAGGGTTATCGCACACCTCATGCCTTGGCCGAGAATGTCACACTACTCGCATCGGGCCGTCATGTATATATCGACCCGAACTTGCAGCAGGAGGAAGCGTGGAACTACGGCGCATCGTTCAATTTCAACATCCCGATCGGCGACAAGACACTCGAACTCAACGCCGAGTACTACTATACCGACTTCATCAACCAGCTTGTAGTTAATGTCAAAGGCAACGAGATAGTGTTTGAGAACCTGAAGGACAAAGTGCCGCCACCAGGCGGAGCTGCCAACGACGGCAAGAGCTACAGCCACACCGTTCAGGTTGATGCCACCTATCCATTGTTTGAAGGCATGACAGCCACAGCCGCATGGCGTTTCAGCGACGCAGAGACCACCTACGACGGCAAGCTGCGTTGGCGACCGTTTACCAGCCGCTACAAAGGTCTTCTCACGCTCAGCTACAAGACACCTCTCGAATTCTGGCATTTCGATGTCACGGGACAGCTCATCGGACCGGGCGAGAAGTACGACGGCAGCCGCTATAACGCCTATGGCCAGCTGCAGGCGCAGATCACCCGCGACTTCCGCCATTTCTCGGTCTATATAGGCGGCGAGAACCTTACAGGCTACAAGCAGCAGAACCCTATCATCAGCGCCGACAGCCCGTGGACACCAGACTTCGACGCCACACAGGTGTGGGCACCGACCACAGGCGCAATGGGATATATCGGAGTGAGATTTAAATTTGAAAAAGACTAAATATGAAGAAGATCATTTTGAGCGTAATGGTTGCCCTAATGGCAGCAGGCGCACCGGCAGAGACATTGAAGACAGTAGTTGTAACGCCAACCCCAAAGCTTACATGCCAGAACTGCGAGAAAAAGGTGAAGGACAATGTTCGTTTCGTCAAGGGTACAAAGAAGATTGAGACTTCGGTCAAGGACAACACCGTGACGATCACCTACGATGCCGACAAGGCAAAGGTGGCAGATTATGAAGTCGCCTTCAAGAAGATTGGCCGTAACATCACCGTCAAGGAAGAGCCTAAGGACGTAAAGAAATAAGACACTCATCCCATACAAAACAAGAGCCCTACCTTCTCAGGTGGGGCTCTATAATTTTGAATAATTTAAAACTCAAATTTCAAAACTGATCTCAGCGCTCTTGAGCAGAGGAGAAGTGAAGCGGACAATCACCTTTCCACTATCTTTGCCATTGCGGATGTAGGTGAGCAAACTGCCTTGGAAGACACGCTGCTGGTTGTCGCGGTAGTCTCCCATGTCGGTATTGTCCGAGTTCTCAAGTCCGAGCAGCTGGGCTGGACCTTCAATGGTGCAAGTGATGTTATTGTCAGCAAGTTTTACGATGTGACCGTTCTCGTCGAAAACCTCAACGACGATGTGGTTGATGCCATCTTTACTGCTAACTGCTACATCACCAGTAGTAGTACCTATGACATTATCGAAACGGGCACGGAGTTCATATGGGCGACCTGAAGTCTGAATAGTATATGAAGCTATCTCTAAACCCTCCTTGTCGCACGCTACGGCACGTAGATCGCCTGCCTCAAATGGAATATCCCAATAGATAATGCCGTTACTCATGTCGTATGGTTTCAAGTCGCCTACCTGCTTGCCGTTTAGCATAAGTTTGGCCTGTGGTGCGTTAGTGTAACATACTACACGTACCTCTTGACCATTCTCATAGTTCCAAGTGTCGGTAGCCTCAGTAGAGATCCAAACACGGTTGCCACGTTGAGGCATAGTACGGTTGATATAAGTGCCTGCATAGCAAACAGGTTTATCGCACCAGAGTGATGCGCGGAAATGTCCGCGTGGCTTAGGGAATGAGCCAAAGTCGAGAAGTCCTGTGTGTAATCCGCGTGACGGCCAACGTCTTGACTCGCCAAGATAGTCGGTGCCAGTCCAGATGAATTGTCCGAAGATGAATTCCTTGTCGCGAACAGATGTCCATGCTTCGTACCCTACACCGTTCTCAGAACCGTAGATTACACGGTCCGGATAGGTTTGATGATCTTCGTCATAGCGGTTTTCTGTATAATTATATCCTACGACATCGACAGCCTCGGGATACTCTGTCTGGTTGCTCATCACTACTCCTGCAAGAGCACCTGTCACAGGACGGCTTGTATCAACATTACGCACGCAAGCAGCAAGGCGCTTGGCAATCTTGCCGATTCGTTCGGCGTTAGGTCGCTTAGGGTCATAACCGCCAAACATCGGCTGGTTAATTACTGCATTGCCGCCATCGAGAATAGGGTGTGAATATGGGTCGTTAGGATAGTCGACCTCGTTACCTATGCTCCACATAATGATAGATGGATGGTTGCGGTCACGGCGTACCATGTCGGTGACATCGCGATCGATCCATTCTTCGAAGAAGTCGTAAGTGCCGTCGAATGCAGGTGTACCTACGTTCCAGCCTTCTACCCATTTGCGCTTCGGAAACTCCCATTCGTCGCTTGCTTCATCCATCATGAGAAAGCCCAGACGGTCGCAGAGGTCATAGAGCACTGGAGCCTGTGGGTTGTGTGAGCAACGGATAGCGTTGACACCAATTTCTTTGAGCTTGATGAGGCGGCGTTCCCACACTGCTTCAGGAACTACTGCTCCTAGAGTGCCGGCATCGTGGTGCAGACAAACACCTTTGACTTTCATCCAGTTGCCGTTGAGGGCAAAACCTTTGTTCGCATCGAAGGTAAGTGTGCGAAGTCCTGCCTTGATTTCGTTGCCGTCAATTACTTTTCCGCCCATAACGAGTTGTGTCTTGATAGTGTAGAGATAAGGGTCGGATAGTGACCAGCGATGTGGCTTTGGAACATTGAGGCTGAGAGTAGTCTTTGCACCCTCGACAGCCTTGACAGAGGCACTACGCTTTGCTACGCTTTTGCCGTTAGCATCGACGATCTCGACCTTGACCAGAAGTCCTCTCTTGGCAGAAGAGGCACCATCAACTGCAACTTCAACAGCTACGGTAGCTTGTGAGTCGGTAATCTTTGTTGCTGAATAGCCTGTGCCCCATTGAGCAAGATGTACTTCTGGAGCTGATATGATCCAAACATCACGATAGATACCCGAACCTGTGTACCAGCGTGAGTCGGCAATGCGACTATGATCGACACGTACCGAGATAACATTGTCACCCTCCTGAAGATATGGTGTCATATCGTAGAGGAACGAGGCGAAACCGCTTGGTCGTACACCTAGCAGATGTCCGTTGAGATACACCTCGCTACGGTTATAAACGCCCTCAAAATATATATAAGTACGAGCATTGGCATCTTTGGTAATGACTGTGTCCGAAATCTTTCCGTCTGTCAATGTGAAATGCTTGCGATACCATGCTATACCTGCAGGAAGATAGCCTGTACAGCTGGCAAGAGTAGGAGAGAGACGACCTTCGACCGACCAGTCGTGTGGTAGGTCGAGCTTACGCCATTTCTGATCATCAAAATCGCTATTGACAGCTGCTGATTCATCTCCTTGATTGAAAAGCCACTGATCGTTGAAGAGGCTTGCATCGCCAAACGAGACCTGAGCCATTGCGAGTGCGGCAACGGCTGAGGTTATTAGTGTTGTAAGAATCTTTTTCATAGTATTTATGTGACGATTTTACTTGTCTTTGATAAAAAGAGTTGAGACCAACGAAAGTATATAACCGAGTATTGCACCAATACTATTTGCTACGGCATCGAGCCAATCTCCGCTACGGTTGCCATTGGTACAATAGGCTTGAAGTATCTCGAGCAATCCGCCCATGAGTGCTGGGAGGATGAGTCCGCGAAGCAGAAGGTTAAGCCCTAACTTTGATGCTGAGGCATAGTCCTGATGGCGCTTGCGATAGTAAAGATACTCGAGACAGGCCACAAGTGACAATCCGCCGTACATCAGGAAGTGTGCTGTCTTGTCCGAGAGGTCTATGTCTTCGAGATGCAGTTCCTTCACCGGCATCAAGGACAGAATCCAGATGGCGATGACGGTGAGGGTAGTGAGAGGAAACCGCTTTATGTATTGCATATTATTTCTTTACTGGAAGCTTCACACATGATGTACCGTAGATTGTAATCTCACTCTTCTGGAAGTCAGAATCGTCGCATGTGTAGATATTGCAGAACTTCTGTGGGTTGCGGTCAACGAGTGGGAACCATGTTGACTGAACCTGGATCATGAGACGGTGTCCTGGTTTGAAGGTGTGGCAGAGACTTGGGAGTGTGAACTTAACCTTTGTCTTTTCGCCTGGTACAAATGCTTCAGGAGCAGAGAAACTGTTGCGGTACTTACCGCGCATGATGTCACCGCGAACAAGCATCTGATATCCACTCATGTTATAGTTCATTGGAGAGCGTCTATTCTTCTCAGCAGCATTGTCGTAGGCAAAATCTGCAGGGAAAACGTCAATGACCTTAACCACGAAATCTGCATCGGTAGTTGTGAGACTCACTTCGAGTTCTACCTCTACTTCGCCAGCAAGCGAGAGATCTTCAGTCATAGGCTCAGTCTGATAGACCATAACGTCTGGTCGCTGTGCAGCAAAACGTTGGTCGTCGAGCAGATATGTGATGGTACGGTTCTTGTCTGGGTTCATCTGATAAGGCACAGGCTTACTTGGGTCTGAGATGTAGCTCACACTGCCTTCTGTCGCTGTTGCGCTTAATGTGCCGTTAGCAGCAAGGTAATATGGTGTTGTGGCAACCTTATTGTCCCAACCGTTTGGATAGTATTTCCATTCGCACGAACCTGTATCGTAAACCTTTGCGCCTGGCTGTGGTTTCTCGCCCTTGCCTTCGAGATAGTAAGCGAAGAAAGGATATTCGATGTTTTGGATATACCATTCAGATGTCATGTTCTCAGCAAAACGCACATGTCCGAACTGTACTGTTGCGCCACGCGACCAACCACCATGTGACCAAGGACCATCAACGAGATAAAGCTCGGTAGAAGGCGACTGCTGACGTATTGCCTCGTATGTACGGAAAGCACCATAACAGTCTTCAGCATCGAAGAGTCCACCGATGACCATCACTGCAGGCTTCACGTCGTGGCAGTGATATGAGATGTTATGTGTCTCCCAATATTCGTCAAGATCTGGGTGGTTTACAACATCATTCCAGCCTTGGATGCTGTCGCCGTAGGTAGCCGAGAGGTTCTTTACTGCACCAGCGTTGAGGAAGTCTGTGTAGGCATCGTTGCGAACCAATGTCTCAGGAGCCTTGATAGTTTTAAGGTCGATGTTCTTGTTCGACATCATCTTCTCAAACCAGAACTGGAAGTTGTACATATCCATATAGAAGAATGCACCGTTATGGTGAGCATCATCACCACGATACCAGTCGGTAACAGGTGCCTGTGGAGAAACCGCCTTGATGGCTGGATGTCCTGAAAGTGCTGCATTGGTAGCATAGAAACCTGGATAGCTGATTCCATATACACCTATATTGCCATTGCAGTTAGTGTTCTTGACGAGCCAGTCGGCTGTGTCGTATGTGTCGCTTGCTTCATCTATCTGGATCTTACCCTTAACCTTCTTCTTAGTCTTATTCTCGACAAAAGGGCGGATGTCCTCAAAGTCACCTTCGCTCTTGTTCTTACCGCGCACATCCTGTGTGACGATGATATAGCCATTGCGGACATATTCTGTTGCAGAACGCCAGATAGGAGCATATTTCTCTCCGTAAGGGCCTGCGCTGTAGCAGGTGCGAGTCATGAGGATAGGATGTTTCACAGTCTTGTCCTTTGGCTCATAGATTACTGTGTAGAGATTGATGCCGTCGCGCATCTTAATCTTTACTTCACGTTTGTCATAGTGAGACTCAACCCACTCGGCATTGATAGTGTCAGCTTCTGCCTTAGGTGCCCCCTGGGCGAAAGACAAGTTGAGTGTCAATGCAAGAAATAATGTCGCAATTAGATTTTTCATATTCTTATGTTATATAATTATCATTTTGAGAATGTAATGATATCTCCGTCGGCTACTATGCCATTCGACATCATCACGAATGGAGTCGGCTGGTCGAAGAGAGATTTGAGTTTCACCATAGGCTTTGCTATTGTGTCGTTCAATCCCATTCTTCCGACCTGATAGATGCTGTCTGCCTGAAATGAAAGTGTGTCGGCAGGAGCATGCCATGTGAACTGGTTGCCATCGAACTTTACATCCAGAGGCTTTGAACCTATGCCGTAACATGTGCCTCCATTGATTACTACTGTCTGGTCGGCCGAGAGGATAGCTTTTGCGCCCGACTGGATGTTCCATTTTCCGTCGGCAATCTTCAGTTCTCCACCTTTGACGCTAAGTGCATTGCCTTCACGGCTTCTCAGGTTGGCAGAGATTGGATAGCCGCAAGTGAGGCCTTTCCTTGCTACCAATGCGTCTCGGTCGGTGGTGTTGATGGTCAACGAACCTTTTCCGTCGAAAAGAAGAGGTCCATCGAACTCACATGCTCCGTTGAGTATGTTGTTTGCCTTATCTGTCAGGACAAGGAAACAGTCGCCCGAACCCTTGCAATACAATGCTGTGCCTGTTTCGCTGTTGAGTTGCAGTCCTGTGAGATACAAGGCATATGGTTTGTTGCTTTCAATCGATAGATCGCCGTGATAATCGACCACGCCAAGCACAATCGTTTTGTCTTTAACGTCTCTGATGGTATCATGTGCCGCAAAACCATAAGCCACAACCACAAGGCTGTCCAAGTCGCTCTTGATACTCACATGACTCTCAGATTCGATGTTTACCTCGACTCGATCGGCACAAGGTCCCCACACTTCTGCCACTCCGTCTTTGTATTCCACATAGACGAGCTGTCGGAACTTTGTCACAAACGAGTTGTATGGGTTGAACTTCTGACCAAGGGAATGTGTGTCGAACTCCGAACACGCAGAGAGAGTCTGGAGTAAGAGTATGAGACTTAATAATATATAGCCGTATTTCTTCATTTCTGTTCTGTAAAACACGCGCAAAAATAGGAATTTTTCAGCAACTCTCCAAGAAAAGAGCAAGAAAAAGCCCAGGAGCAGAACCCCTGGGCGTTATTTGATTCGGCTTAAGCCGTTTATGCTATGTTATTAAGCCTTCTTTGCAGCTTTTTTAGCAGCTGGCTTCTTCTCTGCTGGAGCTTTCTTCTCGGCAGGTTTCTTTTCAGCAGCCTTTTTAGCTGGAGCCTTCTTTTCGGCAACCTTAGCCTCTGCCTTCTCGAGCTTAGCGCGGAGCTTCTCGATTTCCTTGCCCTGGTTCTGGATCTGCTTGAGAAGTGGGTTGAGCTCTTCGTTTTCAACTTCCTCTGGGAATTCCTGCTTCAAACGGATCTGCATATCACTAACGATATTCATGTAGTTAGTGAATGCGTCGAATGAAGAGTCATATGGAGAGAATGGAACGTAAGTACCCATCTTTGTGCTCATGAACTTGAAGTGGTCTGATGCCAAGAGGTATGCAAAGTCCTGCTTGAGGATCTCGTTGCTTGACATGTGGAGACGCTCAGAGATAGAGTAGATAGCACGCATAGCTTCCTGCTGGAGGTCGTTACCTGTCCATGCGCTTGTGTCCTTATCTGCACCGTCCCAGCTGATTGGGTGACCAACATAAGCTGTGTCAACTGGAGAGATGTTCTCAAAGATCTCTGCTGGAGTAGCGAAGCGGATATTGTGTTGTTCTGCGTAAACAGGGAGAGCTCTGAAGAAGTCGAAGATACCTGTCTCTGCTGGATGGATACCACCGACAACATCGAAGTTCATAGCGATGAGATATACCTGTTCCTCTGCTGGAGCCTGCTCGATCCAACCCATGTATGTGTTAGCGTCGAGACCCTGCTGGAAGCGGAGTGCGATGTCCTCTGAAAGACCCTGATTACGGAAGAGGAGACCCATGTTCTTCTTTGCAGCTGAGCTGTAAACATAGTTAGGGCTCTTCCAACCGAGTACGTGCTTTGGACCTTCTGTCAATACACCCTTGAAGCCCATTGCAGCGATTTCAGCACCGATCTCATCGTTGTAGATGAAGCCTGTGTTGACAAATGTCTTTGGCTGATAGTTGAATGCGTCAGCAAGCATCTTCTTCTGGAGGTCAACCTGAAGCTTGAAGTCTTCTGGGTCAACGAGAGAAGAGAGACAGTGTGAGTATGTCTCGCAGCAGATTTCGCAGCAGCCTGTAGCAACGAGGTCGCGTACGCAATCAAGGAATTCTGGGCAATACATCTCGAACTGTTCCATAACAACACCCGAGATAGAGAGAGCTACCTTGAACTTCTTCTCAGAAGAGTTGATCATATCGAGCAACATCTTTGCTGCAGGGATATAAGACTGATAAGCATTGCGCTTCAGGATCTCTTCGTTCGAGTAGTCATCATAGTAATAATGCTCTGCTCCGATGTCATAGAAACGATATTTCTTAAGACGGAATGGCTGGTGTATTTCAAACAGCAAACAAACGGTTTTCATAATATGTTATATTTTAAAATTATCTAATTATTTGTTTTCCAAACCCGGTAATTTACGATATGCATCTACTACACGACGACCAACCTTCTCCCATGTGATATTGTTGACTTCGTCGCGACCCTTTTCCTGCATGAACTTATGGAGTTCAGGGTAAGTGATGAGAGCATACATTGCATCTGCCATACCGTCGATATCCCAATAGTCGAACTTGAAGCAGTAATCCAGGATGGCACCGCAACCAGATTGCTTTGAGATGATACTTGGCACGCCACACTGCATAGCCTCAAGAGGCGAGATACCGAATGGCTCAGATACTGAAGGCATGACATATACATCGGAAACCTTAAACATCTCGTAAACCTGCTTTCCGCGAAGGAAGCCTGTGAAGTGGAAGCGGTCTGAGAGACCCTTCTGTGCAACGAGGTGAATCATGTTCTCCATCAAGTCGCCGCTACCTGCCATTACTACTCGAGCGTTAGGAGCCTTTTCAAGACACTTGGCAGCTGCTTCTACGAAGTATTCGCAACCCTTCTGTGCTGTGATACGGCCAAGGAAAGTGATGACCTTCTCGTCTGTACCGCGCTTAGCTTCCATGTTGAGGATTTCCTGGCTCATAGGTTCAACGGCGTTGTACATCGCGATACACTTAGCTGGATCCTGATGATAGAAGTTGATTACGATCTGACGAGTGAGCTCAGATACACACTGGATCTGATCGGCATGATTCATACCGTCGAGCTCAATCTTATATGTTGGGTCGTCTGGATCTACGACACCACGGCAGCGGTCGTATTCAGTTGCATGAACGTGAATTACGAGAGGCTTGCCTGTTACCTGCTTAGCGTGAATACCTGCTGGGAATGTGAGCCAGTCGTGAGCGTGGATTACATCAAAACCACCCTTTTCCATCTCTTTGCGAGCGATGACGCCTGCTACGATAGAGTAGTTGTTGATTTCCTCAAGAAGGTTCTTTGGATACTTGCCTGAGAACTCGATACAACCCATATCGTTAGTGTTGAGATGGTTGAAATCGGCATAGATGCAGTTTCTCAAATCATAGTATTCCTGTGGGTCTTTCATGACATGTCCGAAGCGATTCTTGACAGTGTCCCAATCGACATCCCTCCAAACCACAGGAGTCTGTGAACAGCTTATGATATGACTGTACTCCTGAGTCTCGTCGCCCTGTGGACGTGGCAATACAAGATCGATCTGGCATTCGCCTGTGTTATGTACGCCTCGCACGATACCGAATGTGGCTGGTGCCAATCCTCCTAATGCGTGAGGCGGGAACTCCCAGGAGAAATAGAGAGCTTTCATATTTATCTGGTATTATATTATCAATTACGAATTATTAAATCTCAATTCTCAACGTGCAGAATCAAAGTCTTGAACTGTACGGAGAGCGCGAAGCACTTCAGCCTGGTTGATAGAGAGTGACTGTGCGCCATGTCCGTAGAATGGAGGGTTACCATCGTAAACCTCAGACAATGTGCCGATACAGTGACGGCTCATCTCTTCCTCGTAGCTGCTGAGACGGCGCTTGATGAATGTGACACCACTGCGTCCGAAGACTCCGAGATAAGCATCTGTGTATGCGCCGAGCAACCATGGCCAGACAGCACCGTTGTGATATGCTACGTTGCGCTCGCTTGCATTTCCCCAATAGTATGGACGATACATACCAGCCTTTGGAGTGAGCGAACGGATACCCTTAGGAGTAAGAAGCTCCTTAGTTACCATATCGAGGGCTGCCTTGCGTTCCGGCTTAGAGAGTGGAGTATATTGAAGAGCGATTGCGAACAACTGGTTAGGACGAACGCTAGCCTCAACATATTCATCAGTTACATAGTCATAGAGATAACCTGCTGGTGATGTAAATACCTTTGCAAAGTTCTGCTCGTACTTAGCGGCGATCTCTTCAGCCTTAGCAGGAGCGCAGCCGATTTCCATAGCGAACTTGAGAGCGTTGTACCAAAGACCGTTGAATTCTACGAGATAGCCTGTACGTGGGATGAGTGGACGACCGAACTCTGTTGTGTTCATCCAAGAGACAGCCTTCTCCGAACCCTTAGTATATACAAGACCATTGTCGCGGAGAGTGAGGTTTGGAGCCTTGCCTTCGATCACATAGTCGAGAATCTCCTTGACCAAAGCGCCATACTTAGCTACAGCCTTCTCCTTTGATACATACTTAGCATACTGCTGAACTGTCCAGACAGCCCATAGAGGAATATCAGGATCGTCGATCTCCATGATCACGTTGTCCTTGATCTGTTCCTTCATGTACTTTTTGAGAGCAGCAACTGCAGGAGTCATCATCTTGTCGAATTCAGGTTCTTCACCTATGATGAGAGTCGAACCTGGCAATGCGATGAATGTATCGCGTGCACGTACATTAAACCAAGGATAACCAGCGAGGATATACTGCTTGTTGTCGCGGTTGATGAATGAACTTGTTGCAGAAATCTTAAGGCAGTTGAAGAAGCTGTCACGGTGGTGACGAAGCTTCAGCTCGCGAGTGAACATTGCCTTCAAGCCCTTAGGGTTTGTTGGAGTAGTACCAGCCGAGAAGATGATCGACTCACCTTTCTTGATGCTTACTTCGAAGTAACCTGGCATATAGAGGTCTTCCTTATAAGCATAGCCACGCACTTGTTCGCGAGGATATTCAACGCCGATGTTCCAGTCTGGGCAAGAGCGGAAAGGAGCTTCCTTGCTCAGCTGCATGTAAAGTGAAGGATAACCTTCGTAAAGGCACATGCTGACACCATTCTCTACGTTGTCGTAAGAGTAGTTGATGTTGTTGTTACGATGTGTGAGTTCGTTCACATTGCGGAATGCAAGCTGTGGACGAAGCTTCAATGTTGTCTCTGAATGTGCATCGACAAGTGTGTAGCGGAGAAGAACTCGCTGTTCGTTGAGCACGAGGAAACTTTCGCGAGTGAGGATTACACCACCCACACGATATGTGTTGGTAGAGATTGTCTCACAGTTGAATTCGCGGATATACTTATGTCCACGAGGTGCGAATGTATCGCTTTCATACTTGTGAATACCGAGGTTGAACTCTGCGCCATGCTGCACTACAGTCTCATCGAGAGAAGACAAGAGCACATGATTGTCGTTGTCAAGTTCAGGGACAGGAGTCACCAGCAATCCGTGATATTTACGGGTATTGCAACCTGTAACGGTAGTCGATGAATAAGCTCCGAGCTTGTTGGTACGGAGGTATTCGATTGGCAACGACTCTTCCAGGTTGGTGAGCAATGTCTTATCAAACTTCAAATAGCTCATATTTTGATTAGATTTGTCGGTGTGTTAATACGTTTATTATTAGTTTTCGGGCAAAAATATATAATATATTCAAAATATACAAAGTTTTATGGCAGAAAAAAAGCATTTTTAGGCGTTTATCTTGCAAAAATGTGCTGAATAACATTATTTCTTTTGAAATAGTCTTTTTTTTCCCCTTTTCTTTGTGTGTTTAAAAGATAATTGCTATTTTTGCACACAATTTATAGAAATGAGCAACAATACAAGATCCGAATTAATAGAAGTAGCTCGTCAGCTTTTCGCTTCGAAAGGGTATGACAATACGACGATGAACGAGATTGCGCTGCAGTCTGACAAAGGTCGTCGTACGCTTTATACCTATTTCAAGTCGAAGACTGATGTGTTTATGGCGGTGGTCGATACTGAGACCAGTCGTATCATCGAGAAGATTGAAGAGATACTTCCGCTTGATATTCCTGCCGACGAGAAACTCAAGCGTTACATCTTGTGTCGTCTCGAACAGGTCAAGGATACCGTTGTGCGCAACGGTTCGCTCAAGGCCGATTTCTTCCGTGATATTATGAAGCTCGAACATGCGCGTCGCCGTCTCGATGTGCGTGAGCTTTCGATACTCCGTTCCATCTTGCAGCAAGGCATCAACGAAGGTACTTTCGACATTGATAATGCCTCGGTCGTTGCTGTGACAATACACTATGCCCTGCGCGGTCTTGACCTGCCGAATATCAAAGGTCAGTTCACAGCTCTCGGTGTTCCTATCGTGCGGGTTCGTGAGACGGTTTTCAAGATGATATTCTACGGAATCATCGGCATTGGAAGAAGATATTAAGACACAAAATAATAAGTACAAACAACTAAAAACAAAATAAATATGAAACTTCTTGAAGGAAAGGTAGCGCTCATCACTGGCGCTGCACGCGGCATTGGTAATGCCATTGCTCACAAGTTTGCCCAGGAGGGCGCTAACGTAGCATTCACAGACCTCGCTTTCAACGATGAGCACGTAGCTAACATCAACCGTGCTGCTGAAGAGATCTCTGCTGCTTATGGCGTTAAGTGTGTAGGTTATGTATCAGATGCTTCCAACTTCGCTCAGACTGAGGAAGTAGTTGCTAAGATCAAGGAGGACTTCGGTCGTATCGATATCCTCGTAAATAATGCAGGTATTACAAAGGACGGTCTCATGCTCCGTATGTCAGAGGCTCAGTGGGATGCTGTTATCAACGTAAACCTCAAGTCTGCTTTCAACTTCATCCACGCTTGTACTCCAATCATGATGCGTCAGAAGGCCGGTTCTATTATCAACATGTCTTCAGTTGTTGGTGTTCACGGTAATGCTGGTCAGTGTAACTACTCTGCATCAAAGGCTGGTATGATCGGTCTTGCTAAGTCTATCGCACAGGAAATGGGTCCTAAGGGTATCCGTGCCAACGCAGTTGCTCCAGGCTTCATCGAGACAGTCATGACAGCACAGCTTCCTGAAGATGTACGTAAGGGCTGGATGGCTAAGATCCCTCTCCGTCGTGGCGGTCAGGTTGAGGATATCGCTAACGTTTGCGTATTCCTTGGCTCAGACATGTCAAGCTACGTTACAGGTCAGGTTATCCAGATCGATGGCGGTATGAACATGTAATTTTCGATCCGACATATCTTTCTATTCGGGACAATAGTCCCAAAACAGTTCAATCATATCTTTTGTGGCATAAAAACCACAGAAGATATGTTTTTTATAAATAGTAGGTGATAATTTTTTAATTTAATTTTCAATTATCATGCATCTTATTTCTGTATTATCCATAGGTTCAATCTCCTTATAATATCTACGATAGTACACTGCTTGAAGCACCCTGTTAATAAAACCATGACCGACGGCAATGATAGTTTTTCCGTCATATTCTTTTTTCCATTTCTCTAGCAAGGCCCTTGCTCTGCTAGTCATCGACTCAATAGTCTCAGCGCTATCTGTCTCAACTTTTGCACCTTCCTTGATAGTTTTCCCCACCATATAGCTCCAGTCACGCTCGCGCAGCAAAGGTTCCTTTACGATAGCAACATCTTTGCCCAATGCGAGCTGAGCGGTATCAATGCATCGTTGCAGGTCACTTGTGATTATCACATCGGCTTTTATGTCACGCAGTTTCTTTCCCATCTCGATGGCTTGAGCCTTTCCTGTTTCTGAAAGATGTCCATAGTCGGGCGATTGTCCCTGCAGAATACCAGCTTCGTTTTCCAAAGTCCTGCCATGTCGGCAGAGGTATAGAGTTATCATATTTTTGTAGTCTTGTTTTATTTTCAGCAAGTGCAAATTTATATAAACAATCACATATTCCAAATAATTGTCACTTTTTTTCTCTAGTTTCTTTGTAATTAATAATTATTATTATCTTTGCAGCAGAACTTACTTTCTCCACGAATCACTGACATAGAAATACAGACCCATGAAGAAAAGAATCTTGAGCATACTTTTTTCTATTTTCTTGAGCATCTTCTTTATGCTGCAGGGCACATCTTTGTGTTTTGCCCAGCATATCAGAAGCTTTGCCTTGGACTTGGATCAGATGACTATCAACTCAATTTTCTGTCTTTATCAGGACAAAACCGGATATCTCTGGCTTGGAACGCCTGAAGGAGTAATGCGTTATGACGGATATAACATGAAGATCATCCGTAACGACTATAAGACTCCCGACAAACTCAGCAATAACGATATACGCTGCATCACTGAAGACAAGGATTATATCTGGGTAGGTTCGTTCAATGGCATTTCTCTCATCGACAAGAATACGCTCAAGACAGAAGTCCTTCAGGATGTGAATCTGAGAAACATTGTAGTGTCGGCATTCTTCCCACGTCCTGACAATACGATGTGGATCATCGATGATCATAGCCTTTACCTTTATGATTACCATAATAAGGTTTTCAAGGATTACCATCTGCCGAAAGCTGCAAATTCCATATATTGTGACCGGAAAGGTGATTTCTGGCTGTTGGGCGACGATGGAGCAATCTTCAAGTACAATAACGAAAGAGACTATTTCGGCCAAGTCGCAAAGCTGAAGGATTTCAAGCTCAGAAAGCTGATTCAGGACGCACAGGGCGATTACTGGATCATCACCTGGGGAAATGGCATCTGGCGCTTTAATCTCGATGCCAAGTCGGAAGAAGAGATGTTTGTCAAGCAGAATATCATCAATCCTGTAAGAAAGAAATCCGAGGAGGTATTCTACGACATCGTTCAGGATGATTACTACGGTTACATCTGGGCATTATCCCATTTCAATCTCTATATCTTCGAGAAGAATGCCGAAGGCAGGCTTGTGTCGGTTGATGCAAAGGATATTCCTACTGTTGGCGGAGGGTTAATAGACACTCACAAGTCATACAGCAGCATCCAGAAGACGGCACATGGGGATTTGATACTCGGTGCATTTGACCAGGGTATCTGTGTCGAATTCTCCGACAATGAGGTCGATAACTTTATCCTTGACGAGATTCCTGGAAGAATAGGTCTTGATGCCAATGTGATCTATATCAATAAGGACAGGAACGGAACAGTATGGTTCGATCAGGTGAGATATGGCGTCTGTCTCTATGACGAGAAGACCGGAAAGATAACCTACGGCGTCGATGGATACGACAATCTCTATTCGATCGATGCATGCTATTTCGAACAGGCATCCAACGACAATGAGATGTGGGCATCAGGCAGGGAACTGAATGCCTCGAAGATCTGGCGAATGGCAGCCAACGACATGCGCATCTCTGTCAAGGAGTTTATTGATCTGAACGATGTCTGCTTGGATCCAGGACCTGTCGTTCGTCTTGTGTGTGATGAAGAAAACCGCCTTTGGGCTTGTACCTATCGTTATCTGTTCAAGAAGAAGGATTCTTCGGAAATGGAAAGAATGCCTCTTGCCATCGACGAACTGCAGGATATGGCTTCAGATAAGAACGGATATCTTTGGTTGTGTGGCGGAAAAGGTGTCTATAAGGTGAAGCAGCTTGACAAGCCAGCTATATCAAAGCACTTTACGCTCGAAATGCTCGGACTCAAAGAGCGTGAAATCCCAATCAGAATATGTGCCGATGCTGTGGGTAATGTCTTCTTCGGCACTTCCTTAGGCCGGGTCTTCCATTATGATACCGAGACAGAAGCATTGACCGACTATACCGAGTCCTTGGGATTGAACGGCGGCGGTATATTGCGCTTGCTTATCGACGACGATTATTTCTGGGTGATGAGCAACAAGGAGATGGTTGCCTATGATCTCAATGCCGGAACCGTAAAGAACTATTTCTCGGACAAAGATAGAATCCGCATCACATCGTTCCGCTACGGAGCATCATTCCTCGACAGCGAAGGTAACTGCTACGTGGGTGGTCATAAGGGTTATGTCCGAATCAACAAAGACCGGATGACCAAGCAATACAATCAGCTGTTTGATGTACGAATAACCGATGTTGAGGTTGAAGGTCGTTCTGTGTTCTTCTATCCGGAAGAGAACGAAGACAATACCATCGACCAAATTACACTGTCACCGGATGCCGAGGATATTGAGATACTCTTCTCTTCGTTCAACTACAAGGAAGCCCGCCGCATCAGATACGCCTATAAGATGGAAGGCTTCGACCATAACTGGCACTTTGCCGAGAACGGATCGTCTGTAGCGCATTACAACCATCTGCCGAAGGGAACATTCAGGTTCCATGTAAAATCGATCGATCCGAACGGTGTCTGGAATGACAAGGAAGCTATCATCACAATCGAGAGACTGCCTGATTGGTACGAGACCTGGTGGGCATATCTATTGTATTCACTTCTGGTGATCATTGCAATAGTCGTTGTTGTCCTGGCATATAAATCGCACCTCAAGCAGAAGAACCAGGTGAAGCTTCGCGAAGAACTCTCGCAGATCAAGCTCACATATTTCACCAATGTCTCACACGAGCTTCTCACACCTTTGACACTTATCTCTTGTGTGGCAGATGCGCTTGAGAAGGGTTCTGATAACTTGTCCGATCATATAGACTCGCTCCGTTCGAACGTCGAACGACTGAAGAGACTTCTGCAGCAGGCGTTGGACTTCAGGAAGGTCGAGAGCGGAAAGATGCAGCTTAATGTACGAAAGGGAAATATCTCGGCAATGGTGATGGAGATTGTTGCTGCGACATTCCAGCCTCTGGCTCATAGAAAGGGCTTGTTCCTCACGTGCGACATCGCAGATGGAATATGGGGATACATTGACTTTGACAAGCTTGACAAGGTGCTCTATAACCTTCTCTCCAACGCCATCAAATATACACCTGAGGGCAAGATGGTGCATGTCCTGATGAACGCAGAGAACCGTGAGGGATGCCGATTCCTCGTATTGAAGGTTCAGGACGAAGGCGTGGGCATCAAGTCGAGTGAATTGGATAAGATCTTCAACCGATTCTACAACGGACATCATCAGCTGCAGGTAGAGTCAAACGGCATAGGACTCTCTTTGACCAAAGAGCTTATCACCATCCACAAGGGTAGCATCGAGGTGGAAAGCAAGTACGGCAAGGGAACCACTTTCGTCGTCGAACTTCCTATCGATAAGATGGTATATTCTGAGACCGATCTCGTCGATTCTAAGGCAGAGAATCCGGACGACAAGATGCAGCAGATGAATGTGGCACCTGAAACCAATGCCGTAGTTCTGTATATCGACGATAACGCCGAACTTAGAAAACTTATGGCAGATATTCTCGGCAAACACTATAAGTTCATTACAGCCGACGGAGGTCTTGAAGGCCTTAAGATAGTCAAGACAACTCCTGTCGATGTGATCATCTGTGACCTCATGATGCCTGGCATGGACGGATTCGAGTTCTGCAAGGAACTGAAATCCAATCCGCAGACCAACTTCATTCCTATCATCATGCTCACAGCCTATCAGGACATCCAGAACCGCGTCAAGTCATACCAGGTCGGTGCCGACAGCTACATCACCAAGCCGTTCGACATGAAGGTGCTCCAGGCGCGTCTCGACAATCTCATTGAGATGAACAACAGCCGCCAGCATCAGTTCCGCCAGCAGATGGAGGTGAACATCGACAATCTCGACTATCAGGCACCGGACGAGGAGTTCCTCAATACGGCAATAGCATGTGTCGAGAAACATCTTCAGGAGCCGGAATTCAATATGGTGCAGATGGCAGAGGAACTGAATCTGTCGCGCTCTACACTCAGCCGAAAGATCAAAGTGCTCACAGGCTTGACTCCTCTCGACTTCGTGCGCAACATCAAGATGAAATATGCATGCAAGCTCTTGAAGAACAAGTCAGCCAACATCTCCGATGTCGCCTACACCCTCGGCTTCTCTACTCCTAAATATTTCACCAAGACCTTCAAGGAAGTCTTCGGAATGACTCCGACCGAGTTCCAGGAGAAGGACGAGACAAAGTAAAAATAGTGAATTTTTCTCTCGTAGAATGTTATTTTTGATTAATTAAAGTTTTTTCTGAGAACTATAATACAAATCTTTGTCTTTGTACATCTGCATATCTGCGAGTTCTATCAGTTTCTTTATATCCTCATAGTCATAGTCGCAACTTCGAGCAATGCCAATAGAGATACTCATCTTGTCGACAAGATTACCATGCCATCGGGCAATCAATTCCTTGAATTCACTATATACTTTCTTCTCATCGACGTTACAGTTTTCTATAATAACAGCAAATTCATCACCGCCTACACGATAGCATTTACCCATCTTGCGGAAGTAGTCTCGAATAAAATGGCCTGCACCGACAATCAACTCATCTCCTGCAAGATGCCCGATATTATCGTTCACACGCTTAAGTCCATTAAGATCAAGTGATACAAATGTCACATCTTTATTCTTTTTATTCTGCAGCATCTTTATATCTTCCTCATAGGCACGACGGATATTCAATCCTGTAAGCACGTCAATAGACGATGCCTTATCAAGAGATTTCTCACGTTTCAGGATTACATAGATAGCGCCTAAGATTGAGAAAATGAGAAGAACAAGAATTACGAGATAGACATATAGGAGTTTGACATAAGCGCCTGCACCGAAATTCGCATTGTTCTTAATTACAAGGAACCATGACAGGTCTTCCACGAATCTTGTTCCGACAAAACTTTGTCCCTCCATTTGGAAAACATACTCTCCATGTTGAATATCGTTGGTAGGAATATCCTGCAGAACTAATTTTTCAATATTATTTCTGTCTGTATCAACCAGTACAAGTCCAGTACCATCGACAAGATCTATATTGACTTCGAACATCTGCTCCAGTTCCTTAATGAGCCCGAGCAGATTGTCTAGTTGTACACCCATGCCACAGACGCCCATAAGCTGTCCTTCCTCATCCAGGATTCGCGTATTTATAAAGATGGTCATTTCATCCTCATGAGTCTGATCTTCATCTACATGGAGTTCGTATTCCATGTTATGATTCACGAAATCCTTATACCAGATGTCATGATCATCATTCACAACATCGATGATTTTGTTGAATCCTTCGTGAGTATAGTAGACATGACTGGTCTCCGATACAAGAAAGGTAGATTCATAGCCGAATCCATTTCTGATAGACCTCAGAAAGCTTGCGAAATCCTCAATATTCTTTTCGAGGTTAAAGTCTTTCTCTTTTTTCAGACGACCGATCAGTAAGGGGTCTCGTGCTATTGTTCGAGAAACTGTAATAGGCTTGGTGAGTTCGTTGTTGATTGCATCGTAGATTCGCTCTGCAATCACATTTGTCACTTGCTGAGAGTTATCAGCGATTACTGAATTGAGAGAAACATACGATACTGCAAACGATATAAGGTAACTGATTACAATTACCACTATTGCTGTTAGGAACAATTTATTTTTCATCTCTAATGATTTTGGCGTCTTCTGCTCTTTGCTATTGTAAAGTGCTGCAAATATAGTATTTATAAATAACTATTCCAAATATTCGGGCAAAATAAAATCACATACTAATTTATTGCTGTGCATCCACAATACATTCGCCAAATATCCTGTAAAACTCATCAAATTTTCCATCCCACCACAACCGTTTGATATCACAAATTTTGAAAAGCATAAAGAAAAATGGGCTATCTTCACAGACCACCCATTTCAATAAAAAGAACCAAAATTATATATGTATCATAATAATATTCATATCAAGTCCCATTGGATTGATGCCGAACGTGCGCAAACCAACATCCTTAAGTGAAGCACCGCCAGATCCCTGTCAAGCATCACCTGCTTCCCTCGGATGTTGAAAATCTTTGACTCAATAGAATCCACAATGCTACCTTCGGCAGCATTTACCTGCACGTCCTGTGCATTAATTCCTTTTTCCATAAAATTAAAATTGTTATAGTAATACAAGTGAATCATTCTGCATTAAGTAACTACGAAAGATTTCGCGCGCAAAGATAAGAAATAAAAATTAAAGCAACAACAACAGATTAGTTGTAAAAAACAATACATTAGTTGTAAGTCGGTCCCTATTGACCCATTATTGCGCAAGGCTACAGCCTGCTTTTCTCGAACAAGAGCTGAATAGCGATTAAAGGCTAATGTCTGTTCATAGCCCAGGACAACACCCTGGGAAAAAATCCCAACACCCGACCCAACGGGCTGAAAGCCCAAAAGTCTTACTATTCCTCTTGGAACGTTCGTTTTCTATGGTGTTCCTGATCCTCTCGAAAATCTTTTATCTTTGTGACAGATATCCAAGTGGATCAGTGGACCTGTCCCCTCTGACCCTGAGGTAATTCTATAATATTTCGACGTCAAATAATCCTGCTTACTGTCCACAATGCAGAGAATGGACATAAGCACAAAATCAGACAGGCCTCATACTTATAAAATACGGTCAAAACTATTGGCCTATCTTATAAGTATGAGACTTTCTGTAAAGTAATCTGAAGTGTTATGCATTTACATTGGCATTATTCTCCTGGCTATTTGCCTTGATAATGTCAATGAGCTTCACATTCGGGTTGCGATAACGAGCGTTGCGGTTGGCCTCCTGTTCTGGTTCTGGTGGGGTACGGATGATTGAGATGGCCTTGCGAGGACAGTTCTGAGCGCAGGCAAGGCAGTTCTCGCACTCACCGTTGGCAATGCTCTTGCCATCAACGATCTTCCACGAACCATGAGGGCAAACCGAGGTGCAGATGCCACACCCGATGCAGTCTTCGGTCGAGTAGAGAATCTTCTCTGAGCGAGTCTTGGCAGGCTTCACACGGTCTCGACCAGAGAACTGGTAGTAACCTTCGTAGAACTGTTTGTCTTCTTCGGTAACAGGCTGTATGTAATTGGTGCGAGTATTGATCTCTTCCACCACTTTGGCAATCTGCTCAGGGGTGTGCTTATCCATGGCTTGCTCAGCCGCCTGGTCGAAGAAAGGCAGATAGGTATCGACCATCTGCACCGATGAGATATAGTTCATCTCCATGCCATTCTTACGGGCAAAGTCGCCGAAGATCTCTGGCAGACGGGTGGTATGTGCACCATAGGTAGCAACGGCAAAGAAGTAGTCGGCCTTGAACGAAGACTGCTCGATGAATTCTTGTACAATGGCTGGTGCGGTGAAGCAATAAGTAGGGAACACGAAGCCGATCTCTTCTGCATCATACTCAGGGTGCTCCTTGTGTATCTCCTGCGGAATACTTAAGATGGTAGCATTCTCACCACCGATCTGTCGTGATACATAAAGGCTATTGCCCGTAGCTGAGAAGAAGAAAATCAGGCGCTTAGTGCGTTCTTTCTTATCTTCCTCATTTTTAGCAACACATGAGGCGAATGGGGTGGTGGCGATAGCGGCTGTAAGACAAGCAGCTCCAATGGTCTTAAGCGCATCGCGTCTGCTGATGTTCATTGATTCATTCATAAATTTATAAATTAGTATGATAAAGATTATAAGTACTTTTACTTGATTTTCTTAATGCCATCTTCAATATATGCTCCCTTGTCAGGTGCTTGTGAGAGACGCTTGCCGTCCAAAGTATAGATGCCTTTTCTCACATTGTTTGGATGTCCGGCAAATACTTCGTTAAGGCCAGAGGTTGATAAAGAGAGTGTGATGGTAGCATTTCGATTATCTATGTTGAGGAATGAGCGTAATTCGCTTGTTGACATCCCTTCTATCTTCCCGATGGGGGTGTATGCCCAACTGTTCTGGCCAGCAAAAATACAGATGTTGTTGCCTGTATATAACATCACATCACCCGTTTGTGTGGTAATGTGCGTATCGCTGGTAGGTAGTGAGAAACCGATATATCCTACCATCTCGAAACCTCCGTATTCATTCGCTTCATAAGAGATTTCACCTTGCGAGAGTCGTTCAATGAGTTCTCGAGTAGCTGCATTATCTACAAGATTGCAACTGACGGTCTTGCCATTGATCGTTATATCCATAGTGCTTATTTGATTATTTCCATCCGCTCTATCATTGGCTGGTGACATTGCTTGAGTTTCTGCATTTGTACAAAATATGGTCAGAAACACAGGTAATATAATGTAAATGTGTGAAAACAGTTTTTTCATTTCAATGATGATTAAATTGTGCTGCAAAGGTACACACATTATCTAAATAATAATATACCTTAATTACGGGAAAAATAACCAATTTTGAGGAATGTAAAGCATCTTCAGTTCTTTTCCAATCGATGCAAGGTATGTCATTTCGTCAATGAATGCATCATGTTGTCTTATACTGAAATAGGTTGTCATTAAAAACAACTAAAACAGTATAAATATGCGAAAAATTAGAAGCAGATCAAGATTTTCAAAGGAAACAAGAGAATTAATTGTCCTCGAGTATTTAAATGGAGAGATGACCCAAAAAGCACTATGTGAAAAATATGGCATACATTGCCGCACGTCATTAACAAATTGGGTTTCTGAATACGAAAAAAAGAATAATTTATTACCTTTGTCGCCAGAACCTGTAAAAAATGAT
>JAZQOF010000002.1:0-124007 GCA_045627785.1 Bacteroidales bacterium | reverse complement strand
TTACTTCGTTAATAGTCTTCTTATTCATTATTATTGAATTAAACAGTTTATATTTTTATCCGCACCATTTTTTCAGGTTGTTTATAGATTCTTCCTGATTATCTAATTTGCTATTTCGTTTTGATTACGGCTATAATATAGTATGAATTTTCTGAAATTTCAAAAATTGAATGAGTTTTTTCCCTTTATTGCTAAATCTTTTGTTTCCATGCAATGTATGTCTTAATTCAAATTATATGCTTCATGAACTTCCCTTAATATATCCCCTGCATCAGGCATACCTCGTAAGTATTCTGCTACAAGACCTTTGAGGTTGCTATTCCAGAGTTCGTTCCAGTTTCCATTCATGTCCTGTATCTTCAGGAAATAAGAAGGACCAATGTGGTAAGCAGGATTTAATCCTGGAATCTGCTCGATGGCTGCGTTTATCGCATTCATCTTTGACAAGGCGACATCTTTCCATATGTCTATATTTCCGTCCCACATATCTATGCGAGACATGGCTGTAACCTCTTTGAATGCAAAGCGACGACTCATAGAATAATCCATTGGAACTGCGCTGTAGTCAATCTCATTCATCGTGCCGATGACATAGACATTCTCGGGAACGTAGAAACCGTCTTTGAACTCACCTTCTTCTTCAAGATATTGATAACGTGTTCTTACCTTGCCATCAACGCCACGAAGGGCAGGATCAATAGCATAAACCAGTTCGCCAAACACTTCGGTCAGGTTACAATGGTTGATATTGTCGATGACGAATACATAGTTCTGCTCTGGGTTATGCAGAGCCTTCTTGCAGAACGCCTTGAATGCGCCATCCTTGCGTACTGAACCCATATTCCCCTTGGCATCTCTCACAGGACGCAGCCCCTCCACGAAGTCTTCATAACTGGTTGAGGGAGTAAAGACCATCAACTCCCAATGCGGATGGTTGAGTTTGTCGGTGTCGCCTGTTATAGCCTCTGCAAGTTCCTTTGCGAGAAGTGTCTTACCTGTGCCTATTGCACCATTGAGAATCACATTGCGTGATGTAAGTACGAAAGATTTGAAATAATCAACCATGGTATATTGTCTTTTGTTTGTTTTTACCTGTTTTACGTTATTAGAATGTTCTTCCTCTTGATCAACCGCAAGCAGAGCTTCACTTTGTTCTACCACGTCCTTCTCTTCAGAGTTATTATCTTCTTCATCATCAGGAAAGGATATACGCATTCGATACACTACCTCAATCTCATCAAAACCACATGAGAGTTCTTCCGCATCACAGTATTCCTGAATCTTCTCCAATGTGTCGTAGTCTTCGGAGAGGTTGTATTGTTTGCGAATGTGGGCGAGTGCTTCATCTTCAGTGACGAAATACACATCATCTTCATCTTCCTCTGTCCATACACGATAGCGCTCAGGGAAGTACTTGCCCTCGTTGTCGGTTGTCTGGTGTATTCCACTCTCAAACAATTCCATCATCATGTAGATGTTTGGTTCGGGTTCGCCAAGTTCCTCCAACACCCAGTCGATTACATCTACGTGCTCCCAAGGATACGCCTGAGTGAAGAAAAGCACACTCACGCCGTCACGATCTTCTACTCGTGCGTCTTTATACCATTCAGCACGATTAGCATACTCATACTCGTCCTCGTCAATCTTCAATCCTAGGTTCTCAATAGACTTCTTCATCCAACCATCACTACGGTTGATGGCATCAGCAACTTGCTCGAGTACTTCCTTCTTGCCTTCAATAGCATACTTGGTAAAACAGTAATTTGCCATAATATCTTATTTTTATTTACGCGTATAATATAGTAACGTTAGGTTCAAAATTCAATTTTGCAGGCATATTTATTTACTTACCTCAATCAGCTTCTCCCATACCTTCACCATAGCATAGGTGTCGAGTCCGCAGTATTCGAGTAACGCCTGACGATAGCGGGCTCGGTCTTCAGGCGACATGAATTCCATCTTTGGGAAGATGTCCATCGCCTCACCTCCATTCTGCACACCACCTGTGAGGTTGTGATAGTCGAGCGAAGGCTCGTTAGGGAACAGGGCAGGCAGGACTTTCTTGATCGAGAACGAACCATTCATAGCAGGTACATAGTAATCACCAGCACGGAAAGGATCGATCAGGTCAACGATGTGCGAAGAGATATTACGTAGATGATAGGCCAGATCTGGATAGGCATCAGCAAGCTCGTTCAGACGGCCACACTCAAAGCCCTTGTTATAGGCTGTGATACATACATCGAGCGGAATATCCTTACAAATCTGTTCGGCCAAGGCGCGGCGAGGATCTACCCCAGGTTCTGCCAGAAAAGCCGTGTGATGCAACTCGCCTCCTTCCTCCTCGATCCAATGCAGCGAATACTGGAAGGTGATCTGCTGATAGGGCTTTGTACCCTCATACTTTGGCAATACAGGCTGCATCGTCTCAAAGTCGAGGAAATAGAGCGGATAAGACAATTTCTTCAGATACTGACGGATACCCGGCTTATTGACATACGTTTTGCGGCTCAGTGAAGCACTCAGCTGTAACTGCTGCATAGCGGTGAGCTTGATGTCTGTAGCCTGCTCCAATGTCTCGATACCATTCTTATAGTGCTTCAGCGCTGTGGCAAATGACATTCGATAGAGTCCGAACACCGACTGTTCTGGAGCGGGCAGATGACGTGAGCAGTACTGCCAGAAAGCGCACTCGTATGGTTTCTTGCAATAGCTTCCGATTTCTCGCTCTGGTTCTGGCTTTTCAAGCATACGCTTGGCAAGTGCTACGTTGCCTGCCACCTTCGGATATTCTGTCTCCACGAACTCTGCCATATCGGTAATGACGAAAAGCTCTTGGATGTCGAGTTCTCCATAACGGCGGTAATCCTTATTAAGACGGACGAGATATGTGCCTGTCACATTCACACCACACTGTGCGAGGACCCATTTCTGGTAGGCGATATCCCATGCATATTTCTCGACATCCTTTGCCTTGACCTCTTCTGAATCGGAATGGCTGCTACTCTTCACTTCGTAGATAGCATATCCATCGCCTTCCTTGTGCAGGATATCGACAGCACAGTAGTTGCCATCGTATGAGAACGAAGCTTCGGCTATATTCTCCACTTCATCGGCAATGCACTGCATGGTGTTCTTTAACATGGCATTCAAGTCAAGCAATCCGCCCTCGGTATGTGTAGTTACTTCCACGAAGTCACCGAACAATCCCATTGCGAGATCTCCCACTTCATTGCCGGATGCGAAACGTGCCTCCACACTCGGATCAACGACTGCCAACTCTGGCTTATGTACTCTCATCCACAGCGCCTTCGGGCACTGACGGAACAATGTGTATCTAGATTTTGAAAGGCCCATATTGCTTAATTCTAATTATCTATTCAGACTAAAATTTTCGTGGTAACTACAGGCATTATTTATTCTGCTCATATTCTTGAATTGCAGCATCAACTATCTTGATATATTCTTTCAAAGATTGCTCAATCACACAATTCATATATGTTTGAAAATCTTTAGTTGACACATCTTTGGTTTCAACTTTTTCAAAATCCTTATTTCGGTTATGGTTCGTCAATGCCGGTTTCTTCCGCAACACCCCATCCTGCCACAACCTTTTTTCAATTATCTCTGCAAGCGTGTTTGTGGGAGCTTCGTTTGAAGAAGTCAAATGTGTTACAGTCAAAGTCCACTGCACTTTTGACCAATCATTATCCGAGAAACTTGAACTCTTATTTGCACAAAAATGAACAGAAGGAATAGCATACTTTTTTTTATCAAATTCTAACCAAGACTTTTTGTAGAGGTACATGTAATTTGGAGCAACATCAAGTATCCAGCCCTCAGGCTTATCGATTTTGAATATTGACCTACAGTATTGTTCTATTGAATTTCGGAACGAAATAGTCACATTATCATCACTCGAATCTTTTCCTGAGCCTATTGCTTTAATTAATTCATCATATTTCTGAAACTCAGATTTGTTTTCAAACTCTTTCTTAAAACTATCGAACGTAGAGATGTCTATTGACTGATTATCATACAAATAATAATTTAGATAAGCTATATACTGCTGAATACCTGCAATCATTATTCCATTGTCCTGATATGGGCAATGCGGTAAGACATCCTCCTTTAACCAAGGTAAAATGTCATCAATATAGTTTAAGGGGTAATAATGCTCACCAATTTCTTCTCTAAGTGAATCTGGCAAACTCTTTTTATCTGGTTCTTTTGATCCATCTTTTGTTAAATATATAACATATAAGTCATTCGAGATCCTGGTGTTTATGGCCATTGTAGTATTTTGGCTAACGCCATTCGGATCCCATGAATCATACCATTTATCAAAATCGTTTTCCTGTATTCCTGATATTGTAGCAATATACCTTGCAAGTTGTTTATCTGTATCACTTGCATTGCAAACTTTGTTTTCAATGATGATCTTTATTGGTTTATCGTTTATATCTTTATATTCAATAAATAAATCAATAAAACCCTTTGACTTATCTTTTAAGCCAATGGCATTTTCTTGATCGGTGATTTTAAATTCAGAATTTATTAATGGTAATGGAAGATTGTATCTTTTCAGAAACATATTCAGAAAGATATGACAATTCAAATCATCTTTGTAACTAAACAAATGTTTTAATACGCGAGTATGATCATTCTCTTTTGCGTTTGCCAAATCGAACAATAAAAACTCTTTCTTATTGTTTTTATCATAATTCTCTTTAAATTCGGCAAAGATGTTCTTTAGGATAAACTGCATGATGTGTATGAAAAAAAATATTTATAATTAGTAAAAGTATCTCGGCAAAGATAGTTTTTTACCTTGGGAATTTCAATTCAGGAACTTCTGCAATTTGTGCCACAGAATTCTTTATTATGCCAAATCGTGCCAAATATGTTGTTGAACATATATATGCTGGGGATATGACAAAATAAGCCGCAACTTTCAGAGAAAATTGCGGCTTTATAATACAATATTATGTCGAAGATATTTGGAAGATTCAGTTATTGTGTTTACCTTTGTGCGATTAAAAGAAGTAAAACCGATTGCTGAGAGAAACGACCATGGCAAAGAACAATAAGGAAAAATACAGAATAGAGAACGAAGAGTATCTTGAGGACAAGGCTCAGGAAGAAGGAGTAGCGAGCCTGGCACAGGGAATCTTGTATGAAATAATAAACTCCGGCTCGGGAAAACAGGCGCAGCCGAGAAGCATCGTGTCAGTGTTCTATCGCGGAGAACTGATCAACGGAAAAGTATTTGACGACAACACAAAACAAGGTTATCCAGATGCTTTCCGCCTCAACGAACTGATTGCAGGATGGCAGATTGCTATTCCAAAGATGAAGGAAGGCGACAAATGGAGAATCTACATCCCTTCAGAACTTGGGTACGGCAAGAGAGGTACTCACGGAATTCCTGGAGATTCGACACTGATTTTTGAGATAGAGTTAGTAAAGGTTTGTTAATCTGACAAAATTTGAGAAAAATAATACCGGAAAGGTTGCAAGATATTTATCTGCAAGTCCTTCCGGTATTTATTAATTTAGTAACTTAATGGAGTTTACCTAACAAAGACTTTCTTACCGTCACGGATGAAGATACCTCGATAGTTGTTACCTACAGGACGTCCTTCAAGGTCATAGTATATGCCGTTTGAGATTTCATTGTCATGGATACCCTTGATATCTGTTATTTCTCGCATATAAACAGCGGCTACATCTACAGCAAACGACTTGAAGAATTCTACACCATACTGAGGGTGGTTTTCCTGTTCAGCATTGAAACTGAATTCTGTCTCGTGTTGTTCCTTGTAATGGCTCGCAGGAATTCCAAAATTCTCGAACGCAAGCTTACCATTGGCTGAAGTAACGATATCATCCTCAATAAGGTTGTAGATGAACATCTCTTTCTTTGGCTTCCAACCGGTGCATGCACTATTCGATTCCATCCACTTCTCCACTTTCTTGTAAATATCCGACTCCTGATTACACATATCTGCAGAGAAGAAATCTGCCAAAGAAGACTTCCCTCCTGTTACTGCTCTCATCACAGCATTGAACTTGTCGTTATCAAGTTCCTTTGCTGCAAGAAGAGCTTCAAGACCGGGATAGTCAAAAGTCGTTCCAGATTCAAGAGTGACAGTTGTTGGCGTATTCATTGTATCAGTAAAGAAATCACTGAACTTCAGACCTTCGGTCAACTCCGCCGGCGCACCACACAGGAATCCTTGAATAATCATTGGAAGCAACGCCGGGAAGTTGACATGATCAGCCTTGGCATACAGATCAGCTGCAGTAGTAACAGGATCGTATGGACCATCACCAAACCAAGAGTGAAGACCACCTTTGAAACTATCCACAATGCTAGTATATTCAGAATCTGTCTCAAGAAGATTGTGTGCTGCCATCGCTACACCTGCACCCTGAGAATAACCGATATTACACAGCATGAAAGGATTAATATCCTTAGTCGGAAGGAATTCCAAAGCGACCTTTACCAAGTCGAGAGAGTTCCTTGCATTCTGGAACTGGCAAAGATAAGAGTGAGGCTTATCCTGTGTCGAACCAAAGCCGTAATAGTCTGGAGCAATGACAACAGCCATACTACTTAATATCGTAGAACCAGCTTGAGTAGAACCGACTACCGACGGAGCGCTTTTACTATCGGCAATAGTATGATGACTGTCCAGTATCCAGAGATCCTTGAAAACTCCGATGAAAGAAGTCGGAACTGTAATAGCACCAGATACTGTTGTTGGCGTAACGCCATCAGGACCCACCGAGGTATATTCGATGATATAACTCGTGTAAGTCAAAGTAGTTTTGGTGTCTATGACTTTGTATTCAGCTTTTGAAACGAAAGTCACAAACAACAAAGATAAAAGAAGTAACGTTTTCTTCATAGACTTATATGTATGTCAAAGTTTGTGTGACAAATAATTGTCTCTCCTATTCCAACATATTTATTACTCTTCAGGAAGAATGAATGCACAAAGAACATACAAAATTATGCCTGGCACAAAACCTGTCAAGAATGCCAAACAAGCAAAACCGAGACGAGCAATAGTTGGATCTAGGTCAAAATACTTAGCCAAGCCACTACAAACACCACAGAGCTTCTTATCTGCGGAAAGACGAGTAAGTTTTTTTGGTTCCATAATAGAAATATTTAAATTTGATAATAATTGTCAAAGTTGAGACTTACAGAAGGATTCTCTTAATTTCGTTTCTTAAGATATGAAAAGCAGGGAAAGGCATTGCTCCGTGATCATAACCTTGCATTTCGTACAGCTTAACATCCTTCATTCCGTTGAGCAGACACATGCGATAGAAATATGCCTGTTCCTCGTAACGTCCAAAGAGTTCAAGTTCGCGATCACCAGAGATGATGATCATTGGAACAGAAGTTGGTCGACAGAAAGTTATTGGTGCATACTTGTCGATGGTTGGCTGAAGAGGACCGATACCTGAGCTCTTGCGCACATTGTAATGAGTTACAACCTGACCAGAGAAAGGAATGACACCAGCGAGATCGTCTGCATCGATGTCATAGGCTGCAAGATAATGTTTGTCGAGAGCAACCATGTCGATGAGATAACCACCTGCCGAATGGCCTGAAAGGAAGATCTTCTTAGGGCTGCCATTGTACTCTTCTGCATGCTTGAATGCCCATGCCACCGCAGCAGCTGTATCGTCGATGATATCGTCAATCTTAGCCTTTGGAAGAAGTCGGTAGTTCACACCGATAACGACGAGACCTGAGTTCTCAAGAAGTGCAGGGATCTCTTTGCTTCCAGCTTCGATTCCTCCTCCATGGAACCATACAACAACAGGAGCATCCTTGATTTCCGTTGGATAATACACATCGACCTTGCAACGCTCACGCGAATAATCGTCAGCCGAGTTTGGAGCGTATGGGATGTCGTTAACTCTCTTGTACTGTGCTATTGCCGAAATGCAACAGCAGCATAGAATCATAATAAATGATATTCTTTTCATAATACTACATTCAATGGTTTATATTTTGCCCAAAGTTAAGGAATTTATTTTAAATAACATAAAAATTGTTTATTTTTCAACCTTATTTGAAAAAGAGTTGTATATTTGCACATACATAATATATTTTATACGTTATAATTTATCTTCTAAAAACGTTTTTTATGAAAAATCAGATTTGGTCAGTATTGATCGCATGCGGAATAGCATTGTCCGGCTATTTCCTGTATTGCGGAATAGAGAGTTTCACAACCGTAAACCGTGTTGTTACAGCAAGAGGTTTGTCCGAGCGTCAGGTCTTGGCAGATAAGGCTGTTTGGACAATCTCGTTCGAGATTTCGGGCAATCAGATTGAAGACCTGTACGAACGTCTCGAGCCTAAAAAGAAGGCTTTGGTCAAGTTCCTTTTGGACAACGGCATAAGTGAAGAAGAAATTGTATTTTCTCCTTCTACAGCTACTGATCGTTCTACCTGGTACGACTGGGAAAAGAGAAAGGGTTCGGTAGATCAGTATGTTCTCACTGGTCACTTGAACGTTGTATCAAGTGATGTTGAAACCGTAAGAAAGTTGCAGTTGCGACAGCTAGACCTTATTCATAGTGGCGTCGTACTCGAAAACAGCTATATACAATATGAATATACTGGTCTCAACGACTTGAAACCAGAGATGATTGAAGAGGCAACAAAAAACGCTCGCGTAGTAGCTAATAAATTTGCAGAAGATGCCGACTGTAAGCTCGGCAGCATCAAGTCGGCTCGTCAAGGACAGTTCGAAGTCGAAAGCGATGAGGTGATGCCTCACATGCGCAAGGTAAGAGTCGTAACCACAATCGAATATTTCCTGAAATAACCGATTATTCCTCTGATCCGAACAAACTATTGTAATCGATATTAGCATCGTTGCCAAACAAGCAATCTCCATTTCTCACAATGTTCGGAAGTCCAAGCAATGGAGTGAGCATGAACGACGCAAGCTTGTCTTCCGGATGTTGGTCAGCATAATAGAGCGCTGTCATGAAAGCTTTTCGACGATAGAGATTGAACAGTTCATCGGCTATGATACTATCGCGCGAACGACCGTAATAAGTGATTTGGGTGGCACTGCGCCATCCAAACCACAGAACAAATAGATGCGGACTATATTTACTGCTTCCTAATAGTGTACGAGCAATTGGAAGGACAGCATAAGGCGAAAGAAACATGATACCACATAATGCCATGCGACACTGCTGATCGAATGTAGCAGCATTTTGAATGGCATCAAAGAACTGATTAATCTGCTTGTCTCCATCATCCAATGACAATATTCTCTGCCAATAAGACTCATATTGCTCTTCTTTCCAATCACTATAAGCAACATAAAACATCGCTTCAGCTTCTTCAGAATCAGAAGACGGAAGCGTCTCGCCTAATTGCTGGGAAAAAGCATTAAGTTTATCTACTGGCCAAACATCGAGCTTTTCTGTTTCTTCTACTCCTCCATCTTTATACAGATCAATAAAATCCACGAAATACCTTTGCACGTCACCAAGTTCTGACTGCAATGCCGAATCCCTGACACAAGAAGCATCGAAAGCCAGAATCTCAGTCTTTATACTGTCATGATTTACACTTGCGCCATTAAATCGTTCACGATTCCAGACTTCAAACCAGCTCCATATATCTGCACCCATCACCAAACCATTATAAGCATCCTTCCACACCTCTGGATCGAAGTTGGAAAGAGACTTAAGATCGGTAATCATAAACATCGAATCAGCGCGAGGCGTTCCATACGAAATAGGATCAAAACCTTCTACTACTGCTTCATCAATTTCTGCGACTGGGCTGACTTGCGCTTTTTTGTATCTGCCGATTACATCCGACAGATCAACCGGCGAATTGTCACAAACCTTAACATAATCCTGATTGGAAACTGCAGGCGTAGAATTCTTGCAAGAGAAGAATCCTACAGAAGCAATAGTTGTTAATACAAATAAAAAGAACTTTTTCATACTATCCCAATTTTATAAAATTTCACATCATCATATCTCAACCGTTGTCTTGAAAGAAATCGTTTTTTTCTCGTTGTTCACAACGAATGACTGCATACGTCCAACCATAGTTTGTCCCATAAGGATCGGTGCATCCTGATTATTCTGAATGCTTGCCCTTACATCGTGGAATACTACTTTGCCTAGTTTCACCTCGCGCAAGTTTACTACGGTTCCTTCAACGAAATCGCCATTGGCAAGACGATAGTTTCTCACGCCGCCAAGATCTCTTTCTTCCAGATAACCGTTCTTCAACATAAACGCAGCTTCGACCTTAGATATAGAAACCACAGTCGCTCCTGTATCGAATACAAAGCGTAATGGCAATCCATTTACCTCGCCCCTTACAGAAATCTCGCCGAGTTCTTTTGTGAAAGGAACCTCGTCTCTGTATGTAATCTCGATATTGTCCTTAATATATTCTTCATCCAACATAGCCTTGTGTTTCGACTTTGCCTTCTCAATCAATTCGTCAAACCCGTCGATTTTTCTCAGGGAATCGGGCATCCATCGATTGGTCAGCTCAAAGAATCTAGAAAAACCGAGATCACATGCCTGCTGTAAAGCGTCAAGAGCGTCTTTTGCATGTCCGGCAGCAGCATGACACCAGGCTTTAGTTATATAGTATCGCCAATCTTCATTATGATCCTTTTCCAATTCGGCAAAAGCTTTATCCAAGCGATTAAGATATACATAAGCCATACAGGCGAGCTCGTCAAATACGTCATAAGCATCATCGGCAAGAGAGCACTTGAAAGCCTTTGCTGCGTCTTCTATCCTGCCCATCGAATAATATATCTTTCCAAGCACATACTGAGCATAAGGGTTATTATGCTCTATTCTTAATGCCTTATTAATCATATCCAATGATTTCTCCAGATTTCCCAGATAGCGAAGACACTCGGCATAACGTATATATAAGGTATCGTTGTCAGGAAATCTCTGAATGGCATTGGAACAGACAGTAGAACATTCATCGAACTTCTCCAAGTCGAACATAATACGTATGCGTAGGTCTATATAGTCCTTATCGTCTGGAACCATCTCAATAGCTCTGTCTATAGTCTTAAGAGCCTTGGCTGGATGCTGATCAAAATAGAGAGACTTTGCCTTATTGAATATATCACAAGCATATCCATCTCTCTTGAATGCCTCTTCAAAGTAATCAGCTGCTTTTGAGTATTGATTTCTATGGAAATAGAAATGCCCGAGGAGACGAGCCCATACGCCATCATTTGATTTATATCGGCATATATTATACAACCTTGACTCGACAAACCCATCACATTCTATCGGCAATCCTAAAATAAGATAGTTTTCCTTATCGACTTTATCATCTGCATAATCAATACCTTTAATCAAATTCTCGACAGCCGACTCGTATTCCTTTAAACCAACCTGCACCAAGCCCAAAGTGAAATAACCGCTACCGTATTCATCGTTAAGTTTGATTGCATACTCGCACAAACGCTTTGCTTCATCGAGATTATGCAAATGTATCTCGCAATTGGCCATATTGATATAAATAGAAGGATCACCCGGATCCAATTCCATCATTCGCTTCAGGTCTTTCATTGCCGAGTTGTCATCTTTCTGATCATAATAGTATTTCGCGCGAAAATTATACACATCAGCATCTTCATCGTTCAGTTTGAGACTTGTGTCTATGTCTTCCAGCATCTTCTTAAAGTCTTTCAGATAGTAAAATGCTCTGGCTCGGTTGAAGAAAGCTGCTGCCTGCCAAACCTTATCTCCTTGCAGGTGCTTTATAGCTTCATTGTTTGCCGAGAATGATTCTCCATATTTCCCGTTGTAAACAAGCAGATAGCCGATATTGTAATGGGCATAACCATTTTCCGGGCGAATTTCCACCTCATTACAGAAGATCTGATAAGCCTCGTCAAACTTGCCCTCATTCATTAACTTTAATGCTTTCTGCATCTCTCCCACACTCAGATAGTCGATTGGCTCAACTGGTGATCCAAGGATCATCGACTTGATAGAATTGAAAAAGTTCA
Organism: Bacteroidales bacterium; assembly: GCA_045627785.1. Lineage (GTDB taxonomy): Bacteria > Bacteroidota > Bacteroidia > Bacteroidales > UBA3663 > Liminaster. Next base: position 111,948 of record JAZQOF010000002.1, on the reverse strand, counting down.
TTGTGTATAAAAAATTTTAGTACACACCTTTTGACAAGTGCGCAATATTACATGAAAAAATAAGATAAAAGGTAAACTATTATTCCAAATCAGTTATTCTGCTACCCATTCATCATCATCGCTGCAAATTTAGTAAATATATTTTCTCCTTCCAAATATTTCGTAAGATATTTTCAAGAAATTTTACGAAAGACCATTCCGTTTTATCTGCTAAATTTGAAAAAATACAGAAAAACTATACAAAAATACGGAAAAAAGAGAAGATTTTGTGCTTTATTACTTGGAATGGTGTATAATTCAAAGAAAGCGAATACTTGGAATGGTGTAATTTCAAACGAAAAAGATAACATTTTAGTGATTTATGAGACGCAGAATATATGAACAACTCTTGGAATGGGAAGATAAGCGAAGTCATAAAGAGGCTTTGCTGATAGATAATGAAGGATATTTGTATCTAAAATTCAACAACAAATCCTTTATACTAATAAATAAAAGTGCTTGTTCAACACTTTTGCCCATCTCTCCAAAACAAGCCTCTTTATAATTATAACTATTACAAGAGACTTCACTATATCCTAAAAAACAGCGACAAGAGCATTGCCACTGCAATCCTGGTATGTACAGCCGTGATTCAGCCTCGCGTATGATAGTATCATCGTCAATCAAAAAAGGATTTCCACCAAGATAACTATACGCTCATTCATTTGTAATTAAATCCTCAAATGCAGTTCTTGCCCCTTCTTCTAATTGTGCATCATATGGATCAATCATATAAATTGTAATTTTTACTCAGTAAAAGGAATTGGTATTTTACAATAATCAATTACAATATCGTATATAGCAACCTCGTTAATGTTAATTTCTTCATCGACCTTAATTGTACGGTCCATCAAATCGGCAAAATATACTTTTTGCTCCTGATCAAGTTCCTTGATGTCCATGAGAGATATTATTGCAGACTTTGTTTTGATCGATTCAATATCGTCTTCGTCCAATCCGAGGTTAGCTGCAAGTTCATAGTATAACTTTGATTCTCTGTAATCAACGCGATTATCTGCATGGATAATATCCAACAAGACACGCATTATTGATATTTTCTGGGTATATGTAAGCTCTTTCATACGATTTTTTTGTGCAAAAATAATGATTTTTTTCATTTTATTACAAGATATATCTCTTTTTTTATAACTTTGTAACAAATAATATATAAATATGGAAGGAGGATACTTATTTTCTATTGGACATGGAAACAAAACAATAGAAGAACTGATAGACGCTCTAATGCTATTTGGCATCAAATACTTGATTGATGTTCGTTCCAAACCATTCTCTAAGTTTTACCCACAGTTCAACAAAGATTCATTGAATATTGCCATCAATCTAACTGGAGATATTCATTACGGTTATATGGGAGACCAAATCGGAGGACTGCCAGAAGATGAAACTCTCAAGACTGGAGGGAAAATGGACTATGGTAAGATGCGTCAGAATCCAAATTTTATCTTTGGCATCAACCGCTTAATAAAAGCAAATGAGATGAATTTACCTACATGCATTATGTGCAGTGAAGGAAACCCATCTGAGTGCCATAGGTCAAAGCTTATAGGCGAAGCATTGAGAGACAAAGGCATTATAATGAAGCATATTTGCAAAAACCATGAAGGTAAGTACGTGCTCAAATCTCAAATTGACGTAATTAATGAGGTTTCAGGAGGTTGTATGGTTGACCTTTTTGGCGAAGAATTAAATTTGACTTCTAGAAAAACTTACTGATATGAAGATATATACCTTAGGAGTATATGGGAAAAGTGAAGAAGACTTCTTCAACAGTCTTACCTGCAATAATATTAGCACATTTGTCGATATTCGGCAACGAAGAGGTGTGCGAGGCAGCCAATACAAATTCGTTAACAGCAAATACCTTCAGACCAAACTCGCAGAATTAGGTATTGCCTATTTATACGAACAAAAATTAGCACCGACTAAAGCAATTAGAGAAAAACAATGGGCAGAAGATAAAGCAAAAGGGCAAACAAAGAAGTTCCGGGATATTCTTGGGAATGCTTTCTCGCAAGAATACTGTAATTGTATTCTGTCAATATTTGATATTGACTCTCTTGTAAAACAACTCGAAAATAATGGTAGTGAAAACATTGTTCTTTTCTGTGTTGAATCTATTGCTGCAGCTTGTCACAGATCATTAGTCGCATCTGAATTAAATAGAAAATTCGGATTTGAAGTAATAAACATTTAATAATATCAATACATGTCTCAAATTTTGGTTGTATCTCGTACAAGAATGAACAATGGTGTTTGTTGTGGAGCCATAGATATGAACTCAAAAGAATTCATAAGGCTTCATAATGAACGTGGTGGAAGACTTCCATTCGATGCACCGTATCAAATTGGAGAAATATATGACGCAACATATCAAACCTCTTGGAATGTTCGCCCTGCTCCACATACTGAAGACAAACAATTGATAGCTGCACGATTTGTCAGAAAGATGAACGATTACGAATTAAAGTCTTACATTGATAACAATCTACCAATATGCGAGGGAGGTCTCTCTTCTATCTTTGAAGGCAAACTGAATACTGCGTCTTATGCTCCATATATAGATCGAAATGCAATTCCAAGACACAGTGTTTGTTTCTGGAAGGCTGATGCTCCTATCACCAAATATGTATTTTTGGGAAAAGTCAAATACAGATACAAGGGTAATAACATTTCTTTTGTAGGATATCAAGATCCCATTGATGTAATTCCTGCTGGAACAATAATCCGTATGTCTTTAGCCAATTGGTGGTCGAAAGATGATGACACAGAACAAAGATGCTATCTTCAGCTTTCTGGATGGTATGGGGTATAAAACACAAAAAAATATGATAAATAATTCAGTTATACCAAATGGATATGGTTATGGTAAATGGGTGGACATAATGAACGATAAAGTCCTTGCTCCAAAATCGGGACTATATATATTATTTATTAAATATGATGGACTATTTAAGTACGAACTGCACAAATACGAAAAAGGAGAACAATTATATTCCCATTTCCAAGGTAATAGGAAAAGACCTAATGGACAATTTGGAAATGCAGATATATGGAGTTTCCATTTTGTACCTTTACAAGAAAACCAGTCTAAACAATGGAAAAATATAACCAATACTTCTATTGCTCCTTTAACTGCAGTATACATAATTAAGTTCTCAACGATTCAAGAAAAAGAAATGTATGCTGTATGTTCTTTAGAAAAAGGAGATAGTTTTGGGGGGGCAATCGCTAAATGGACATTTGAAGATACACCAATCATATCTGTTTCTGAAAACGAAGACTATTACGAAGTTATAAAGGAATTTAATGAAGCACTAAAAATAGTATCATATCACGCTGCTTTTTTCTACACAAAAGAATATATGGATCGAAATATTTCGGCTTTTATCGATAGGCGCGGCAATACTACCCATGGTTTATAATAAACATGAATTCATCCCAGATATCAAAAAGAAGATGATGTGACCCATCATCTTCTTTTTTTATAATTAGAAACATCCACATATCCAGTTATCCTTGGGCCTCCAAGTCTCTCTAATGATTCCTTACTTTGTAGAAGTGCTGACTTGCTAATTACTTCTTTTTGAGATTGAGATAATCTATTATACAAATCAAAGTCTCCCCAATAGTTTGTATTATGTTTAGTATCTCGTTTGAAGATCCTATTAGCGTCATCAACTAAATTGTAATAAGCCTTAGCAACCCACTGGTTGCTAGATTGTATAAATGGATATAATACATTTACAGTGGTCGATTGCATGTTGCTCCCTGTGAAAACATCAAATCCGTGACCACATGTAATCCATATATTATTTGTGATAATGGCTCTGTCGTGAAAGTCATCAGTACCAACCTGCATTATTGATACCTTAATATGGTATTTATTTCTTAAATTTTTGATTTTTTCAATTAATCTATTTACCCTGTTTATTTCTGTTGTATTGTCAACTTTACTAAAAATAGTTATAGGGTAAACTATATTATTGTCTAAATCTTTAGGAAGAATTATGTCCAATAGCTTTATAAGATTCTTTTCAATAATTACATCATTTTTGTTTACTATATAATTATCCGTAAGAATCAATGCATTATTAATGCTAATACTAGGATATTTATGATTAAGAGTATCCATAAACTCCCATCCTTTGATATTATTGTCTGGTAGCGCCTTGCCTTCATCATTGAATACGTGGTTTGCATCTCTAATCATGTCTGGATTGAGTACGATTATGCCGTATCGTTTTGAGACTTTAGTACAATCCTCTTTTGACTTGCAACAAAGATAAATTGCATTAAGCTGCTGTTCATCCAATAGAGCACTTGCATTAAAAATATCTGGAAAGGTTGTAGAGTTGAAAGTTAAAGAACACGTACCATTTGCATGGCCTTTCCATAATGTGGAAAGAGTCCGATCAGAATCTTTTTCTCTACTAAATGCGTCGACATCAATGTTTAAAATTAGGTCTGATTTGTTCAAAAACTTCTGAAATTGCCCAAAGCACAAAAATGCTTCAAAATCGCCACTAAAGGCTATACGAAGTTTCTCATCAAAATCAGAAAGAAAACGACGCTCACAAAATACGACCTTACGCCTTGACATTATTTCTTAGATTTATGTTGAATAAATCAGATACCAAAGAGTCGGCTTCATCAAAGAATCCTTTGCCAAAAGCACGATCCAAAGAGCCATCCTCATTTATGCCTATTCTAACAACTTGTTCGTCATATTCTGACATCTTTCTTGGGTCATTAACGTAGAGTATTCTAATATTATGATCTTCGAGTTTACCTTCTGCAAATAATGTCTGCATCTTTCGAATGAAATATTCACTATGAGTCTCTATCAAGAATTGGACATTATATTCCCTGTATGCTTCCACAACCATAGTTGCTAATAGAGATTGCATTGATGGATGCATATGGTTCTCAGGTTCTTCTAATGCGACTGTTACTGGATGTAAAGCTGCATAAGAAGATATATATTCAGACAAATGACTTACTCCAGTTAAATTTAAACAATGAATATTATTATTAATAGAATTCTCTATAATTGCATTTTCAATTTTTAAGAGGATTGCAAAGACTTGTATTGCTCCATAACCCTTATCTGCTAAGTTAATTCCATCTTTATCATCCTCGGTCTGACATAGATGGATAGATACGCCAAAACCCTGCGCATGATTTTTTATTTCGACATGATGAGCAATACCGAATTCGTTAATCCATTTGTTTATGAAAGACAAAGGAGAATAAGTTGATTCCAATTTTATTAAAGTAGTCGAATTTATTAGATATGGACGAAGGCTAGATTTTAGTTGAAGCAATTCTTTTTTTTGCTGGAAATAATCTTTAAGTGTATTAACAAACTCTGAATTTTCTTCAAGTGAGTATAACCTTTTAACATCTGCTATACCTGTACCTGCATATCGAACATTTCCTGGAATTATCTCACTTACGATACACTCTATTGTCTTTTGCATAATAGAGTCTATAGAATATAGGTGTTTGTAATAGTAGCAGTCATTTGTGTGATCATAATAATTAAATGATTCTTTACTATCTGTTAACAACTTATTCAATGTTCCAAATACTAGACAAAGGTTAAATATGTTAAAGTAATCCTCACCCATATGCCCTCCGCATACTGGCATATCCCAGACTATAGTTGGCATTCCTAGAGATTCGTCTGTATGAGCATCAAACTCTATCAGTAAAGAGTCCTCTTCTCTAGACATAAAATCAGAAACAGTTTTACAATCACTTGATAAAAATAAATCAATAAATCTGCCAATATTCCATTTCTCTTCTTCGGAGAGTTTCTCTAATTGAATAATAGTAGCATTTTGTAATAACTTATCTAATTCTTCTCTGAATTTATCTTTTGGTATCTCATCCAACAAGTCAAAAACAGGATAATAACAAAATACTTTATATCGTGAAGAATGACGACTTGTTTCAAATTTGAGTTTTGACAAAACAGAACCTTGGCTACAAGCAAATTCGAGAGTATGTATCAATAAAGAGAAATCTTTATCTTTACTCATTTTTTCTAATACAGGAAGACAATGATCCCACATTCCTTGATATTCAAAATCATCATACCCTTCTTGAATACCATATGCTACATTATTTTGATAATCCAGTATATAAAAGAAGGTATTTAAAAAATAGAGAATGTTTTCTTTACATATTTTAAAATTGTAAAAGCATTTTTTGCTTTGATTCCCTTCATATATTTTGTTACCATCTAATGTGCTAATTGTATAAGACTTGAGATAACCATTATTAAGGTCATCATATTCTTTAGCATAGAAATTCAGATTAACCTTAACATGCTGTAATAGGATATTCGAGAACGTTGTAAATTCAATAGTTATGATGTTTTCCTCATTGTCACTTACTAAAATGTTTTTATTTATTACATTGTTAAATGAACCCATGAGATTAAAAGGCTTTCTTTGGAAATCCCACTTATAGTTTGAAAAATTCAATTTTTTCCCCAAGTCTAAGTCATCTCTTATTTGTCTACAGAAATCACTCATCAAACAGAGAGCCTTTGTAATGCTACTTTTGCCACTATTATTGCACCCTGTTAGTATGGTTATAGGTGCAATATCTACAAAGGTTTCTCTGTTTCCAAAAACACGAAAATTTTTAATCTTAAAATCGGTTATCATATTATTATATAGACATTTTTTGCGAATGTATTAAAAGTTTTTATTGTTCACAAATTATTCTTTGGAAAAAATATCGTTTCATATAAAAATAAATAATGAATATGCTTTAGAACACAAAAATCGTTACACAACACAAGAGGTTCGCTCTCTTCTCAAAAGTGTATAGTCCGCCAAGATAGTAGATTAGACGTTCTTATTCTGGGTTCTTTCATCCAACTGATACGATGACTACTCCCTTGTTTGGGTTCTCTCGTCCAACCGCTACGATGACTACTCCCGTGTTTGGGTTCTCTCATCCAACCGCTACGATGATAACTTTTTATCTTCGGAACTCTCTTCGGAGCACTACGATTGTGCCACGAGAAAATAGGAAGAGTCTTCGACATTTGAAGATTGGGCATCTGAAAGTTCCGGGATGTCATCAACGTTTGGCGACATCAACACAATGTACAAAGTGTTGATGTCGACGCATGGAGATTGGGCTTCCGAGAAGTCAAAAATCAAATCTCCAAATGGAGATTACATTTCCGGAAACTAAAAAGTCCAATCTACGGTTGGTGATTGGACTTTCCTAAGCTGAGATGGAACTTCGACAAAGTTTTTGAGCATTTCTTACTTGATTACCCTTCCATAGAAGAACTTCGGATAGTGTCCGAAGATGAAGAGTGTCACTGGGCAAAGCCAAAGTGTGCGTGGCTTCTTCTCACCTGTCCAATAATCCTTGATTGTGAAGTCTTTTTCAATCTTGCCTTTAAGCGTGTACGTTGCTCCGCCAGTGAGTGACGATTTGGTTTGAGTAAGCTCAACCCAATCTTCGCTGAGTAACTTCTGAATTTCTTCATCGTCCAAAGGTTTGTCGGCAGGCTTTACTTCAAGTTTCACTCGATTAGGTCCTTTGTCATTTTCGGGTGTTGCAGCAAGAAGGTCGAGCATCTTGTCGGCGCCGCAAACCATTGCAAGGTTCTCTCGTTTCCAAGGCCATTGAGGAAGATCGACGTACCAAGTATCATCGTCCTTGACGAAGGCGAGCTGATATACATCCTTCTTGCCTGTTACGGTGCCAGCAAGTAGCTTCACGAGCTTGGCAATGCTCATCCCATCCACTTCTCCATATCCATTCATCTGTTCCTTTACCACTTGTGTGATCTCTGAGATCGAGAGTCCGTTGGCTGTCTTTTCTGTGTTATTCATCATCTGTGAATTTGTTTCGTTCATCATCATATTATTTTAAGTATTAGTTATAGTAATATTTTCAGCTAACACGAAAAAAAGCAAATAGCATGCCACCATTAATTTCATCAAAGGATGGGGTATTTTTGGCAAAAGCTACTTGATACAGACAAGAAATACGAGCATTGCAGTAAATATAATCGGTACGTACACGCATATTATTACAGATGCCTTGTAGTAGTTCCATTTAACTTTCTGAAAAAAAGCAGGAAATCTACTGAGCTTCGGAAGAACTTGTCACAGAAGGATCTAAAATCATGACGCATGAATATAAGTATGCATGTCCAGAACCCCAAGAGGAAAGATGTAGTGAGCGGAAGTGAGATTATATAATCGATCATTACAGTCCATACGAGCGGGATACAGAAATAATATACAATGATGTTAATCTCGTTGTAGGTGATGTTCAGCTTACGCGATCCACTCTGAAGCGCACGAGCTATTTTGTCAAAGATAATGTTTATCAGATTCATTCGATATTGATTAATTTGTTTCCTTATACTAATGTAAATATTGAGAAAATGTAAACAAATGCCGGCTAGAAGGTGCTGTAAACGATATTAATGTGGCGAAAAACTTGCTATATAATAAATTAATGTATACCTTTGCAACATCCCAAAGTCCTCGAACAAATCGAGGGTGCTGGGATAACCAACAGTCCTAATCCTAATGATCTTATTGAAAGATGAGAGTGTGAAGATTATGAACGAGTTCGATAAAAAGAACCGTTCAGCAGTAATGAACCTTCTGATGCACCGTTACTCTATTCCAGAGTTTGATGCTGACGACATTTTGCAAGACGCGTGGGTGTTCCTTATGGATAAGCTCATGGTTGGTGAAATACCCGATGTGCCCGAAAAGTTGCTGGCCTACATGTCACGTGTATGCAGTCTGAAGGCACACGAGTATCTCCGCAAGAAGGCAAAAGCCCTGGAGATTGAAGAATCTTTCGACGACGATGCCTTAACTACGGAGAAACGTGCTTCGGTAGAAATGGAGGTCCAGTCTTGGGCCGATCATTTCGAGATGTGCGAAAGGGCCGATCAACGAAGAATCGACGCTATGAACGAGGCTCTTGGGCAACTGAATCAACGTCAACGTGATCTTTTGCATGGTTACTATCATGACAATTGTTCGATGAAGGACCTTGCCAAAAGATTAGGTTACAGCAACGAGAGAGTTGCCATCACCACCAAGAACCGTATCATCAAAAGTCTTCGCAACGGAATCCAGCAACAGGAGAGAGCTCACAGCAACGGGCTCTCCCCTGTTGCCTTTTTAAAGGTCTGTTATTTTTCTACGCTCAAGTTTGGATTATATTATTAAATAATGTATATTTGCAACAGATAGGAGAATGTTTACATTTTACATACATTTGCATATATAAGTGCAAAACAATAAAACACAGAACATATGAACAACACAATTAAGAAACTGGATAAAGAACTTCAAGCATCAAACAGATTTGAAGAGGAATGGCTGAAAACATCATTCCCTATCCCTGCAGGCACTCCCGATGCTGATGGTTTTTGGGTGTTGACTGATGAAGATATGGAGGAACTGATGAAGAACAAAATCCAGAAATCAACATACGCAATCAACTGTAAGGCTTTACTAGAAAAGGAAGAAATGACTTACCCAACAGAAAAGACTCTGAATCTGTTGAAGGCAAGTGTCAATGCTTTCTGTAAGTACATCCCTTCGGTGGTGCTGCTAAAACGAAAACTTGAAGGTGAACTTGACGAGACACATGCCTTACAAAGATTCATATTAGCACAGGACAAAAAGGTGGATGGGTATTACGATGCGCTGGAACAGGTTCGAGCAGGACGGAAAACTACTCATTGGATTTGGTATATCTTCCCTCAAATGAAAGGACTTGGTTATTCTGAGACTTCAAAGTACTACGGAATACGTGGCCGCGAGGAAGCTCTGCTCTATATCAATAATCCTATACTCCGTGACCGTTTGGTCGAAATTACAAGGGCTGTACTTGAGAGTCCTCGCTCTGTAAGTTATATCTTCGGATATGACGATATCAAAGTTCGCAGCTGCATGAAACTTTTCTCTTCGGTATCAGACATTCCTGAGTTCAAAGAGATGTTAGAGAAGAAGGTTTGGTAGAGAATAAATTTAAATTTGTTTACCTTTTTATCAATATTACACTTATATCTGCCGTAAGGCTTTAACAAGTCCAACTAAAAAACAAAACAACATGAAGAAAAACGAAATCAAAAACACCTCAAAGCAGCGTTCATTCACTTTCAATCTTGAGGCAGATGGTCTCTGGTATCTCTACAGTCCGGAATATGAGAAAGATGCTACTGATTATTTCCGCAGAACGCATACCTATCTAGACAAGGACGGAAAGATCCAGAAATATTCACGAGTACGTGATTATTCGGAACCTCTCGATGATCACACATTAAATCCAGATTGGGTTGATCCTCACACCTATCTCAAAGTCTCAGGATCACTTGAGTCTCTACTTAAGGAAATCGCTGGTAAAAAACAGCAGGTAATCATCGACACCATCGCTTACGGGTTTGTAAGCAACACATTCGTTCACTATCATTACGAAGGTAATAACGAAAAGGGAGATGCGATCTACCGACTTCAGTACAAGTCAAAGAAATTCAATCTACCTGAAGTACTCGAAATTCCTCGCGTAGGTCTCTACTTCTTCGACGAAAGTTTTCCACTAGTCCTGAATGGAAAGAAACACTAAGAAACCGGCGCACCAGATTAACAAGTACAAAGCAGGAGAGAGCTCACAGCAACGGGCTCTCTCCTGTTGCTATTTTAAACACTTTACTCTGTCAGCAAACCCGCTTAATCCACATTCCAAGTTAATTCTGGATCTCCATCAAATGCTTCTCTAATTGCATCAGCATCGTACCCATTATAATATCTTCTTTCTGAATAATCTTCAGATGTATCGAAATATGGCAATTGAGAAAAAGAAGAAGATTTTTCGTATATTTTCTCACTAATGATTTCTTTTGGTCTTGATGGAATCTGTACAAATTCTCGAGATTCTTCAACCCCAGAACTATCATCATCGGGCACAACCAGCTCAGCATTATCTTCTATTTCATTACCTTTACAATCTAACAACCGGATAGGATACTCATATTCATCCAGAATTCTTATCTGACCATTGTCTAACAACTCGATTGTATTATACGCTGTTGCTTCGACAACGATTCCGTCAAATGACAATACTCCCTGTTTGTAAATATAGTCATTGGCTTCATTGTCATATTTCTTTCCTACGGCATAAACAAATCGACCAGACCTATCACATTTCAGTATTTTTATAATATTTACACCTTCATATATTTTTTCTTGACCTGTACGCAAATCTAGTATTCCGTATATGTCTCCTAAGCATATTTTTGCATAATGATCTGAACACATTACCAATTCGTCATATTTCAATTCTGAAACCCTCTGTGTCTCTATATTGAAATAACCATATTTGTCGTCTTTTTTTACGACAGCAAATTGAGGTTTATATATATGATACTCCCAACATGAGTCAAATCTTGCAGATTCATCAGAATATGTCTCATTTATAACGACATCGTCATAGATATGAGGCAATATCTCATGTCCATTGATATCAATAATTCCCGTCTTCTTATATACAATCTTATTTTGTTCCTCATCATAATATTGCGACTTTTTCGATACTACCAATCCAGCTATTATTCTGCCCCATATCCTAACAATATCTATTTCATTCACTATCTTGCCATTAAGATCACATATAGCCGAACGATCATTAATACACTTGCTAACATCATTTTTACGATGATATGGTTCATTTATACCTTCAGTATAAAAAACATTATCTTGATAATTTCCATTTTGAGTATTCCAGAAAACTCTTAAACGATTATCATTAATATAAGATATATACCAGAAGAAAGCAGGCAATATGATTGTTCCATCTGTTCTATACAGTCCGTAACAATTTCCTTTCTTCACTAAAAGTGTGTCATTTGAATAATAGTCTATTTGATCAAATATTGTAGGTATTATTTCCTGATTATTCTTATCTATTACACCTAACTTTTTATTAATATATTCTCGTACAATTGAAATTCCATTATGGAAATCAGCTCCCCAATAATAGCGTTTAGGCAACTTAACTTCATTCCCTTCGTTCATTACTAACACATGACCTGAAGATGTAATTTTTTTGGAAGAATCTCCACCGTTAATGAAAATTCTTGCAACACCGTCTTCAAAATGAAGCTCATCACAATACATTGGCTGGCATATTATTCCACGAGTCAAAGACAGTATCCCCCAGCCACCATAGCCTTCAATAGAATATAAATCTCCAATAATATGCTTGATGCGTTTACAATAGCTTGGCAACAATTCTTTGCCTTGGATATTTACAATATTGTATTCCGTACGTCCAGAGTAAATGGAAACAATTGCAAAACCATCATTTATAAGTTTTACATCATCGCAGTCTTCTCCTCCAAATAGATATGTTCCCTTTTTATTATAAATGGTTACTTCTGGTATATCAACAGAATAATTTGGAAAACATGTCGCTTTGTATAACGAGTTACCGAAGTTTTCTATTTTTTCAAATGTTCCAGGTTTTAGAATAACATTGCCCCAAAGATCAATCAACCCAAACAAATACTCATCTGGTTCCGATACAATGAAGCCTCTATGTTCAAATAATTCTATTGACTTATATTTGGGTTCAACAATAATGGAAAGTGTTGGGGAAAGTACTCCCCATAAACCATCCTTTTGGATTGAATAGAATCCATCTTCTAGTGATACTATTTGGTCATAATCAATTGGCACAACAAGGGTTCCGTATGTATCAATAAGTCCATACTTTTTGGTGTTATAACCATAATGATTCGGCACGGTGATAAAATACTCCACAGTATCATTATCATTATTACCAACAATTGCAAACGAACCCTTGAACTCGTCTATGTAAGTATACTGAGGTTCAACAATGATCTTCCTCAGAGAATTCATTATACCCCACTTTCCATCCTTTAGTACTCTAATTAAGCCATGGCCTGCATAGTATGCCATTTGGTATCCAGGAGGAACCTCGTAATCGAGATCTACGGAATGGCAGGTCATTCTTCCATTAAAATGGTAATCGCAGAAAACTGAAAATGCTAAATCAAATTGTCCTAAATTACAATAATACCGATTAATATCTCTATTGAAACATTCAAACATATTTGAATCATTAATTCTAATACTATGAAACACACACGGAATCAAACACCCTTTCGTTGTGTATATACCGACTAAAGGCTCTCTATTAACACCAAAACTGGTATTTTTTTTGACCTCCCAATATATCAAAGAATCTGAATGAGTATCTATCTTATCGAACATAATAGGCACAATAATATTGCCAACTCCATCAATTATACCATAATGGAAATTGTCCTCAGAAACAACGGATACCTTTAAATAACTCTCCTCTAATTCAATGCTATCATATTCTGCGGCACTTATAACGCCATCTTGCAGATTGATGAATCCATATTTCTTATCTTTATGATAAATAAACAAGTTTTTAGAAAGCGACACAATACAATCATAGACAGTTGAAACCTTTTCTTCAAGGTTGCAATCAACGATTCCGAATTTACCATCAGAAACAACTATAATAGAGTCATCATCCGTATCGACTCCCCAATCATATTTTACTGGCAAAAAAACGAACTCTTCTTTAACCCTTACTTGTACTTGGCCAGACATATTGATAACATGCTCTTCTTGCATTATTTCTGCACCAGAAATCTTTAAAGTTGCTTTTGCTAAACCATCTTCAAAATAAGTCAAACCATCATATATAGGAGGAATAATTTCTCTTCCTCCTATCATAATAGCACCATATTTATCTCCCTTACGTACTATAGCAACCCCGTGGTTATACTCATAAACTTGATCATATTTATTATTACAATTATCTATCATATCTATGGCTTTCAATTATACATTTCCAACTAATAATAATAATGTGTAGCAATTTCTCTTATAAATGTTTACACAAACTGCGTCATAAACACTGGCAGACAAAGCAAGTCTTGTTCTTTGCGCAGATCCTTGGTATAAATCATGTATCGACGAGAAATGCGAGACGAGTATTTCTCCATAAACTTGTCGATAGAAACATGCTCTTTCGATTGAGAAGATTTGACTTCAATTGGACAAATCTTGCTGTCGCGAGTTAATAAGAAATCTACCTCATAATTACGTTTACCTATTTCGTCTTGCCAAACATGATAATATAGTTTATTGCCAGATGCTACAAGCAACTGTGCGACAACATTCTCATATACATAACCCAGATCAGCGGAAAGTTTATCTGCCAATAACTTCTGATAAATAATGTTGCTTGTAAAATCGCTGTCCCAGAATGCCAACGTCACAAACAATCCAGTGTCACAACAGAACAACTTGAATTGATCAATGTTAATGTGCAGAGCAAGTCCGGCACTTGGATCATTAGAATGATATGCAATATTGGTTGTCATCGACTCTTTGAGAATCGAAATTGCCTTACCCAAACGATCCACACGACTTCCTTCTATTACACTGCTCACCTGATATCGAGATGCATTAGTACTTAACTGTGCAGGAATAGCATGGAATAGCATTGAGGTTTGTCCTGACGGATCAAGTTCAAAAAAGTCTTCATCGTATAGTTGGATGATATTTCGCTTTGTCTGATCAACACGGCTAAGATCATGCGATTCGAGATAAGTATTGATAGCTTGCGGCATACCACCTACTAACAAATAGAGACGGAAATCACGCATCAATTTGCGTACGACATCATCTCCTAAAGAGTGCCAACTCTTAAAAACGCCATCAAGAAGTGGCATCGTTGCAGAATCCCCCATCGCCCAACGGAACTCTTCATAATCCATAGGATACATCTGCAATCTATGTTCCTCACTTGGGATAAGAAGTTTCGTTTCGGTCGGTTCTTTCTTCTTCATCTTGATACCCAAAAGCGAACCAGTCTCTATATAATGATAGCGGCCATCTTTGACAAGAAACTTAATTGCTTGACGTGCCAATGGACATTTCTGTACTTCGTCAAAAATTATAACAGACTTGCCTGGTACAAGATTGACTCCGTAAATAATCTGCAAAGATGTAAAGATAAAATTCAAATCAGATATATCTTCGAATAATGTTCTTACATTCTTTGGCGCAGAGAAAAAGTCAATCAGTAGATATGACTCATATTCTCGCTTGGCAAAATCCTCGACTATCGTTGATTTACCAATACGTCTTGCACCTTCAATCAACAGTGCAGTTGTTCCATGCTCATTCTGTTTCCATTCGAGCATCTGATCATATATTTTTCTCTTAAAAATTCGTTTTTCCATGTATATTATTTATTGAATCTATCAATTGTGTTGCAAAGGTAAGAATAAATATCTAAAATTCAAAGTATTTATAATAGATTTGTCAAAATCCGCAAACTTTTTGTATTGAAAACCGTCAAAATCCGCAAACTTCTTATATCGATAACTGTCAAAATCCGCAGATTTTTCGTTGGATTGTTTTACATTCTGCGAACTTTTACTATTCAGTTTTAAAAGTTAAAAAATAAAAATTGATGTGACCGATTGCAACAACTTTTGGTAAAAATTATATCTTTGCACAGATAAAAGCAAATCAAAAGAAAGAATATGATAGAAGTGATGAAAAGACAGATACTGCATTTGTTGAGTTTTAGCAAAGACAAGATACAGGATACAGAAGCGATTGAGAATATCATCATCAGTACCGAGTTCCGAGGCACAAGTCTTTGGGTCCTGATATGTTCGGTATTCATTGCGAGTCTTGGACTTAACATGAATTCTACGGCAGTAATCATCGGCGCAATGCTCATTTCTCCTCTTATGGGTCCAATCATGGGTATCGGACTAGGATTCGGTATTGAGGATGCGGAACTGATTAAGCGTTGTGCAAAGAATCTTGCCATTGCAACCTTGTTTGCGCTCATTACTTCGTGTCTGTATTTCTTCATTTCTCCTATCAATGATGCTCGTTCAGAGCTTCTTGCCAGAACCCAGCCGACAATATATGATGTGCTGATCGCATTCTTCGGAGGACTGGCTGGTATCATCACTACATGCAGTCGAAACAAGGGAAATATTCTTGCGGGGGTAGCGATCGCAACAGCGTTGATGCCGCCACTTTGTACTGCCGGATACGGTCTTGCTACAATGCAGTGGCAATTCATCTTCGGAGCATTCTATCTCTTCATCATCAACTGTTCGTATATCGGTCTTGCGACTTATGTCGGAGTACTTTTGATGAAACTGCCAAAAGTTGGCGAGATTAAGAAGAAGAACTTCAAACTATGGTCATTGGTGATTCTCATTATCGTAGTGATTCCTAGCATTTTTACCACTGTAGGTATTGTGCGTACAGATTTACGGAATGCCAGAGTAAGCGAATTTGTACATAAGGAATTCGGACAACTTCCTGCAACAGAATTAATCGGATACAGATTCGAGAAAAACGATTCGACAGAAACAATCGAAGTTTCGTTGATCGGCAAGGCACTTTCCGGTCACGAGCTTGATGTGATCCGCGCTAAAATGAATGGTTATCAGCTTGACGAGAATACAGATTTGCGTGTAGTACAGAATGCTGAAGTCGAGACAACCGAGCATTCTTTACAGAAACAATCAATACTAATTGAAGGTGTAATCAAAACCCTTCAGTCTCAGATTATGCAGCTTCAGCACGAGAACGACAGCTTGAAGCATGTGATAAGAGAAAAGGCAGAGATAGCAGAACCTCAAACTGAGAACAATAGCGAAACTACGGAAAACTTGTAAAATCTTAGACTGTTTCTGCAAAAAATAGAGGTCTTTTTGCTTTTTCTCGTATTTTTTTGTTATATTTGCGCGTGTAATAAAGTAATAACTTTAAACTCTAACAATAAAAACAAAAGTAAAATGGCAAACGTTCCATTTAAGTACGCTCCTATGTTCCAGAAGGGCAAGGACACAACTGAGTACTATCTCCTCACAAAGGAGGGTGTATCTGTAAGCGAATTCGAGGGACACAAGATCCTCAAGGTTTCTAAAGAGGCTTTGACATTGTTGGCTCAGCAGTGTTTCCACGACGTTGAGTTTATGCTCCGTCGCGAACACAACGAGCAGGTCGCAAAGATCCTTCGCGATCCAGAGGCTACAGAGAATGACAAATATGTAGCTCTTCAGTTCCTCCGCAATGCTGAGACTGCTGTCAAGGGCGTGCTCCCATTCTGTCAGGATACAGGTACAGCTATCATCCACGCTGAGAAGGGTCAGCAGGTTTGGACTGGTTTCGAGGATGAAGAGGCTCTCTCTCTCGGTGTATATAACACCTACACTCAGGACAACCTCCGCTATTCTCAGAATGCTCCTCTCAACATGTACGATGAGGTGAACACAAAGTGCAACCTTCCTGCTCAGATCGACATCGAAGCAACTGAGGGTGCAGAATATAAGTTTATCTGCGTAGCCAAGGGTGGCGGTTCGGCAAACAAGACATACTTCTACCCTATGACAAAGGCTCTCATCCAGAATGAAAACACTTTGCTTCCTTGGCTCGTTGAAGAGATCAAGCACTTCGGTACTGCTGCTTGTCCTCCTTATCATATTTGTGTAGTTATCGGTGGTACTTCGGCTGAGAAGAATCTTCTCACTGTCAAGCTCGGATCTATCAAGTATTATGACTCTCTCCCAACTACAGGTGATGAGACTGGTCGTGCTTTCCGTGACCTCGATCTTGAAGAGAAGCTCCTCAAGAAGGTATATGAAATCGGACTCGGTGCTCAGTTCGGCGGTAAGTATCTTGCTCACGATATCCGCGTTATCCGCTTGCCTCGTCACGGTGCTTCACTCCCAGTTGGTATGGGTGTAAGCTGCTCGGCAGACCGTAACATCAAGGCTAAGATCAACGAAGATGGTATCTGGATCGAGAAGATGGATTCTAATCCGACAGAACTCATCCCAGAGGAACTCCGTCAACCAGGCGAAGGTGGTAAGGGTATCGAAATCGACCTCAACCAGGGTATCGACGCCGTACGTAAGGAACTCTCTAAGTATCCTGTTTCTACTCGCGTTAACCTCAAGGGCACTATCATCGTAGCTCGCGACATCGCTCACGCTAAGTTGAAGGCTCGCCTCGATGCTGGTGAGGGTATGCCACAGTACTTCAAGGATTATCCTGTTCTTTACGCTGGTCCTGCTAAGACTCCAGAGGGATATCCATGTGGTTCAATGGGTCCTACTACTGCTGGTCGTATGGATCCATACGTTGACGAGTTCCAGGCAAACGGCGGTAGCCTCGTAATGATTGCCAAGGGTAACCGTGCACAGTGTGTAACCGATGCTTGTCAGAAGCATGGCGGTTTCTACCTCGGAACTATCGGTGGTGTAGCTGCAGTTCTCTCACAGACATCTATCAAGAGCATCGAATGCGTTGAGTTCCCAGAGCTCGGCATGGAGGCTGTCTGGAAGATCGATGTTGAAGACTTCCCTGCATTCATCCTCGTTGACGATAAGGGTAACGACTTCTTCAAGCAGTTGAAGCCAATGCCAAACTGCTCTATCTTGAAGTAATTGATAATTGAAAAATAATAATTGATGCAAATCGAATTAGGAAAATTTGTAGCAATACAATATCATCTCACAGGCTTCGAAGCTCCGGAAAACCCGGAGCAGGAGCCTGAGGTTGAAGAAATCGAAAAGACTTCTCCTGAACGACCTTTCACATTCTTGTTCGGTGTCGGACAGCTTTTGCCTGAGTTCGAAAAGAATATCGCTGGCAAGGAAGCTGGTTATAAGTTCGATTTCTACCTCTCTCCTTCTCAGGCTTACGGTGAATATCAGGACGAACTTGTTGTGTCATTGCCAAAGAAATATTTCTGTGACCCACAAGGCAAATTCCTCAGTCAGTTCGTGATGGAAGGCGGCGAAGTGCCTCTACAGAACGAGAATGGCGATATCATCCAAGCAACAGTCGAGAAGATTACAGATACAGAAGTCGTGTGCGATGTTAACCATCCATTGGCAGGAATGACACTTCACTTTGTCGGTGAAGTAACAGAAGTGCGCGATGCTACAGAAGAAGACAAGAAACGCTACATGCAGCAGATGACAGGTCACGCTGAATGTCACTGCGGCGGTTCATGTGGCGGTGGAAACTGTGGCGGCGACTGTGGTTCATGCGGCGAAGGCGGTTGTGGTGGTAATGGACATCATCACGGCGGTGGATGCGGACATTGCAAACATTAATAGGAAACTACATTGAATACTTTCGGTAACATATTCAAGATAACAACATTTGGCGAAAGTCATGGTGTGGCTGTAGGAGGTGTCATTGACGGCATGCCTGCAGGCATACATGTTGATGAATCTTTTCTTCAGAACGAAATGGCTCGTCGCCGTCCAGGTCAGTCTGCAATCACGACAGGAAGAAACGAAGCCGACAAGGTTGAACTCCTCTCTGGCGTGTTCGAAGGAATGACCACAGGCACACCTATCGGCTTTGAGGTACGTAACGGCAATCAGCATTCCAACGACTATGAGAACATGCGAAACCTGTTCCGTCCTTCTCATGCAGATTATACCTACACTGAGAAATACGGAATTCGCGATCACAGAGGCGGAGGAAGAAGTTCTGCCCGCGAGACTCTCTCAAGAGTAGTAG
The DNA here is from genome assembly GCA_045627785.1 of Bacteroidales bacterium. Lineage (GTDB taxonomy): Bacteria > Bacteroidota > Bacteroidia > Bacteroidales > UBA3663 > Liminaster. The sequence continues at coordinate 92,242 of JAZQOF010000002.1, read as the reverse complement.
GCGGCGCATTCGCCAAGATGGCGCTCAAGCGTTTAGGTATCACTGTAACAGCCTATACATCTCAGGTCGGAGACATAAAGCTCGAAGGCAACTATAGGGATTATGACCTCGATAACATCGAACAGAATGCCGTTCGTTGTCCTGACAGTGATGTTGCTGCTCAGATGGAAACGCTCATCAAACAGGTCAAGGCAGAAGGCGATACAATCGGTGGCGTGATAACCTGTGTCGTAAAAGGCGTTCCTGCAGGACTCGGAGAACCGGCTTTCGGCAAGCTGCATGCTGCCCTTGGAAGCGCAATGCTCTCGATTAATGCATGCAAAGGTTTTGAATATGGTATGGGATTCGAAGGAGTAAGTAAACGAGGATCCCAGATGAATGATCCTTTCGTCGTATATGATGGAAAGGTCAAGACTGCAACCAACAACTCTGGAGGCATACAAGGTGGTATCTCCAACGGCGAAGATATCTATTTCCGCTGTGCCTTCAAACCGGTAGCGACTCTGCTACAAGATATCAAGACTATCGACAAGAATCTTGAGCCGACAGTTCTTGAAACCAAGGGCCGTCATGACCCTTGTGTATTGCCGCGTGCAGTACCTATTGTCGAGGCTATGGCTGCAATGACAATCCTGGATTTCTATTTAATGCGGAAAAGCAATAGATTATGAAATATCTGAAAAGTATAGTGGCGTGTTTCTTTATGATACTCGCCACTGCTTGCTGTAAAAAAGAAAGTGAAATCGAGCCTATCAAACCGGCTTCAACTCACACATATCTAATATACATAATGGGAGATAACAGCCTTTCTACATTTGCCGCAAATAACATCAGGCTTGTGAAGAAAGGTATTCTGAATGCGACTGAAGACATCAATGTTGTCATTTATAAGGACAACAAAGACCATGGCGATCAGTTGCCGACCTTATTCCAGCTGAAGAAGGTCATCGACGAGAAGACAAAACAGGCAAAGATTGACACCATATATATTAAGAAATACGAGACAGAACTGAATTCCTGCGATCCTAATGTCCTAAAGGAGATCGTCAAGACCACATTCACAATGTTCGACACCGAGGTCAAAGGCATGGAGTTCTGGTCGCACGGTTTTTCTTGGGTTCCTTCGGACGGCTATTCTGCAACGACTAAAGCGACAAGATACATCGGACAAGACGATAGCGATTTCCTCCAGCTGTGGGACATCCGCAAGGCGTTGGAAGACTGTCCGCATCTCGACTACATAACTTTCGATGCGTGCTACTGTGGTTTTGCCGAGGTTGCCAACGAACTTGATCAGGTGTGCGACTATATCTACGCTCCTATCACCGAGATTATGGGCGACGGCTTCCCTTATCACACAATGATCCCTACCCTTGCCAATTGTCAGAAATCTTCGGATGTACGAAAGACAATGATAGCACTTGTCGAAGACTTCATCGCCAACTATACTGGGAAGGATTACGGATATGCTCTCACATTGTTGGAGACGAAGAATGCAGACAATCTCTCGAAAGCTCTAGCCAAGCTTCGTAACGCGAACAAAGAAGCGTGCGACGAATTAAGAAAGAATCCGTCGCTCTATGAAGGCCAGTTCATGTATTATGGACGTCCGAGCCGCAGATGCCGATTCTTGTTCTACGAGTTCCAGGATTATATCACCTATCTCTCTCAGAACCCGTCTGAAGAGACAAAGGCAATCCTGAAAGAGATTGCAGCCAACGATATCATACTGAAATATGCCGCTACCGACTACTTCCAAGAAGGCTGGGAATATCTGGATATCTCACGCAGTCAAGGTCTCGGTGTAACCATTCCAGAACTTATGCAGCTCGATATGAACAATGCTGAACGATACACTAAGTGCTACGGACTATGTAAGTGGGGTAAGAATCTTGGGTATTAACAATAAATAAACGATACTGACGATTTAAAACAAAAAAGGATGAGCTCTCCCTATCGCGCCGCTACAACCTCACGCCCTTGCTGCGGTCAGGCCCTGGGGGATTAGAGGGAGCATGCCGTAAGGCACTCATCCGGGCGCAAAAGTAGAGTATTTTTTCGAAACTTCCAAATTTTAGGATAGAATTTTTCAAAAACAAACGATTTTTATAAGAATGGAGATAAAAGTAAACCCTGTCGGAGCTGCTTTGAACCAATATTTGATGAAGATGGCCCTTCCTTTAGGAGCATATTTCATCTTCGAATATTTGGTTCGCAACTACTCAGCAAGCAATATCATGCTCGGAGTGATCTCGCTTCCGATGATGTTATTGACAGTGTACTTTGTCTATAGGATCATGAAAGGAATGCGAGATATGTTCCTCGAAGGCAAGATCACGGGCTTCATGGCCTGGACATTCGGCACTCAACTGATGCTCTTCGCAGGTCTCATCGAAGCTGCATTCATATATATATTCAATGAGTTTATCGTACCAACCAATCTGGTAGATGTACAGAACCAGCTCATTGCCCAATATGAAAATGTCTTGAAGCTTGTCGAAGAGACTCCAAACAACTCTGCATTGGTAACATCGGCCTCAACAATGATGAACGATACAATTCAGATGTTGAAAGAAGCACCAGTCTCGACTGCAATCGAAGCCGCAATGTCGATGCTCTCAAACGACATCTTCTACGGCATGTTTATGATGGCATTCATTGCCCCAATCATTAGAAAGAAATAAATTATGGATATTAGTGTTATTGTACCGTTATACAACGAAGCAGAATCTCTCCCGGAATTGGCAGAGTGGATTGACCGTGTGATGACAGCAAACAAGTTCTCATACGAAGTGATATTCTGTAACGATGGTTCAAAAGACAATTCCTGGGAAGTGATCAAAGCGTTGAACGAGAAGTATCCGCAGATGCACGGCATGTCGTTCCGCACCAATCATGGCAAGTCTCCTGCCCTACATGTCGGATTCGGCATGGCTAAGGGCGATGTTGTCATCACTATGGATGCAGACCTTCAGGACTCGCCCGACGAGATACCTGAGCTCTATCGTATGATCATGGAAGATGGCTATGATCTTGTTTCCGGTTGGAAGAAGAAACGCTACGATCCTCTGTCGAAGACAATTCCTACAAAGCTTTTCAACGCCACAGTACGTAAAGCAAGCGGTATAAAAAACCTGCATGATTTCAACTGCGGTCTCAAAGCATATAAGGGCGAAGTGGTAAAGCATATCGAACTCTATGGAGACATGCACCGCTATATTCCTTGGCTCGCAAAGAATGCTGGCTACAGCAAGATTGGCGAGAAGGTTGTGCAGCACCAAGCCCGTAAATACGGAAAGACTAAGTTCGGTCTTGACCGATTCGTCAACGGATATCTCGACCTGATTACCCTCTGGTTCCTCAATAAGTTCGGACAGAAGCCTATGCTCATCTTTGGTCTTTGGGGTTCTTTGGTGTTCTTCATCGGACTTATAGCAGTCCTTATGATTATCTGCTACAAGATCTATATCCTCAGCACCATCGGTACAGGAACACTGATTACCGATATGCCAGCTTTCTATATTGCCCTCACATGTATGCTTCTCGGTAGCCAGTTATTCCTTGCCGGCTTCCTTGGCGAACTCATCTCGCGTAGTTCTGAAGGCAGGAACCAATATGATATTGCAGAAACTATATGAGAAAAATCATATACATTATTATATTAGTAGTACTGACTCATCTCGGTATATCTTCGTGCGCCAATGGATGCGAAGAGATACGTGAGAGTTATTGCTATGTCGAACTTCTTTCGACCAGCGGTGCAAAGATCAACCAGCTGTATGCCTACGGAATCGGACAAGGTCATGGCGAGGTGATAGACACCCTTGGCACAAAAGGTGATTCTGTGATGCTACAAGCCAGCAATCCGCAGAGTCTCGAGTTTATTCTTAATCCAAACGATACAAAGACAGACATACGTCTGCAGATGAACATCACGCTCGACGGAGATAAATATCAATATGACGATACAATACATATCGCTTACGATTCATATCCTCACTTGATAGATATGGATTGTGGATGTACTGTGTATTTCGACTTGAAAGAAGTGACCCACACAAAGAACTTCCTTCGCGAGATTCGTATCATTAAGAGTGAAATAACTAATGAAGAAAGTCTTAACATTCATATTGAGTATTAGTATAGCTGTCAGCGCTTTTGCACAAGGAAACAGCATTCCTAAAAGCAGCAAATTAGCAGAAGAGCTGCCAGAGATCCTGCCCGATAGCGTGAAATACCGTTATCCCTTGATTAATGGGGTGTCGATTACAGTCAATATCTTTGATCCTATCATGGCATTGTTTGCTATGGATCATGCCAACTACGAAGTAACCGGCACACTTGACTTGCATCATCGTTTCTTTCCTCAATTCTCTGCCGGACTTGGCTACAGCAATGAGCAAAACGACAATCAGTTAGGCTTTAAGGTCAAAGCATCGCCATTCTTCAAGGTCGGTGTCCTATACAATCTCAAGTACAACAGCACGCAGCCTAAGTATTTCTATTACTTCCTTTTGAGATACGGTTGGTCAACATGTACTGCAGAAATTGAGAACATCAAATTCACCGATGGTTATTGGCCAGATTACGTCCCTGGTCAAACTTACGAACAGAGTTATAACAACCATTGGTTCGAACTCGGAGGTGGCGTGAAAGTACACATGGGAGGGCCAATATCCCTCGGATGGGAGCTATCCATACGCCCGCTATTATCAAGCGGCGACAACAAATACGGAAGCCCTTACTTCGTTCCTGGCCGTGGCACTCACTGGCTAAATTTTGCATTTAACCTCACTTACGATATTTTCTAATGTATGAATAGGAAATATGCCTATATAATCTTTCTGTCAATAGTATTTGCCGGAACAGCAATGTGGCGTAGCTGTCCAAAGCAGACAGAACCAACAGACATTCCATATCAGAAAATTGAAGGAAGCATCTTCAATACAATCTATCATATAACTTACCAGGGGACAAACGATTACCATGATGAAATCAACCGTTTGTTCAAGGAGTTCGACGGCAGTTTGTCAATGTTCAACGATACGAGTATCATAACACGCATGAACAATAACGACACAAGCGTGGTTGCCAACAAGTATTTCCGTAGAGTTTTTGAAAAAGCCATCTCAGTATCAGAAGCCTCTAATGGTGCATTTGACATAACCGTTGCACCACTTGTAAACCTATGGGGGTTCGGCTTCAAGAACAGCGATAGCGTCACACAACAGATGGTTGACAGCATACTCCAGTTTGTAGGCTATAAATCGGTATTCCTCGACGAAGAAGGTCGCTTACACAAACTAGATCCTCGCACCATACTTGATGCAAGCAGCATTGCAAAAGGCTATATGAGCGATATAGTGGCCGAGTATCTTGAAGATCAAGGCGTGTTCAACTATATGGTAGAGATTGGTGGAGAGATTGCTCTCAATGGCGTTAATCCAAAAGGTAATCCTTGGAGCGTGGGTATCGTAAAACCTGCCGATGATGAGACTAACATGAACGATGAACTCCAGGAAGTACTCTATATGACATCCGGAGCCATGGCGACAAGCGGCAACTACCGCCGATTCTATGTCAAGGACGGGAAGAAATATGCCCATACCATTAACCCACATACCGGCTACCCTATCCAACAGGATATCCTGTCAAGCACAGTGATAGCCGAAGATTGTATGACTGCCGATGCCTATGCCACGGCATTCATGGTATTGGGCAAAGAAAAAGCCATCAATGTGCTCGAGAAAGATACAACATTAATGGCCTATTTCATTCTAAGCGGTAAAGACAGTACTGAATACGATATCTATTGCTCACCTGCATTGGAAGAGCGTTTGAGAGTCTCTGCCGGTGTCACTCCGAAATAATCCTTATAACACTTCGTGAAGTAAGAACCACTATTGAAGCCTACCATATATGCTATTTCGGTAATATTCATCTCTGTATCCATCGACAGTAGGTCTGCAGCTTTCTTAAGACGTGCCACACGCAACAGTTCATTTGGTGACTGTCCTGTAATTGACTTGACCTTTCTATAAAGCTGAACTCGGCTCAATCCAATATCCTGTCCTATCTCTTCGACATTCAGGTCTGGATCACCCATCCTCTTAACAATAATTTCATTCAAACGGGCAATAAAGAGTTTATCAACATTACCCATATCCTTGATATCTTCGTCCTTAACAATAACTCCGACCGTTGTTGATTTGAACAACTCTTGTAGTTTAGCTCTGTTTTCAATCAAGTTATTAATACGGGCAATGAGCACCTCAGTCGAGAATGGTTTGGTTAGATAACCGTCAGCGCCACAGTTATACGCCTCAAGCTGATGTTTGTCAAGTGCGTAGGCTGTAAGCATAAGCACAGGGATGTGCGATGTCTGCAATTTTTCCTTCACCTTTTTACACATCTCAACACCAGTCATTACAGGCATCATATTATCACTCAATATCACATCAGGGATATGCTTTTCTGCGAGAGTCAGACCTTCCTTACCATTAGTAGCCTCAATGATTGTGAACGAATCAGACAACTGCATCTTGATGAATGTTCTCATCTCCTGATTGTCTTCTACAATAAGTAGTATTGGCTTGTCTGTCGAGATTGTCTCAATCTCCTCAAGTTTATTGTTAGTCACGCTTACTTCTGCCAGTACAGCATCTCTTGAGACCTGTGTGTAATATCTATCCAATATAGGGTGTTTCTCATCATTTATGTCTGACGGCAAGTCGAATGCGTCCATAGGAAGTTCTACGATAAATGTAGAGCCCTTACCCTCTTCACTTTCAACTCTGATTATTCCCTTATGCAGCTTAACAAGGCTGTTGACTACAGCCAGTCCAATGCCAGAGCCGCCCAGATGCTCTTTGGACTGATAGAATGAGTCGAATATCTTTTCGATATCTTTCTTACCGATTCCGATGCCTGTGTCGGTAATGGCAATGCGCAGAGTACGCTCAGGTACAGACATCTCCATCGTCTCGAGTTTCACGCTTCCGCCTGCCGGTGTGAACTTGAATGCATTGGCTACAAGATTATAGATGATACGTTCAATTTTCTGCAAATCTCCATTCATCGTATAATCTCCGTCATGGAACACCGATTCAAAATTTATATGCATAGCCGGAGCTATCTTAATAAAGCCCTCAAGCCAAATAGAAACCTCATCCTTGATATTAAATTGTGAAATATCAAGAGAACCTTGTCCAGACTCATACTTACGGAAGTCAAGAAGTTGGTTAATAAGTCCAAGAAGCACGAAAGTATTGTTCTGAACTATGCCAAGCAATTCCTTATCGTTTTCTTCTATGTTCTTGCTCTTCTGGAGCTGCGCCAAAGGTCCTGTGATAAGTGCTAATGGTGTACGCAGGTCATGCGATACATTCGTGAAAAAAGCCATCTTCGCATTAGTGGCCTCTTTGAGCTGATCAGACAGGACCTGCATCTGTTCCTTCTGCTGCTGAAGAGCATTGTTGGCGCGACCTCTATTTCTCACCAGTCGTGCAGCAAGAAACAAGACACCAATCAACAATAACACAATAATCAAAAAGGCGAACAAAATTACACGCTGTGTCTCGGCCTGTTGGAACGAGAATGTCAGGATATCACTAAGCTGCGCAATCTTTTTATTCATCTCATCAATATGCACACGCTGTGATTCCATAATCAAAGCATTGTTATAGCCTCTGATAATATTTGTAGGCAAAAGAATCTCTTTATCAACAACCGAGTCTTGCTCTAATATAGCCAAAGCTTTCTTGATTGCCACATCGCCTCCCGGTTCATAGATGATCGAGGCGTTAAGTCGGCGGTTCAGTATAGCTTCAACACCCAAGCCAGGACCACTGAGAGCATCTACACCAATAAACGCAATCTGATTACCAGGAAGTAACAGATCGGCCACCGATTTCGCTGCGATTGCCATGTAATCATTCTGAGCGCATACCACATCTATATCCGGATGTTCCTGCAGTATCTTTCCGAAGTCTCTGAATACCAAGTCGGTCTGCCAATCACCATTCATCTTGGCTACAATCTCGATATTGGCGAAGTTTGCAAGGATAGAATCGAGACCATGTTCACGGTCGGTGGTTGATGTAGAACCCTCCAAACCTTTGATTACGGCAACCTTACCACCATTTGTGAGTCGCGAAGCAACATAATGGCCAGAGATAGCACCGATCTGAACATTGTCGGTTCCAATGAAAGTGGTATATTTGTCTGAATTGATTTTGCTATCCACGAGAATAACCGGGACGCCAGAGTCATACACTTTCTCGATTACCGGTGTGAGTGACTCTGCTTCATTTGGCGAGACAATAAGGATATCAACGCCTTGTTCCAGCATTCGCTCTATGTCTTTGATCTGAGTTGCATTGCTGTAGTTGGCATCGGCAATGTCAAGCGAAACATTAGGGTGAAGCACCGCCTCAGCCTTCATGCCTTGATTCATCTGCTGGTGCCAAGCATCGCCGCTACACTGAGAGACACCAATCCTTATCTGTCTGGTATCCTGACAGGCAGCAAAGAAAAGAGTGAGTAGTAATAAAGATAATATTATCGGGAACCTGTTTATTCTCATAGAAAATCTGTCGGATAATGGCTTTGTTTCATTATAATCCGGTGCAAATATATACATTTTATTCAAAAGAATAAAGAATCTTAGATTAATGCTTTGATTTTTTTAGAAAAATTAGTTTATTTGCAATAGTTTTATACACAATCATTTTTTACAAATCATGTTAACAAAGCTCTTTGGGTTTGATGCTAAAACGATGACTGTTCGTAAAGAAATCATCGGAGGTATCACAACCTTCCTCACAATGGCCTATATTCTGGCTGTTAACCCAAGCATCCTTTCGGCTACCGGTATGGACCAGGGTGCAGTGTTTACATCTACTTGTCTTGCAGCAGTCGTAGCAACACTCTTCATGGCATTCTATGCCAAACTACCTTTCGGACTTGCTCCTGGCATGGGTCTCAACGCCTTCTTCGCATTCACCATTTGCGGTGCGATGGGCTATACTTGGCAGTTCGCACTCACTTCAGTCTTGCTTGAAGGACTTCTCTTCATTTTACTCACCATTACAGGGTTACGTACAAAAATCGTAAAAGCACTTCCGATAGTACTGCGTAGAGCTATTTCTCCTGGTATAGGTTTCTTCATTGCCCTTATCGGCCTAAAGAATGCGGGCATCGTAGCAGCAAGTGAATCTACTTATGTTACTCTCGGAGATCTCCACTCTCCTGCCGTACTACTTGCAATCTTCGGTATTCTCCTTACAGCAGCCCTTTTAATCAAGAATGTAACTGGCGCTCTTCTCATCGGTATCGTCGCTACAACACTAGTAGGTATTCCATTGGGCGTTACAACATTCTCAGGCGTAATCGACACTCCTCCAAGCATCTCACCAGTTCTCTGGCAGTTTGAATTCGATTCTATCCTTTCATTCGACATGTTGATCTGTGTGTTCACATTCCTCTTTGTTGATATCTTTGACACAATCGGAACTCTTCTTGGCGTATGTCACAAGGCTGGATTGGAAGATGAAGATGGTAACATCAAACATCTTGAACAAGCATTTATGGCCGATGCCATTGGTACTACAGTAGGTTCAATGCTCGGAACAAGCACAGTAACTACTTATGTAGAAAGCGCAGCTGGCGTTAACGCCGGTGGTCGCAGCGGTCTCACAGCTCTATCAACTGCAGTCTGCTTCGCATTGGCACTCTTCCTTGCTCCTTTCTTCCTCAGTATTCCAAGTGAGGCTACAGCCCCAGCTCTCGTACTCGTAGGTATGATGATGATGGGCGGAATCAACAAAATTGATTTCAACAATTATCTTGAAGCAGTACCTGCATTCCTCTGCATTGCTCTCATGCCTCTCACATACAGCATCTCGGACGGAATCCTACTCTCGGTTCTTGCTTATGTACTGTTATACGTTCTTACTGGCAACTATAAGAGCGTTAATATCGGTATGTATATCCTCGCTGTATTGTTTATCTTGCGATACGCATTCCTTTAAAAATAAGTAACGAATCTTATTGCAATAATAATAAAAAGAGTCTGAGCTTGATTAAAGCTCAGACTCTTTCATTCTTTCAGCATTCTCAGCAACAATCAGATGATCGATACAGTCCTGGATATCTCCATTCATAAATGCTGCGAGATTATATATGGTATAATTGATGCGATGATCGGTGATTCGACCCTGCGGATAATTGTAGGTACGGATCTTAGCACTTCGGTCACCAGTCGAGACTAGAGTTTTACGACGCGAAGCAATATCATCGACATACTTCTGATGTTCCTTATCATATATATATGAACGCAAGCGCGAAAGTGCACGTTCCTTATTCTTAGGCTGGTCACGAGTCTCGGTACATTCAATAAGAATCTCATCTACCACTCCTGTATTAGGGTTTTTCCACATATAACGGAGTCGCACACCAGATTCAACTTTATTGACATTCTGTCCACCGGCACCGGAACTGCGGAAGGTATCCCACTTTATCTCACCCTCGTTTATATGAACTTCAAATTCATCTGCCTCAGGGAGCACTGCAACGGTTGCAGCTGAAGTGTGTACTCGACCTTGTGTCTCGGTAGCAGGCACGCGCTGTACGCGATGTACACCCGACTCGTATTTCAAAGTACCATATACGCTGTCTCCAGTTACCATGCAAACAATTTCCTTGAATCCGCCGACAGCGCCTTCCGATGCACTCTGGATAGACAACTGCCATCCCTTAGACTCGCAATAGCGTTGATACATCTTGAAAAGATCGCCTGCGAAAAGTGCTGCTTCGTCACCTCCGGTGCCTCCACGGATTTCGAGAACCGCATTACGAGCATCTTCTGGATCTTTAGGGATTAACAACAGCTTGATCTTCTCTTCGAGTTCTGGCTGTTTTCTTTCGCACTCTGCAAGTTCTTCTCGTGCCATTTCGCGCATCTCAGGATCTTCCTCCTGAAGCATCACCTTAGCTTCTTCGATTCCTTGCAGACACTGAATGTATTCCTTGCGGGCATTGAGCACATCTTCAAGTTCCTTATACTCGCGAGTGAGCTTAACAAATCGTTGCTGATCGGCAATAACGGAAGGGTCGGTTACAAGGAGGCTTACCTCCTCGAACCGACTCATTAAACCATCGAGTTTATCGAGTAGTTGGTTATTATTCATATTCGAATACGCCGTTCTCAGTCTTGAGTGTTACATGTGCATGATCGCTTGCTTCTACACGGCCGATGATCTGTGCATCAATGCCGAATGACTTGCTAATCTCGATCACCCGCTGAGCATTCTCTGGCGAGAGATATACTTCAAGACGATGCCCCATGTTGAACACCTTGTACATCTCTGCCCAATCGGTACCACTTTGTTCATGGATTGTGCGGAAGAGTGGCGGAATTGGGAAGAGATTATCTTTAGTCACATGGAGATTCTTTATGAAGTGGAGAACCTTGGTCTGTGCGCCACCCGAACAGTGTACCATACCGTGAATCTTTGGTCGAAGTTCATCGAGCATCTTCTTAACCACTGGAGCATAAGTACGAGTTGGACTGAGCACAAGCTTACCTGCATCTAGAGGGCTGCCTTCAACCTTATCTGTAAGCTTCAAACCGCCACTATATACTAGTTCATCAGGCACTGCATGATCGAAACTCTCTGGGTACTTCTCCGCGAGATACTTAGCGAAGACATCGTGACGAGCACTTGTAAGACCATTCGAGCCCATACCTCCATTATATTCCTTCTCATATGTAGCTTGTCCGAACGAAGCAAGACCGACAATAACGTCGCCGTCCTGAATGTTGGCATTATTGATCACATCGCTACGCTTCATGCGGCAAGTCACAGTGCTGTCAACGATGATAGTACGAGCGAGATCGCCTACATCGGCTGTCTCACCACCTGTGCCATAGACACCGATACCCATCTCACGAAGCTCCGACATAAGTTCGTCGTTACCGTTGATGATAGCAGAGATTACCTCGCCAGGGATGAGCATCTTGTTACGACCTATTGTTGAGCTGACAAGGATATTGTCAACGGCACCTACGCAGATAAGGTCATCGATATTCATGATGAGAGAGTCCTGCGCAATGCCCTTCCATACGGAAAGATCGCCAGTTTCCTTCCAATACATGTATGCGAGGCTTGTCTTTGTGCCTGCGCCATCGGCATGCATGATATTACAATACTCTGGATCACCACCGAGGATATCTGGAATAATCTTACAGAATGCCTGTGGATAAAGACCCTTATCGATATTCTTGATTGCGTTGTGGACATCTTCCTTTGAAGCACTTACACCACGAAGCATATAACGCTGATCTGCCATATTCTTAATTATAATTGAAATTTATAATTGATAATTAACGACGCTGACGACGCAACTGTTCTTCACGCTGCTTACGGAGCTGTTCCTGCTGCTGACGCTGCATCTCCTGAAGACGAGCCATCCAGCCAGAAGCCTTCTTTCCACCCTTTCTTGGATTTGCAAGATTCTGCTTCATCTCTGCAAGAATCTTCGGTTCGTTCATCGAAGCCTTGATTGCGTATGTCTGGATGATGCTGAAGAGCAATGAGAGTGTGTAATAGTATGAAAGACCTGCAGAATAGTCATTGAGGAATACGAGGAAGAAGAGAGGCATCATGTACATCATCATAGACATACCTGGCATTGCCTGCTGACTTGGGTTCTGCTTCTGCATCAACCAAGTATAGAACAGCTGAACTACAGTCATGATGATACAGAACAAAGAGAGATGACCATGGAAGATCCAGTTGACTACTGGAATAGGTTTATCCCAAGTGAGGATAGCATCATAGGTCGAGAGGTCTTTTGCCCAAAGGAATGATTCGCCACGGAGCTCAATGCTTGTTGGGAAGAAATAGAACAATGCAATAAGCACCGGCCAGGAAAGAAGCATAGGAATACAACCACCCATCTGGTTCACTCCCATTTTTGAATAGAGTGCCATGAGCTCCTGCTGCTTTGTCATTGCATCCTCCTGATTTGGATACTTGGCATTTATAGCCTGAACTTCCGGCATTTTCTGCGCGATACGCATCTTTGCACCAGACTTCATTGACTTATATGTGAAAGGCAATGTCACAAGCTTAATGAAGATTGTGAGAAGAAGTATGATGATGCCATAGTTAAGGCCGAAATTATCGAGGAAATGGAAGATAGGGATAACCACCCAACGGTTGATATGACGAACGATTGGCCAACCAAGATAAATTGTGTTCTGAAGCTGTAGACTCTCGTTTGTCTTACCTACACGCTCAGCAATCGCGTCATTCATATCCTTGAGGAGGCTGTAGTTGTTTGGACCGATGAAGAATGTCATAGGAACAACCTGAACGGCCTTGAGCTCCGGCATTTCGATTTCAATATCAGCACGATATTCTTTCAACTCATCAGCTGAAGTTTCTTCCTTGATCTCGTTGCTTGAGAGAGTTCCTGAATGGAACGCATCGTTGCTGACGAGAATAGAACTGAAGAACTGATTCTTGAAGTTAAACCATGTGAGTGCTCCTGAGATTGACTCTTCGTCACGGCCTGCCTGTCGTAGGTCGTTAGCACTCTCGCCCGCATACTTATAGAAGAGAGAGCTGTAACGCTCTTCGAAACTGCGACCGAGCTCTGTACGAACCAACTTCTGGTTCCAAGTCATCTGAATTGAAGACTCGGTTGGAGCAACAATATTGTTGAAATTCTGAGTGCGGATGGTGAAATCGAGAAGATAGCTATCTGGAACAAGAGCATAGATAAAGTCCAGAAGGCCACCGTCTGGAGTATAAAGACGCATAACAACGCTTGTGTCGGTCTTTTCAACAGGCTGGAAATAAAGATCCTCTGTTGAAAGGAACTGACCAGTAACACTGCGGAATGTGAAATACATCTTGTTGTTATCGGCATTGAACATCTCAAGCTGATTGTCCTGATAATCCTTGTACTCAAGGAGTGTTGCGCTCTGAAGCACACCACCCTTGCTTGTTACATCTACCGAGAGACGATTATTCTTGAGATTGATAACCTGTTCTGTTCCCTGTGCCGCAAAAGCAAGATTGCCGAATTTCTGATTGCGTCGCACGTTTTGAATGCTGTCAGCCTGAGCAAGGATAATGCTGTCCTGCTCGGCAATAGTGTCGGGAGCCAATGCTTCGTTCATTGCCTCCTGGAGTGCATTGTTGATGGAGTCCTGGCGAAGAGCTTCAAGACGTCTTGCCTCCAACTGTTCGGCTGATGGCTGGCTTGTCCAAACCATACCGACAAAGATAAGACCCATCAAGATTGTACCAATGAGAGTGTTTTTATTCATCTTTTATATTGCAATTTTAATTATCCTATAACACTTGTACGCGCGTATAACGCGCAAAAGATTGCCAAAGATAATAAATATAAATGAAAGCACCGCCTTTTCTTATAAAAAAGCGATGCTTCCAAATGTATTTTTGTCAATTATAGCTCAGCTGAAATATCTGTATGGTATTTTCAGCCTTTAGTTTTAGTCTTCAACCTTTTTGTAAACCGGAACAAGAGCCTTCATTACAATCCAAGCCAAAAGGTAGGCAATACCACAATAGCAGAACACTACCATATAAGCTCCAGGTTTACCTTCAGCTCCGAAGAATGAGAACTCATTATTCTCGGCATATGTAAAGAATGCTCCAGCAAAATAGTTGATTGCAAAACTGCAAAGACCACCGAACATAGTACCAATACCAGTAATTGTTGCGATGGCGCGACGTGGGAACATATCACCAATTGTGCTGTAAAGGTTAGCTGACCATGCCTGATGTCCGGCACCCGCCAAACCAATAATGATTGCAGGCCACCATACATTTACACCTGCCAATGGTTGTGCAAACAATGCGAAAACTGGAAGGAATGCAAATATCAGCATTGCACGCATACGTCCAGTATAAGGATGCATCGCACGCTTCTCAACGAAATACTTAGGCAAATAACCACCTCCGATACTAACGACAGTCACAATAAGATAGAGTACGAAAAGCAGCAACTGTCCTTTTGTAGTAGAAGCGGAACAACCGAGTTCCTTGAAATATGCAGGTGCCCAGAACAAAAGGAACCACCAAACACCATCTGTTAGGAACTTACCCATGATGAATGCCCATGTCTGACGATAACAGAAACAATCGAGAATAGAAAACGATTTTCCCTCAGTCTTTTCTTCTGTTTCTTGAGTTGCAGTTGAATCAGCACTATCTTGCTCAATATACTCGAGTTCTTCCTTGTTGACGAAACGACTCTTTGATGGATGATTATACAAGACAATCCAAAAGCCTGCCCAAACAAAACCTATGGCACCAATAATAATAAATGCCATCTCCCAACCAAGGGCATTTGCCAAAGAAGGAATTGTGAGTGGTGCAGCAAGAGCTCCGACACTGGCACCGGCATTGAAGATTGAAGTTGCAAATGCACGGTCTTTCTTTGGGAAGTATTCTGCTGTTACCTTGATGGCAGCCGGGAAGTTACCTGATTCACCCATTGCAAGAAGGCAACGACAAGCGAGGAAAAACCATACACTAAGCGTAAGTCCCATCAACCCGACTTGAGAAGCCTTTTCCATGCCACGCAATGCATCCATGCTTTCTGCTCCATTGCAAACCATTGTCATCCATCCACATGCAGCATGCAAACACGCTGCAAGACTCCAGAAGACAATTGCCCACAAATAACCTTTCTTTGTGCCCATCCAGTCGATGAACTTTCCTGCGAAAAGACTTATAAAGGCATAGAAGACAGAGAAGACTGATGTGATTGTACCATAATCATTATCATCCCAATGGAAATCCTTCGCAATAAAATCGGTATATGTGAGCGACAAAACCTGTCGGTCCATATAGTTTACCAGCGTAGCCATGAATAACATGGCACAGATCGTCCATCGGAAATTCGATGCTTTTGTCATAATATAGATTTTATTAATTTTACCTTGAATAAATCATTGGTTAGTTTATCTCTGTGCAATAGCTTCGAAGCATTCCTTACACTTTGCTGTAATCGCAGCCCACTCACCTGCAGCAATCTGTTCTTTTGGGAAGAGCTTTGAACCCATGCCAACGCAGAACACGCCTGCAGCAAACCACTTCTTGAGATTGTCTGCCTCTGGTGCTACACCACCCGTAACCATGATCTTAGACCATGGCATTGGTGCCATAAGACCCTTAATGAGGTTTGGACCGACAACATCGCCTGGGAATACCTTTGTGAAATCACAACCTACCTCCTGAGCCTTTCCAATCTCTGATGGAGTAAGACAGCCAGGACAATAAGTCACACAACGACGGTTGCAGACAACAGCGACATCCGGATTGAACAAAGGGCCAACTACAAAGTTAGCACCGAGCTGGATGTAAAGTGCTGCAGTTGGAGCATCGACAACAGATCCGATACCGAGAGCCAACTCTGGACATTCTTTTGCAACCCACTTTGAGAGCTCACCGAATACCTCATGCGCAAAGTCTCCACGATTGGTGAACTCGAAAGCGCGAACACCACCTTCATAACAAGCCTTGATTACATTTTTACAAACCTCTGCATCCTTATGATAGAATACAGGGACCATAGGTGCTGCGGCAATCTTTGCCATCACCTGAAACTTATCGAATTTTGCCATTTTTCAAAATATTTAACGCTGAACGCGTCCGTTAGCATTACCTCCTGCAAGCGCAAGAACTTCCTCTTCACTTACAAGGTTAAAGTCTCCGTTAATAGTATGCTTGAGAGCAGAAGCTGCAACTGCGAACTCGAGAGCTGAAGCCTGATCATCCTTATACTTCAGCATACCATGAATCAAGCCACCAGAGAATGAGTCACCTCCACCAACGCGGTCGATGATTGGATCAATATCATAACGCTTTGACTGATAGAACTCCTTTCCGTTGTAGATGAGAGCTTTCCAACCATTATGAGTAGCCGAGAACGACTCTCGGAGAGTTGAAACGACATACTTGAAGCCGAACTGCTCCTTCATCTGCTTGAAGATACCTTCATAGCCTGCAGCATTTGTCTCACCGCCTTCTACATCAGCATCCGGCTTGAATCCGAGACAAAGTTCTGCATCCTCCTCATTACCGATACAAACATCAACATACTGCATCAAAGGACGCATGATTGAGATAGCCTTCTCTGATGTCCAAAGCTTCTTGCGGAAATTAAGGTCAACAGAAACTGTAACGCCATGACGCTTTGCTGCCTCACATGCAAGTTTAGTAAGTTCAGCTGCCTTATCAGAAATTGCAGGAGTGATACCAGACCAATGGAACCAATCTGCACCTTCCATGATAGCATCGAAGTCGAAATCCTCAGGATTTGCCTCTGCTATAGAAGAGTTTGCACGATCATAAATGACCTTTGAAGGACGCATTGAGGCTCCTGTCTCACAATAATACAAACCAATACGATCACCGCCACGAGAGATATAATCGGTATTAACGCCATAACGACGGAGTGCATTTACTGCAATCTGTCCGATTTCATGCTTCGGGAGCTTTGTTACGAGATAAGCTTCATGACCATAGTTAGCACAGCTGATAGCCACATTTGCCTCGCCACCGCCAGGAATGATACGGAAAACATCGGTCTGAATAAAACGGTCATTTCCGTTTGGTGAAAGGCGGAGCATAATCTCGCCCAAAGTAATAATTTTTCCCATAATATAAATAAATGTATAGTTATTATCTTTTAGAACTTGAAGAATCTCTTTGCATTATTATAAGAAATATCCTCAATCATCTGATTCATGCGCTCCTGTTCATAGCCAGTATATGGTATGATACCATTCTCTATGTCATTTCCAACAAGATTACAGAGAATACGACGGAAATACTCATGACGAGGATAAGAAAGGAATGAACGGCTATCGGTAAGCATACCTACAAAACGAGAGAGAAGACCGAGCACAGAGAGAGCATTCATCTGCTTCTCCATACCATCTTTCTGATCGAGGAACCACCAACCTGAACCGAACTGTATCTTACCTGCTGTAAGGCCATCCTGGAAGTTACCAAGCATTGTTGCGATAACTTCATTTGCACATGGATTGAGGTTATAGAGGATAGTCTTAGTAAGCTTGTCTGCCGAATTTAGCTCATCAAGAAAGTGACTCATTGCCTTGGCTGTAGTAAATTCACCAATAGAATCGAAACCTGTATCAGCACCAATCTTCGCAAACATCTTAGAGTTATTGTTACGGATTGTACCATAGTGATACTGTTGAGTCCAGCCAGAATTGCAATCCATAATACCTTGTTCAAACAAATATGCATGCTTGAACTGACGAGCTTCTCCGACAGTAATTAGCTTTCCGCAGAAAGCCTTATCCATAATGGCATCAAGCTCTTCCTCTGTATATGGATCATCATAGAACTCTTCAATACCATGATCTGAAAGACGGCAACCACTCTCATGGAAGAAGTCATGACGTTTCTGAAGTGCACTGACAAGATCGGCGAACTTCTTAATTTCAACACCGCTCACCTGACTGAGTTTCTCAATATATGCAGGCCATGTTGGAAATTCAACATTCATACCAGCATCAGGACGCCATGTTGGGAGCATCTTTGTCTTAGCAGTAGGATCGTCGGCAACAATCTTATGCCACTCGAGAGTATCGGCAGGATCGTCAGTTGTGCAGACTGTCTCGACCTTATAATATTCCATCATACCACGAGGACAGAAACGCGCCTCAGAAGCAATCATCTCGTTGCACTTGTCGAAAATTGCACGTGCATTTGTTGGATTCAATGTATCTGTAATTCCGAAAGCTGTCT
The DNA here is from genome assembly GCA_045627785.1 of Bacteroidales bacterium. GTDB lineage: Bacteria > Bacteroidota > Bacteroidia > Bacteroidales > UBA3663 > Liminaster. The sequence goes on along the minus strand of JAZQOF010000002.1, from coordinate 73,421 downwards.
TAAGTTCGAGGTGTGTCCAATGATAAAGTGGATTACGGAAAGTATAAGGCACGGTCTCTGCCCACTTCTCGAACTTCTCCCAGTCAGAAGTATCCTTACCTGTACAATAGCGTTCATTTACTCCATTTGAGCGCATTGCACGCCACTTATAGTGATCTCCCATGAGCCAGATTTGAGCAATTGATTCAAATCGCTTGTTCTCTGCTACCATCTGAGGACTGAGATGACAATGATAATCGATTATCGGCATTTTAGCCGCATGTTCATGATACAACTTCTGAGCAGTTTCTGTCTGCAACAGGAAGTTTTCGTCCATAAATGTTTTCATTTGCTTTCGAGTTTACGCAAATTTTGCCAAATTCAGCAAAAACTTTGCTTTTTTTGATTTGTGTTATCGGTTGCAAAGATAATTTTTATTTTGGAAATCCAAACTATTACATGGATATTTTTTTAGTTAATACCATCAATTAACAATCCTAATACCATATTTTCATTATATGAAGCACATTTTGCATCAAAAAAAGTCAAATAAATACAAAGTATCTATTTCAACTATACTTTTCTTGAATTTGAAAACGCGCATGAATACATACAAAAAAATCCTAACTATCATAAAAGAACTGACAGTTAGGATTCCGCGAAAAGTGATCCGGTTGGGATTCGAACCCAAGACCCACAGCTTAGAAGGCTGTTGCTCTATCCAGCTGAGCTACCGGACCAATCCACTTTTGGAAATCATTCCAATTGCGGGCGCAAATATACGCAAATATATTTAGCTTTCCAAATATTTGACAAGAAAATCTGTTTTTTTATTATTGAAGATGCTTCTTGATATACTTATAGACCTGATTGTAGATGTAATAATTTGTATTTCCACCGTAAATTGAGTGATTACGGTTAGTGTAGATATGCATATCAAAGTCAATATCGTTCTGTACAAAATACTCTGTCAACTCATAAGTGTTCTGAGGATGGACGTTATCATCTGCTGAACCATGAACGATAAGCACATCTCCCTTAAGATTCTTAGCACGAGAGAAGACGCTTGTTGCAGCATAGCCATCGGCATTCTCTTGCGGAGTACGCATATAACGCTCTGTATAGATTGAGTCATAGAACTTATAATCTGTTACAGGTGCAACAGCAACGCCACATTTATAAATATCATTACCTCCACAGAGAGTCATGAGTGTCATATATCCGCCATAGCTCCAACCCCAGATTGCCATACGGTTCTCATCTGCATAAGGAAGAGATGCAACATAATGACCAGCAGAAAGCTGATCTTCTGCCTCACGAACACCTATGTTACAATATGTCTGACGCTCCCATGCAGCACCACGGGCGCCAGTTCCACGACCATCGACACACGCTACGAGGAAACCTTCCTGATTAAGGAATTGCTCCCACGAAAATTTCCATGAGTCGAGAACCTGCTGAGAACCAGGGCCGCTATACTGTTCCATAAGAACAGGATATTTCTTGTTTGGATTAAAGTTCTTTGGCTTTGTCATATAGCCATTCAAAACATCGCCACGTGGTGTTGTAAACTGGAAGAACTCTCGCTTTGAATATCCGACACTATTAAGACGAGCGATATAATCCTTGTTGTCCTGCATAACCTTCACAAGTTTCAAGCCATTAACAAGCTCAAGCGAAACTTGGGTAGGAGTCTCTGCATCACTATAGAAATGCTGCATATAAACAAACCCCTTGCTGAAGAACGCAGAGTGTGTACCTCGACAACCCTTACCATCCTTTCCACCATTGAAAAGAGGAAGCATCTTACCTGTTGCATCTATCTTGTAAATACCACGAGTCAGTTCGGCTGGCATGTCTGCACCATCGCCTAGATAGGCAGTCTGGACATAAGCAGTCTTTGTCTTGCTATCATAACCATAGACATTTGTAACATCGAAATTTCCTTTTGTGATCTGGCGTTGCAAAGCCCCACTCATATTATAATAATATAGGTGACGGAATCCGCTCTTTTCGCTCACAAAAGTAAAGCCGTCTGGATAGAACTGTATATCATCCATATTTCCTTCACTGACATACTGCTCATTCTTATCCTCTATAACCATCTTAGACACACCGCTTGCAGGGTCGGTAAGATACATCTTGAAATCATTCTGGTGGCGATTAAATGTCATCACAGCAAGTTTTGAAGGATCCTGAGTGTAGCGTACTCTTGGGATATATCCGTCAGCATCGAGTGGAACATCAAGTTTTTGTGTCTTACGAGTCTCGACATTGTAAGACCACACCGAAACCGTACTGTTTGTCTCTCCTGCTACAGGATACTTGTACGAATAGTTACCTGGATATAGCTCATACTCATCGAAGCTAGGATTCATACCACGATAGAATGGCAGTGTATATTCCTTGACCTTACTCTCATCGAACTTGATATAGCAGACATATTTCGAATCGATGCTCCAACAAAAAGCCTGATTCATGGAAAATTCTTCTTCGTAAACCCAATCTGGGATGCCATTAATTATCTCATTCCACTTTCCATCAGTTGTAATCTGACGCTCTGTGAGATTGATTGAAGCATCCATCACCTTCGAAACATAAAGATTGTTATCTTTGGCAAAAGCAATCTGACGGCCATCTGGAGCTAAGGTTGCTGCCATAATCTTATCTGGCGATACTCGTTTGAAGTTCTGGCGACCAATGACATAATAATAGTAATCAGCCTTAAAACTACGGCGGTAAATATAATCGGCATTCGAATATACAAGAATTCGCTGTTCGTCCTCGCTAAGCGAATAGCCCTGGATATAAAGATTTTTGATATCCACTCCTTCACCAGGCTTCACATTATTAAGGTTAAGCAGAGTATCGACTGCCTGTCCGTTGCTGTACTGAAATTTAACAATAGAACGGCCACCATCTACTACTGCTGTATAGTGTTTACCATCGGCCATACTGCGGAATACTGGAGCACTACCAGCACGCCATTCTGAACCACGAAGGCCCTTAATAGACAAAGGACCATCAGCGAAAGCAACCTGAGCAAAAACACTCAAAACTGCTGTAATGAGAATATTTTTCATTTTTATTTTGTGTTGTCAATTAATAAAGGATATCTGCAATAAAGTACCTAAAAAAAAATTTCAACTTAGTCTAAAAAACGTTTTGTCAATCCTGAGAACTCTTCAATACGACGATCACGAAGGAATGGCCACCAACGACGCACATTCTCACTGCGTTTCAAATCAATATCAACTATAAGCAGCTCTGGATTTGTACCAGCCTCAGCTAAGAACTCACCCTGAGGACCTGCGACAAACGAATGTCCCCAGAATGTTATACCATTGGTCTGTCCTGACGGATCTTCTTCCCAACCGCAACGATTAACTGCAATCACTGGGAGACCATTAGCTACTGCATGTCCACGCTGAACCGTCTGCCAAGCCCCGAGCTGTCGAGTTTTCTCTTCTTCGGTATCACTACTCTCCCATCCTATAGCTGTAGGATAGATAAGAAGTTCCGCTCCTTGCAATGCCATTAGACGAGCGCCTTCCGGATACCACTGATCCCAGCATACTTGAACACCAAGCATACCCACAGAAGTCTTTATCGGATGGAATCCAAGATCACCAGGAGTAAAATAAAACTTCTCATAATATGCCGGATCATCCGGTATATGCATCTTGCGATATTTTCCTACTATCGAACCATCTTTTTCAAAGACTACCGCTGTATTGTGATATAAACCAGCTGCACGTTTTTCGAACAAAGAAGTCACAAGTACTATCTCACATTCCTTTGCCAAAGCTCCAAAGAACTCTGTCGAAGGTCCAGGAATTGGTTCTGCTAGATCGAAATTATCGGTTGACTCTACCTGACAGAAATAAAGACTATTGTGGAGTTCCTGCAAAACGACGAGTTCTGCACCTTTTGTAGCAGCTTCTCTAATGCCTTTTTCAAGGTCTTTCTTATTTTGGGCAACATCGGCTGTCTTAGCCTGTTGTATTAGTGCAACTTTCATTTAATTAATTCTTTTAATTTCTCAATCTCGCTCAACACTTCCGGATTATCAGGCAACGCCACTAGAGCAGATTCAAAATAGCTCAAAGCTTTTGCATACTGCCTATCGACAACAAGTGCCTTTGCGAAATCCAATTGTGCAACTCCCAAATAAGGGAGCATATCATCGCCATATTTATTACTAAGTTCTTCCAACAAATCGAGACCTTTCTTAGCATAGTATATAGCCTTAACATTGTCATTATTTTCGAACACGACATAGAGATCATGATATACCATGGACAAAGGGAAGGCTGCAAACTCCGGCATTGTCTTATGGATTTCTTCCAACAAATACCGTGATCGTTTAAGGTATTGCTCTGCCTTATCCCGATATTGATCCAGATCTCTCATATACAAGATAGAATGATTCTCGTAACAAGCCGCTAATGGACCTCGATATGCAATAGGATTACTCAAAAGACACTCCTCATAAGTTTGTTCGGCTTTGATGTAATAGGCCTCGCTCTCGCTGTGAGTAAGTGAATCGTTGAGCATATTTGCCATCTGAAGATAAGCCATTGCCAGAATTTTCGAATCGCGCATCTTTGATCTGGTAATTAATATCTTACCAATCTCAATACTCTCCTTAGCCAAATTCTGTCCTTCTTCCGAATTGTTAATTGTACGGCATACGACTGCTGCATTATTTAGCGTTATAGCATGTTGACGAGCATATGTGTATGGGAAATAATCATAAAGCTTCCGACTCAACTCTACAGCTTGTCGCATATGACGTTCCGATTTACTACGGTCATTGGAATTCATATATGAAAGCATAAGACTTGAGTGAAGAATCATCTCCTCAGTTAAATAAAGGCTATCATCTTTTGCCTTGGCTACAGCTTGCTGATATCTGGACAAGCCTTGTAACCCCAAAGACTGAGCTTTGGTGAAATCTCCCTTGGAATTGGCAATTACAGCCAATGATGCCAATGCCCGAACAGCATAATGTAAATTCTTAGACTTTTTTACCTTATTGTATATCACTTGGCTTTCATCATATCTTTCCAATTCAAACAAATGGTCGGCATATTTTAAAGCCACATATTCATTATGAGGATTCAATTCATAGAACTGCTTGGCAATGTCAAGTGATTTAATATAGTCATCAGGCACAGCTGACATTCCCAAAAGATCTATATAAGCCCTCAACTTTACCCTGATATCTTTCTCCTTATTTGTACGAAGATTCTCTTTATATGCTTCTAAAAGGTTAGCATTCTCATATAGTTCCAGAATGTCTTTGATCTTACCTTCTCTAAACATCTTGTAACCCTTTGAGTTCAACTCATCATTACTGATGATATGCAAACGAGTAAAATCGTCAACATAGTTATCAAGGCTCTCCAGATTATAATCAAACATTGAACCTAAATCTTCTTTGGATTCAACGTATGTCTTCTGGTAAAAAGACGTTACATCGGACAAGTTATTGTTATGAATAATTTCATATAAACGTTCTTCACACAAAACGAGCTCCATGCTCTTATCTTTGGAGAGTTTCCATTGATTGAAATATTCGCGATTGACCAACAAATATCCTGGTGTCTCTATTATAATATCAGCAATTGGAGAACCATGTTTCTTGTTTCTGAACACCATCTCAAAACATCCTTCATCATCAGTAACGACGGACTCACAGCCATTTATTCGCAATGAAATATTCCTTCCTGGCGCAAGTTCTTCCTTACCGACATATACGAAAACCTTTCCCTTTTGCGTAATGCTCGCAAAAGAAAGGGCTGTGATGTTCAACAATAGTGCAAAAATAACAAGAAGTCGTTTCATCAATCCATTCGAGATTTATAATCGTCGTATGAGTATTCTCTCAATATTTCGATTTCGTTGTTTTCCTTGAACAATGCAATGGCCGGATGAGAAACACCATTAAAAGTGTTGGTCTTGACAGTAGTATAATGAAGCATATCCTCAAACACGATATACTCCCCAATCTCAAGTTTATGATCGAAAGCCCAAGAACTCATATAATCACCGCTCAAGCAGCTATTTCCGCCTAACCTATAAATATGTGGTTCTACACCAATTGTCCTACATGCAGCCATACACTGATTGACTTTTTCATCATCATCGAATGTCTGAGCACCTCGTACAGTTGGATGATATGGCATCTCAAGACAATCTGGCATATGACAAGCAAACGAAACATTGAGAATGGCTGTTTTTATGCCTTTATTTTCGACTATATCAACCACTTGCGAGATAAGAGGTCCTGTCTGCCAGCCGAAAGCGCTACCTGGTTCAAGGATTATCTTCAACCAAGGATATCTCTCATGCAAACCTTTTAAGATGCTGACAAGTTTCTCTACATCATAGTCTTTGCGGGTCATCAAATGACCACCGCCCAGATTTAGCCATTTAATCTGATCGAACCATTTACCAAACTTTTCTTCAAGATGAACCAAGGTATGTTCAAGAGATTCTGCCGACGATTCACAATGACAATGACAATGGAATCCCTCAATACCGACCGGCAACTTTTCAGGCAACATATTCGACAAAACGCCGAAACGACTGCCAGGAGCGCATGGATTATAAATTTCGGTTTCAATCTCGCTGTATTCAGGATTTACCCTTATACCACAAGACACGTCTTTTCCAATTGTTTCCGGATAAAAACGCTCAAACTGTGAAAGCGAATTGAAAGTGATATGGCTGGAACAAGCAACAATTGTAGGGAAATTCGATGAATCATAAGCCGGCGAATAAGTATGTGCCTTACTGCCGAACTCCTCGTAAGCCAAGCGAGCTTCAGAAAGGCTGCTTGCTGTCGTATGTTGAATATATTCCCGAAAAATCGGAAATGTCTTCCACAAAGCATAAGCCTTAAATGCAAGTATAATCTCAACGTCAGCTTCATCAGCCACACGCTTGATAAGGCTCAGATTGCGTCTGAGCAACTTCTCTTCAAGCACATAACATGGACTTGGAAAACGAGAATAATCTTTTGACGAGATATAAGATTCTATCATTTGATTCACATATTACGCGCAAAATTAATTATTTTATATATAAACTAAAAGTTTTTTCGTTTATTTTTACTTATAAACACAGAAAAACAGTAAATTTGCGGCGCAAAACTCATCAAATTTGCAAATCCTCCTAACGGCTGGAGGATATTAACTAGAGTAAAAATTATAAATCTGTAAATTGAAGAGATGAAAAAATGGCATATTGAGGACAGTGCCGAACTGTACAATATCCACGGTTGGGGTGTCTCATATTTTGACATCAACGAAAAAGGAAATGTCGTAGTAACCCCTAAGAAAGACGGCGTAGCAGTAGATCTTCGCGAAGTAATGGATGAACTGGCTTTGAGAGATATTCAAGCTCCAGTTTTGTTGCGTTTCCCAGACATTCTTGATAACCGCATTGAGCGTATGTCACAATGTTTCAAGAAAGCAAGTCAGGAATATGGATTTAAGGGAGAATGTTACTCTGTTTATCCAATCAAAGTAAACCAGATGGAACCTGTAGTCACTGAAATGGTGGCTCACGGAAGAAAGTTCAATCTAGGACTCGAAGCAGGATCCAAACCTGAACTCCATGCCGTAATCGCATCCTGTACCGACTATGATACCATTATCATCTGCAACGGCTATAAAGACGACTCATTCGTCGAATTGGCTCTTCTTGCTCAAAAAATGGGTAAAAGAATATATATTGTTGCAGAAAAACTCAACGAACTTGAAATCATCTATCGCATAGCAAAGCGACTTAACGTACGACCAAACATTGGTATCCGCATTAAGTTGGCTTCAACAGGTTCAGGAAAATGGGAAGAATCTGGCGGTGATGCATCAAAGTTCGGTCTCACATCGTCTGAACTCCTTGAGGCATTAGAGTATCTTGAGGCACATGATCTCAAAGATTGCCTTAAACTCATACATTTTCATATTGGCAGCCAAGTTACCAATATCCGTCACGTCAAAACAGCAATCCGTGAGGCATCTCAATTCTATGTGCAGCTCCGCTTGTTAGGTTTTGATGTAGAATTTGTAGATGCAGGCGGTGGACTTGGTGTTGATTATGATGGAACAAGATCTGCCTCTAACTGTTCATCGGTCAACTACTCAATACAAGAGTATGTAAATGACATCATGTACCAGATTATGGAGGCTGCCGACAAAAACAATCTTCCTCATCCAAATATCATTACAGAATCTGGCCGTAGTCTTTCCGCCCACCATTCTATATTAATAATGGAAGTACTTGAAACAGCATCTCTTCCTGAGATGCCTGAAGAATGGGTAGTAGGAGAAAATGACCACGAACTTGTAAAAGAGCTTTATGAAATTTGGGATAATCTGACACAGCGAAGTGCCTTGGAATCTTGGCACGATGCTCAACAGATACGTGATGAAGTTCTTCAGCTCTTCAGCCACGGCATGATCGATCTCAAGACTCGCGCACAGATAGAAAAACTCTTCTGGAGCGTGACTCGAGAAATCAACAGTCTTATTATGAGCATGAAGCGAATTCCTGAGGAATTACACAATATCCCTAAGCTTTTAGCCGACAAATACTATTGTAATTTCTCTCTCTTCCAGTCACTTCCTGACATGTGGAGTATCGACCAGATTTTCCCTATCATGCCACTTCAGAGACTCGGAGAAAGACCTGATCGCAAGGCGACTTTACAAGATATGACATGTGACTCCGATGGCAAAGTAGTTTCGTACATTGCCGAAAACCAGATCGTCAACGCTATGCCTATTCATTCTTTGAAGAAAGGCGAGAAATATTATCTCGGCGTATTCCTTGTAGGTGCTTATCAAGAGATTCTCGGAGATCTTCACAACTTGTTCGGTGATGTCAACGCTGTGCACATTACTGTAGACAACAACGACTATCACATCGATCAGACAATCGACGGCGAGACAATCCAAGACGTTTTGCGTTGGGTAGAGTATGACACGAAAAAGATGGTGCGCACTCTCGAAACTTGGGTAACTAAAGCTGTAAAAACAAAAAAGATAACGCTCGACGAAGGTAAGGAATTCCTCAACAATTACCGCAATGGTTTGTACGGATACACTTATCTCGAAAGAGAATAAAGCTTGACGTCATAAATAAACTCGAAGGTACAAATAGAAGAAAATGTTTAAGCTCGCAATAGTATCACCTTGCTACAACGAAGAAGAAGTACTAGAAAGTGCTTGCAAACGAATCACTGAAGTTCTGAAAAAACTTATCAGTGAAGGGAAAGTTACTGCAGACAGCTTTGTACTTTATGTCAACGATGGAAGCAAGGACAAGACTTGGGAAATCATAGAACACCTGACAAAAGAGAATCCTTTGATTAAAGGTATTTGTTTAGGTGCCAATGTAGGTCATCAAAGCGCCATCATGGCTGGAATGATGACTGCAAAAGATATTGCCGATGCTGTTATAACCATTGATGCCGACCTTCAAGACGATTTAGATGCCCTATGCCAAATGGTTGACGAATATGAGAGAGGCTATGATGTCGTTTATGGTGTTAAGACACAACGAAAGGCAGACCCTTTTATGAAACGCCTAACAGCCGCTGCTTTCTACAAAATGCAAGAGAAGATGGGACTTAAAACCATAAACAACCACGCCGATTTCCGTTTGATGAGCCGAAGAGCTCTCCAGCAGCTAAGCCGTTTTGACGAAAGTAACTTGTACCTCCGAGGAATAATCCCAATGCTAGGATTTCCTTCAACAACTGTAGCTGACGAGATAAAACCACGAGAGGCTGGTTCTTCTAAATATACATTATCAAAAATGCTTAACCTGGCGCTTGATGGTGTAACATCATTTTCTATTCGTCCAATCTACATCGTATTGTACATTGGTGTAGCATACCTCTTTTTGAGTTTTGGCATCGCCTGCTATGTGGCTTGGTCTTTAATATGGGGCACTACAGCTAGCGGATGGTCTTCTATAATGCTATCTATTTGGTTAGTTGGCGGATCTTTAATGGTTGCTTTGGGCATCATCGGTCTTTATGTCGGCAAGACATTTATGGAGACAAAGCACAGACCTCGCTATAATATTATTAAAATGTCTGGCGATAAAACGAAAAAAGAATGATTTTACTAAGTTTCGACACAGAAGAATTTGATGTACCTCGCGAGTCTGGTCTTGATTATGACACTCTAAAAGAGGGCATGGAAGTATCCAAATACGGAACAAACAAGATACTTGATATTTTAAAAAGGAATGGTGCAAAGGCAACATTTTTCTGCACAACTAATTTTGCAAAAAATGCCCCTGAAGTTATCCATCGTATCATTGATGAAGGTCATGAAGTCGCAGCTCACGGATGCGACCATTGGAATCCAAAACCTTCGGATGTATTTGAATGCAAAGAGACACTGGAAAAGATGTTTGGCGTTAAAGTTCATGGATATCGTCAGCCTCGCATGTTCCCTGTTTCCGACGAAGACATTCAAAAAGCAGGTTACGAGTATAATACATCTCTGAATCCATGCTTCCTTCCTGGCAAATACATGCATTTCTCAGATCCTCGCACACCATTCTGGAAAGACAAGGTACTTCAGATTCCAGCATCTGTAACTCCTTGGTTAAGAATTCCTCTTTTCTGGCTTTCCTGTCATAATTTTCCGTTCTGGCTATATAAAGCCCTATGTAATCGCACATTAAAACATGACGGACATTTCGTAACCTATTTTCACCCATGGGAATTCTATCCACTCGGCGAACATCCAGAATTGAAGATTATCTATATCACTCGTCACAATGCAGGTATTGGTATGGAAAAACGTCTTGAATCACTGATTAGGAATTTCAAGGAAGGTGGACATAAGTTCGTAACCTATAAAGAATATAGAGATACTTTCAAATAACTCAAACAGACTATATTATATCATGCTGAATAAACTTAAAAAGATCTTCTCACACAGCGTTTGGACCAATCCGCGTACATTGCTATGGTTGTGGACAATATTAGCCATTGTTGCAGGTATAACAAAACTGCATCATTGTAACAACTACAAGATCTTTGAAGGTGTATTCTGGCATACACTTAACCAAAACTCATTATTTGCAGAGTATCCTACCGAATATTTTGACATCAACCACTACGGACCATTATTCTCTATTATCATTGCACCGTTTGCAATGTGTCCGACATGGGTTGGAATAATTCTATGGAACGTTGCCATGACCCTATGTTTATATGGAGTCATCAGGAAGCTTTCAATCACGAGCAAGAAACAGATGTTCTTCATGTGGTTCTGCGCTCACGAACTTCTTACTGCCCTGTTCATGCAACAATTCAACATAGTAATTGCGGCAATTATTATCGGAGCATGGGTATTCATTGAAAAAGAAAAAGAATGGGCATCTGCTCTTTTAATTGTGATTGGCACATTTGTAAAACTCTATGGAATCGTAGGATTGGCATTTTTCTTCTTTTCAAAACACAAGATAAAATTCATCGGATATTTTGCCTTATGGTCGATTATAGCTCTTGTCCTGCCAATGGCAATAAGCAGTCCGGAATATATCATCACCCAATATCAGGAATGGTTTGAATGCCTGACTGGCAAGAACCAGGAAAATCTTGACTCTCTTTATCAGAATATCTCACTGTTGGGATTGGTAAGAAGAAGCGGAGTCGGCATTTTCGGACAAGGATTTAATTGCTATTCTGACCTTTGGCTGATTATTCCAGGAATCATTGCCTTCTGCGCTCCATATCTCCGTTTTAGCCAGTGGAAAAATGAGGCTTTCCGATATGCTTATCTTGCCTCTACCCTTTTATTCGTTGTCCTGTTCTCAACAGGAAGCGAATCAAGCGGATATATCATTGCAATGTCGGGTGTAGCCATCTGGTATTGGACATCACCTTGGAACAGAGGTAACTGGGCAATAGCATTGATGTGGTTCGTGTTCATCCTGACATCTCTTTCTCCATCCGATCTTTTCCCAAAATATTTAAGAAATGAGTGGGTTCTTCCATACGCGTTGAAGTCATTGCCTTGCGTATTGGTATGGTTTTGGCTAGTTATTGAGATGTTGACCCAAGATTATAGAAAAAGATGATAAAGCAGATAAATAACATATTACGTCTCATTTGGAACATATTGCTTGTATATGTTGCCTATGGCATCTGCAGAGCTACATTTATGATCTGCAACAGCAATATGTACCAAGGCATTGAAACAAGTCATATCTTTGATTTGTTCAAGGCTGGACTTATCTTCGATTCATCTGCTATATGTTACACTAATGCTATCGTGATGCTGCTTTTTCTTCTTCCGCTACATTGGAAAGAAACTCGCGGCTTCTACACATTTGTCAAATGGTTGTATGTTGTGATCAACAGCATCTGCATTTCAATGAACCTCTGCGATCTCGTATATTTCCCATTCACCAGCAAACGAGTAACATTCTCTGTACTTCAGGAATTTGAGAATGAAGGTGCAGGGCAAATGGGCAATATCTTCTTCGACCAAGCCTTAAGTCACTGGTATTTGTTCATTGTATTCTTTGCACTGGTTGCAATGCTTTGGTACGGTTTCGCCTATCCTGTGTTCGAACAAAAATCCAGACAGATAGTCCGAACCGGCGATATTCAAAAAAACAACCATATTGGATATTATTCCGTCAATGCAATCGCTCTTCCGCTCTTTGTCGGACTGAGCATAGGTTTGATTAGAGGCGGCTTTACAACAGCAGTACGTCCAATTACAATCAGCAATGCCAACAAATATGCTGACAATCCGCAGGAAGCAGGAGCAATACTCAACACCCCATTCTCTCTGATTCGCACATTTGACAAGAAACCATTGACATTGCCAGACTATATGAGCAAAGAAGAGGCTTTGCAATACTATAGTCCAATACATAATGTATCTCCTATCTCGAACATTTTTTCCCAAAACGAAGACCGAGAGAAACCTCTGAATGTTGTTGTCTTAATTCTTGAGAGCTTCGGCAAACAGCACTTCGGGTTCTACAATGATTTGCATAACGAAAATGGAGAGGATGGCATCAAGAAATCCTTCACTCCATTCCTCGACTCTCTCCTAACCGATTCTTACACATTCCGTTATTCTTACAGCAACGGACGAAAGAGCATCGAAGGAATGCCATCTGTTCTTTCCTCTATTCCTAATTTTGTCGAGCCATTCTTCCTCACACCTGCTGCAATGAACGAATTGTCAGGATTAGCTCGCGAACTCACCGTAAACAAAGGTTATACGTCTGCATTCTTCCACGGAGCAGAAAATGGAAGCATGGGATTTGAAGCATTCGCTAAATCGACAGGGTTCCAAAAGTATTACGGGCGTACAGAATATGACCAAGACCCAAACTACAACGGAGAAAAAGACTTCGACGGTACTTGGGCAATATATGACGAAGAATTTCTTCAGTTCTATTGCGATAGAATGAACGAGATGAAGCAGCCGTTCATAACGTCGGTGTTCACAGCTTCGAGTCATACACCGTATAACTTGCCGGAACGATATAAAGGACATTTCCCTGAGGGAGAAGACAAATTACAGGAATGTGTTGCCTATTCTGATAATGCGCTCCGTCTTTTCTTTGAAAAAGCCAAGGCTCAGGAATGGTATAACAATACATTATTCGTGATCACACCTGATCATGCATCAGGTTTCTACGATTCGTTTTACAACACTACACTCGGTATTTTCTCCGTTCCAATCATATTCTTCTCACCAAAACTGGCGACATTGAAAGGATATGATGAAGAAACCATTGCCGAACAGATAGATATTATGCCGACAGTACTTGGCTTACTTGGTTATGACAAGCCATTCTTTGCGTTCGGACAGGATCTCTTCAACACGCCAAAGGACGAGAAGTTTGCAATTCATTGGTTGCCTGGAAGTGAAGAATATGAGTTCTTGAACAAGGATTTGCTTCTTGTGTTCGATGGCAGCGAAGTCAAGCACATTTATAAGTTCAAGACAGATCCGCTTCTGAAGACCGATTTGGTCGGAACAATTCCTACTGACTCCATATCACCTTACAAGAAACGTATGGAATCAGTGATCCAACAGTACATGCAACATACTTTGGACAACACTATGGTTATAAAATAAAGGAAATAATGATTGCGAGATTAAACCTTTTATTTCGATTAGCATTAACGACTTTTGCGATATTTATTATACAGAAGCCGTTGTTCATGCTGTACAATCATGCAATCAATCCCCAATTAAGCGTTTCCGAAATATACGATGTGATGGTACACGCAATTCCATTGGATCTGACTATGACAGGTTATCTCGTAGTCATTCCTTGGCTGCTTATCACATTGAGTTTTTTCATCAAACATCAAAGAGCGCTGCATTTCGTTTTCTGGTATCTTCTACCCGTCTATCTCGTTCTTATTGCTATTGTCACCACCATAATATTTATTTCAGACACTGCACTTTATGAGTTCTGGAAATTCAAAATCGATGCGACTGTATTCAACTATATAGACAAACCAGCCGAAGCAATGGCTAGTGTTTCGCTGCCATATCTATTAGTGTATTTTGGATTGAACATTGTACTTTCTGCACTCACGGCCTGGATCTATATAAAAGTCAGCAATAGCATCAGTATAGAACGAACTGAAAGACTTTGGCATTCTGCTATTATGCTGCCAGTTGCAGCATTGATATTCATTGCTATCAGAGGCGGATTCGGTTCTGGTACAGCATGTGTCGCAAATGTCTATTTCAGCAAGGTACAGTTTTTCAACCACTCAGCTGTCAATCCTTGCTTCAACTTGTTCTATTCCTATTCGCACAGCAAGAACTTTGCCGAAGAATTCCGATACATGGATTCCGATGCTTGTGAAACCATTGTCAAGGAAATCTATCCGACAAAAGACAATACATCAAACGCTGACACAGAAATACTGCTTACAAAAGAAAAGCCGAACATCCTTCTGGTAATTTGGGAAGGCTGTGGTTCGCAAGCAGTAAAATATTTAGGTGGCGAAGATATCACTCCTGGACTTTGTGAGATTGCCGATGATGGCATATTATTCAATAACTGCTATTCCAATAGCTTCCGCACAGACAGAGGTCTTCTATGCATCCTTACCGGCTGGTTAGGATTACCATCGGCATCGTTGATGAAAATGCCAGAAAAATATACGAAACTACCAGGTTTGGCTAATTCGCTACGCAAGGAAGGCTATAGTACAGAATTCTGGTATGGCGGAGACATCTCATTTACAAACATGGGAGGATTTGCCCTAGACAACGGTTTTGAGAAGACAATTTCTGACAAGGACTTTGACCTCAAAGATCGTCGATACAGCAAATGGGGCGTTGTCGATGGTGTGTTGTTCGACCGTCTTACCGATGACCTAATAAACAATAAGGCAAAACAAACGAGTCCGTGGTTTACAACAGTTCTGACTCTCAGCAGTCACGAACCTTGGGAAGTTCCATTCGAGAAATTTGACAGTAAACAAAAGAATGCCTTTGCATATACTGATCAGGTAATAAAACAAGGCATTGATCAACTTAAGGAGACAGCTCTATGGGATAATACATTGGTCGTAATCGTGTCCGATCATGGATATCTTTTTGACGATGCTTCACCTCACAAGGAAGCCGAACTGATTCATATTCCTTTTATACTCACTGGTGGTGCAATAAAGAATCACGGCACACAATACGACATGATTATGAATCAATCAGATATCCCGGCAACTCTCCTCGCCCAACTCGGACTTTCTCACGACGAGTTCTTATTCAGTCGCGATGTCATGAACAAGGAGTACAAATATCCTACAGCACTGAACACTTCGATTTCAATATACTCTTTTGTCGATTCGACAGGTGTCACCACCTACGATTTTGCCGGCGAGACAAGAATATACGAATCCGAACCAAACAATTCCGACACAAGAACAAACAAGGGCAAGGCTGTACTGCAATATCTTTACGATCAGACAGAAGCTCTTTGAACCAATTATGAATTATCAATTCTCAATTATGTATTTAAAAAATGAGTAGTAAAAACGAATTAAGCATATTAGGGAAAATCCTTTACAATATTCTGTTTGGAATATGGTATGTTATTTCGCTATTACCACTTCGTGTGCTTTATGTTTTTTCGACCATTTTATCTACTATCCTTTTTTATATAGTGAGATATCGTCGCAAGATTGTGCATAAAAACATGAAGGAAGCATATCCTGATATTTCACCGAAGCGTCTCTGGTTGCTTGAGCGACATTTCTATGTTCATTTCTGTGATTTGTTTATGGAAAGTGTCAAGTACATAAGCATGTCTGAAAAAGAAACAAGGAAGAGAATGAGATTCATCGGTATCGAACAGCCTATCGAATCGTGCAAAGAAGGATATAACGTAGGTCTCTATCTTGGTCATTATGGTAACTGGGAATGGATCAGCAGTATGCCACTTTGGATTTCTCCGGAAATAGGAAAATGCACACAGCTGTACCACCCTCTAGAAAACAAGGTGTTCGACAACCTTATCGGCTACACTCGCGAACGCTTTGGCGGAACCAACATCCCGATGCAGCAATCCATCAGACATTTCGCCAAATACAGAGCCGAAGGCAAACCCGTTCTGCTTGGGTTCATTGCCGATCAAGTACCTGTATGGATCAACATACACTATTGGACCACATTCCTCAATCATCCGGATACACCTATCTTTACAGGGCCTGAGAAGATGATGAAGAAATTCAATATGCATGTCTATTACCTTGATGTACGTCGAGTGAAACGTGGGTACTATACAGCCGAATTCAAGCTCATGACCAGGAATCCGAATGAGTGCGAGGAATTCTATCTCACCGAACAGTACACTCGCATGCTCAACGAAACAATCAACAGCGCCCCAAGTTTCTGGCTATGGAGTCACAACCGTTGGAAACGCACAAAGGCAGAATACGATCATCTGGTTGCCACTGGCGGCAAGTTATGCTGATTATTTTCCAATTTATGTGAAAGAACTTGTTATTTTTATTCATTTATAATAATAAATATCCGATAAATAGTTTTTTTTCTTATTTTTGCAAAAAAACAAACCTATAAATATGTCTAGAGTATTACTTATCGGCTGTGGCGGTGTAGGCACTGTAGCAGCACACAAATTGGCTCAGAATGCTGATATCTTTACAGACATCTGTATTGCTAGCCGTACAAAGTCCAAGTGCGACGCATTGGCTGATGCTATCCGCCGTCGTCTCTATTCAAAGAATGGTGTAACTGCAAATATCACAACTGCATCAGTAGATGCCGATGATGTTCCTGCACTCGTAAAACTCATGAACGAGTGCAAGCCAGAGCTTTGTATCAACCTCGCACTCCCATACCAGGACCTCACTATCATGGATGCTTGTCTCGAAGCAGGTGTCAACTACCTCGACACAGCCAACTATGAACCAAAGGATGAGGCACACTTTGAATATTCATGGCAGTGGGCATATCGTGAGCGTTTCGAGAAGGCTGGTCTTACAGCCATTCTCGGCTGCGGCTTCGACCCGGGCGTTACAAGCGTATTTACCGCCTATGCAGCAAAGCATCATTTCGATGAGATCCACTACCTCGATATCGTAGACTGCAATGCTGGTAATCACCACAAGGCATTTGCAACAAACTTCAACCCGGAGATCAACATCCGCGAGATCACTCAAAAGGGTCTCTACTATCAGGATGGCAAGTATATCGAGACAGAGCCAATGGAGATTCACCAGCCACTGAACTATCCTAACATCGGCCCACGTGAATCATATCTTCTCCACCACGAAGAGATTGAGTCATTGGTAATCAACTATCCTACCATCAAACGTGCACGTTTCTGGATGACATTCGGTCAACAGTACCTCAACTACCTCGATGTGATTCAGAACATTGGTATGGCTCGTATCGACGAGATTGAGTACAAGGCTCCTAAGGCAGACGGTTCTGGAGACGAAATCGTTAAGATCGTTCCGCTCCAGTTCCTCAAGGCTGTTCTTCCAAATCCGAAGGAACTTGGCGAGAACTACGAAGGCGAAACATCTATCGGTTGCCGCATCCGTGGCGTAAAGGATGGCAAGGAACATACATATTATGTATATAACAACTGCAGCCATCAGGAAGCTTACAAAGAGACTGGTATGCAGGGCGTAAGCTACACAACAGGCGTTCCTGCCATGATTGGCGCTATGATGTTCTTCAAGGGTCTTTGGAGCAAGCCAGGTGTTCACAACGTAGAGGAATTCGATCCGGATCCATTCATGGAACAGCTCAATATCCAGGGACTTCCATGGCATGAGGTTCACGACTGTGACATCGAGTTGTAAGCCGTTCGTCGATTATTTCAAGCCGTTCGTCGATATTTTTTGGACGAATATATAAATTTTCCTATCTTTGCACCGTGAATTAAGAACAATATGTGTTTTTAGACACGTTAATATAAATAGGGAAATAAAAGAGGCCGCGTCGACATAGTTTTGACACGGCCTCTTTCATACTTTTATGCTGACTGAATAAAACCGAATTGATAAAATTCATACCAATTACAATGAAAAACAATTCTATTGTCCGACTATTTACAGTAGTTCTGCTGTGTGTTCTGGGTGTTGCATCCGTAAAAGGTCAAGGTAACAACTTCGGTCTTGGTAATACCGAGGAGGCGGATATGACCTCTCTTACCAGTCGTCTGTTCAACCTTGAGGAGCGGAGCAAGTTCTTCCAGGTATATCTCAACTTCCGCGGAGGTTTTGACGAAAAGATGGATGGCGATGAGGTAGGTGGCCGCATCTTTGCTTCACATATCCGTCCAGAGTTTCTTGGCGAAATAGGCAGATGGGGTTACCGAATACGTCTGAACCTGAGCGGATCGCATGATGTTGACGCAGCTGATGATACGAACAATGTGATAGATATTGCCCGTATTTTTTATACTACAAAGAATAACTGGTCATTCTCATTCGGCAAATCTGCACTCGACTATGGTACGTTCGAGTTTGACTGGAACCCGGTCCATGTGCTTGACTACTTTGAGTTCCAGAACTACCAGCCCGACGCCTGTGCCACTTCTGCTACCGTAGGTTATGAGACGCACAAACAGCTCTTTAATTTCGAGGTGGCCAATGCCAACACACTGTCGGCTTTGTCCAATTCGCCTAAGGGGCAAACACTCTACCCCAAAACCAAGCATCTGTTTCAGTATAGCTTGTCGTGGCGTGGCAGCCTGCTTGACGATCGACTGAAGACCGCCTGGTCTTACACTCTCCGCAACGAAGCAAAAAATTGCATGACAAACCTTGTGATGCTGGGTGTGGGCTACACTATGGGCAAATTTGAGGTGCAGGTTGATTACAACGGTTCGTTTGGCAAGCTCGATTACCTCGGTCTTGCCACCTACGATGCAATAAGTGCAGGATTGATAGGCGACGACGAAATGGCAACAGGCACACACTATCAGCAGTGGCTCGCCGATCTGGCCTACAGACCTACCAAGCGATGGAATCTCTTTGCCAAGCTTGGTATCAACAGCAGCAGCGCATCAAGCATCAAGCAGTTACATCACTACCGCCAGACATACGAATATACCGTAGCTGCACAATATTTCCTCGACAAAGAACAGGATATGCGTATCAGCCTTGGTTATTTCGGCAAGAATACCCATTTTAAGGAAAGCGTCGGACTGAATGACTACGGTACTAACCGCATTGAGTTGTCGCTCGTATGTCGTCTGAAGATTCTATAATTATACACCATGGAATATAATATGATTGGAACCTTCTGGTCGTTGTTACCGCCTGTCGTGGCAATCACGTTGGCGCTCAAGACCAAAGAGGTTTATTCTTCGCTCTTCACGGGCATTGTTTTGGGTGCAATCCTTTATTGCATCTCTGTAGGTTCTGGCTTTGAGGGGTTCCTGACCCACTTGTTCAACAATACGGTTGGCGAGGGTGCCGATGCCAAGTCATACGGACTGATACACTGTCTGTCAAACCCTTGGAATGTGGGGATCCTGGTGTTTCTGGTGATGCTGGGTTCTATCGTCTCGCTGATGAACAAAGCCGGAGGATCAGCAGCTTTCGGTCGCTGGGCAGTAACGCATGTCAAGACGAAGGTCGGAGCTGAGATAGCTACGATCCTGCTGGGTATCCTGATCTTCATCGACGATTATTTCAATTGCCTTACCGTGGGATCGGTCATGCGTCCTATCGCAGTGCAACATAAAATCACGAAAGAGAAGCTGGCTTATCTCATCGATTCTACGGCAGCACCGGTATGCATCATTTCTCCGATCTCAAGCTGGGCAGCTGCAGTGTCGGGCTTTGTCTCTGAAGGTGAGAACGGTCTGACCTTGTTCTGCAAGGCTATTCCATTTAATTTCTATGCCTTCTTCACCCTGGTCTTCATGTTCGGTGTGGTACTTCTGGGCTTTAACTTCCAGGCGATGAGCAAGTATGACGCCAAGCTGGAGAAATGGTATAAGAAGAATGGCATTGAGCCTGGCAAGGTCACTACCTCGAAGCTCGAAGTCATTGAGCATGGTTTGGGTGAACCTGACGATTCGGCAAAGGACAAAGGCTCTGTAGCCGACCTGATCATCCCGATCCTGACGCTCATCGCCTTCTGCATCGTGAGCATGATATATTCGGGAGGCTTCTTCGATGGCGCAAGTGCGAATCATCTTGATTTCGTCAACGCCTTTGCGGGCAGCGATGCGTCGGTAGGTTTGGCTATCGGAGCAATGGCAGCATTGATCGTCACCATTGTCTTGTATGTCATTCGTAAGACATTGTCGTTCGATGATGCCATGAGCTGCATCATCAAGGGATTTGAAGCCATGGTGCCTGCTATCCTGATCCTGACACTGGCTTGGACACTCAAGAGCATGACCGACTCATTAGGTGCTGCTGAATATGTTTCGGGCATAGTGGGTGACAGCGCTGCAGGTCTGCAGATGGTCCTTCCTGCAATCATTTTTGTCGTGGCTGCTCTCCTTGCCTTTGCTACAGGCACTTCATGGGGTACGTTTGGCATTCTTATACCTATATGCATTGCCGTTTTCCCTGATGCTGAGACACTGCGCATCATCTCTATTTCAGCGTGCATGGCTGGTGCTGTCTGCGGTGATCACGTCTCGCCTATCTCTGATACTACCATCATGGCAAGTGCTGGAGCTCAATGCAAACATGTGCACCACGTCTCATCACAGATGCCATACGCTCTGACCGTGGCAAGCGTCTCGTTCCTGACCTTCATCGTAGCAGGTTTTACTCAGTCAATGGGTCTCTTCCTTTCGGCTGCAATATCATGGGCATCAGGTCTTCTGCTTCTTGCGATTATCTTTTCGGTAATGAAAAGAAGTAAGAAAAACGCTGAATAGAAATAAAAATTGCTGATGAGTGCACGAAAAATTTCGAGCACTCTTCGACGGTCGTCGATCAGACAAACGGAAGTCCCGAGAAGTCATCGACGGTCGTCAATCAGTCCACGGGAATTCCCGAGAACTCTTCGTAGGGTGAAGATTGGAACAAAATAAATACGGAAGTAGTCATCGACGAGCGTCGATGACTACTCTTTTTTTCTAGTGTAATCATCAACCTGCTACGCTCACTACTCCCGTTCCCAAGAGTTGCCGTCGTAGGCCTACGATCAGAGTTCCCAGACACAAGAGTTGTCATCGTAGAGCGTAGATGACATCTCGCAAAACATTTTCTTATAATCCTACTTTGTTACTGACATTTCGACGTTCTCGGACATATAATCTTCAGATTCTTACGATAATTTTGGAATTTCCATAATCATTCCTTATCATTACACCATCATCAATGCCATTGCACTCAAGAATAAAGGTCTTTCCTCTGATTTCATTGCTGATGCTCTCGGCATGACCACAGAAGAGGTTGAAGCACTTCCTTAAATAGTTTCATGCTGAAACTTAAATCAAAATTAGCAAAGAACAAGAAATAAACAATTTAAGCGTCCTTTGAGAGGGCGCTTAAATTGTTTCGTGAGTATGTAAGCTAAACTGTGTTACAGTATAATCCGTTTCTAATCCATTTTCTACTCTTAATTTCTTCTATAAGATTCATCTGTCGAAGCTGTCAATTTTGTTCCATTGGCCAATTCAATTTCCACTACTGCATAATTTCCATTTCCAAATGCATTTTCGTCAAGTGTTGGAAATATTAAGACTGCTTCGGCAAAGAGCATCGGATGAAATTCAAGATACTGTTTTATCGTCGTGCCAATCTCAATCTTTCCAATCACCTGACAGTCTTTATTTATTATAATGTTACTAGCAGGCTCATTTACTGAGTATTCTCCATAGCATAAACAGAATTGAGTCTCATCGGTTATGTCTGCAACTAAAATTTTATCTCTATTGTACAAGCCTATTGTGATATCCAAACATTCTACCGTTGTATATTTAACAACCACAGGCATAGATCCATGATATTCAGCGTCATCGGGATCAATAAACGCGGCAAGTTGCTTTTCTATAAAAGGTATTCCTTCCAGATAATAGTGTTGTGGAATATTACTGCCAAAAGGATCATCTATGAGTGAGCTTTGAACAATAAGATGTACACAATAATATTGAAAATAATTAGGCAAACAAGCATGTTGAATAATATTGTCATGTGCAATTAACGTTTCCGCTGGCACATGCTCAAAATGCAAATGATATCCATAATCACCAATAAGAACGTCGTCATCATTGTTACCACAAGAAGCAACCAAGAATGCACAAAGTGTGCATAAAACAAATCTACCTAAAGTCATAATTTATAGTTTTGTTATAAATGTATTCATTACCATCTATCTCCCATGGAATTGATGGATAAGTGCTGTAGTAGGCATTATCGTGAACCCCATCATATCCCCAATTCATTCTAAGATACTCTGATGTATGAAAACCGCCATCCTCCTCGACTGTATCGAATTCGCTATTGATATGATAGCGCATTCTAAGATCATCGAATGTGTTATAATATTCCTGTTCGTGCATCCAATTTTCAGTGTACTCAAAATGTTTTTCTATAACATAATGATATCTTACTGTACCATAACCATCTATTATCCAAGAGTGACCTACTCTCTGGTTTTCTTGAGTATCATAATAGCTGGCAGTTACATTTACTGGTTTATTATTTAGCAAGTTATCTTTCACAGTCTGATAATCATATGAAGATTGTGAATAATTTATATTATATTCAGACATAGCTACGTGTGAAATCTGAGCAGTACCTCCCGTTCCTGAATAACTCATATTCAGAAGACTTCCTAAGCACAACATCAAATCTCCTACATAACTAATATTTCCGGAATCTCCAGAAATCAATGCCATATTATCCCAGCGAGAAGAGTTTGAGACGAAATTTGATTTATTTAAACCTATATTATCAGTCTCACTTGATATTGTTGAAACACCAACAGTTATATTATGGTATAAACCAGTTGGTTTTCCTAAGTTATAATGCATGTGATAAATAATTTGTGCTAAAGCAACTGCAGTACATCCTGTTGGACATCTTTTATTTTTACTTGTATCAAAAGGAAGTTTAAAATTCCAAGGCTCGTTATGACCCCATTTTGTTTGAATTAATGGTGAAACAAGTTGGGTATAAATCACATAGTCGCAACGAGTATTTGAAATAACAGCCCATTTATATTCCTGGGAACGGGTTTGCTCTTTTTTTGCATTCTTGGAAGGAGAAAACTTTGACCAGAATTTTGTGTATTCATTCTCTGTTTCAGATTCATGCTTTTTTAGCACACGGATTTCGTCTGCATAAGAATCAATCCAAGTTTTTAGGTTTTCATTTGAAGTATCAAACGAAAGACCTCCTTCATCAGATATTGCCACAATCGGATTAATCCGTTTGTCTCCCGCAATTAGACCCCAGCCTTCTTCAAAATTTACTAAATAGAGAAGAGTATCTTTTCCAATAACATAAGGTTCAATTTTATACTCTTTTTTGAACTAAAACTAGCTGCCAAGTTTTTTGCATCATCAATTGTAACATTGTACAATGAAGTATTTTTTGTTTCAAACATGTCTTGGTCAAGCACGTTAACCATTTCGTGGTTGTCCCATTTGTTTGTCGAACAATTCAAAGATTCCTCATTAACATTACAACTTGCAAGCGCAAGACACGAAATGATAGATTTAATCACTCCTCTTAATAAAAGATTTTTATTTTCCATAATTTAATTATTAATGTTTTGAAAAAAAATTATAATCAGTTTCCAAGTTCAAGCTGGTTTTTGACGAGTTCAAAGTAAGTACCTTTTCTTTCAATAAGATTGTTATGGTCTCCAGCCTCTGCAATTCTTCCCTTGTCAAGAACGAGGATTTGGTCGGCATTCTTAACTGTTGAGAGCCTATGCGCAACTATGACGACCGTCTTTCCTTCGTAGAATGTCTCAAGATTATTTACAATTGATCGTTCGTTATTCGCATCTAGAGAATTTGTTGCTTCATCAAAAAATATGTAATCAGGATTTTTATACACGGCTCTCGCTATTAGGATTCTTTGTTTCTGTCCTTGACTAAGACCTATTCCTTCTGCTCCAATCTTTGTGTTATATCTTAAAGGTAAAGACTGTATATACTCATAAATACATGCAACTTTAGCTGCATCATTAAGCTTATCCAGATCTACATCTTCATCTCCGATTGCAATGTTTCTTTCAATAGTCTCTGAAAAAATAACGCCATCTTGCATTACAACACCGCACTTATTTCTCCACGACTTTAGATTTATTGAATTAATATCATCTTCTCCGATATAAACCGTACCGCTCATTACTGGATAATATCCTAGAAGAAGTTTTATCAATGTCGTCTTTCCGCTTCCTGACGCTCCGACAATTGCGGTCACTTTGCCTTTGGGTATCAAACAATCAATTCCTTTCAGCGTATAATTTGGAGAATGCAAGTTATATTTGAAATCTATTTTTTCTAATTTAAGTTGACAGATACTATTTACTGTTTTATTACGGTCTTTTCCATCTTCTTCCCGCATCTGATGGATTTCATTTATTCGGTCAAGACTTAATTTTACATCCTGTATTGAATAGAAAAACTGCATTAGTCTCTCTATTGGAGAATTTAATTGTCCGATTATATATTGTACCGCAAGCATCATTCCGAGCGTCAAATCTCCATTGATAACACTTGTGGCAGCGACAACGGTTATTACCATATTTTTCAGTTCGTTTATCAGTATTCCTCCAGCTTCCTGTGTCTGCTGGAGCCTAAGTGACTTCTGCTGAACAGCAAACATCTCTTCCTGTACGGTAATCCATTCCTCTCTACGACGTCTTTCGCAGTTCTGCAATTTTATCTCCTGTATAGTTGTAAGAAACTGATACGTCTTGCTGTTATTTTCTGACTGCTTGCCGAAAAGTTCATAATCAATTAGCTTTCGTTTGTTGAGGAACAAAATAATCCATAATCCGTAGAGGATACTGCCTACTATAAACAAAAAGAATATTTTACAGCTGTATGAAAAGAGTACGATTCCAAAGACGACAAAGCTGACTATAGAGAACAAGACACTTAATGTTTGCTCCGTCAGGAATCGCTCCACCCGGTAATGATCGTTCTTTCGCTGCATCAAGTCTCCCATAACCCTTGTGTCAAAAAAAGACATCGGCAATTTGAGAAGCTTGATAAAAAAATCGCTGACAAGCGAGATGTTTATCTTCATGCTTATCTTAAGCAAGATACAGCGACGTACGAAATCAATGAGAGTACGACTTAGTATCAGGACAAACTGACCAGAGAGAATAAGCCATATAATCCCTATATCCTTGTTGTTTATTCCTGTATCGACAATTGCCTGTGTAAGAAAAGGAAGTATTAGCTGAATACAGCTTCCGATTACAAGGCTGATTAGCACTTGCCAGAAATATTTGTTGTACTGCTTGAAATATCCTAAAAGGAACTTTATTGAACGTTTCACGGTCTTGTGTTCTGTTTTATTTTCGAAAAACTGAGGCGTCGGGTTGATTATCATGGCTATACCTGAAGGGTCTCCGTTCCGTATGCTTGTAGTAATCCAGTGCGCTTTGAACTCTTCTTCGGTATAGCAGATTTTTCCCTTGCCTGGATCTGCTATATACAGACGATTCTTCTTCATTCTATATAAGACCACAAAGTGATTTTGATTCCAGTGCAGGATACAAGGCAATTTAATTTCAGCTAATTTTTCGAACGGGACTTTTGCACTTACCGCTTCAAGATGTAGCACTTCTGCCGCTTCTCTAATTCCTAACAAAGATACACCTTCGGATGTCGCATGACAAATTTGGGAAAGAGCATCAAACGAATACTCCATCCCATAATGCCCGCATATCATTGCAAGGCATGCTATGCCGCACTGCATGGAATCATGCTGATATCGAACCTGCATGTGTTACTGTGTGACTCTTGACAATTCGGTGTTTCTGCTCGATGTATTCACATTCACATTCTTGTTGAAGATGACATAGTTTACAGATAGTTCTATACCTCGGAAATCATTTTTACCGTATGTGCCGTAGCTCATGTTGTTGTATTGATTTATTACATTATTATAGTTAGCACGTTGCAGGATGTCTGTTATGGCAAGGTTTACATCTAACCGATTCTTAAAAAACGATCCAACAAATCCAAAATCAAGTTTAGTGACTGAACGCTGGGTTACAATGCCATTTGTACGATGACCTTGCTGGTTAAACGTCAGAAACAATCCAAGATTACCGGTTATCTTGTAGTTCATATTGACATTCGCATCAAATGACACAAAATTGGATTTTCTTTCCTCTCCAAGGAATTCATATTTTGAATATGGCATCACAAGTGCCATATCAGCATATATGTCAAACTTCTGCAATGACATTTTGTAGGACAACGTTGCACTGAAACGTGTTGACTTATCCAGATTTATTGGCAATAATGTTGCAATGTTACTTTCCGGAGTTGGTATTGTATAGACTTCTGTCATAGGATTTTTAGTATGAGTGTAGCGAAGAGTAAGTCCTGCTCCTCCATATGTTAATCCTGCTGTTATATATTTCATTTCACTGCCAGTCAGTGTTGTACTACTTCCAATATACGTAAGCGAATCCTGATAGATGGAACCGCTATTCATTTTTCTGAGATTTGGCTCTGTTTTATTTCCTGTATATTCAATGTAAGCAGTAAGATTTTTGTTTTTGTATTGAAAATACAGGTACGGATTGACAAAGTGACTATATGTCCTTGAAGTTGCCTCGAGCAAGTCTTGTTCTGAAAATGAAAACCTGCGGTTTACGTATTGATGTCTTCCTCCGACTGCTATATAATAGTATTTCCCCAAATATTTACGCAGAGTAAGATATGTCCTTGGATATATTTCAAATCCATCATTGCACTGATGGTAATGTCCGTCTGCCAAATACTTATTGTTTGATGTGGTTGTTGAATGGGAAGACAAGACACTTAGTCTCGACGTTACTTGCAATATAAAATCAGAAGGAAGAGTGCGAGTATAATTTATATATGAAGAATATACTTTATAATCACTGTCTGTGTTGGTAAACACATCCTTCTGCTGGGCAGGCTGCTCGTTTACTGTCAAATCCGCATCTGTAGCAGAAAAAGCAAAATCCTGGGTGATAAGAAGACTATTAGCACCCTTTTTGTAATTATACTCTAATGTGAAGCTATGAGTATCTTTTTTACTTCGGGTGTCTCTGTTTATATGCTTTGCTGTTGTGTAATCCTTAAATTCTGAGACGTCATCTCCTTCCTCCAAATCATTGTCTGTACCACCATTATAGTCATACTCGAAACCAAGTCGGTTATGCTGGTTGAGGTATACATCGTTATTCCATCTCACAGTGTTCCCTTTGTATTTATTAAGTAACTCTCGTGGCTGGACTGCTGTGAAACAATAATCTGAATGATATATGTTTCGGAAATATGTCTCTGGGATAAGGGTATTGGAGAAACCTCCCTTATAAGACAAAACACTCGAAAATTTTCCTGCCTGTGTTCTTATATTGGCCATTACTCCGTCTGAAAATCTACGCTTCATATTGGCGAAATTTCCCAAAGAGAGATACAGATAGTCATTAAGACTCTTTACTGTTGTGATTGAAACGACCGGCTGTAAGCCGTCGGAATGTTCCAGACCTGGTGCAACATCTATTTCGACACTTGCTATCATATCCGGTGGCAGTGTGGAAAGTATTGCCATATCCTTAATCTCTCTGCCGTCCACAACGAAAACTGGTTCCTGCGATCCGTTTACAACTATTTTTTCTCCCTGACGATGCAGACCTGGAGTATTTGAGAGCATAGTAACAATATTGCCCATCTTTTCAAGCATGGTTCCCTTTACGCGGATCTTAGACACAGAGCCAGTCTGAACAACCAAAGGTTGCTTGCCCTTAACTTCTACCTCATTCAGTTCTTTTACATTCGAGATGGTATCATTCACCTCATTCTGCGCGATTAAAACAATAAACTGAAAAAAATTTAAAAATAAGATAAGCCTTTTCATACTTTGTTTTGCTGTTTTGAAATCGTTTTTTTGTAAATATATGGCAATAGCTTCGGAAGGTTGTTTTTATACATTGAGCAACATGTATCAAGCTTACCTTCCTTTACTTTTATCCTGTCTATAGGACAACCACCGAGACAAATAGGCAGGAAAGCGCATTTCCGGCATTCCGTGTCTTCAAATGGTAGATTTGAAAAACTGGTTTCGAGTATTCGTCTGAATGAAACAGTTCCTTCATTCAGATTCCCAATCTTCAATTCTTTCCTACCTAAATACTCCAGACATTTGAATATATTTCCCTTTGAATCTATCGCATAAGAACCGCTGCACCTGAACATACAGGGAATAGACGGTTTGGGCAGGCCTGGTATCTGATTCTTCCTACATTTGCCCTCGAGTGTTTGAATATCCTCTTCTAGGATTTGCTCTTCTGTAAAGCAAACGTGATCTTTGTCAAATTTTGTCCTATCCTGAACATAGTTTTTTGATATATGTATACGCGAATCTCTTAAGTAATTCTTATAGTTATTTTCGAAAAAAGATAAAACGTCAATAAATGCGGTAGGATTATTGTGATCAACAGCCACAGAAAGAGAGAGATGAACATCTGTTTGTGATAACAGTACACCAATATTATTAATTATTGTTTCAAATGTAGGACCACCATTCTTAAGAACTCTTCTTTTATCGTGATCTTTTTGGATTCCATCAATACTAATCTGAATATCATTGATACGTAAATCTGATAATTTATTGATTATCTCGTCGGATAGCAAACTTCCGTTTGTGATTATTTTTGCTTCAAAATTAACTTCCTTTTCTATTAATTTATTACTGATATACTCGATTTTGGAAAATCCTAACAATGGTTCTCCGCCAAACCAAATAATCGTCACAGGTTTTGGTTTGTTTGAAACGACAAATTGCACTAACTTGTCAGCCGTGGAATCATCCATCAGTCCGTATTGTTTATTTTCTCCTTCAAAGCAGTAATAACACGAAAAATTACATTTCATCGTTGGAGTTACCATTAATGATAAACTCCGATTATCAAATACCTTAGAATAAAATTTGTATTCTACCGCCTTGACTTCATCACAACAATCCCCAACAAGAATTCCATTATTTACAAGTTTCCTTTCAAGAGACTCTTCTGCAATGCCTCTCAACAATTTTTTTTATGATTCTTTTGAGAGCGTAACAAATGCCGAACTCAAAGTATTGAAGATAAGAATATCATCATCTATTTCTGATTTTATATTGAATTGCGACAGCTTCATCTTTTCTTAAAATTTTAATATTTGGGTGTCCTTTTTTTCTAAAACACCCAAATAATCAATATTAACCTTAATCATTTGATCCAGGATGAGGTCCACCTGTCTCGACATAGCCACACTCGCAGGTTACCTTTCCAAAAAAACTCACAGAATAACCTTTTTGGCACCAAACATCTCCTCCTTCAATAAGGAGTTCTTCTGCAGGAGACAAGATATCGATACCATCTTTGACTCCAGGATTCAAAACTTGTAATTTGTTGTTAATAATAATAATTTTTAGTTGGTTAAACATAATATTAGTTGTCAAATACTATTAATAGATTTGACCTAATTAATTTCTGCCCAAAAACAATAATCGCCACTATAAAATTTAATAATATATGTATTAGGTAACCATGAAGGCAAAATTGTATTTAAAGCTGTTATATACTCAGAAATGATAATCTCGTCGTTAACCACAATCTGCATCTCACTATCTAATAAAATATCTGGTACTGTGAGGATATTACCATCAATGTTAATTACTGGTGTGCGCAAAAGTGAGCGACCAATTGGCTTATCTGATTTCGATTCATCTGTATTGTTAACCGACAAACCAATATCAATGCCACCATCTTGTTGAGAAACATTTTGATTTGCAAATGCTGTCATAACACTTATACAGAGGAACATTGCGAAAAATAATACCTTTTTCATAATAAAAACATTTTAACAGTAAAATTTAATAATAGTTTTTGCAAAGTTACTTTTTGCCATAAATTTCTCCAAATATATTTAGAGCTAAAAATTAACAAAAATTTCGTACTACAAATACTAATTGGAAATCAGCCTGTTATTATCATAGTATGAAATTTTTGTTAATTATTTTAGGAAGTAAAAATTGCTTTTCGATTGTACATTTCATATCTTTGCATATAAATTTACGTATATGAGAAAGACCGTTTTATTTATTTCAATACTGTTTTTGGTATCTTGCAACAAAAGCAAAACCGATGTTTATGAATCAGTAATATCCGAGGCAGATAGGTTGATGGACGAAAACCAAGACTCAGCGGTAGTTTCACTGTCTATGCTGGATGACATAAGGACATTTATTCCGAACTTGTCAAAAAAAGACAGGATGAGGTTTTATCTTACAGAAGCTAAGGCTATGAACAAAGCCTATGTTGACTTTACTTCAGATAGTAAGATGCAGGAAGCCGTTGAATACTATATGAATCATGGCACAAATAAAGAGAAATTGATGTCAAATTATCTACTTGGATGTGTCTATCGCGATTTAAACGATTCGCCAAGGGCTTTACCTTATTTATTGAAGGCAACAGAATATGCAGACAACGACAAAGAATCGTATTTGATGCTTATGCGTATCCACAATCAAATTGCTGAGTTGTATATGAAGCAAGCATTGATAAAGCAAGCTGTCAAAGAATACGACAATGTTTTTCATTATTCATGTCTTGCAGGAGACACTATTGATGCAATTCTTTCAATAAATCAAAAGGCATCAGCCTATGCTTTGATCAATCAGGTTGACTCGGCTGTTACTTTGAAAAACAAAGCTATCGATATGTTTAAGGATTTAGGCTATATACAATATGCTGCTCAAATCAGTGGAAGTTGTATGGAACTATTGCTGAATTCCGGCATGTACGAGAAAGCCAAAGTGAATTCAGATTTCTATGACCGTTATTCAGGGTACTATAGAAACGGTGAAGTAAAAAAAGGTCATGAAACTTATTATTATGGCAAGGGATTATTGTTTCTTCACTCCAATAAATTTGACTCTGCAAGGATTATGTTTGAGAAATGTGGCAGATATCCTGACGACTCCAACCTAAAAATAATGCATTACAGAGGACTTAGCCTTTTATATGACAAGATACAACAGCCCGATTCAACTGCAAAATATGCAATGCTAGCGTATGCAGCAAACGATTCAGCTTATCAGATCAAAACTGCAATGACTATGTTAAATCTGGAATCAGTATATGATTACGGAAAATTCCAGGAAGAAGCAAAGACAAGTGCAGAGAGATTAGTTATTTTTCAAAGATGGCTATTCGGACTTATTGTTATAGTTATTGTTACAGGAGCATTAGTCTTGTATGTATTCAGAACAGCAAACAAAAGGAACAGAAAGAAAATTTCTGTCCTTCATGAAAGATACGAAACAGAAAAGAAACTCCTACAGAAAGAAATGGAAGAACTGAATGCCTTGTTAGAGGAGAAAGAGTATCTGCTTGACAACAAAACAAATATTGTGTTTCAAAAGAATAGCGAAATGAACAAAGAAATAGAGATAAAGGAGCAATCAATATTTGAACTTCAAGAAAGAGTTAACGAATATGAGAAAGTTCTGAAAATTAAAGACTCGGCAAGGCTCGAAGAAGAAATACAATCGTCGGCAATAAAGAAAGACTTTGCTTATTACACAATACATGTAACGGAGCATCCGAAAGAATCGAAGTGGAATGAGCTTATTAATTTTGCTGAGTCATATCTTCCGCAACTTTATATGTTGCTACACAATTACAATGTATCGCAGAAGGAAATGCGACTTTGTATTCTTGTACGACTTAGATTCAAACCTGGAGAAATTGCAACTATAATGAATTGCAGATTCCCAGAGGTGTCCCTAATAAGAAGCAGACTATTAAAGAAAATCTATGGAATAGATAACGGTAAAGCTATAGATTTTGACAAAAGAATAATGTTATTGCAGTAACAATACAGATAACATCTCTTATCCTAACTTCGACACTATATAGATTGAGATCTCGTAGAGCAGATACAATGGGATTGTAACAAGACAAAGGGTAAAGATATCCGGTGGTGTAATAAATGCTGCTACCACCATGATAGCTATGAGCGAATGGCGGCGATACTTCCGCATAAAGCCTGCCTTCAGCAAGCCGAGCTTACCTAAGATGAAGGATAGAACAGGAAGTTCAAAAACCAATCCCATGGTGAACGAAAGGGTCGTGAATGTGGATATATAGGACGAGATAGTGATTTGACTGACCACAGAACTATCTATCTGATATGTACCGAGAAAACGGAATGCTACGGGAAACAGTATAAAATAGTTCATCAGGACTCCGATGAGAAACAGGACATAGCTGGTAACGCAAATCACGGCAGAATATCTCTTCTCATTGTCGTATAATGCAGGATTGATGAACCTGAAAAGCTCGTATATGATAAATGGTGAAGCAATGAGCGCTCCCAGCATACAAGCTGTCTCAAGATGAGTCATAAACTGTGCAGACAGCTCCGTGCTGATAAGCTGTATGTCGTATTGCTCAAAGCGGAAGTCACTGCCAAGATAATGCAGAAGCTTTTCAATTGCCCTGAATGTGAGGAAACTATTATTGCGAGGTGCCAACAGGATTGCGAATGTCTCTTCCTTGAAGCAAAACACAGCAGTTGCACATATCAGCACAACCGCAATGATGCGAAACAACATCTGGCGAAGCACCTCCAGATGTCCTCCAAAAGACATTCTGCTATCCTCTACTGCCATATCTTCTGTCCAAAATAAACTGCAGCGAAACCTACAATCAAACTGATTGCAATATAGAGGGATACCTGAAGATATTCGCCCAAGGAAGCCAACTTGCTGCAATCATTCATAAATGTAGAAAAAGTGGTAAAGCCTCCACAGAAACCAACTGTTAGGAGCGCTTTCAATTCCGGACTAATGCTCGTATATCTGGCAAATAGTCCATAGAAGAAACCGATAAGAAAGCAGCCAATGATATTGACTGCCATAGTACCCAACGGGAAGCCTGTCGAAAACAACCGGCTCACAAAATATCTCAACACACTGCCTATAGATCCGCCCAAGGCAATGTATAAAATCATTTTCATCTGATACCCTTAGACTTGTACGATGTAGATGCCTTTCCTTTAAGGATGGTATTGAGCTTGCCCTTGATAAGCTGTTTGCGGATTGCAGAGACGTGATCGATGAACATGTGTCCGTCAAGGTGATCATACTCATGGAGCGTCATACGCGCAGCAAAGCCTTCGATACGCTCTGTATGCTCTTCCAGATTCTCATCAAGATATTTCACCACAATCCATGTCGGGCGCTTTACCGACTCATATACGCCAGGTATTGAGAGGCAGCCTTCGTCCTTGGTATCTGTCTCTTCGCTCTCTTCGAGTATCTCAGGGTTGATCATGCAACGCTTGAATCCTGCACATTCGGCATAATCTTCTGCCAAACCGTTACCATCGACCACAAACATACGGATTGCAAGACCGACCTGAGGGGCTGCAAGACCTACGCCAGATGCCTTGTCCATTGTAAGGAACATGTCTTCAGCAAGCTTCTGAAGATTTGGATAATCAGCAGGCACATCCTCTGCGACCTTACGCAGAACCGGCTGACCATATAAATAAATTGGAAGTATCATATCTCTTTATTAATTATCATCTCTTACTTTCTAAATATGACTGCAGTATGATTGTAGCCGAAATCTCATCGACCATGCCTTTGTCTGTCTGACGTCGCTGCTTCCCTACACCGCTTGCAAGAATCGCCTGATGTGCCAGAACGGAAGTGAATCGTTCATCGACCATCTCGATAGGCATATCCGGATAGAGCTTGCGGAAACGATTAAGGAACGGCTCGATATACTTCCAGGACTCGCTCATCTCGCCATTCATCTGCTTAGGCATACCAACCACTACCCTTTCGACCTGCTCCTTCTTGAAATAATCGGCAAAGAACTGCTCAAGCTGATGTGTCGGAACAGTAGTCAATCCATTGGCAATGATCTGCAATGGGTCGGTTACAGCAATGCCTGTGCGCTTTCGTCCGTAGTCAATAGATAGAATTCTCATTAAATTATAATAATAATGTGCAAAGTTACGCTTTTCTTTTTACACTTCCAAATATTAGTACTTTAAAATAAAAAAACGCGCCGGATAACCGACGCGTTTCAAATATCTAAAATTGTAATTGACAATATTAGAGCTGTGGACCAGCAGCAACGAGAGCCTTACCAGCTTCGTTAGTTGTGTACTTAGCGAAGTTCTTGATGAAGCGAGCAGCAAGATCCTTAGCCTTCTCTTCCCACTTAGAACGATCCTGATATGTATCGCGTGGATCGAGGATACCCCAAGCAACACCGTTGAGCTGAGTTGGAACCTCGAAGTTGAAGTAAGGGATAGTCTTAGTAGGAGCGTTCAAGATAGAACCATCGAGGATAGCGTCGATGATACCACGAGTATCAGGGATAGAGATACGCTTACCTGTACCGTTCCAACCAGTGTTAACGAGGTATGCCTTAGCGCCGTTAGCGTTCATCTTCTTAACGAGCTCCTGAGCATACTTAGTTGGGTGCAACTCAAGGAATGCCTGGCCGAAGCAAGCAGAGAATGTTGGAGTTGGTTCAGTGATACCACGCTCTGTACCAGCAAGCTTAGCTGTGAAACCAGAGAGGAAGTAGTACTGAGTCTGCTCTGGAGTAAGGATAGATACTGGAGGAAGAACACCGAATGCATCAGCCGAAAGGAAGATTACATTCTTAGCAGCAGGTGCAGAAGAACCTGGCTGGATGTTGTTGATGTGGTTGATTGGGTAAGATACACGAGTATTCTCAGTAACCGACTTATCGTTGAAATCGATAGTACCATCAGCAGCAACAGTTACGTTCTCGAGGAGAGCATTACGCTTGATAGCGCCATAGATGTCTGGCTCGTTCTCCTTAGAGAGACCGATAACCTTAGCGTAGCAACCACCTTCGAAGTTGAATACGCCATTGTCATCCCAACCGTGCTCGTCATCACCGATAAGGCGACGCTTAGGATCAGTTGAGAGAGTTGTCTTACCTGTACCAGAAAGACCAAAGAAGATAGCTGTCTCCTTACCCTCCATATTACAGTTAGCAGAGCAGTGCATTGAAGCGATACCCTGAAGTGGGAGGTAGTAGTTCATCATAGAGAACATACCCTTCTTCATCTCACCACCGTACCAAGTGTTGATGATAACCTGCTCACGGCTTGTTACGTTGAATGCGACGCAAGTCTCTGAGTTAAGACCGAGCTCCTTGTAGTTTTCAACCTTAGCCTTAGAAGCGTTGTAAATTACGAAGTTTGGTTCGAAGTTAGCGAGTTCCTCAGCTGTTGGCTGGATGAACATGTTTGTTACAAAGTGAGCCTGCCAAGCAACCTCAACGATGAAACGAACTGCCATACGAGTATCTGCGTTAGCGCCACAGAATGCATCAACAACATAAAGGTTCTTGTTGCAGAGTTCCTTAACTGCGAGATTCTTAACTGTAGCCCAAACCTCCTCAGACATTGGGTGGTTATCGTTCTTGTATGCCTCAGTTGTCCACCATACAGTGTCCTTTGAGTTCTCGTCCATTACGATGTACTTGTCCTTAGGAGAACGACCAGTGTAGATACCAGTCATAACGTTAACTGCGTTGAGCTCAGTATTCTGACCTACCTCATAACCTGTGAGATCAGCAGCAGTCTCAGCCTTGAAGAGCTCCTCGTAAGAAGGATTGTGAGCAATCACAGTAGAACCTGTGATACCATACTTAGTCAAATCTAAATTTGCCATAATTGTATAAATTAAATTTAGTTGTTATTACTTCGAAAAACAGCACAAAGATATATAAATATTTAAGAAAAACAATGCTTGTCACAACATTTTAAATCCATTTTAGATTTATTATGTATAAATGACAAGCAAACATTTCATATATTTATTTAGAACGGAAGATCATCGGTCGGATTTGGAGCAGCCGAGAACTGAGGGACGATAGGGTCGGTCATAAATGCCGGAGCCGCAGCAGGAGCCTCAGGAACGATAGGACTCACATATCCGGAATTTGGAGCGGCTGTTGCAGGTGCACCTTCAACACGAGTGTCACCGTTCTCGACCTTCCAAGCACGAACATCTGTGTACCAACGGCCATTGAACTCACGGCTCTCAATATTTACCGAGATTGTCACAGCAGCGTTCTGAACAAGCATTGGAGCGAACTGATCGACACGATCGCTGCCGAAAATATCGAACTTGACCTTTCTTGGATATTGTTCAATAGTCTCAAGCAAGTATTCTGCTTTTTTCCACTCGTTTCCAGTCTTACTTACACCCGACTGGACAGGCAACACCGAAACTATTGTTCCGTAGATTTTGATATCACCAATCATACTTTATTAATTTTATATAGTAACTTTTCGTGAATTTTGATATAGTGTATATAGTCACTGTTATCTTAAATTCATGAGTGCAAATATAGAAAACATTCTTTACATTCCAAACAAAAACAACAAAAAAACTCATGATTTAGTCAAAATCGCAATTCTTTTTAGGTTTTCTCATATATTATTATTATCTTCGCGCGTTTATGAAAGATAAATTAATAACGACCATAGTAGAAGGCCTGCAGGAAGCAAAGGCTCACGACATACAGGTAATCGATATGAGTAATATCGAAGAAGCCGCATTCCATTACTTTGTGGTTTGCGAGGGAACTTCATCGACACAGGTTTATGGTATTTCCAATATCCTGACCGATTATGTCAAAGAGAAGCTCGGACAACGCGAATTAGGACATGTCGGCATGCAGAACCGTCTTTGGGTGGCAATCGACTATGGCTATGTACTAGTACACATTTTCCAGCCGGAGACTCGCGAGTTCTACAATTTAGAGTCGCTTTGGGAAGATGCCAACATAACAAAGATTCCAGATTTAGATTGATATGGAGAAAGATATGAATAAGACGCCTGAACAAAAGAAACAGGCAAAGAAAGACGAAGGTTACATCAAATTCGGTGGTAGCGGCAAGTTCAATTTCTATTGGATCTACATTGTCATTGCCATCGCATTGTTCGTAATCTATTTTATGGGAGGAAGCAGTATCAGCCGCGAACTCAGCTATACCGATTTTCAGAAAATGGCGGAGAACGGCTATTTCGAGAAGATGGTATTGGACAAGAAAGTCGGAACTGTTACCGCTCCTTTGGCAGCTGCTCCTAGCGAAGAGAACTTCAGTTCGGTAAAGGCAGCCTACGACAAAGCAAAAAGCGAAGGTAAGGAATACTACATCACATCAAGCGTGCCTAGCGCAGACAAGTTCTCTGAAGACGTTGACAAATGGCGTGCTGCAGAAGACAGCAAATTCAATGCAGAGGTACGTTATGAGACAGGATCGAGCGGATGGGACATTTTCCTCAACTTAGGCTCTCCTCTCCTTATCATCATGCTCTTCTGGTTCTTTATTTTCCGTCGTATTGGTTCAGGTGGCGGACCTGGCGGTGGAATCTTCAGCGTCGGTCGCTCGAAGGCACAGATTTACGAGAAGGACAATAAGGTAAATGTGACATTCGAGAATGTTGCCGGTCTCAGCGAAGCCAAGCAGGAAGTACAGGAAATAGTTGAATTCCTCAAGAATCCTGAGAAATATACAAAAATCGGTGGTAAGATTCCTAAGGGCGCTCTTCTCGTAGGCCCTCCGGGTACCGGTAAGACTCTTCTGGCAAAGGCAGTTGCCGGAGAAGCTGACGTTCCATTCTTCTCAATGTCGGGTTCCGACTTTGTTGAGATGTTCGTGGGTGTCGGTGCAAGCCGTGTCCGCGACCTTTTCCGTCAGGCAAAAGAAAAGTCTCCATGTATCATCTTCATCGATGAGATTGATGCTGTGGGCCGTGCCCGTGGCAGAAACGCTATGAGCGGAGGCAACGATGAAAGAGAGAACACTCTCAACCAGTTGCTCACTGAGATGGACGGTTTCGGCACAAACAGCGGTGTTATCATCCTTGCTGCTACAAACCGTGCAGACATCCTCGACAAAGCACTTCTTCGTGCAGGACGTTTTGACCGACAGATTCATGTCGATCTGCCAGAACTCAACGATCGCGTCGATATCTTCAAGGTTCATCTTAAGCCTTTGAAGCTTGCCGATGACATGGACATCAAGAAGCTTGCCCGCCAGACTCCAGGATTCTCGGGTGCAGATATTGCCAATGTATGTAACGAAGCTGCACTCATTGCTGCCCGCAACGGCAAAGAGCTTGTTGACATGCAGGACTTCAATGCGGCTGTCGATCGAATCATTGGCGGTCTTGAGAAAAAGAGCAAGGTGATGACAAAAGAAGAGAAGCACAGCATTGCAGTACACGAAGCCGGTCATGCAACAATCAGCTGGAATCTTCAATTCGCCAATCCTTTGGTCAAAGTCACTATCGTTCCTCGTGGACGTGCACTCGGTGCAGCCTGGTATATGCCAGAGGAGCGCCAGATCAATACACGCGAACAAATGTGCGATGAGCTCTGTTCTCTGCTTGGTGGTCGTGCTGCTGAAGAATTGTTCCTCGGACATATCTCAAGCGGTGCTGCCAACGATCTTGAAAGAGTGACAAAGCAAGTATATGCTATGGTTGCTTATTATGGCATGAGCGACAAGCTTCCTAACATCTGCTATTACGATTCTACTGGTCAGGAATATGGATTTACCAAGCCATTCAGCGAAGAGACAGCCAAGCTCATCGACCAGGAAATCAATGCAATGATTGCAGAACAATATGCTCGTGCAAAGAAACTCCTCCTCCAATATGCTGAAGGTCACGCTCAGTTGACCAAAGTATTGGAAGAAAGGGAAGTTATCTTCACAGAAGACGTACAGAATATCTTCGGCCCTCGTCCTTGGACTTCACGCACTGACGAGTTGTTTGGAGACCAGCCTGCTACTGAAGATAACACAGAAGAGCAATCGTCAAACGAAAACAATAACACAACAATCTAATATGAAATCTTTCTGTCTTCGCGGTTTAACAGGAGCAATACTGATACTTTTGATTTTCTCAAGTATCCTGTCTGGTCCTTATTATTTCCTCTGCGTATTCTCTGTACTCG
Organism: Bacteroidales bacterium; assembly: GCA_045627785.1. GTDB lineage: Bacteria > Bacteroidota > Bacteroidia > Bacteroidales > UBA3663 > Liminaster. Next base: position 33,714 of record JAZQOF010000002.1, on the reverse strand, counting down.
TATTCGGTACAGCGTATGAATTCTACAACCTTATTAATATCAGCAAAGAAGTACATATCATGAAATGGTTCCATAGCCTTATGGCTGCCATAATGTTTATATGTACCTGGCACAAGACTGCTCACATCACCGGTGACTGGATCTACCTCATCATTCTGGTATATTTCCTCGGGATGTTCATCAGTCGCATTTACATAAGGGAAAAGCATTCGATCAAAGAACTTGCTTTCATTATACTTGGACAGTTGTATATTGCCGCACCACTTGCTTTGGTAAACAATATCGCTTTCCACACCTTGGAATTCCCTACAGGAAATATGATAGACAATTATTGTCCGATTTTTGTGCTTGCACTTTTCCTTTTCATTTGGATCAATGATACAGGCGCATTCTTCACTGGTTGTACAATAGGCAGAATCGGCAAACACAAACTCTTTGAGAGTGTTTCTCCTAAAAAGACATGGGAAGGCTTCTGGGGCGGAGTAATACTCAATATGCTCTTTGGTTTATGGCTCTTCTATCCTGAGTTCTGGGCATACTTCGGAATTAATATTGACGAAGGCGTGCGTCTCACAAGACTTGAATGGATGGGCATGGCATTAATCGTAAGTATCTTCGGCACATTCGGAGATCTTTTCGAATCGTATGTCAAGAGAGCTGTCGGTGTAAAGGATTCCGGCAAACTTCTTCCTGGACACGGTGGAATGTGGGACAGATTCGATTCATTGATCTTAGCTTCTCCAGCTATGTATCTTTACCTTATGCTACTTTCCCTATTCCACAATTATCTTTAATTTCGTATTGCGAACATCAAGATAAATAAAAACATAAGCCTGAAGATCGGATCTAATCCGTATCCTCAGGCTTTTATTTTGACTGTTTGACAATCAATTTCAAATCTTACTTGGGACATGCTCTGCAGGAATGCTTACCGTTCCCTTAGGCACTTTGCTCACAGAAAGAGGATTCATAGTGATTGAGGCACCAAAAGCATCATTCAAACGAATGATCAACTGATGGTCTCCATCTATCTTTACCAGTTGTCCGACAACGCCCTTTAATGGACCTTCCAATACCATCACATCTTCACCCACAAGAGGAAGAGTCATCTTGAAGTCATAATTGGCATCAATGATGCGGATGAAGTCCATCATGACATTATCTGCTATAGGACAAGGCTTATTTCCACCAGGAGCATAAACATAACTCTTGACATCACGAGTCAAGAATACATCGTTCTTATGTTCCATACTGGTACGTATGAAAATGAGCGAAGGCGTCAAAACCTGATCAACAACTTTTATGCGATCTGACCAACGATGTTTCTCTTGACGGATTGGCACATAAGCCTCCTTAACGCCAAAAGTCGGGTCTTTATCCAGCTTCTCCTTAAGCATATCAACCAGTTTCCGTTCATGCTGAGAAGCCACACGAACACCATACCAGTGTACTTCCTTCAGTTTTTTCATCTTTGCCAATATCTCTTCAGGTGTCGGAGATAAAGGACCGAATACTTTCTTAGCCATAATTAAAAATTGCCTGACACATCACATGCCATGAATATTTCTTTTTTTCGTCAATAATTCCTTCAGTAAAATCCTTGCGTTCCGTACAGAAATCACGTAATGCATCTGCTATTGCATCTACATTCGGCTCAACCACATAACCTGCCTTGCCATTTGGTACAATCTCAGGAAGACCGCCGACCTTAGTTACAAGCATCGGTTTCTCAAAATGATATGCTATCTGTGTTACGCCGCTTTGTGTTGCCGATTTATATGGTTGTACTATCATATCTGCTGCGCCGAAATAGTATTTCACTTCACCATCAGGCACAAACTCGGTACGCCATATTATCTCATTATTTATATTTAAAGAGTCGGCTAGATCTGTATATTTCTCGCTACTGCTGTAGAACTCACCAGCGACGATAAGTCTATACCCAGCCTTAGCAACACCAGAACGAGAGAATGCTTCGAGCAACCAATCAAGACCTTTATAATCCCTGATCAATCCAAAGAAAAGCAGATATTTCTGCGAAGGATCAAGATTAAGCTTTGAACATGCCTCCAGCTTTGTAGCCTTCTCTCCAAAATGATCGTATAAAGGATGTGGAGAGAAACATTTCGGCTTAGTCGGTTCAAACTTCTCTATATCGGACAAGACAGACTTCGACAATGCGACAAAACGATCTACCGAACCGCAAAAATAACGAGCGAAAGGCTTGTCTCCTATTCTTGGTTCATGTGGGATGAGATTATGCAGAACACCAACGACCTTTGTCTTCTTATTTCTTCTAGCCAAACGGGCAATTGTGCCAAAACAAGGAGACATGAACGGAAGCCAGAATGCAATCACAAGCATATCCGGTGCTTTCTTTGCTATCTCTCGACCGACACAGAGCCAATTAAACGGATTACAGCTATTTACTCTGCGCACAGTCTTCAGGTCTTCTGGTGCCGGCTCAGAAGAATACTGAGTCTTTCCTGGGAACAAGAAACCAGGATACTGAAGAGTGAAAGTATATAGTTCCACCCCATGCCCCTCAGATTGAAACTGACGGGCAAGTCTCTCATCGAAAGCAGCAATGCCTCCGCGATAAGGATGTGCAGGACCTAATACTATGATATGCATTGTATCTTTCAGTTTTCTATTTTTACTTTCTTAGGCAAGAAGCACGAGATTACAATTGCTGCTATGATGAGATACATCAAAATAACAAATGTCATCGACAATGTATTGCCTTTATCTACTGCCTCTGGTCGGAATTCAAAACGGATATGATGTTTACCTGGCTCTACATTGAGAGCGCGAAGCATGTAATTAACGCGGAAATGATCCGCTGGTGTTCCATCGACAATAGCTTTCCAACCATAAGGATAGTATATCTCGCTGAATACGATTGTTCCAGGCTTACTGCATTCAGCATCATATTCTATATACTCTGGAGTATATTTTGCCAAGGAAACAACTGCTAAAGAATCATTGCCTGGTGTCATATTCTTAACATCCGATACAAAATCAGATCCGACGATGGCAGTCTTTGTAAGATCTTCAGTCATCAGCATATCGCACTCGTCATTTGGAGTCTTTGCCTCAACAAGATTCTCAACAAACCACGCATTTCCCATAGCATCCGGATTGAATTGCGCAGAAGCACTTCCTCCATTCTCTCCCGGAACAATGAGATACTTTGTATTGAGCATATTGATGACAGGCATGTGCATCTTTGACAAATGCTGGTCAATAAGATCCTGATATCGACGAAGCTTTGCTGCACTATACCCACCAATTGACTTGAGACGATAAGATGTGCGAGCATCATTGAAAGGACTTGCAGAAAGATTGAAAACACGGAAGTTAGGTTCATTATCACTATCGAGAATCTGCTTCTCGTACGGCTGCATTGCAAAAGCATCCTTGAAGCTGTTCGAATTCGAGAAGAACGAGTCGTTCATGTATCTCTTATCAACAATCCACAAATCTGCCAGAACAAGAACTCCGAGTATTGCAGCAAGCACAGAGACTTTCATCTTGCCACGTGCGTAGAACCAAAGCAGTGCAGCTGAAGCATTGATGAATGCAAGACTTCTCCAAGCATCATGAATGAGCATATCCTTTCTCTGAAGCAATATACCATCGGACAACCAATCAGGCAACTGACTGAAGATATTCGCATCGTTTGGCGAAACGAAAGAGCAGAATGATGATCCGAACAATATTACGAGCAAACAAATGCCGCCTGTAATAGTTGCTGAAATACAAATAGTTTTTTGAGCGACTTTCTGTGTCAACGATCCATTTTTGAGACCATCTACAAGTTGCTTAAGGCCCAAGAAGCCAAGAAGCGGCATCGTAATTTCGGCAATGACAAGTATAGAGCTGACTGCACGGAACTTATTGTACATCGGCACAAAGTCGAAGAACAACTTGGTGAACCACATCCAATGATTACCCCAAGAGAGCATCACTGAGAGAATAGTAACGGCAAGCAAAGCCCATTTATAAGGACCTTTGACAAGTATCAAACCAAGTACGAAAAGGAAACATATAATTGCACCCATATAAACAGGGCCAGCAGTAAACGGCTGATCTCCCCAATATGTAGGCACGCTTTCACAGAACTGTTCTGCAGTTTTCTTTGGCACGCCTTTCTTGATCATATCCTTGCACAATTCGCTGTCTTTTCCGACATTATAATTGGAACTACCGCCCATGAAATCAGGAATCAGGAACGTCATACATTCATCAATTCCATAACTCCAAGCAGTAGCATAGTCAAGATCAAGACCATCTGTCTTATTCGATCCGTCGGTCGCTTTCTCCAGATCAGAATGACCTCCTCGCATCGTTTCTTTCGCATATTCCATATTGGCGAATGTCTGTGCAGTACCTGTTCCTGCACCAATAAGGAATGAAACCGCAAAGATTGCGGTAGAAATGCCGAATGCCTTCCAAGTCTTCGACATCCACGCCTTTGCCAACTCCGCAAGGAAGAAGAATCCGATAATAAAGCAAATGTAATATGCCATCTGTGGATGTGGATACAAACCGATTGCAGAACAAATCATTGTCAGAACAATACCTGTCTTTCTATGTCCATTGTATATCAGATAGAAACCCGCAACAACAGCTGACATTAATGCGAGTGAAGATGTCTTGCTATGGTGATTAGCACCAATGATGATGAAGAAATAACTTGAGAATGCTATTGCCAAAGCTCCTACAATCGAAAGCCATTTATCTACTTTCATCGAACGCATCAATGCGAAAAAGCCCAAGCAATAAAGAATTACAATAGCAATTACATTAGTATGTCCTTTGAGCAAAACCTCGCGAATAGGCTTCATCCATGTTGTCGAAGCATAGCGTCCACCACCGATCTGGTAGTTTGGCATACCAGAGAACATAGAACCTGTCCACCAAGTATTTTCTCCTGTTGCCTGTCGATACTCAACGGCTTCATGAACAGCAGCGCGACCCTGAATACCATCAGAAGTAGCAATCACCTTGCCTTCCAAAACTGGAGACATATAGACACAAGCCACAACGACAAAGACAAGTATTGCGGCGATGTAAGGCCATAGTTTCTTAAATGTAATATTCATTTCTTCTTGTTATTTATTTTCATTTTCAATTTGTTTGGCCAATTAGCAACGCGTTGCGGGATTTTGACCATCCATCTCATTGTACGATCCACCAAGCAATCCAACTGCTGAAGAGTACTGAACTGAATAACCTTCATTCCTCTTGTGGAATATGCTTCTGCAATACGATCATCGATGCGTTGCTTTTGCATTCCCTGATCTTTCATCCAGTATTTCACTGCCCAAGATGGAGTTGTATAGAATCGGGCAAGCCAAGTGTGAAGGCAGAATGCTTTGCTTTCAAATCCATTATGTTTTTGACCCATATTCTCAGGCATCTTCAAGATTGTAGTAAATCCATCGGCATGCTTATCGCTTGGCAGATAATATGTCTTGAAGTTTGCTGCCAACCATAACATAAACTTGTAATATGGTTCCTGACAAGTGCTATCGAAAGAATAACTATACACAAGTCTTTCTTTCGGATAACTTGCTTCCATTTCGGTACGATGTACTTTATAGTCAAAACTCCTGACTGCTTCCTTGCTGAACTTTTCTCTGATCAGTTTCAGGTTGAAGATATTGAAGAAAGGATTTGTCACCAAAGGATTTCCTCCACGAGGAACGGCTGCGCCGCCATCAGAACATCCGACATTGGCAAAACCTCCTTCGACTGCAAAATCAACAAGTTTCAATACTGCATCAAGATCTGATATAAAACAATCTTCATCTACATTGATTGCGATGTCACAATCTGTATCAGCCAACATTGTATAGAAATATCCGTCGGCTGTCTGGTCGGTAAGTCGCACACAAGGATATCCAGCATCCTCATACAGTTTCTTTGACTGTATATAGAGTCGTTTGTCGAACGATCGCGAAAAGAATTTTATTCTCATCCCTTAATACTATTTATCCTTTCAAAAGAGGTACTATTACCGCCTTTTTTATATAAATGTAATAAAGCTGCCACTTAAATTTATTCCAAACTCCATGTTCTTTGGCAAAAGCGAACAGAAGTTCAAAAGATTTACGCTTCTGCGAAGTGCGCTCCGAATCATTTTTCTGGCTTACCGACTCTCCATGAATCATATAGTGATAAAGAGGCAAATCGATACCAGTGATTCTGTCGGTCAACATTGTGCAAGCTGCAATGAAGAAACTATCTTCTGATGCTCTTGTTGGAGGAAACAAAATGTTATGTTCACGCAGGAAAGATGTTCGGAAACAATATGTGATACGAGCAACATACTGCATCAGAAACTGCTTCTGCGTGCGATACGGCTTTGTTGTCATAGCCTTGAGCTCATCTCCTTGATGTTCGTAGCCATTGTAATATGCCATATCAGCATGCTTTTGCGACATCTCATCAAAAAGCAACTCATAGGTATTGTGTTCTACCCAATCATCAGCATCAAGAAACACGACATATTTGCCATTGGCAGCTTTCAGTCCTACATTTCTTGCTGCTCCAGGACCACTATTGCAAGCCGTTTCCAGAAAACACATCTTTCCAATAATACCCAACTTCTCTCCTATCTGCTTTGCAACAGATACGGAATCATCCTGCCCATGGTCATCGACCAATATCCACTCAAAGTCCTGGTAACTTTGAGCGGCTACACTCTCTGCACATTGCAGGAAGTATGGAGCAGAATTATAAAGTGGAGTTATTATTGAAATCATATTTATTCTTGTTGTATCTTCGACAGCAATTCCTTCATTCGCACATCAAAAGTGTGTTCTGTTGTGACTAACTTATATGCTGCATCGCCATTCAGCGACTCTGCATCAAGAGCTTTGCTGATGCAAGAGATCAACTCTTCTTCATTTGAATACAAGCCGATTTCTTCATTTGGAAAGAGCTTCTCGATATAATCATTCCGATCACAAATCTGATATGCTCCAGTTGCAGCAATCTCGTAAACCTTCGGATTTGCCCCATCTGTCTGTTGTTCGATATGGATATTCAAAACAACACGAGAAGCATTATATAGAAAATTCAATTCGAAACAAGAGCCATTCCTATTCACATAGATATCCCGATGTTTGCGAGTCAGCCATTTCCAAACGCCTTTATACCAAGGAACAGCAATCCCATAGAAACACAATTTCTTATCTGGGAAAGCATTTACTACGGCTTTCAAGAGTTGCTGACGTTTTTCCGAATGAAAGATATCTCCAGCAAAGGCAATATCATATTTCTTCTCAGTAGCCAACGGAAAATATAGAGTAGTATCGACTGCCTGTGACAAGAAAGATGCCTCTATTCCATATTTTTCCTTCAAGATAGGAATATCTCCCTTTTCATAGCAAAAAACATTGTGCGCAAAACTCAAGTTCTCTACCAGATAAGTGAAACGAGTAATAGAGTCAAAAAGCCAGAATGCGACTTTGCTCTTCGTTGCGAACAATTCGACAGATTCAGGCATCAAGTTACTTCCGTTGACGACAAAAACAATATCTGGATTTATCGACATCCATCGTTGTTCGATGTAGCCCTTCCAAGCCTTTCGAGAACGTAACTTAGCATTGTCCTTACCCTGTGCAAACTTATAACGCAGCTTATTCAGCGCATTATAAGGATGTATCGGATCGTCATACATCTCGACCTCAACATCGCATCCATTTGTTTCCAATCCATGTTTGATACATTGGATGAAATAATGGAATTTTGGACCTATAAGAAGTACTTTCGACATTCTCTTGAATCTATTTTGAAATATCTATTAACTTGCAAATATACTCTTTTTTTCTATATGACAACTCCTAATATCTACAAATAATTGTTTTCGGCAGCTTTAAGAATACTTTTGTCTGATTTTCAATCTTTATTCTTTATTTCAAGAATAAAAAAGTATCTTCCACTTTTGGAAATTACATTTCCGGAAACTCAAAAATGTATTCTCCGTTTGGAGATTTCATTTCCAGGAACTCGGAAACGTGTTCTCCATTTGGAAATTTTATTTTTTGAATTCAGTAGAGACAAAAAACAATCGTCAATCATTGTTCCAGAAACTAAAAGAACCGATTGACGATTGTATATGAGAGAAAAATTTTCTCAGATGCTTATTCAGCGAGTCTTGCCTTGATTGCCTTAGTTGCTTCTTCGTAACCAGGCTTCTCCAAAAGTGCAAACATATTCTTCTTGTAAGCTTCTACACCTGGCTGATTGAATGGATTAACTCCGAGAACATAACCAGAGATACCACAAGCACGCTCAAAGAAATAAATGAGCTGACCAAGGTTGTATTCATCGAGCACAGGAATTGTAATCTTGATATTTGGCACACCACCATCGACATGAGCAAGCTGAGTACCAAGTTCTGCCATCTTATTAACTTCATCTACACGCTTGCCAGCGAGGAAGTTAAGGCCATCGAGATTCTCCTCATCGAATGGGAAGAGAACAGTCTTGTTTGCCTTCTCTACAGAAACAACTGTCTCGAAGATTGTGCGTTCACCTTCCTGAATCCACTGACCCATAGAATGAAGATCTGTTGTGAAGTCTACAGATGCTGGATAGATACCCTTGTGATCCTTGCCTTCTGACTCGCCAAAGAGCTGCTTCCACCATTCCATCATGTAGTGAAGCTTTGGCTGATAGTTAACGAGGATCTCTGTCTTCTTACCATACTGATAGAGACAATTGCGGATTGCAGCATACTGTGCAGCAGGATTCTGCTCGTAAGGAACATCAACGCCGGTTGCCTTCTCCATATCCTGAGCGCCCTTAACGAGAGCCTTGATATCGTGACCTGCACATGCAATTGCGAGGAGACCTACTGGAGTAAGAACAGAGAAACGACCACCGACATTATCAGGAATAACGAATGTCTTATATCCTTCCTTTGTAGCGAGCTTACGAGCTGCGCCCTTCTCCTTATCTGTGATAGCAACAATAAGATCCTTTGCTGCAGCCTTACCAACCTGTGCCTCAAGCTTAGTCTTCAAAAGACGGAATGCAAGAGCAGTTTCAGTTGTTGTACCAGACTTAGAGATATTGATGATAGCGAAAGTCTTACCTTCGAGAAGCTCCATGAGATCTGCGAGATAATCTTCACCGATATTGTTACCAGCATAAACAACGCGTGGATTGTTGCCATTGAGACCAAATGTATGATCAAGAGCCTCATTTACGGCACGTGGGCCAAGATATGAACCGCCAATACCAGCAACTACAATGATTTCTGCTTTCGAACGGAGAAGATCTGCTGTTGCCTGAACCTCAGCGATGAACTCGTCTGAGATGCTTGATGGAAGATGTACCCAACCAAGAAAATCGTTACCTGGACCCTTGCCGCTTTCGAGAAGCTCGTTGCAAGGTGCTGTCTGCTTAGCTACTTCTGCAAGGCTTCCTGCAGGAACAAAGCTTTGTGCTTTTTCAATAAAAAGTTTCATTTCTTTATATTTTTTAGGATTACTTTTTTATTTCTATTCTCTAAAATTCAAAGTGTTTTATCTCAGCATATCACTAAGAAGCTTGATTTCAACAAACGGAGACATTCGCTTGTAAAGGATATTATATACACAATCGACGATTGGAATTTCTATTCCATACTGCTGATTGATTTCCTTGATACACTTCGTACCATAATATCCTTCTGCTATCATCTCCATTTCAAGTTGAGCTGTCTTCACGCTATAGCCCTTGCCAATCATTGTTCCGAACTGATGATTACGGCTGAAGCGAGAATACGAAGTTACAAGAAGATCTCCCGTATAAACCGATTCTGTGATATTACGTTCTGCAAGTGGTGCCATATGATTCAAGTAGTTCTTCATCTCTCGAATTGCATTGGCTGTGAGCACTGCATGGAAATTATCTCCATACTTCAAACCGTTGATGATGCCAGAAGCAATTGCATAGATATTCTTCAATACGCCAGCATACTGAACACCAATTATGTCGGTAGAAGTTGTTGTGTGGACGAAATAGTTTGCAAAGAAATCTGCAATCTCTTCTCCCACTGCGACATCCTTACAACCTACTGTGAGATATGTGAGTCGTTCAAAGGCAACTTCCTCTGCATGACTTGGGCCACTCAATGTTGCAATCTGATTATCTGCCAAGCCGAACTTTGACTGAAGATAATCTGAGATTGTGATGTTATCACCTGCTACAATACCTTTGATTACAGATATCACAACCTTATCCTTGAACGACGTTGTGATTTGCTCTGCACTAGGTTTGAGATAAGGCGAAGGCATAGCAAAAATTATTGTATCGCTATGCAGTATAGCTTCGTTGATATCGGTAGTGAAAGTTATACGATCTGTATCGAATCGTACGCTTGAAAGATAGCCAGGATTATGACCAAGAGATCTGAACTGATCAATCTTGTCCTGACTGCGCAAGAGCCAATACATATCAGCGCCATTCATCTGTACAATCTTGGCGACTGCTGTTGCCCAACTTCCGCTTCCTAATATTGCGACTTTTCCTGGAATATTCATATTATAGTTAAAAATCGAAAGTTAAAACTAAAAGTCTTTATGAACCTTTAATCCAAACATATAATATTTACTCTCCAAGTTTTTCAATCCATGCAGCAACGTCCTGCTGAGATGGATTCTGAAGTTCGCTGAGATAATCGCGATACTTCTTCTTGATATCGAGCAACTCCTGGAATAATTTTCCTGGCTTAACGCCCTTAAGGCTTTCTACTGTATTGTAACCTGCCTTCTGGATAACTGGAACCCATTCCTCAGGAACACCGATTGCCATATACTTTTCTGCCTTATCTTTTGGAGTAACCTTCTCTGGCTTCATTGTTGGGAAGAGAAGAACTTCCTGGATTGTTGGCTGACCAGTCATGAGAATACAGAGACGGTCGATACCAATACCGATACCTGAAGTTGGAGGCATACCATATTCGAGAGCGCGAACGAAGTCCTGATCAATGATCATAGCCTCATCGTCACCCTTATCAGCAAGCTTCATCTGATCTACGAAGCGATTGTACTGATCGATTGGATCGTTGAGCTCAGAATATGCATTAGCCAACTCCTTACCATTAACCATGAGCTCGAAACGCTCTGTAAGACCTGGTTTGCTACGATGCATCTTTGTGAGTGGAGACATCTCAACTGGATAGTCGATGATGAATGTTGGCTGAATAAATGAGCCTTCGCAAGTCTCACCGAAAATCTCATCGATAAGTTTACCCTTACCCATTGAGTCTTCAACCTCAACACCACATTTCTTAGCAACCTCTCGCATCTCATCCTCAGACATTGTTGAGAGATCATAACCAGTCTTCTCTTTGATTGCCTCAAGGATAGGAAGACGACGATATGGAGCCTTGAAGCTAACCATATTATCACCAATCTTAACCTCTGTTGTACCGTTTACTGCAATACAGATCCTCTCGAGGAGATTCTCTGTAAATGACATCATCCAATTATAATCCTTGTAAGAAACATAAAGTTCCATGCAAGTAAACTCTGGATTGTGAGAACGGTCCATTCCTTCGTTACGGAAGTTACGACCAATTTCATATACGCCTTCAAAACCACCTACGATAAGGCGCTTGAGGTAAAGTTCTGTTGCAATACGAAGATAAAGATCTACATCGAGAGCATTGTGATGTGTAATGAATGGACGAGCCGAAGCACCACCAGCAATTTGCTGAAGAATTGGAGTCTCAACCTCAGTAAAACCAGCCTCATCAAATACTGCTCGCATTGTCTGAAGAATCTTAGCACGCTTGAGGAATACATCCTTAACACCATCGTTTACAACAAGATCAAGGTAACGCTGACGATAACGCAATTCCGGATCATTGAATCCATCATAAGCAACACCATCCTTATACTTCACAATAGGAAGTGGACGGATAGACTTTGAAAGCACCTTAAGCTCAGAGCAGTGAACGCTGATTTCGCCTGTCTGAGTACGGAAAACATAACCCTTAACGCCAACAAAGTCACCGATATCTAATAATTTCTTGAATACTGTATTATACATCTCTGTGTGCTCTGGATCTGGACAAAGAGCATCGCGAGAAACATAAACCTGAATACGGCCTTTAGAGTCCTGCAATTCCATGAATGCAGCCTTACCCATAATGCGACGGCCCATGATACGACCTGCAACACTAACCTGACGACCAACAACAGCAGGATCCTCTCCTTCTGCAATGTCGGTAAAGTTAGCCTTGATGTCGTCTGAATATGCATTAACAACATATTCTGCAGCAGGATATGGTTCAATACCCATACGACGCAATTCATCCAACGAATTACGGCGTATTATCTCCTGCTCACTAAGTTCTAAAATATTCATATGATTTTTATTAATTGTTTCTAATTTTGCGCGCAAATATATATAAAATATATAAATATGCAATAAAATTGCCTAAAAAGATTATTTTTGGACATCATTTCGACTTACAAAAGTACGTAAGCCATATCGATCTATCAATTTCAGTTTGCCATTTTGATACTCTATACATTTTTCATCTGTCAGAATCCTTGTTGCTTTAAGCAGTGCAGATTCGTCAATACTAAGCATATTGCACCAATCATTTATCTCTGCATCAATAACGATATTCATGGCAGAATAAGATGTGTAAGTCAGAAGCCAAGAAGCGAGACGCAGATCTGGATCAGAATAAGCCAAAAGATCAAGTATTGTATGTTGTTTCTGAGCAACCGCAGAAAGCATATTCATAGCATGAACCATAATAACCTGATTCATTCCAATCAGGTTAAGAAAATTTGCCTTATCCAACACCATTGCACCGACTTGTCCCTGTGCATAGATATTGCAACGAGAAGCAGTTTCCGTGCCGAAAAGATTCAAGAATGGCACAGTGTATGGGCCTACAAAATCTTCCACAATAAGTACAGAAGATTTTAATGCTGGTGTAACCATTCGGATTCGTCCGGACAAAATGAAGATAACTTCATTACAAGTATCTCCTTCATGAACCAAGTATTCATTATTGCGAAATTTCTTGAAATGAAACGGAACCTTTTCTAATATCAATGTTAGCTGTTCGTTGCTCAACCCCTGAAACAAAGGCAGTTGAAGCAAAAGATCGTACATCATGCGACTAATTGCTTTTTTCTTTCTTTATACAACTGATAACTATTTACTGTATTATGCCATACACTATAAAAACCACCGACGACCGAAGTAACAGGATTCAAGAATACTAATCCAAGCCAGATGATAAATACAGTATTTTTCTGTCCGAAAGATTGTCCTGCTGTAATTGCAGCTTCCTCGCCATATTTCTTTCCGATCGTCCTTCCTCGCCAAAACTGTATCAAACAACAGATTAGGGAGATAATTGCCAATCCGACAAGATACCAAACAGATATTGTACTATGCATAATACTTCTGACGGTAACGGCAATGGCAAGAGCCAATGAGACAAACCAAATATTGAAAGCGAGATCCGGGAACTGCAAGAACCAACGATGAACAGATGGAAGAAGATATCTTACGAACCAAGCCATCAACAGTGGACATATCAACAAAGGAAAGACTTTGCCCATAATCATAAAGAACGATGTTGCAAAATCCAATTCCGGGCGTGGTTCTACAAGTGTCAATAGTCCTGGCGCTAATATAGATACCATCAAATTAACAAGCAGCAAATATGTAACTACGCCAGAGATGGAACCTCGCAATTTACCAACGACAACGACAGAAGCCGTAGCTGTAGGACAAATAAAAGCCAGCATTGCACCTTCGCATAAGACTTTCAAACCTTCATTCTTAACCGACATTGCCAGCAATGAACAAGCTATGAAAAACAATGCCTGTTCACACAAAACCCTCAAATGCCATTTGTGTGGACGCAGTTCTTTAGGTTTAACTCGTAGAAACGAGAGAAATATCATAAAGAACAACAGGATTGGTTGAATCCATTGTGAGACTGCAAAAAACGTCATCTTTCTTATTTCTCCCGAAACAGGCAGAAAATGAAAAATGAAATAACATATCACGCCAAGAGACATTGATATGGGCAATTTCCAGTTTCTAAAGAACGTTTTATATTTATTCGTCTCTGACATTTTATGAAAATCATTCAATAGTTGAAAGTAACGTAGTAAGATACTTCCAGAATCTTTCAACGGAAGCAACTTCTACACTTTCCTGTGGACTATGAGGATGATGAATTGTCGGACCGAAACTGATAATATCCAAAGCTGGATAATGAGAGCCTATAATGCCGCATTCCAATCCGCAATGAACACTATTCACCTTCATATCCTTGCCAAATGTTTCCTTATACACAGACAAAGCCTTAGCTAATAGTGGAGATTCCTGCGAAAGTTCCCAACCAGGATAAGCAGCAGAAAAATCAACTCGAGCACCTCCAAGAATAAACACGCTTTGTATTGTGCTGGCAAGATATCGCTTCATTTCCTCATTCATGCTACGCACGAGCAAAAGCACATGTGTTTCTTGAGCATCTGTATCGAGCAAAGCCAGATTGCTTGAAGTCTCGACAACGTCTGGCATATCTGGAGACATACGGAACACGCCATCGAAACAAGCCTCAACACTATTGATGATGTCATCTTGTATTTCTTCTGGAACAAGAGATTCTGGCAATTTAGTTGGAGCAGCCTCAAATTTTACGCCTTCATCAATTCCACGTAATTCAAAACGGAATAGCTCATCATAATAAGCCACTTCATCCAATAACTCATCTGCGACATCACTTGGTACAGTTACTACAGCTGTACATTCTCGTGGTATTGCATTACGCAAACTTCCTCCATGAATTTCAGCGATACGAACTTCAAAGTTGACAATAGCATGTTTAAGGAAACGAACCATGAGCTTTATGGCATTGCCACGTCCAAGATGGATATCCATTCCTGAATGTCCGCCAAGCAATCCTCCTAGTTTGATTTCTATAGCGACATCTCCTTCTGGTATCACAGCATCGCTCTTATACTTGAACGAAGCATCCATATTCACACCTCCAGCACAACCTATCATCAGCTCGCCTTCAGCTTCTGTGTCAAGGTTGAAGAGATATTTTCCTTTGAGCCAATTTTCTTGAAGATTATTAACTCCAGACATTCCTGTCTCTTCGTCAACTGTAAACAAACATTCGATTGGTCCATGAGCGACATTCTTTTCGCTCATTAAAGCCAACATTGCAGATGCTCCGATACCATTATCCGCACCAAGCGTTGTTCCAGCAGCCATAACCAGTTCGACATCCGGATATTCATAATTTTCTCCGATCTTAACAATATGAGTCTTGATTGGATCTTTTGTAAAATCATGGATCTTGTCGGCATTGCATTGAGGTACCATATCCATATGTGCCTCAAGAATCACGCAAGGAACATTTTCTTTGCCGGGTGTTGCAGGTATGCGGACAAGCACATTTCCTTCTTCATCACATTCTGGTTCAAGGCCGTTAGACAAAGCCACATTCTTGATATGCTCTCGCAAAGCATCAAGATGACCAGAAGGATGTGGCACACCACAAATTCCTTCAAATTGTTTCCAAAGATTTTCCATATTATTGTTTTATTTTTCCTTCTCTTTTTTGCAAAGCTACAACAACGAGAGCATAAATGCCAAGTAAGAGTACGAATCCTTCTTGTATACACCAATGAACTGTTACAAAAGCAAAAGCTTCATTTTCACCAATTCCATAACAGCCTAAAGCAAACATCGTCATTGCATGCCATGCTCCAAGTCCTCCTTGTACAGGCAAAATCAAAGAGATACTTCCTAAAATAAAGATCATCAAACCTTCAATTGGGGTAAATCCTGAAGTAAAATCGAAGAAATAAAGACCTGTATAGCTATTAAGGAAATAAAGTGTCCATAAAAGGAATGTATAAAAAATAAACATGCCCTTGCTTGGCATAGTCCAAATACTAAGAAAACCTGTCCAAACATTACGGCAGATTTCTTTAACCAAACAGACAATACGGTTTTCCGAATAATTTTTCAGTATAAACCATACAATCAAAACAAGCAATGCAATTGATAGATAAAAATACGGCGAAGTAATCAGATCAATCAAGCCTCCTCCAATACCGCCATTTTCTGCTATCAACGCAAAGAACACATGATTTTCAAAAATCAACGCTATCAATACCAATATTGCAGAACAAAGCATATCTGCAAATCGTTCGCTAATCATAGTGCCCAATGTTTTGGAGAAAGACAGATTGTAATTATTTGCGATGTAGTTGCAACGCCAAACCTCTCCTATTCGTGGGAAAACGAGATTTAGCCCATAGTTTCCAAAAACAGAAACAGTCATATCATGCACAGATGGATCCGCGCCAAGTGTACGAATCTGATAACGCCATCTGACACCTCGAACAATATGGCTGAACAGACCTATCGTGAGTGAAATGGCAACCCACATCCAAGAAATACCTTCCGAGATTATTTCTTTTACAGCCCTAAAATCGACTTTACTCATCAACATCCAGAATATACCAATGCCAAATAGCAATGGTAATAGCAGTTTGATGATCTTCTGGATTAGTTTCTTTGTATTAATTTGCATTCTTAAATACCTCAAAATAATCTAAAACTTCCTGAACATACCTCACAGCGCCGTTTCCATTATATCGTCCAAGCCGCAAATAAGGCAGATTATAATACTCAGGTTCTGCTTTTTTTCGTAAACATTCCTCCACATTGCCGTACCATTTTGTCGGATTATAACCGAGTGAATCAGCAAGGGTAATTGCATCGTAAATATGACCTAATCCTGCATTATAGCCAGCAAGAGTAAAATAAACAAGGTCTTCATCTACATTCTTTCTTTTCAATTTCTTTTCCAAATCAGCTAACAAACGAACTCCTGCCTTTAAATTTGATTCTGGATCATTCATCAGCGAATCTGGGCATCCAAAATTTCTGGCCGTTCTTGGCATAAGCTGCATCAATCCTCTCGCTCCACCTTTGGATACCGCGTCTGGATTAAAATGAGATTCTACATATGCAATTGCTGCCAACATTCGCCAATCCCAAGCAACACTATCTGCATAAATCACAAAAAGACTATCAAACGGCGAAATCTGTCCGTCTTTTTTTATAAACTTTTTAGGCTTATGCTTTTCCTGAGACTTATTTATTTCTTTCGCAATCTCATCTGCCTGATTCAAATCAAATGCAGGAGGCTCAATTGCGAGTTCAAGTGTATCAGACATCAAATGGCCATTATGCCATGCTTCAGGCCCATTCTTCACATATAAACCGAACATCAATATTCCAGCTGCGAACAATAATATTCCGCAGAGAGTTAGAAACTTGATGAAACTTTTATATGGAGAAGAAGGCATTGCTATATAGCTATCTTTGATTTAGTTTTTATTCTTCTGCCAATGATCGAAGAATATATTTCCTTAACAAATCAACAGCGACACTATTACTTCCACCAAGAGGTAGGATAATATCAGCATATGCCTTAGTCGGTTCAATATGCAAATTATGCATAGGCTTTATAATTCGTTGATATCTATCTACAAGATCTTCTATCGTACGACCTCGTTCAACAACGTCGCGACGCAAGACTCGAATAAGTCGTTCATCACTATCAGCATCAACAAATACCTTCATATCAAGAATTGCTCGAATGGAAGGATCGACCAACGCCATAATTCCTTCGAGGATAATCACCTTTCGAGGTTCGATATGGACTGTCTTATCAAGGCGACTGCATGTTGCATAATCATAAACAGGCTCTTCTACAGACTTTCCTTCTCGTAAAAGATTAAGATGTTCAAAAAGCAACTCCCAATCAAAAGCCTTTGGCTCGTCAAAATTCTGAGCTCTTCGTTGATCGTATGGCAAATGGCTGCTATCCTTATAATACGAGTCCTGAGAAACGACAGTTACGCTACCTTCAGGCAAGCTATTAATTATCTTGCGTACTACGGTAGTCTTACCTGAACCAGTTCCGCCTGCAATTCCGATTATCATGATTTTATATAAATATAAATAATGCGCAAATATAATCATTAAATACAAAATTTCATAAAAAACTCAGCAAAATATGGCTTTTCACATCTATTTATCAATGTTCTGCTATGACTCGTTTATATTTTTATTATCTTTGTGCATAACAAAAACAAGACATAGGCAACCGCTCATGATATCTAAGAATACAATAAAGCAAATACGAAGTTTGGAGCTCAGGAAATTTCGCAAGCAGACGGGAACATTTATTGCGGAAGGAAACAAACTCGTTGAGGACAATCTTGCCTCGATGAAATGTCATCGCCTAATTGCAGTTTCTGACTGGTGGAAATCGCACGAACATCTACGTAGTCTCGCTGAAGAATGTATTGAAGTATCACGAGAAGAAATGGAGAAGATAAGCTTAATGCAATCTCCCCAGGAAGTGTTGGCAACATTTTACATTCCTTCAGACGAGCTTTTTGATTTATCATTGCTCAGCAATCAACTTGTTCTAGCACTTGATTCAATTCAAGACCCAGGAAATCTTGGCACTATCATACGTCTTTGTGACTGGTTTGGCATTCATGACATATTCTGTTCTCAAACTACTGCAGACTGCTTCAATCCGAAAGTTGTACAAGCAACAATGGGAGCTATAGCACGAGTCCACATTCACTATCTTGATTTACAAGATTTTTTGAAGAACGCATCTAGTAAAGGCATTCCAGTATACGGAACATTCCTTGAAGGTGAGAATATTTATATGACAAATCTTTCAAATAATGGAATTATTGTGATGGGAAATGAAGGACAAGGAATTTCGCCTGAAATAGAAGCTATTGTTAGCAAGAAAATAAACATTCCATCATATCCAGCAGAATCCGAGACAAGTGAATCGCTCAATGTAGGTATTGCAACAGCCATTACAGTGGCTGAATTTAGAAGAAGATGTTAGTATCTATAATCATACTTAACTGGAACGGCAGCAAGCTATTACGCAAATATCTGCCGTCGGTAGTGCAACATTCTCCAAAGGATATTGCTGAGGTTATTGTTGCTGATAATGGATCTACCGACGATAGTATTTCAATTTTGAAAACGGAGTTTCCATCTGTAAAAGTTATATCTCTTGGTAAGAATTATGGATTCGCACAAGGTTATAATCTTTCAATTCAACAAATAGACACTCCATATTGTATACTTCTCAACGACGATGTTCGAGTTTCTATGAATTGGATAGAACCGATGTTAGAATATATGGAAACAAATCCTAATGTCGGTGCAATCCAACCTAAACTACTTAGTGACAGGAACACTGACGAATTTGAATATGCTGGTGCTGCTGGAGGTTTTCTTGATAAATATGGATATCCGTTCTGTAGAGGAAGGATCTTCAATACGATAGAAAAAGATTTCGGTCAATACGATGATATAAAAGATATTATGTGGGCAACTGGTGCATGCCTGATGGTTAGGACTGAGATCTTTAGAAAAGCTGGATGTCTTGACTCTCATTTCTTCGCTCACATGGAAGAAATCGACTTGTGTTGGAGAATCCGAAATCTTGGATACCGTATAGTATATATTCCTACATCAACAGTGTATCATTATGGCGGAGGATCGCTGGCAATGGGAAACCCACGCAAGACAAAGCTAAATTTCCGAAATTCGCTTTTAATGCTCTACAAAAATCTTCCGGAATGCAATCGTAGCAGAAAGATTTTTATCCGCATGATTCTTGATGGTATAGCTGCACTGAATTTCCTACTGCATTTGGAATTCTCTCAAGTATCTGCTATATGGAAAGCTCATTGCGAATACCGTGAAATGAAAAAACTATACTACTCGGATTATAAGCACCAAAACAATATATCAAACAACACGCAACAATTCCCGGAAGAAAACATTTCCATTCTTTGGAATTATTACGTGCTTAGGATAAAAAATTATTGTAAGTTATTCAGACCTTAGGTCTTACTGTTATGTGGAAGCAAGCTTGTTTTCGTTCATACTTCACATAACAATACCCAGCTTTACGCATATCGTATAAGGCTCGTGCCAAATCTGCCTTTAATTGAATATCATTGGTAATTCCATGACGATCAAAACGATTATACGTAATGTCAATCGTCGTTCCATAACGGTGAGCCGAATTCTGCGAAGCGTTGACATTTCCTCTTGAAAGACGTTTCACATCCGAATCAGTACGCAACACACTTGTAAGAATAAATCGGCTGTGTGTACCATTATACTCTTGCATCAACCGGCCTAACTCCGTAAGAAAGTCTGCAGCATCAGGAACTAGATATGGCACGGAATGTGTCAGACTATCAACTAAGAAATAACGAGTTTCTTTAATACGGACAAGCTTTGATGTTAGCTTCAAAACTTCTTCTCGAGATTTCATCGGCTTAATGCCTAGTTTCTCAGCTGCATATAAATGTACATCATTCAAATCATCAAAATCTTTACCTAACTGTACATTTCGTTTGGGATTCTTTTCTTTTACAGGGAAATTTCGATGTCTACCTTCAAAACACCATTCTCCATTTTCCACGAACTCTCTTTCTTCTTCATCCTTTTCTGTTAAAGTAATCCAAGCACTATATACGAGTTGACATATACCTTTTACTCCTTGATATAAACCATACCCAGAACTCAACATGATAACAAGCAGAAACAGCAAGATGCACCACCCCACAATGTGTCGTGTACGAGATTTCAGAGACCAATATCGTCTGGCAAGTATCTTTATAATATGTTTAGTGTTTTCTTTTATTGTTTGCATAACATTGCAAAGTTAAGTAGATTTTTCAAATATCATACTTTCATAGTGATAAAAAATGTTATCCAAATAAAAAAAACATAATACTCTTGAAAATATACATTATTATATATATCTTTGGGCAAAAGAAACAAGGTAATAATCTTTAATAATGAACGAACTCGAACTTAAGTACGGTTGTAACCCAAATCAGAAACCGTCACGAATCTTTATGGAAGGGGGCGCAGAACTCCCTATCACAGTGCTTAATGGTCGTCCAGGCTACATCAATCTTCTTGATGCATTCAACAGCTGGCAGCTTGTAAAGGAATTGAAGGAGGCAACAGGTCTTTGTGCAGCTACTTCTTTCAAGCATGTTTCTCCTGCCGGTGCTGCTGTCGGTCTTCCTCTCGACGATACTTTGAAGCAGATCTACTTTGTAGACGACTACGAACTCTCTCCTCTCGCATGTGCTTATGTCCGTGCTCGTGGAGCTGATCGTATGTCTTCTTTCGGTGATTTCATTGCTCTCAGCGATGTCTGCGATGTTGCTACTGCAAAGCTCATCAATCGTGAGGTTAGTGACGGCGTTATTGCTCCAGGTTTTGAACCAGAGGCACTTGCAGTTCTCCAGGCAAAGCGTAAGGGAACTTACTGCGTTATTCAGATTGATCCTGAGTACAAGCCTGCTCCTGTTGAGCGTAAGATGGTGTTCGGCGTTACTTTCGAACAAGGTCGTAACGAAATCAACCTTCATGACGATGCACTCTTCCAAAATATCCCAACAGTAAACAAGGAGATTCCTGAGGCTGCTCGTCGTGACCTTATGATTGCGCTCATTACTCTTAAATATACTCAGTCAAATTCTGTTTGCTATGTTAAGGACGGACAGGCAATCGGTATCGGAGCTGGTCAGCAGAGCCGTATTCATTGTACTCGTCTCGCTGGAAACAAGGCAGATATCTGGTATCTCCGTCAGCATCCAAAAGTTATGAACCTCCCATTCAAGGAAGGCATCAAGCGTGCTGATCGTGATAACACTATCGACGTTTATATCTCTGATGATCACGAGGATGTACTTGCAGAAGGCGTATGGCAGAATTTCTTCTCAGAGAAGCCTGAAGTACTTACTCGTGAAGAAAAGAAGGCATGGCTTGAGACTCTCTCTGGCGTAAGTCTTGGTAGTGATGCATTCTTCCCATTCGGTGATAATATTGAGCGTGCTCACAAGAGCGGTGTTCAGTGGATCGCAGAGGCAGGTGGTAGCGTTCGTGATGACAATGTTATCGCAACTTGTGATAAGTATGGCATCGCAATGTGCTTCACTGGCGTACGTCTATTCCATCACTAATTTATAAAGAATTCTAAAGAACAATTGGAGGTACAAAATGTAGAAGGATTTACATATCATATAAACTCCAATTGTTCTTTTATTTCCTTCAATAACCTTAAAATATGGTTTACATCACAGACATTTATATCGAGTCAATGTGGGGTGACACGACCTTACAATGGAATAACCTCGACAAAAACATAAACATCGTAGTTGGACAAAACGGATTTGGCAAATCAACAATGCTCAATCTTATTCGTGCCGTCCTTACCAAAGATGACAAGTTTGTTAAACAGCTAAAGGCAAAAGTCCGGATCAAGACAAACATAGGAGAAATGTACTGTGATGGAAAACAAGTAATACATACTCCTGAGTTTGGTGGTTTTGACTCTGCTCAAAATTTCAGATACGTGAGCACATTCGACCAGCCTGCATCAAAAAAATCTTCTCTCTCCCAACTAGGCATAGCTCTCGATTCCGTAATATACCAGCGTAACGATTCGATTTATAGCTTCTCCGACTATCGTCTTAGCATGCTTAAAGACTTAAAAACTGCACTGCAAAAGCAAGCACGTATTGAGAAGTTTTTTGAAATCATAAATAATCTTTTCGAATCTACAGGGAAAACAGTATCCATTGATGACAAAAACCGTGTTATATTTCAAAAAGGCGATATCATAATACCTATCGAACGGCTTAGCGCAGGCGAAAAGCAAATGTTGTTGTTACTTTTCACACTCTTCTTAATGGAAGACAAGCCTAACGTATTGCTTCTTGACGAACCAGAAATCTCACTTCATATCGAGTGGCAAGACAAACTCATCGCTTTAATGAGTGAACTGAACCCGAACTGCCAAATAATTATGACTACGCATTCTCCAAACATATTTGCAGATGGATGGGAAGATAAGTTGGTATTCATTTCGGATTTGGTTGTATGACAGAAAGAGAAAAAAAACAATTCTACGAAATAGCAGCGAAACGGTTCAAGGCTGAAGTCAGGCTTTATGGAGCTACAGCGGCTGTTCACATCGAAAACAAAAACGATGTACCGTTTTGGGAAAAGGTATTATTACATGCTTATCCTAAAGGGAAATTCCGCTTTATTACATCGTCGCGCAGTGCAACAGGAAATGTGACATGCGGTTGCACACAATGTATGCAATACCATCCGTTCCTTGACAACCGATTCTGGATTGCTATCGATTCTGATTATCGATACTTGGGAGAAGAACCAGGTATTGATACAGATCACTTTGTGCTTCAAACATACACATATTCATTTGAAAACCATATTTGTTATGGTCCAAATATGAATCGTGCATATCATCTTGCTCTTGGGTTCGAACCAGATGCTATTCTTCCAGAAGAAATTGCATTCGATTTTGATGCATTTCTTAAAGAATACAGTTTCATCGTTTATCCTTTGATGGTATGGCAGTTATATCTTTCCAATATTAATAAAGACGAATTTCCTCAAGCAGTATTTCATAGACTTCTGCACCTATCAATACCTAAAGAATTCTGGAAAGATAATGGGGCTTCTGTTTTAGACATTTTAAGAACAAGATCAAGAAAACTCCAGCTGCATTTGAAAAACAAATATCCAGATGCAGATTATACATGGTATGAAGCACGATGTAACGAATTAGGACTCACTCGCGACAACTGTTATTTATTTGTTCGAGGGCACAATCTCTATGACTCTCTCATTCCTTTAGCATCGAATCTCGTTTCACATCACAAATCAATGAACAAAATGCTAAAAGGAAAAAAGTTTGAAGATATCCTTACTTCGCATATCTGCTTTGACCAATACCATGAAATCAATGCAATTATTAACGACATCAACACTATATTAAAAAAATGACTCTACCAACAGACTTTCAAAACCGAATGAAGGAACTTTTGCCTTCCAACGAATACAAGGATTTTGAGAAATCGCTTGTGGAGTCTGAATCAACAACCAGCATCAGATTAAATCGACAAAAAATCAATATGTTTTTAGATATGTCCAAGCTAAAAACAGAAGGTGATGCTGTCGGTTGGTGCAATGATGGTCTATACCTTAAAGAGAGGCCTCAATTTACACTTGATCCACTACTCCATTCAGGTGCATATTATGTACAAGAAGCCTCTAGTATGTTTATATCTCATATCATTCGTTCTATCATTCAGGACAATCGACCTTTACGATGTCTTGATTTATGTGCTGCGCCGGGAGGGAAAAGCACAGCAGCGATTAGTTCTTTACCAGAAGGCAGTGAAATGGTTAGTAACGAAATCGACCGACGTAGAGCAAGAATTCTTGCAGAAAATATTACAAAATGGGGGAACCCGAACATAACAGTAACCAGTAATGCTCCAAAAGAGTTCAAGGGATTAAAACATGTGTTTGACATAATAATCACAGATGTTCCTTGTTCAGGAGAAGGAATGTTCCGCAAAGACGAAGGAGCTGTTTCTGATTGGTCATTACAAAAAGTTAATAGTTGCGTAGTGCTTCAGCATGAAATCCTTGACGACATTTGGGATTGTCTTAAACCTGGAGGATTGCTAATATATAGCACATGTACATTCAATATCGAGGAAGATGAATTAATGGTTGAGTATATATGCAACGAACTTGGTGCAACCGCGCTAGATATTCCAATAAAGTCTGAATGGAATATACACAAACCCTTAGCGGGCAATAATCCTTGCTATCGCTTCATGCCTCACTATACTAAGGGAGAAGGCTTATTCATGGCTGCATTGCGCAAAGATGAAGGAGAATTGTTCAAGGCAAAAAGTAAATCTGGCAAACATAGCACTTCGCAAAAAGGTTCATCCGCAAAGCCGACAAAAGATATCTCTTCCTGGGTAAATATTCCTGTAATACTCAAACAATCGGCAGAGGGCATAATTTCAGCAATTCCAACAGCACACAAAGATCTTCATGACTTAATTGTCAATAATGGGTTATATGTTCTACAGTCCGGCATTGAGCTTGGTACAATAAAAGGTAAAGACATAATTCCTTCTCATAACCTCGCAATGTCGACAGTCCTTTCTGATAAAATATTCCCTAAATATGAAATAACGAAAGAGAGTGCATTAGACTACTTACGCCGCTTGGCATTTGTTTTGCCAAATGACGCACCTACCGGATTTATTATTCTCACTTACAATAATGTTCCTTTAGGATTTGTAAAAAACTTAGGTAATCGTTGCAACAATCTTTATCCACAAGAGTGGAGAATTAGAAATCTTTAATCTATTTCGCATTTTTTCGGCCTATTTGTTACCATCTTACATTAATAATGTGTATATTTGCAAGTAACGATAATAAACACATAAGAATGAAACGTCAACTATTACTTGCACTTTGTGCATGCCTCTTTACTGCTGGTGTTGCACAGGAACGTCTGCCAGAATATTTGCAGGCGGAAAAATTCACACAAGAGAAACTTAGCACAATGCTTTTCTCTACTAGAGTTGAACCTAATTGGATGGCTAATGGAACTTCGTTTTGGTATTCTTACAAGACCAGCGAAGGAGAAAAATGGTATGTTGTAAACACTGCCACACGTCAGCAAAGTCTGCTCTTTGACTGTGACGAATTGGCTGCCCAGTTAACCGAGATTGTGAAAGATCCATATGATGCTCAACATCTTCCAATCAGAAGATTAAAAGCAAAAGAAGATTGTCGCACTTTCACTTTTGAAGTTCAATCATCGAAAGATAAGCCAAAAGAAGTCAAGAAAGAAGGCGAAAAGACAAAAAAACGTGGAAATGGAGGTAAAAAAATAGTATTTTATTTCAGCTACGATTCACAGACAAAGAAACTAACACAGATCAAAGAAGAAGACAAAGAACCGGACCGTCTTCTTTGGGGAACTGTCTCACCAGATAAAAAGACAGTAATCTATGCAAAAGACCTCAACCTTTACAAGATGAGTTATGAGGACTATCAAAAGTTGCGCAAAGACGAAAACGATAGTACAATTACTGAAATCCAGTTAACATTTGACGGTGAAAAGGATTTTGGATGGGGACAAAAACGAAACATGCTTAATACCGACACATTGCTTGACGGCAAGCGTCACGGAGTATATAGTATTTTGTTCTCGCCTGATTCACGTTATTTCGTAGCCGAGAATTCAGACTCGCGACAAGTAAAAGATCTTTGGGTAATTAATGCTATGGCAAATCCTCGTCCTACTCTTGAGACTTACAAATATCAAATGCCTGGCGAAAAAGAATCACCTATTTCACACCTTTACCTATTCGATCTAACTGACAATAGTCGTAAAGAGATAAATACGAGTAAATTCAAGGATCAGACAATCAATGTTTATGACAAAGTCCGAGAAGTAAAAGACCGCGCACTTGAAGATCGTCCTGCTGTATGGTTGGGTGATAATAACCGTTTCTTTATTTCCCGCTCAAGTCGCGACCTGCATCGTATTGATATCTGTACTTACACTATCGGTCAGGATACACTCGTTCCTGTGATTGAAGAACGTATGAACACTTATCAGGAAATCAAAAACCTGCATACACTTAATAATGGAAAAGAATTAGTACACTGGAGCGAAAGAGATGGTTGGGCTCATCTCTATCTGTATGACGATAAAGGTAACATAAAGAATCGCATCACAAAAGGTCCTTGGCACGTGGAGGACATTGTAAAAGTCGATGAAAAAGCCAGAGTCGTTTATTTCCTTGCTTGCGGTATGAAGAAAGATGAGAATCCATACTATGATCATCTCTATCGCATCAATCTTGATGGAACCGGGTTAAAGGATCTCACAAAAGCCGATTTCTTCCACGAAGTATCCATGAGCGATGATTCCAGATATTTTGTCGACAATTACTCTAGAATTAATACCATACCGACTTGCGATCTTATAGATGCAAATGGTGCAAAGGTAATGACACTCCAGACAAGCGATTTCTCTCAATTATTCGCAGCCGGATATAAGTTTCCTGAAGTATTCAAAGTAAAAGCAGCAGATGGCGTCACTGATCTTTGGGGCACAATGTACAAGCCATTTGATTTCGATTCGACAAAAGTTTATCCTATAGTAGACTACGTTTATCCTGGACCACAGGTTGAAGGAACATATTATCCATTTACGAGAATGTCACCTCGTACAGACCGTTTGGCACAGGCTGGTTTTATCGTAATATCAGTTGGTCAGCGCGGTGGACACCCTTCTCGCAGCAAATGGTACCACAACTATGGTTACGGCAATATGCGCGACTATCCTTTAGCAGATCACAAATATGCAATAGAACAGCTTGCCAACCGTCATAGTTTTATTGATATAGATAAGGTTGGTATTCACGGACATTCAGGAGGAGGATTCATGTCAACCGCAGCAATCTGCACATATCCGGATTTCTTCAAAGTAGCAGTTTCATGTGCAGGTAATCACGACAACAATATATATAATCGTTGGTGGAGTGAAACACATCACGGCGTAAAAGAGAATGTCACAGAAAAAGGCGACACAACATTTGTTTACAAAATTGAGACAAACCCTAGTATAGCCAAGAATTTGAAAGGCCACTTGCTCTTAATTCACGGAGAAATTGACAATAACGTACATCCAGGCAATACAACACGTGTTGTTAATGCATTAATTCGTGCCGGCAAGCGTTTCGATATGCTTTATCTTCCTCAACAGCGACATGGTTTTGGAGACATGAACGAATATTTCTACTGGCGTCTTGTTGATTATTTCTCAGAGCATTTAAAAGGCAGAAGTGAGAAATTTGTAGATATACCAAAACGATAACAGACTTTTAATATACACCATACGTATGACAAAGCGAATGACAACTAATTATTCTATCAGACAAGATTTGATAGCAAAAATTGGAGATGCCCTCGGACATCCTGCAAGAGTATTAATTTGTAGTCAAATAAGTGAAGCAAGTGAAGAAGGTCTTTGCTTCAGCGAAATCTGGGATAAGATTCCTTTAGCAAAAGCAACAGTTTCACAACATATTACTGTTCTCAAAAATGCGGGGCTATTAACTGCAAGAGAAGCTCGACCAAAAACATACTATACGATTAATAAAGAAAACTGGGAGACATACTGCTCTCTTTTCAATGATTTCTTATTTGACGTAGCAAAAAAACGTAAAAAATAAGTATGGGTGTAATCGTTAATACAACGAAATTACTTAGAATCCTTGACGTCACTCCAGCATCACAGAACATTATGCTTGTGGGACGTCATGGAATAGGTAAGTCTGAAATACTAAGCCACTATTTTGAGTCACATAGTTACAAACTTGTGACTCTTTTTCTTGGTCAAATGAGTGACCCGGGAGACTTGATTGGATTACCTCGTTCAGAAGAGGATCCGACAAACAAAGAAGTAACAAGAACGGCATTCATTCCTCCATATTGGTTTCCTTGCGACAACAAGCCGATAGTTCTTTTTCTTGACGAATTGAATCGTGCCAGACCAGAGATTTTACAAACAATAATGGACCTTGCGTTGAATCGCAAGCTTGCAGGGAAGTCACTACCGAAAGGAAGTAGGATAATTGCGGCTGTAAATGAAGGCGACGAATATCAACTTACAATATTAGATCCGGCATTGGTCAGTCGTTTCAATGTTTACCATTTCTGTCCTACAGTACAGGAATGGCTAATATGGGCTGAGAAAAACGGAATAGACAAGAGGATAATCAGTTTTATTTCCAATGATCCTGTTTGGTTGGACGGCATTGAAGGGCAAAAGGAAGGTATAGATACAGGACTTGACAAGTATCCTGATCGCAGAGCATGGAAACGAGTTTCTGATATCATTAATAATATACCGGAATTATCTGATGATGATCTGGATATGATAGCTGGCATAATAGGTGCACCAGCTGCCAGTAGATTCTATGGATCAGTAACTGGTCGACGTATAATATCAGGAGCCGAAGTATTGAACGATTTCGACATTCATCGTGCTGCACTCTCCAAGTATCTCCTACACCAACTTGCAATGGTTAATGAGTCCATTTTCCGCCATCTTGAAATTGAAGGAATCGGTGGAAATCCAAGTAAAGGTGATGAACTAATCGCAGGACAAACTGAAACCTATGTGCGAAACCTATCGGCATATTATGAATTGCTAGAAGAAATGCAACAAAAAGAAGCAATTGCTCATTTCGCAAATATCTTCGAAAGCGGCACTTATCAGAAAGCAATACTTTTCATTACCAACAATACACCTGACGTATACTTAAAACTCATTCAATTCATTGCAGATATTTAAGCAGATATCAGAAAACTGGTTTCTCTCAGAGCCCGCTTTCTTTGCACTTTTTTGTACTCAGAAGTTACAAGAAAATGTGAAGATGGAATGTGCTTTGCGCTGCGGTCAAGGGGTCATTGAATATAATCCACTGATTCTTGCACACAAAAACTACCACGAAGCAGAACAATTAGCCCGCATTGAAATGATACGGTTGTTTCTGAAGCATCCATATGAAAGACAACCAGATGGATGCTCACGAGAAGCAATGGCATTAGGCAGTGATTGTGCAATCGAAGATGGATATTGTATGCTCAATGAAAAATTCCCGCTCAAAGGGCCTGCATTTTACCATTTGCCTATTGGTGAAACCTATGAATATTACGCAAAAGAAATTCAGAAAAGTAACTCTTCTAAAGATAACAACACCAATAACAACAAAACCGACAACCATAATAATAATAATAATAATAATAATAATAATAATAATAATGAGAACAATCATACTCAGTCTCAAACAGGAGACAGAGGCGAAATTGCTTCTCTTTGGCGTGATGATGCCGTAAAAAGAAGTCAAATCAACGATCTAATAGAAAGGACAAATGATTGGGGGTGCATTCCTGGCAATATTATTGAGAAAATCAAAGCTTCGACTCGAGCCCATATCAACAATAGCTACATAATACAAGGATTCCGTAGTTCTATCATTTCTTCTCATAGACAACTAACACGAATGAAGCCTAACAGGCGTACCGGATTCTTGCAAATGGGGAACTGCAGAACATTTAATACATCTTTATTAGTTGCAGTAGATGTCAGTGGTTCGATATCTAATAAGAAGATTGGAGAATTCTATTCAATAGTCAACCGTATATTCAGATATGGAATAACAACAATTGACTGTGTACAATTCGACTCGGATCTTGGAGAGATTCTTTCATTAAGACAATCACATACAGAAATTACAGTCAAAGGAAGGGGTGGAACTTCTTTTCAACCTATATTCGACTACATGTCAATACATGGTAAAAAGTATGACGGACTAATGATTCTGACAGACGGACAGGCTCCTATCCCTATTGTTCAAGAAAAACGCGCTTATCAAGTCTTATGGGTATGCTCTGACCGACAAGCGTACGAGGCTAATCATACTTGGATGGAAAAGATAGGCAGAACATGCTATTTATAAAATTTATCACAAACACCATTGGAAAAAAGTAAGTATGGATAAACAACTTGCGATAAAATCGAAACTTATGAAATTTGAAGCTGTAGCTTTATTTGCTTGCGTCAGGGCAGAGATAGAATCCGAACGCTGGCAATATTTCCGTGAGGCCCGCAAGCAAGATTTTCCATATAGTTTAGCCCAAAACATCTCTGCATATCGTGCAAGTCTAAACTTCACTTATGTTTACCAAGACATTTCAACTATTGTATATCTGGAGAGAGAGGCACACATTGGAAAGCCTGGAGAAAACCTGTGGACGCTTTCCTTTTCATGCATAGAAGGAAAAACTCAAGCATTAGTCATAGCCAATGCTTTGTCTGAACTCAAAGAAAAAGGATATTATATACCAAATGGTAACGAAAACCTTGAACGACAGATGAACTTTTCTCTAGGATTATATGGATCATGTCTTATGCATGTTGATATATTATTCCCTACTCATCTTACTCCACTCTCCTGCTTTTGTGAAGTAATGGATTGTATAGAGCAAAAAAATAGCCTTAGGACTCAAAACCTAAAGGCTATTATGGAAAGAGACAACATCATTGATGATGACGATGATATCTTAATTATGGGTGATTGGCAAACCTGGAAATAATCTTACTCTGCCAATGCGATCTGCTTGAATTCTTTCTCGAACCATTCAAGGAACTGAGCTTCGTCTTCTTCACTGAACTGAGCTATGTATTCCGGAAGAATCTTAACCCGTGAAGCATCAATAGCTTTTTCAGCAAGACCTTTAAGAGTATTCTGAACACATACAGTACCGACAACACCACATACGTCGAGTTCTGCAGTATCCATCAAATCCTCACGCAAGAAAGCAGCAGTTTTAGGGTTATCGAGTGAAGAATATTCCTCAACCGCCTGTTCTGTGCCTTTTGTAATGAACACGACCTTCTCTGCTTTCATCCACCGCATCAATTCACTCTGAAGAGTTTCTGTTACCAAAGCGCCTGTAGTAAATGCGACACAATGCTCAGGCCAGATACCGCCATATTCAGAGAAAGAACTGTGATTTGCAGGATGCCAATCGAGACTAACATAAATCTTTTCATAGCTATCTAGAGGTAAAGTCTTAAGATATTCTGCCAAAGCATCCATTCTTGCTTGGGCGCCTTGTACCGGCAAAGATCCTGTATCCATGAATCCGTTCTGAGGATCAACAATAAAAAGTTTCTTCATACACGCTTCTTTTGTTTCTTTGGTTGTTTCTGCAATCTCGTTCTGAGCAGACTTTTGGCAGCTGGCTAAAGTCAATACTGCCAATGCCAATAAAAATAGTTTCTTCATAATACCTTTTTATCCATTATGATATCTGTGACAAGATATATGCACATTTTTCTTTATTTCCTAAAGTCTTGCCCTTGTCACAAGATAATTTTATACAATTATGCCATTCTCGTAATTCGGTAATACGCCCCTTTGTGAGTTTCACCACAATATTTGACGGTTTCGCTCCATCAATATCACATGTGATATGAGTACCTACGCCGTATGAATCCTTAACACGGCCAGCACAATAATTATGTATCTCTATGCAACGCTCGACATTTAATCCATTGCTGAAAACAACCTGCTTTGAAGCAGGATCGATACCAAGCTGATGATACTTTTCTATAATCTTTTCAATCTGCTCTTCTTCTACACCACTGTCAATACGAAGACCAC
This sequence comes from Bacteroidales bacterium, assembly GCA_045627785.1. Classification (GTDB taxonomy): domain Bacteria; phylum Bacteroidota; class Bacteroidia; order Bacteroidales; family UBA3663; genus Liminaster. Next base: position 1,474 of record JAZQOF010000002.1, on the reverse strand, counting down.
TGTACATCATAGCCATACGTTTAGACAGATTCTTGAAGAAGACATCGTCTCCGAAACAGTCATAGAGATAGATTCCGTTGTTTCCGTCATACACATCGCTGAATTTCTTCATCACATTATAGTTACACTCGAATACTCCACTCACGATTTCTTCGAATGAAATAATCTGATGGCTCAATGTTCCCAAAGGTTTCAAGCCAAGTTCATATGCGAACCAAACATTACTTGTACCGGTAAACACACCAGGCCATTTATGCAAATGGTATGTATCTCTCATCACTTCAAGCACCATCTTCTGATGATCATAAGAGAAACGACGACGAGTTCCCATATCGCCGAATACCAAACCCTCGCTGAAGATTCGGTTGCTCTTCTCCAAAACCTTTGCTTTTTCTCGTTCAAGATTATATCGATCCACATCTCCATTGAGTATATGTGTCAGCTCTGAGATACAAGAAAGAATAGGCATCTCCCACATAATTGTACTGAACCACTTACCCCTGATCAGTATACTCAAATGCCCTTCTTCATCCTGAGAGATTTCCACTTCTGCCGGATTGAAACGATAGCCTCGTAAAAAAGAGAAATACCATAAAGGAAGCCATACAAGCTGATTGGTCATGAACTCCACTTCCTCTTCAGTAATATGTACATTGGCCATATAGTTGATCTGCTCCTGCAACAAGTCAGCAAATCCTTTAGGATAGCACGTATTGTTACGATCGAAGAATGTATACTCTACTTCTGCGCGAGGATACTGCTGCATTATATAATACTGACAACTGAATGTATAAAGATCATTGTCGGTAAAATGGGTGATAATCTGTTTCATTCCTTTTAGGCGATAAAAATTTGACGCAAAGTTAGTATAATTCCAATAGTATGCAAATAATCCATTAATAATTATTGAAAAAAACAGTCTATTGTTGTGATAAAATAAAACAATCCCCCAGAAGATTGTTTCTTCTGAGGGATTTATTGAACATATTTGAGTCTTTTTTCAAGACAAAAATACTTTTGCTATTATTATGCATTGTACTCCTGCCAGCTCTTGATCTTGATATCCTCAAGCTTGAGAGCGCAGAATGCCTCGATAAATGCCTTAGCAAGACGAGCGTTAGTGATCAATGGGATGTTGTGGTCGATAGCGTTACGACGGATGTGATAACCATTGGTCAACTCGCGCTTAGTCTGGTTCTTAGGAATGTTGACAATGAGATCGAACTTGTGCTGAGCCATCATATCAATAACATTGTTCTCACCCTGCTCATCTGGCCAGCTTACTGGTGTGCACTCGACGCCATTCTCCTTGAGGAACTTAGCAGTACCTGCTGTAGCGTAGATAGTGTAACCGTTCTTTACGAGGTTCTGTGCAGGCTCGAGGAGCTGAACCTTACCCTTAGCGCCACCTGAAGAAAGGAGGATGTTCTGCTTAGGGATGCTGTAACCTGTAGCGATGAGAGAGTTGAGCATA
>JAZQOF010000001.1:0-5242 GCA_045627785.1 Bacteroidales bacterium | reverse complement strand
GCAAGAACAGAATACCTGTTCCAAGAAGAGGTGCTGACATTCCTGCAATACAGGATTGTTGCTTACATCAATCGATGCGAACTTATTAAGTTCATCAGAGGTGAGCGAATTGCGACTCTTAGTTAACGCATGACGAGTAGCTCGACATGCCATCTTGAGTATAACCTCTTCGGGAGTCAAATTTATATTTGCTTTTTTCATTTGATTTTCGTTTAATGGGCTTTTGCCCTGTTTTACTTTTTAATTGATTTTTACATAATTGCCTTTGCTTGTGCGTTTGAGTCTCTTATCCTGTATGAATTTGTCTATCCATTTGGAAGCAGTACTGGCGTTCTCATTCATCTCTGAAACGATTCGGTCATAAATGGATTTGTCGAACTCATCTGGGAGTTTGTGATACAACGCATAGCGACGGGCATTGACTCCAGACTCTATGTCGGGAAGGACATAGCAGGAGTTCTTCGGTTGCAACTTCAAGTAAATGTGTACAGAGTGATAGAGCAAGATCTCACATAAGCACAACACCGTATTGAAGTCCTCTTCAGAACATTCCAGAATAATTCTTCCGTCAGGAGCTCTGGATTGAGGCAAGGGATTGTCGAAAGCACGAATTGCTGTAAACAACATCATCATGCGAAAGGCAATGAGTCCCAACCTTCTGACGATTCCCTGCATACCATTGTCAACTTCATCACAACACTCGTCATTAAGCCTGGCCAGCCACTTGACAAAGCGATGTTGCAGATGCGTCGGCAATACGATGACAAAGGAACCTTGATCCGTGAATTTATCGAGCAAGTGTAGAAATTCGTTTCCTATGGTTTTGAAAATAGTGTGCTTTGAACGACCGATGTCATCCGTAGCAAAAACATCGCGTATTCCTCTACGAAAGGGAATGAAGTAGAATATGAATCTACTGAGCAATCCATTCTCTGCATCAGGTATGAGATGGCGAACCTGTTCGGGAGTACCAGCCAGGACAACAGAAATGCGAGGATTGTCAATCTCAAGATATTCTCTATCCTTGCGACGGCTCATGCTGATTCGTTCATGATGGAAACCCTTACGTAGCATATCTGAATAATTACCATGTTCTGACTTGAGGGTTTGACTCAGCGTGTCTCCTTCTGTTTCGAAGATAAGCCCTCTGCCATCATTGTCGGCAAGAATGCCCATCAAGGAACTTGCGCTGCTGTTTGCCGGAACAACCAACGTCTTCTGCGGAGGTGGGTTGGGTTCGGTCGCATCGGGATTCTTACCTTTGTTCTTTTGATACTCAGACAATTTTCGTTTGTAATCAAGCGCCATCTGTGCTGATTGCTCGTGAAGTCGCTGATTGAGAGGATCTACCAACTCTCTGCATAAGGACAAAGCACCTTTACCCATTCCGGCATCAGCTACAACAAACATGTAGAGAGTCGAATATACTACACGTTCGTCATAAACACTACATACATTGTCGAAGCATGCAGATAGGCATCCGATGGCTCCCAAGAGTATTACGTCTCGATCCTCCGAAGAGATGGCATTGTTAACTACTTTCAGTAAAAAGAGAGGTAATCCATCAAAAACGGTCTCGGGGAAACGAGGTAGTTCATCTGCTGGCTTTATCCATTTTGCCGTTTTACCATTTTGGTAATTTGGTAAAATGGTATTGGCCGAATGGCGTAACACTATACCTGCTTCTGCTGCGTAATGAAAGAGTGATGCGATAGTCACACCAGATCCTCTTCCGTTCAAGCAATTGGTAAACTGCTTGTCGGTGGCAGCATAGTCATAGTCGGAATGTAATCTGCTCATACGATGAAAGAAGTTACGTCCACCTTCACCCAAGCCTTCTGCTAATGCGAATCCGCTATTAACCCAGGCTCCATATTCTGGGGCAATATCAATTCCACGCGCCTCGATTTCCGCAATGATACTCTCAACTTCCGCGTGAAGATCTGAGAATGGATCATTGAGAGCCAGTGCAGTGGGATATGAGGGTTCCTGCTTAGAAGGGACATTCTCCCACTCTTGGGGTGAAAATATTTTCTTCGACATATTCTTGATATTTGGGGTTAATATACGCCTGAGGGTCATAAGGAAGGAAACATGAGCGAGCCACGTCGCTTCCCGACTTGTCAACCTCTGGTAAACCTGTTGCCTTTATGCAGTTGGCTACAGACTTGAAATAACGGGAATGTTCCCATCCCTTCAGTTCGATAGGGATAATCCATTTCACACCATCGCCAGAAGGACTTGTGAACAGGAGTTCCGTATCGAAGTAGTCATGTTGCAATAGTCGTTCTTTGAACTCTTCGGGGTTACCGATGTGGTCAAAGTCCAAGCACATCAATCCAGAATGAAGTATTATCTCCTTTTCATTTCGTCTGCGAAACAATCCCGAGAATGTGCAGTAGTCAAAATGAGTAGCCTTAAATTTCTTGGCCTCAGAAGGAGAGGTCATTGCGCGTAGTGTTTCTGTTTGAGGTTTTGCATAATGACCGACAATGTATCGGTACACATCGACCACGGTGATAGCTCTACAAGGCTCTACATTCTGAATTGGCTTCCGGTAGAAGGAGAACTCATGCAAGTCCTCCATTCCTTTCCAGAAATCACTTGTGTAGTACCCTGCCATGTTAGTTGCCTCTTTTTGATTCGATGAACTCACGTGCCTCACGCATGAGATCTTCTTCGGTCTTTTGAGCGCCGCTCTTCAGCCACTCATCGATTTCTGACTGTAGGAACATAAGTCCCTTGGTCATCTTATGATATGGTATTGTCTTCTTTGACACCCATTCATAGACGGTCTGCTTCTTGGGATGGCTGGGATGGTATGCACAAAGCTCATCAATGTTCATCCATCGAGGTGATTCACTAATCTGCTGCTTGTTTCGCAGGGTGTTGACAGTCTTCTGAAGGCTGTCAACTTTTTCAATGAGGTAGGACAATGCTTTTGGCATCTCCTCCAGCGAATTGATTGAATATTTTTCTGCCATAGTTTATATGTATTTTGTTTTTTGAATTTGCGACTTTTCTTGTTGTTTGGCGATGCAAAGTAACTCACTATTTCGCGAACAGCCATAAAAACAGCCTTTTGCAGCCCCGATATTAAAATAGTTTATATTTATAGTATGATTTTTCCGCGAAAATCATACTATTAAACTAGAAAACAGCATTTTATAAAGGCATGAATAAAGACAATAAAAACTTACATGGAGGAGATAGTAAAGACACAAAAAAGCCCCCGAAAACTCGGAGGCTAAATAGAGAATACGTTACGGATTATCAGATGGCTTTTGCGTCATCAGGAGATTCGCTCGAAGCATTAAGTCCATCTATCTGGAGAGCCTCGGCTGCATTTCGTTTGCTCTTGTCAACGATATGTGCATAAATCTGAGTGGTCTTTACATTTGTATGACCGAGCATACCTTTTACAACAAATATATCCGTGCCATTCTCCAACTGAAGGGTGGCGAATGTGTGACGCGAACAGTGGAAGGTAATATGCTTCTTAATTCCTGAAGTTGCTATCCATTTCTTCAGCGGACGTGAAATCCATGAAGAACCTGTCAATCCTGCAAATATCTGCTGGTCGTGTTCTCCTGGCTCACCACAGAGCGAGTATGCCTGCTCATTTATTGGCAGGTAGTCAACAACGTGTGTCTTTCGTTGGGTGAAGTCCACACGCCAACCTGTTGACGTCTTCTGAATCTCGCCCCATGTGAGTTCATGAATGTCGCAGAGTCGTATGCCTGTAAGTATTGCAAAGAAAAAGGCACGCTTCAAAACCTCGTTCTCACAAGGCGTTTGGGCAAGCAACTCAGCTTCTTCAAGGGTCAGTGTCTCACGCTTGACTTTGAGTTCTGGTATGCCTTTGATCTTTGCGCCAATATCCACCGTCTGGTATTCGTCAATGAAGGCACGATGCAGACCAGCCTTAGCGATTGAGAAGTAGGTGGCTGCTGAGTTTTGTGAGAGAGTGCCTTTCTTGTTTCCGCCTTGTGGTGCTGTGAGGAAAAACAGCTTCAGGTCTTCAAGTAGTCTTACATTGATCTTTCTAAAAGGAATAGGCTTCCCCTCTGAAAATATGCTGAGCAACTCGCCCACGCGACACCAGTTCACAATGATAGATTTGGAGCTGTTAGGGTGTACCTTATATATAATACTTTTGAAATAAGCGATGAAGTCCTGTTCTGAACGTTCGTTCTGAGCAATCATCTCTTGCTCTCTGTCAGAATACACCACAGCGGTATCATACTCTTGCTGACGCAACGCGCGGACCTTCTCGGCATAAAGGCAAGACTCACGATCCAAGCGAGATGTGCATTGGATTACTCCATTGATGTCACGCTTGGGCTTGTACTTGTAGTTGCCGTCATCATCAATGCCGGTGACTGCCGTCATGTCCCAGATGGGAGTAGTAATGGTACGGTTGACAGCTTCAACAATCCTGGCAGGCTTGTCGCTGTCGGGTTTTCTAACTGGGTACGACTCAATGATGAGGTACCATTCGTCACGGTAAGCAGATTTTCGAAGCTTGACCGTGACCTTTGTGTGCAATAAAGGTTTTCTCATTATTCTTCTGATTTATATAAATTGTCAATTTCTGTTTTAGGGACATACACATAGTTGCCGATTTGACGAGAAGGAATGGAATACTTCCTGACGTGAGCCCATACAGAACTATCGTTGATGCGATACTTCTCACAGACCTCTCCAATGGTATAGCAGTCTTCTGGTTCGAGGCTGTATATTTTTGGCAATGGCGTTTCCTTGATGTACTTGGCGATAGGACGTTTCACAAAAGCCTTCTCCAAATCTTTACGGTTTAGCCTAGTCATTTTGGTTCCAATATTGATACTTGGTATCTGACCTCTACGAATCATTAGATACAGCGTGCCACGTTCAACTCCATAGATGGCTACAGCTTCCCTTACCGAGATGAATTCCCTTACCTTTGGAACACCCTTGGCTATCAAAGCCAGTTTCTTTTCTTTGGCTTCTGTTCTCTTCTTTTTTGCGTATGCAGCATCGCTACATTTTTTGCAGCAATAATAGCTGTCGAGTGTCTTGATTAGAAACACTTTTCCGCAGAATCGGCATTTTCGCTTGATTTCCAGACCTAAATTTGGCATTGTTATTTTTCTTTTTAGTTAATATGTAACATGTAACAAATTGAAATCGCCTCAAATCGCCACTTTACCATCCTGTACGTCACCGACGTTTTTGTAAGGATTAGTAAGGTTTTGTATGG